>JBOEFW010000006.1:49549-55721 GCA_050633105.1 Aureispira sp. | reverse complement strand
ATGGTATTAACACGCTTTTTTTTTGCCTATATCCTACTCTTCTCTCCTTTTTTTCTCTCGATAGATACGTGAAATTTAAAACAAGTGTTCTGTTATTAAAAATCTACCCTTAAATAAGAATTTAAGGAAGAGCATTTTGTCGAAAAAAACGAAGGAATTGTCTATCAAATGCCGCTATTATAAGAGCTACTTAACAAGGGGATCAACCTTTGGAAGATTCATTAAGAGGTACGATAGAATTGATTTTTTGAGATAAACATGCTCTTTTACAAAGCTATTTTTATACTATAATGGATCAACCCTGATCATTAGTTGTCGTTAAATAGTGATATTTACAAGGCTGATGAATAGTTTATTATAATGTAGAATAACTTCTAATAGCCCTGTTTTCTAGAACGAAAAATACAGTTCTCTTCTTCTAAAAATAACTTATAAAAAGAGAAGGCCTATTATCAAAATAAATAACGAAGTGAAGGAAGTATTAGTTAAAAAATTGAGGCTTTTTTGCTATTTTTCACAAATGAACTTTTCAAAGCGCTTTTGCATTGAAATGATAGACAAAAGTAACTGCGAAATCAACGCATAGAAAAGCACTAGTACACGCCATAAAATAACAACGATACCATGTTTGAAAAATTAACCGAAAAGGCTCGACAATCTATATTAAAAGCACAGGAATACGTCCGATCAAAAGAACAGCAAGATGTCCAAATTGCGCATTTGCTTAAAGGGATGATGGATGTGGAAGACAGTGTAGTCGTTAACCTGCTCAAGAAAACTTCAGTGGACATTGCGGAAATGAACAACCGCTTGACCTTAATCATGGACACGTATCCAAAAGTGTATGGTGGTAATAATCATGGCAGCCATTTATCAAAGAATGCCAGTAAGGCCATCCAAGCGGCTCAAAACCTAGCAAAAGATCTAGGAGATGAGTACGTGGCTATTGATATGATCTTGGCGGGTATTCTAACAGTAACAACAGACAAAACCGCAAAGCTTCTAAAGAAAATGGGAGCAAATGAGAAAGAAATAGGTGGCGCCATCAAAGAATTACGAAAAGGTCAAACAATTAGTAGTCCCTCAGGAGACGATGGATTTGATGCATTGAATAAATATGCGGTTAACTTAAATGAACGGGCTAGAAGTGGAAAATTGGACCGTATTATTGGCCGTGATGAAGAAATTCGTCGCATTCTACACATTCTATCTAGACGAAAAAAGAACAACCCTATTATCATTGGAGAAGCAGGAGTAGGTAAAACTGCGATTGTAGAGGGGCTTGCTTGGCGTATTGTAGACAATGATGTGCCAGACAATTTAAAGAACAAAAAACTATTTTCTCTAGATATGGCGGCTATTGTAGCTGGAGCCAAGTACAAAGGAGAATTTGAAGAGCGTCTGAAAGGGGTGATTAAAGAGGTTACAACGTCAGAAGATGTCATCCTATTTATTGATGAAATTCACACATTGGTAGGTGCTGGCGGCGGCGGCGGCGGCATGGATGCTGCCAATATTCTAAAACCTGCTTTGGCGAGAGGAGAATTGCGGACTATTGGAGCGACGACCTTAGATGAGTACCGTAAATATATTGAGAAAGATAAAGCCTTAGAACGTCGTTTCCAAAAGGTAAAAGTAGCAGAGCCTAGTGTTGCCGAAACTGTTGCTATTTTGCGTGGTTTGCGTGATCGTTATGAAATGCACCACAAAGTACGCATCTTAGATAGCGCTTTGATTGCGGCAGCAGAAATGTCTAATCGTTACGTCAGTGATCGCGCCTTGCCAGACAAAGCGATTGATTTAATTGATGAAGCTGCTGCTAAATTGCGTTTGGAACTCAATTCTGTCCCTGAAAATTTGGATGCACTTGATCGGAGAAAACGCCAATTAGAAATTGAAAAAGAGGTAGTTAAGCGCGATGGGAATGAGAGTAAGCTAGAAGTAATTAAAAAAGAATTAGCAGAAATTACGGAAGAACTGGTTGTACTCCAAGCAGCTTGGGAATCAGAAAAAGAACTCATCAACATTATCCAGAGCTGTAAAACTAAAATGGAAGCGTGCAAAGTAGAAGCAGAAGAAGCCCGCAGAAATGGTGATTATGCTAAAGTTGCAGAACTAGAATACGGAAAAATAAAAGAACAAGAGTTTCTCCTAAATGGGGCAGAAGCAGACCTGAATAAACTGTCGCCTGAAAAACGAATGACCGATGGAGAGGTCGATGAGAATGATGTCGCGGATGTTATTTCTCGTTGGACAGGTATTCCTGTCAGTAAAATGATGGAAAGCGAGCGAGAAAAATTGCTCAAAATGGAAGAAAAAATCGGAGAACGCTTGATTGGTCAGCAAGCCGCAGTGGAAGCAGTTTCGGATGCTGTTCGTCGAAGCCGTTCTGGTTTACAAGATGCAAAACGCCCAATCGGCTCCTTTATTTTTATGGGAACAACAGGGGTTGGTAAAACAGAATTAGCAAAAGCGTTAGCTGAATACTTATTTAATGATGAACAGGCCATTACTCGTTTGGATATGAGTGAATACATGGAGAAACATGCGGTTGCGCGTTTAGTAGGACCTCCTCCAGGATATGTAGGCTATGAAGAGGGAGGACAATTGACCAATGCAGTCCGAGAAAAACCTTATTCAATTGTTTTATTAGATGAAATTGAAAAAGCGCATCCTGATACTTTTAACATCTTGTTGCAGGTTTTGGATGATGGTCGTTTGACAGATAATAAAGGTCGTGTCGCAGATTTTAAGAACACGATTATTATTATGACTACCAATATGGGGTCAAATATTATCTACGATAATTTTGACGGAATCAATGACATGGGGCCAGAAAAGCGCCAAGAAGTTATTGACACTACACAAGAGAAAGTAGTAGAGGCCTTAAAAGACCACATGCGTCCTGAATTCTTGAATCGAATTGATGAACAGGTGATGTTCACGCCATTAAATAGAGAAGAAATCAAGAAAATCATGTTGTTGATGTTCAAGGCAACCCGTAAACGGGTACAACGTCAAGGGTATGATATTGAATTATCAGAAGAAGCAATTGATGTTTTGGCAGAAGCAGGCTATGATCCACAATATGGTGCTCGCCCAATGAAACGAGTCTTGCAACGTCGGGTAGACAATGAATTGTCCAAGCATTTGTTATCTGGAAAATTCAACGAAGGTGACCTGATTTATGTTAGTACCGATGAAGAGGGCGCTTTAGTGTTCGATAAAAAATAAAAGCAGCGAAAACACGATAACAAGAAGCAGTTTCCACCAGAAATAGTGGAAACTGCTTTTGTATATGCTAGGAGCATTTTTGATTAGACAACGATCATCAGCAAAAACAATTGGCAAAGTTCTTCGCTCCTAAACTTATTCGTTCTACTTTTGTTAACAGTGCAGGTAAATTTTATAAAGACAAAACACTTCGTGGTTTTCACCTCTATTAGACCTTATCACAAATAAGGTTTAAGCCCTTCTAAAAAATTAACGCTTCCCTTCGTTAAGATTATAATCTAACGAAATACCCAAAAAGCAGTAGAATAGAAGGATAGAGTCTGTCCTAAAACCAAATACATATGTATGGGATCTATTGACTTCCACTAAATCGAAGTCAATTATACGAAGTAGTTTAAATTGAGATCTCTTGGCCAACTATTCAATTCGAGATCTGGCAAAATTGTCGGGTATCAAGGCGCATACCATTAGAATATGGGAACAGCGCTACAGCATCATAGAACCGAAACGAACGGCTTCTAACATTCGTTATTATACGGATTCAGATTTGAAGTTCTTAATGAACATCGCTTTTCTGAATCGGAAGGGGATTCGTATTTCTAAGATCGCCAAAATGAGTAAAAGCGAAATCACCAATGAAGTAGGAAAACTATCAAAGACAGAGGCCGAGCATACTGACAATTTCCAAGCACTAGCTATGGCCATGATGGATTTAGATGCCCCTCGCATTGCAGAGTTAGTGGTTCGTTGTTTTGACCAACATGGAGTAGAAGCGGCTATTCTAAATGTTTTGGTTCCTTTTTTAGAAAAAGTAAGCTTGTTGTGGTTGACAGGATCAATTAGTGCAATGCACGAACAATTTGCTAGCTGTGTTATTCGCCAAGAAATTCTTACTGTTACCAGCCAGATCAAAAACAAAACACGTGGTAAACAAACCAAAGTATTGCTGTATTTACCAGAAGGAGACCAACAAGAACTCTATTTGTTATTTGTAGAGTACATGCTCAAAAAACGCAATATGGAGGTGGTTTATCTAGGAAGTAAAATTGAATTGGAAGACCTAAAATTAGCCATTTCCGTACACGAACCAGATTATGTTTATACAATTATTTCTGAACGCCATAAACGGTATGTCTCAGAACAATATGTACAGGAGGTCAGCAAGCAAATTCAAAGCCCTAAACTCTTAATCTCTGGTTTTTGCCACAGCCCAAACAAAGCGGATGATACTCCTGAAAATGTAATTGTATTAGAAGACTTAACAGAATTACTAGGCTTTTTTGATCAACCAAAAGCACTTTAGACGACCCTTTCTACTGTTGTCCACGACCAATAGAACTGCCTTATGGAAATCACGGCTTTTATCAACTACTTAACCTATGAAAAGCGCTATTCGGAACATACGATAGCGGCTTATAAACGTGATCTGAAGCAGTTTTCTCATTTTTTAAAGAACACTTATCAGATAATAAAATGGGAAGAAGTGAATGCCATGGTACTTCGATCTTGGCTTGTACAGTTGATGCAAGCTGATATGGCACCCACATCTATTCATAGAAAAGTATCTTCTTTAAAAACTTACCATCGTTTCTTATGTCGTAGCCAAGCGATCGAAGAGCGGCCTTTTCCTACGATTCCTTTGCCTAAGAAAAAAGAGCGCTTACCTTCTTTTGTAGAAGCGAGTGCTTTGGAAGATCTAACGGATAAAATTTCTTTTCCCGCAGGTTTTGCTGGCGTACGAGATTATTTATTGTTAGAACTACTCTATGGAACGGGCATGCGGCGCAGCGAATTAATGGCGCTCACTTGGCAACAAATTAATTGGAATAGTAAGCAACTTTCGGTGATTGGAAAGGGTGGTAAGGCGCGACTATTGCCCCTTAGCAAAGGATTATTGGACGATTTAAAGAGGTATCAAGAATTGGCAGCAGAGACGTTTGGAACAATCGAGGAAGAGAATATTTTACTGACAGACAAAGGTAAACCTGTCTATGCAAAATTTGTTTACAATAAAGTGAAACGTTACTTATCTTTGCTGACTACTATTGAAAAACGGAGCCCACATGTTTTGAGACATTCTTTTGCTACGCATTTGGCTAATAATGGAGCGGATTTGAATGCCATCAAAGAACTTTTAGGACACAGTAGCTTGGCGGCTACACAGATATATACCCACAATTCAATTGAACATTTAAAAAAGGTCTACGAACAAGCACATCCCAAAGCCAAGAAAAAATAAGTATCTTTAAGGGAGGTGACAGGAACAACAACGATGGAAAATTTACAGAAGCAGCGGTTAAGCAAGTTAGTTATGGAAGTAGTTTGGTGGTTGGTAACAGCCATTGCAGCTTTTATTATTGTACAACCTCTTTGGGGGTACTTTCAACGCTATGATTTTATTTACGAATTGATTATGTACAGCATTATCTTTATCACTTTTGCTCGTTATGTTTTCTTTTTGAAATACACCTTTTTAGCACATTTTCAGATCATGAAATTCATTTTGATCTTTGTGAGTTTACCACTCCTTTTTTATATGGTACAAGAGTTTTTTGAATTTCAAGACTTTTTAGAGCGCCAAAACAGTGGTTTAGAAGAAGCCCAGATTTACTTTAACGAAGGCATGGGCTTTCAAGATCGTTATGGCATCTTAGAGTACCTTTCTAAGATGTATACGTTCTTTGCTATTGCGGCTATTATTACCGTAATTTTGACGCCATTTAGAATGCTAAAATCTTATTGGCATGTACACAATAAGACAGGCATGGTTTAATACAGCTTTTAATAGTACCCCCAACTATTTTTTGTGGAACTTCGTAAGAAAATCGTAATAGATTATTGTGGAGTGTTGCAATGTTTATTATCAGTATAGTTTTTGTATTAAGAAGGGAACAATTTCTTGTGCGATCGCCTACTTAAGAGCAAGTTTAAATTTTTT
>JBOEFW010000006.1:0-49459 GCA_050633105.1 Aureispira sp. | reverse complement strand
TTTTAAACAAACTCTAAATAATAACCTAGCGATAGCACGGCGTATTATTTTTTAATAAAAACTGTTTATTATGACAAAGTTACTCCTTACACTCCTCCTTTTAGGGACTACAATATCGGTTTGGGCACAGCCTACGCTTAATCCTAAATTCGAACAAAAAATTGAAGGGCTCATTAGCCATTCCATTCCAACCATTACGTGTGAACGCTTACAAGATAAGCTCAATACCCCTAATTTGGTCTTACTAGATGCTAGGGAGAAAGAAGAGTATACCACTTCTCACTTAGAAGATGCGCGTTGGATTGGGTACAATACCTTTAATAAGAAACAAGTAGAAGGAGTCGATAAAGATGCTGTTGTGGTCGTTTATTGCTCTGTTGGCTATCGCAGTGAAAAAATTGCGGAACAACTTAAAAAAATGGGCTATACCAAAGTATACAATCTATATGGGGGAATTTTTGAATGGACCAACCGTTCTTATCCTTTGTTAGATAATAAAGAGAAACCAACAGAATCTGTCCATGCTTATGATAAAGATTGGGGACGTTGGTTAGATAAAGGAAAAAAAGTTTATTAACAACTACTAATCTGTATAGATCCAATGGAATTTCCAATTGACAGTGAAATACATCCTTATTTTGCGACTTACATCAAACACTTGCCTAAACGGGACCCTCTTCAACTACTGAAAGAGACCCAAGCTTATGGCGAATATATACTTTCTAAAGTACCTGCTGATCAATATGCTTATGCGTATGGGCCAGACAAATGGACCATAAAAGGATTGTTGTTGCATATTATAGATACAGAACAAATCATGGCTTATCGAGCATTGCGTTTTGCACGCAATGATTTTTCTAGTGCCCTATCTTTTGATCAAGATGCCTATGCGCTTAATGCGAAGGCAGAGAATGTTGAATGGTCGCATCTTCGAGAGCATTTTCGCTTGATACGAGCAACTAGTTTGCAGCAGTTTTCCGTTTATGATAAAGAGCAAGAAGCGAGAGGAGGAAGCGAAGTTTTTCCCAACTCTGTACGTGCGATTATTAGTATTATAGCAGGGCATCAATTGCACCATATGTATGTATTGCAAAGCCATTATTTAGAAGAAACACCTGTGTTATTGGATGCTTTCTTAGCGAGACCAACCGAATGAAAATTTACTGGAAAGATGCTTGGAGTTTCTGGTCAAAAATGACGTTCAAACGTCTATGGAATGCCAGTAAAGTCTACAGCTCCTTTTATTTAACAAAATGGTTGCAACGCCCCATTCAATGGGGCTTGCCTTTTTCTATCTCGGTAGAACCAACAACGGCTTGCAACTTACGTTGTCCAGAGTGTCCTAGTGGTCTACGTGCTTTTTCTAGAAATACAGGAAACTTAAAGGCTGATTTTTTTAGAAAAATCATAGAAGAATTGGGTGATCAATTGTTCTATCTGACCTTTTATTTTCAAGGAGAACCGTATATCAATCCTGCCTTTTTGGAGATGGTGCGCTTCGCCCATGAACGTGGCATTTATACGGCGACTTCTACCAATGCTCATTTTTTGAATGATAAGAATGCCAAGGCCACGATTGAATCTGGCTTGGATCGCCTTATTATCTCTGTTGATGGAACAACACAAGAGGTGTATGAAGCTTACCGCAAGGAAGGGAACTTAGAAAAAGTCCTAGAGGGCGCCCGCAATGTTGTTCGTTGGAAAAAAGAATTAAAATCAGCTACTCCCCACATCATTTTTCAATTTTTGGTAGTGCGCCCTAACGAGCATCAAATTGATGCTGTAAAAGCGTTGGCAGAAGAAATTGGAGTGGATGAAGTGAAACTCAAAACAGCTCAAATTTACGATTATGAGCAGGGAAATCCACTGATTCCTACTATTGATAAATATGCGCGCTATGCCCAGCAAACAGATGGCAGTTATCGTATTAAAAATGAGTTATTGAACCACTGTTGGAAGCTTTGGCATTCTTGTGTCATCACATGGGATGGTTGGGTTGTGCCTTGTTGTTTTGATAAAGATGCTCAATATCGTTTGGGAAGCTTACAGCACGAACGATTTGTGGACGTATGGCACAATGAGGCGTATAAAGCCTTCCGAAAACGATTATTACAAGGACGAGATCAAATTGATATTTGTACGAATTGTACAGAAGGTTGCCGAGTATGGCATTAATAAAAGCAATTAAATAGAAGAAGATGAAACCGACCAATTATTGGTATCCATTATTATTTGTAGGAGTATGCTTCCAATTGTTGGTAAGCTGTAGGAGTAGTATGGAAAATGCCCCGTTGAATCGAGAACCACAGGAATGGCTCTCTGCTGGCGAAAAAGCAGTGGGCTATTATACCTATGAGCAATTTGAGAAATTATTACAAGGAAACAATGACACCACTTATGTGGTCAATTTCTGGGCAACTTGGTGTGCGCCTTGTGTCAAAGAACTGCCTCATTTTCAGAAATTGTACGAACAATACAAAGATCAAAAAGTGCACTTGATTTTGGTGAGTTTAGATTTTGAAGACCAGTTAGAGCGTAAATTATATCCATTCTTAAAGAAAAAACAGCTAGATGGAGAGGTCTTATTATTAAGCCAAAAAGGAATGAACGACTGGATTGGGAAAATTAACAGTGATTGGGAAGGGGAGTTGCCTGCGACACTCCTTTATAAAGGTGCCAAACAGCAATTTTATGCACAGAGCTTTGAATATGATGAATTAGAAATCAAACTGCGTCGTTTTATGAACCTCTAATTGCTTTTGGAGTTATAAAAATTTAGGAAGGTTGGTCAAGTGTTAAACACTAACAAAGACAGCAACTTTCTTATCAACAATGCTTTCTAAAAATAACTACCTAAATTACAATTGTATGAATATCTTGAAACAAGGAATACTTGGCACTTCTTTTTTATTGTTAATCGCTTGTAACAGTGGGGACGAGGCTAAGAACATGGAGGACAAAAACACTACAGCAGAGACAGAGCAACTCGTTACAGAAAAACCTAGTGCTACTAAAACAGAAAAGGCTACTTTAGTAGGATATCAAGTAGGAGACGCTCTAAAATCTGATTTTAGCTTGAAAAATGTCGATGGAGAAATGGTTGCTATGGGCGATAATGCAGAAGCAAAAGGTTATGTAATTGTTTTTACTTGTAACCATTGCCCTTATTCTATTGCTTATGAAGATCGACTAATTGAATTAGATAAAAAATATAAAGCATTAGGTTATCCTGTGATTGCTATTAATCCAAATGACCCTACGATTGTACCAGAAGATAGCTACGAACAAATGATTGCTCGTGCCAAAGAGAAGAACTTTACCTTCCCTTATTTATTTGATGATGGGCAAAAAGTTTACCCTGAATATGGAGCGACCAAAACCCCTCATGTGTATGTGGTGAACAAAACAGAGGCAGGTAATAAAATTGCTTATATCGGAGCCATTGATGATAATAAAAACGAGGATGAAGTCACCAAGAACTATTTGGCAAATGCTTTGGATGCTTTAGTTGCTGGAAATGAGCCAGAAGAGGCTTATACGAAAGCGTTTGGTTGTTCTGTAAAGACGGCTAAGAAAATGTAAAGTACATTTTAACCAAGACTTAAAAAGCAAAGAACCATTCTTCTAGATAGAGGAATGGTTCTTCGTTTTTACTACTTATTTCTCTGTTTATGGATTGGGGTGACTTAACTTTTCATAGGCTTGTACCAATGTTTCTGCTTCAGAAAGCAAAATATTACTGGTTATTAAAATTTGGAAGAGATCAACTTCATCAATATTAGCAACATAATTCTCTAAGCGTTTAATTAGTTTTTCTTGTTTGTCCACTAACGCATAAATTTGAGGTGTATTGAGACTAGCGCGTTGAAGCTGTGTTATTGCTGTTTGGAATTCATGCATAGATGTTTTGAGAATAACCTGGCACTGTTCTTTGTTAATTTCATTTCGATACGCTAGTGCATGAAAGGTGATGCGTTGAGACAACATTCGTTGTTTTCCCGCTAGCTGAATGAGCAACGTCACTTTGGATTGGGTGGCACTTTCTGCTAGAATTTTTTGTACAACGTCCTCACACGCTTGCAAAAAAGAGGTATTGTTCTCGACTAAAGCAATAAGGTCCTCTTTCGATAAGGTTCCAGAGGCGTACTTTTTATATTGTTTCCATTGTTTGACTAAAGCATTAACGGCTTCATTAGAAGGACTATTAATAGTGTAAATTTTCAGTTCATCCAACTGTGTATCAAACAGGGTGATACTTTTTTGTAATTGTTGTTGGTGCATCTGGACATCTAAGTTCATGTTGATGGCGATGACATCTAAGGCAATACGTTGGGAGAGCATGCGTTGTCTCCCTGCTTTGTTGATGGCTTCAGTATCCAACAATCGACCAATTAATTGCTCGTACATGTTGGTTACTTCGTTCATGTCATGGAGCAACTTATTGCTGAGGTCTATGAGTTGTGCTCTATCGTTCTTAGAACCTTCTGAACAGATCGTAGAGATCACCTTCCAGTTTTTGATAATATTGGTTAAGCGGCCTTGAATAGCCTTAGTGTTGCTACTGCTTTTAACGAGTTTATCTAAATTATTACTGTAGTTTTTAATGGTTTTATGCAGTTCTAATTCTATAGAAGGATCTTGTGGTACCCAATTAGCAGCAATACAATACAAGACCATGCGTTGGGAAAGCATACGTTGTTGCCCTGCCATATCAATGAGATTAATTAAGTTGTTGTCAAAATGCACATCACTTTCGCTCACGGTTTTGGCATAGATTTTCAACATCAAAACAACATTGTGGCAAGCTCTCAGAAGCGCCGTGTTTTGTGCAAGAAGTTGCTTAGCATTTTGCTCTAAATGCTCCGTATCATTAATTAATAATTCATACTGGCGCCACATCAACTCAGCATTATTTAAGGCTTCTTCAATCTCTGGAATTGGCGCATAAGATTTTAATTCTGCCAAAGATTTATTAAATAATAGTTTTGTTTTTTGTAATTCCTCTTGGTGTTCAAAAGTTCTTATACCAAGAGTAATTGCTAAATAAGCTTTAGTGATTTTTTGACACAACATCCGTTGCCTACCCGCTTTGTTAATAGCATTACCAATCATTAAAGAAGCAATATCAGAGTCAACCAGGGACTCATACATATTGGTAACCAAGTCCATTTCCAAGACCATGAAATCAGCCATTGTAATGATTTCATCCATTTGTTGTTCAGAGATTTGGTCTAGATTTTTACAAATGGCTTCTAGCTTCTTCCAATTATCCATTAAGGAAACCAATTTAAAATCAATTTCTGGTGTATTTTCTAAAGAGCCTATTAACTCTTCTAAAGAAGTACTATACAGTTCAATCGATTTTTGAAGGGCAGCCTTGGTAGATGCATTACTGATTTGAAGTCGATCAGCAAGATAGTAGAGCATAATGCGTTGGGAGAGCATGCGTTGTCTCCCTGAAACATTAGTGAGATGGGCAATAGAATTATAGGCTTGATGATGTTTGGAATGCAAGCCTATTTTCTCTGCTTGTTTTTCAAGGGCAAGAACAACGTTGTTACACCGTTCAAGAAGCATAGAATTCTTTTCCAAGAGCTGTTGTGCCCCTTCTATATTTGGTGCTTTACTGACCAATTGTTTATAACTATCCCATTCTTTTTCTGCGAGTTTAATTTCTTGTAAAGTTCTTGCAGAAGTAATGGGCATTTGTTTGAGTTCAATGTAATTTTTTTCAAACAACTTGATGTCCAATTCAATTTGATGGAGATGTTCCTGCATATTGATTTGGGTCAATACGGCTAAATAAGACTTGGCAAGTCTTTGGGAGAGCATGCGTTGTAACCCCGCTTGGTTAACCGCTCTGCCTATAGGCAATTCATCATCAAAATTATTAGAATAACTTAAGGTGCTAAGGGATAAGAGCACTAATAAAAATCCTGTTCTCATATGATATCGGCATTAAAGACAAGATACACTTAGTTCTAACTTTAGGTTATTAAAGTAGGGAAAGAAGAATATCACTAAAGAGAGAATAAAAACTAGGAGAGTAACTAAGAGAAGGTTTAGGGGATCATCAGAGAAGTGCTTTATGTACCTTCTAAGATAGTGAATCGTTCTTATAATTAATCCTGTTTTTATCTTCTAGGTTATCAGTTTAGATTCCTTTAAAGGAAATGCTTCTCTTTATCAAGAAGACGTTTTTTGTTTAATTAGGAATGTCAATTAGAGTGTTTCATTGAGTTGTTCATAGGCCTTTACTAACATTTCAGCATCTGCTAGTAAGATATTGTTGGTCATTAGAATCTGAAAAAGGTCTACCTTATCAATAGTAGCTATATAACCTTCTAAGCGTTTAATTAAATTTTTTTGTTTGTCTATTAAGGCATAAATGGTAGGCGTATTGACACTAGAGCGTTCTAATTTTGTTAAAGAGGCTTTGAATTGAACAATAGATTCGTCCAAAATGCCTTTGCACAACTCTTGGTGCCCGCCTTTCCTATATGCTAAAGCATAAAGCGCGATGCGCTGAGACAACATGCGTTGTGTCCCTGCTAGTTGAAGAAGTGGAATAAACCTGCACTCAATCACACTTTCGTCCATGATCTTCAATGCCACCTCATGGCAAGCGTTTAGGAGCGCGGTATTATGTTCTATCAGGTATTTAATGTCCCAATCTGTTAAGTCACCAGAAACATGCTTTTTATACAATTTCCAATGGGTGATGACTTTCGCAAGTGCTGTTTGGGCATTGTGGTTGGTTGTGTAAAATTTCAGCTCATCCAATTGGCGATTGAATAGAGCAATATCTTTTTGGAGTTGTTCTTTTCGGCTATTGACATCTATATTCATGGTAATCGCCAAGGCATCTAAGGCAATTCGTTGAGACAACATGCGCTGTATACCTGCTTTATTGACCGCTTCTATATCAACCAAACTGCCAATAATGTTCTCATACAAAGTAGTCACCTCACTCATATCACTAAGTAGTTGGTTGCTAGTTTGTAAGAGTTGGTTGCGATTCTCTTCTCCTCCTTCTGAGCAGAGTTTAGCAATAAAAGTCCAGTTGTTCATAATACTTTGTAAGCGTTCTCTAATTTCAGGAGTGTTGTTACTGCTGTTGCGTAATATTTCTAAGTTGGTGCTATATTGAGTAATGGTTTTATGTAATTCTAGTTCTACGACTTCTTTTTCTGGCATCCAGTTGGCAGCCATACAATACAAGACCATTCGTTGAGACAACATGTGTTGTTGTTCCGCTAAATCTATCAAGTTTACTAAGTTGTTAGTATAACGGATGTTACTTCTACTAATCGTTTTAGAATAAACTTTTAAGAGCAGAACAAGACTATGACAACTTCTTAAAAGAGTAGTATTTTGTTCAATTAAAAGCTTCGAATTAGTTTTGAGTTGTTGTTGATTAGTAACGAGTACCTGATATTCCTTCCACAAGGACTCCGTATGTAAAACGGCTTCTTCAATCTCAGAAATAGGAGCATAGGTTTTTAAATCTTCTAAAGAACTAGAGAAAAGGGCAATGGCTTCTTCTAATTCTACTTGATGTCTTGGGGCATCAATATCTAGCGTGACGGCCAAATAAGCTTTAGTTATCTTTTGACAAAGCATCCGTTGACGGCCTGCTTTGTTGAGGGCATTGCTCAACATCAGCGCCGCAATATCGGCATCAATCAAGGATTCATACATATTGGTAACAGCGTCCATTTCAGAGAACATAAAATCAATCATGTGCATCACATCTTCCATGCTCTGATCAGAGAATGCTTCTAAATTTCTACAGATGGCCTCCACCTTTTTCCAGCTATCCAATAAACAAACGAGTTTAAAATCAATTTCTGGAGTGTTTTCCAAGGCGCCCATAAGTTGGTGTAGCGTATTGCTATACAAATCAGTTGCTTTTTGAAGTTTTGCAGCAATAGTAGGATCTGGGATTTTGAGGCGATCTGCCAAATAATAGGTTAGAATGCGCTGAGAGAGCATGCGCTGCCGTTCTGCAATATTAGTCAAGTGGGCTAGAGAACTGTAGGAGTTGTGTGCATCAAAATGCAGCCCTATTTTTTGAGCTTTACGCTCTAGGGATTCTACAACAATTTGGCACTTGTCTAGTAAGATCGAATTTTGAGCCAAGATCGCAGTTGCTTCCTCTACAAGGGGCGCTTTTTTTAAAAGCTGTTTGTAGATAGCCCACTCTTTCTCCACATTTTTTATCTCTTGTAAGATTCTAGGAGTAATAAGCGGTAAATTTTTTATTGCTGTATAATTTTTTTCAAAGCTCTTGATGTCTTCTTCCATCTGGTTGAGATGGTTGTGCATGTTGGTTCGGGTCAGAATGGCTAAATAAGATTTGGCGAGCCGCTGACTAAGCATTCTTTGTGAACCAGCTTGAGCAATGGCTTGACCAAGGGGTAATTGTTCGTTGAAGTTAATCGCATGAACAACTGTACTCACCAAAAATAGAAGGACTAAAAATCCTGTTTTCATAACAATGGTATTTTATTCTTTTAAGATAATTAGTGGGGGATTTTTCATAATCTATAAAACCAATTTAGGAGATGCGAATGGGCTAGTAAACAAAACGTCAAGATAGAAAAGTAAGGCAATTCTTTATTTTTATCTTTTATTCTGGGTTTAAAATGCTGATTTTAAGTAAAATGTAATCGTTTGATAATAAGTAATGTTAATTCGTTTTGTGAAATTAAGGATAAAATTGTCTTTTTCTAAAATAATTAAGGACAATTTTATCTTTTTTACAAAAAAAAAAACTATTAGGGCATAAAAAAGCGCCTCTCTCACTTAGTGAAAGAGGCGCTCTATAGCAACTTATATTTATAAAGAAATTCTAGTACGCTTTAGCAAATAAAATACGTTGTTTAGACGGATTACCTGTTAAGACACATTTACCTGCTCCATCTGCTCCTTCTAATGGTTCTAGAGGAATACAACGGGTGGTTGCTTTAGTCAATTCTTTGATCTTTAATTCGGTCTCTGTTGTACCATCCCAGTGGGCATACACAAAACCTCCTTTTTCGATAGCTGCTTCAAATTCTTCCCAAGTATTGACAACAGTAGTGGTGTCATCACGGTGTTTTTTTGCGCGTTCGAATAAGTTATTTTGAATGTCTTCTAACAATTGCTCCACGTGTTCTGCTACACCTTCTAGAGCAATGCTTTCTTTTGCTTTGGTATCGCGGCGCGCAACTTCTATTACATGGTTTTGCAAATCGCGTTTACCCAAGGCCAAACGAACAGGAACACCTTCCATTTCATATTGAGCAAATTTAAACCCAGGACGTTTTTTCTTATCGGTGTCATATTTAACACTGATACCTTTGGCACGCAAAGCAGTCATGATTTCAGCGACTTTAGCATCAATCTCTGCATTGGGTTTAGGCACAGGTACGATCACGACCTGAATAGGTGCTAACCTAGGAGGTAAAACCAAGCCTTCATTATCAGAATGCACCATAATTAAGGCGCCCATCAAACGAGTAGATACCCCCCAAGACGTTGCCCAAACATGTTCCTCTTTGTTGTTCTCATTTAAGAACTTGACATCAAAGGCTTTTGCAAAATTCTGTCCCAAGAAGTGAGAAGTACCAGCTTGTAAAGCTTTGCCATCTTGCATTAAAGCCTCAATTGTATAGGTATCTTCTGCTCCTGCAAAACGTTCGTGTGGTGTTTTTGCTCCTCTATACAAAGGAATTGCCATTATATCCTCTACAAAAGAAGTATAAACATCTAACATCTGTCGTGCTTCTTGTACAGCTTCTTGCTCTGTTGCGTGAGCGGTGTGTCCTTCTTGCCATAAGAATTCTGCGGTACGCAAGAAAGGTCGGGTACGCAATTCCCAGCGCATTACATTGGCCCATTGGTTGATGAGCAAGGGTAAATCACGATAAGAGTGAATCCAATCTTTGTAGGTATCCCAGATAATTGTTTCTGAAGTAGGACGGATAATTAATTCCTCTTCTAGTTTTGCAGCAGGGTCTACTACGACGCCCTCTCCATTTGGATTGTTCATCAAACGGTGGTGGGTGACCACAGCACACTCTTTCGCAAATCCTTCCACATGGTCTGCTTCACGACTCAAGAAGCTTTTGGGGATGAGCAAAGGAAAATAGGCGTTAACATGACCTGTTTCTTTGAAACGGCGATCCAAGTCGTCTTTAATTTTTTCCCAGATAGCAAAACCGTAGGGCTTGATGACCATACAACCGCGGACCTTAGAATTACTTGCCAAACCTGCTTTGTTGACAATGTCTAGGTACCACTGCGAATAATCGGTTTCTTGTGCTGTGATTTCCTTTGCCATTATTGTGGTATATTTTTTGATAAATTTAAGAAGTAAGAAAAGCTTTTAAAAAATGCTTTTTTAAGTGCTAAAACTCTTCTATAAAGGTGTTAAAGTCTTGAAATAGTGACTGCTCGCAGAACCTAGTGTTCTCTAAAAGCGTATATTTAATACAGCGGGAACCAACTAATTCTTGACAAATTTAGAATTTTACGCCAATATAGTGGTGATTAGCAAGAGCAAAATACAAAGCTTTTAGTTTCATTTCTTGTTTACAAATACATTAGAGCATAGATAATATGCTAAACACACAAAGAGTTCTCCCAAATTTAACTTTTGTTCACGGTAAAATCCAATAATATGACTAAGCAATTTTTCTCTTTGTTCTTGACTGCTATCGCTTGCTTAATGGCGCATTTGGTGATGGGACAGAATAATAACGCCCAATACGATGATTTGTATTTTGATGGGGTAGAAGAAACTCCCATATACACAGAACCTGTACAAGCAGCCCCAAACACAGAGGCCACCAATTACGAAAATGAGGTGTATGAAGATGAAGTTTCTACAACAGAATCTATTCAACAGAACACCCGTTCTTATGAAGGTTATGCACAAGAACGCGGCAATGCTGCTCCTTACGATCATCAGTACGCTTCTCGTATCCGTCGCTTCCACAATCCAGCACCTGGATTTTCTTATTATAGCAACTATTATGTAGATAACTATTGGTATGATCCTTATGCCTCTAATTTTTATGGTACTAGCATCTATGTTGGTCCTTCCTTGGGATGGAATCGCTGGAACAGTTGGAACAACAATGGCTGGAATCGTTGGAACCGTTGGAATGATCCTTGGGCTCGAAACAATCGTTGGGGCTGGAACAACAGTTGGAACAATCCTTACTGTGGTTGGAACAATGGCTGGAGTTGGAGAAGTAACTACAACAATGGTTGGGGATACAACAACGGTTGGAATAACGGTTACAACTATGTAGCTTCTACTCCAAATGCAGGTAACTTTACCAACAGTATTCGTGGTGTACGTGGTGCTAGTGTTTCTCGTGTAAATGGTCAACATGTAGCTAGTAGTCCAAGAGGGCGCAGTAATACAGCTAACGTAGGAGGCGTACGGACCAATAGAAGTAATGGAAGAAGTGGAACCACCACCACAACGACAAATAATGGTTTTAACAATACTCGTGTAACAACGAGTGGGAATCGTACAACAATTGTGCGAGGCCGCAATAGTAATCCTCGGAGCACTACTGCTCCTTCTACTACGACCAATACGACTCGCTCCACAACCCGCGAAACGTATACGCCTAATACCCGTAGTAATAACAGTGGAACAACAACGACAACAACTCGTGGAAGTTACACGCCAAGTACCCGCAGCAACTCTAGTCGAGGAAGCTACACACCGAGTACGCGTAGTAATTCCAGTAGAGGATCTTATACACCGAGCACCCGTAGCAATTCTAATAGAAGCGGAAGTTATACGCCAAGTACGCGTAGCAACTCTAATTCTAACCGAAGTTCTTATACTCCTTCTAGAAGTTCTAGTTCTAATTCAAGAAGTAGTGGTAGTTCTAGTTCTAGAAGTAGCTCTAGCAAAAGTAGTTCTAGTAAAAGCAGCAGCTCAAGAAGTAGTAGCCGCAGTGGTGGACGCAGATAGATTCTTCAAAAAATCAAGTCTTATGGTTAGCGAATAAGCGACTAGGACACTTTTCATATAATAACCGTGGAACAGGGAACTGTTTTGCGGTTTTTTATTGGGCAAAGGTTTGAAAATTTAAGTAAAAGAAGACCCAAACAATTTTCTATCCTTCTGAGAAAATGAAAATTGGAATGCTTTTTTCTGTATTTAAATTATCCAAGCTTATGAAGTTGATAGAATAACTTCTACTAGCACACAACAAGTTGAGCAACAAACTTTTTTGCTATTCCCTTCTTCTCAATAGGCTTTCTTAGGAATAGAGTTGTAGCATCAAATAGAAAGAGACTACAACACCGTACGGCAGCGAGCCTAACTATTAAAATTTATTATTTATGAAAGTACTTTTTCTCTTAGTTACCTTTTTGGCAACAACGACCTACTTACAAGCACAAGAAGTAGTGGATGCCCTTTTATTTAGTGAAACACAACCCACGATTACGGCCCGTTCTATGGGGGTTGGTAATGCCCTAGGAGCTTTAGGGGGAGATTTGTCTACTGCAAGTCGAAATCCCGCAGGCTTGGCTATTTATCGAAGAGCTGAGCTTTCTTTTTCATTGGGAAGTTTTGGCGAAGCGACCAAAACTGATTTTTTTGGAACCAACGAGCGTGCTCGTCAAAATCGCTTTGCTTTTGGAAGTGCTGGATTGGTTATTCCTACCCGCATTCGTGGCAACAACGATTGGAAGATGGTTAATTTTGGTATTACCTTCAATCGTTTAGCTAATTTTGATCGCAACTTTTCTTATAGTGGAACCAGTACTGGTTCTCGTGTTCAGGCATTTGCCGATCAAGCACAGGGTCTCGGCGATCCTGATTCTGATCCTTATCAAGCAGGGCCTGCTTATCAAGCGTTTTTAATGGATGACTTGGGAGGTGGGAATTATATTGCTAATGGTGGGGCAGATAATCCTAATGCTTTAGTGGAGAAATCACAAACGTTGAGTCGTTCTGGTGGGATCAATGAATTGGGGTTAAGCCTTGGAGGAAATTACAACAACAAACTCTACATTGCCGCTAGTTTAGGGGTTAACTTTTTGAATTTTCGAGAAGATCGTCTTTATAACGAGTATACACCTGATTTGAAATACATCGGAATGGATTTTACAGAAACCCGAAGCATAGAAGGGACTGGAATTAATCTAAAACTAGGGGTCATTTATCGCATTAATAAAATGTTCCGAATAGGGGCGGCAGTCCATACTCCAACGGTCTACCGTTTGACGGATAGTTATAATACAGGTTTAAATGCCTCGATTATCTATAACGATACTTTAAGAGAGAGTGTTTTTGCGATGGAAGATCAAGATCCGAATGTCTTACAACACAACATGGCAACGCCTTGGACTTTTATGGTCAGTGGTGGCGTTATTCTCGGAAAACGTGGATTTATTGGGGTAGATGTAGAGTATTTAGATTTTGGAACGGCTTCTTTTACTTTGTTAGAAAATGAGCGTACTCCAGCCAATAACCAATTTATCAATGAGGTGAATAATAACGTAGAAGATAGTTATAAAGGCGTTTTTAGAGCACGTATTGGAGGGGAGTATGCACTTGGATTAATGCGTCTTCGCTTGGGATATCAATTCCAAAGCTCTCCTTATGAGGTGTCTGTTGAAGGCGTTTCTGATTTCCGTCACGATATTAGTGCAGGAATAGGTGTACGCTGGAAACATTTTTATATAGACGCTGCTTACCAACACACGTTGCGAGAGTTTGCCTTCAGTCCTTATGCGACGGCTATTAATTTGCAGCGCACTACTGGAAATATTACAAACAGTCAAGTGATGTTAACGTTGGGAGTATTGTTATTTAGAGATTAGAACCATTTACCTCCTTACAAGGAGTACTACTATAGAAATGCCCTTCTGAGCTGGTCTTGGAAGGGCATTTCTATTAAAAAAGCTATTTTTAGCGTTAGTTTGTTCAAAAAAATATAATGATGAAGGTACAAGAATGGGTGGAAAGTTTTTTCTCTAGATTGGAAACAACAATTGAATTAATTTCAAAACATCCCTTAATTGATAAAGTAAAAGTTATTCAATTTAAAGGGTTAACCGATGTAGAAATAGATGTTATTGAAACAGAAATCAATGAACGATTAGACGAAATTATCTCTGAAAATGATGTGGATGATGTTGAAAATGCGTTGTTCAAATTCTCTCCTTTTATGAGAGCATTTTATAAAAGAACAAATGGGCTTAATGTATTCTGGCATACAGTTTTGATCCCCTCGGATATTCAATCTGAAAGGCTCAAAAATCAACCGATTAGTAGTTTTGTTTCTGGCGATTATGATTATGATGCCTTTGAAGGAAAATGTGCCTTATTGCCATTAGATGCCTTAATGGATGTCTCCAAAGCTAATTTTTTTGTTGATGTGTCAGAATATTACCAAGAAGACTTAGCAGAATATGGAGAGTTACCTGTTTTTCTCGATTACTTTGAAACCTATTATGATACTTGTTTAGTCTTGTCAAAAGATGATCAAAGAATGGTCTATGGAGAAGACCATAGTGCTAGCTATACCGATGAATTAAGTAGTGACTTTGTAACCTACATGGAGTATCAACTAGCTACCTTCTTTTCAGCCAACTTTAAACATAAGGGATTGGGATTGCTGACTTCTAACGCAACAGATCGTATGGACAAGCTGATTAAAAAGAACCCATCGAATATAGACAGAGATATTAGCTATTTGCTGGATTTCTTTGATAAACAACAATTGTCAATTAATGATATTCTCAGACATTCTTATCTAGAACTGGATCATGATTTAATCTTAGAAGACAAAGAAGAAGCTTTAGCACAATTATCTACAGCAATAAAACAAGAGATTCATCGATTAATAGGTGTGAATGTTGAAGAGTACCTCTTGTAGGGAACTTAAGTTGACTTAAATGGCTTCACTATTAAAAAGATGAAAAGACAAACAATAGAGGCTCCTAGTTTGAAAACGCTAGATTGGTTTGAAAACAAAGTGGTTGATTGGAACTCTGCAGGGAAACAATATACGATTGATGGCGAACCGGAGCAATTGCATAAATATCATTTTGGGTTCGATTGTGATGGGTCTATTACCTCAGAAAAGGGAGAATATGTATTAATTTATCAAAAATTAGGCACCAAAGGCTTGTTATTAAAAAATGGAGAATTACTTCGAGAAATAAATAGAAGCTACTATCAATCCTCCGTCTATGAATTTCCAGCAGCATTTTTGGAGTATAAAAATAGAACGTATTTAGTCCATTGTCCTATAGAATATTGTCGGTTAGATATTGAAGATGTTGAAACAGGCGAAATAATGACCAATAAGGTAGAAAGAGCGCCAGTGGATGTTTTTCATTCTCGATTAGAGATTAGTCCTGATAATAAATTCATTCTTAGCAAAGGTTGGTATTGGCATCCTTGGGATGGAATAGAATTATTTGATGTAGAAGCCTGCCTTGCCAATCCAAGATTGTTGGATGAAGGGGTTTCTCCTCCTGATGTTGGTACGGAAATTAGTTCGGCGAGTTTTATTAATAAGGAGGAAATAGTAGTATACGCTACTATGGAGGAATCAATGGGAGAAGTAGGAGCGGAACCAATACCACCAGGGCATTTAGCGATTTGGAACATCCCAACCAATACCATTAAAAATGCTGTTAAAGTGCAAGGCAACTGTGGGAATATTTTTGCGATAGATAATAAAAAATGTTGGGATGTATTCGATTATCCCAAACAGATAAGCCTTGAAACAGGCGAAATAATTCATAAAGAAGAATCCATTTTTTCAGGAAGACAAGCTTCTTCTATTATTCACCACCTTGATCCATTACCTAAAATAGCTTATAACCGACAGACGAAACAAATTGCCATTGCATATGAGCATAAAATTGAAATTTTGTCAGAATAAAGGTTATCACCTATTCTCTCCAAAAAAAGTCTAGAAAATTGCAACTTTCTATTGGTAATAACATTTAGCCTAGGGAGTGAAAACTCTGGTTTGATCTCCTTTTTATGGAATACTGTTTGGAGAATACATTAAAGCGGCTTTCAAGCTACAGCCATTGGCTGACAAATAATGGACGCTAATTGTATTCCTCTAATCATAGAACACAATAGAATTCATTTTTTATCATAAAAACAAGACATTTAATTGAATGGAATTACTAGATAAGCTTAATTGGAGATATGCTGCTAAAGCAATGAATGGTGAAACCGTAGAACAAGAAAAAATAGATAATATTGTTGAGGCCATTTCTTTGGCGCCTACTTCAAGTGGTTTACAGCCATTTGAACTTCTTATTATTAAGAATCAAGAAATAAAAGAGAAAATCAAGCCTGTTGCTTGGAATCAATCAGTCATCACAGATTGTTCTCATCTATTTGTCTTTGCAGCATGGGATACTTATACTGCCGATCGTATTAACAAGCAGTTTGATTTAACAAATACTGTTCGAGGTTTTAAAAACGAAGGTTGGGAGAATTATCGTCAATTATTGTTGAATAGTTACCCACAAAAAGAGGCGGAAGTCAACTTTAACCATGCCGCAAAACAAGCCTATATTGCTTTTTCATTGGCAGTGGCGGCTGCTGCATTTGAAGGGGTAGACTGTACGCCTTTAGAAGGTTTTGATCCTGCTGAAGTGGATAAGATATTAGGTTTAAGAGAAAAAGGTCTAAGAAGCTGTGTTATGTTGCCTATTGGATATAGAGATGCAGAAAATGACTGGCTTGTAAATCTTAAAAAAGTCCGAAAAAGTAAGGAAGATTTAGTAACGGTTATTGAATAAGAGCAAGGCATAATAATTTTGTGTGTAGGCGATAAAATAACCGTTCTATCAAGTAGAAATGCCCTTCTGAGTTCGTCTTAGAAGGGCATTTTTTTGTTGTGATAGAACTTTGTGTGTGTGAATGGTGTATGATATTATTAGAACCTAAAAACAAACTCATAACCAAGAGAAAATCCGTTGAGCGTCTAACTTTAAGTTGCTAGCAAAGAAGCATGATTCCTTTGATAGGAATTGCAAGAATGCACCGCTTGATCTCTTCTCAACCATTAAAATGAACAATAAACAATTCAAAATATCTGACAACTGGATCATTAAAAAAAATGATTTAAGCGCTTTGACTGACGAGAAGAAAATGGAATCTTCTTCTTCTAGAAAACAACTGTTATGGACTCAAAATGATGCATACCATATAGAAGTAATGGGGTATCAGAAAAAAACGCAACATCAGTTTGAAATCTACTTATACCGAGGCATTGATCGCTACAATTGTGAACTTTTAGAAGCCATTCCAACAGTAGATTATCAATTTGCTATTAAGGTCATTAATAAGATAGCTCGTGATGTTGATTCAGCGTTTATCTACAGAGATATTCAGGGCACGCAAGGAGCTTTAGACGATTTAGCAGGTACATTTCTTTTTTCAACGCATCTAGCAAAGTACTACATGGCTGATACGGATAAAGTTCGGTACTTAAAATCTTATTTGGAAGCGAATGAGCGTGATCAATCAGAGATTTGGGAGTACGAGCATCATCCATTTATTATCCAGCATCTGGATACTTTTAACCAATTGGACTACGAAAAATTGGAACAAGAAATAGAGGATTGGGAGNNCATTTAGCCAATCCCATATCAGAGTGTGGGAACCACTTTATTGATGGCGCTTATATTTATTGTAAGATTTTTGTGCAAATAGGTTTTTTAGAAGGGCTTGAAAATTTGCTAGATAATCTTCTATCCAGTGCTTGGTGTGTAACAAGCAAACAACCAATAGTATTCTACAATCAACTAATCGAAAAAGTAAAGCAACTTGATCAGCGGTTAAATCGAACGAGTGGTTACATCCTTAGCAGTTTGGAAGAACTAAAAGGATTCCAACAACTCTGTCAACAAATCAGCCAGACAGCGGTCAGCCAACCTTATTTGGAATTAGGAGAACTAGAAGAATTGCAGTTAATTTATCCTTTACAACGATTGAAACTTCACACTTGGGATTTTTTTTATCATAAAATAGTACACTGGACAGCACACGAACGCCAAGTTTTGGCAGATGCTTTATTGGCAATCCAAGACAATAAAGCCGCTAATTTTGATACAGGCGCTTTGTATGGTCAGTTGTTTATTTATGCTGGTGACTTAGAGGCAGAAGTACTGCTTAAAGACTTTGATTTTATAGACAATGGTCTTCCCAAGAGCGCTGTTTTTTTGGATGACTTAAGGTGGAGGCTAGAGCGCTTGGAGGGAAAGACAAAAATTAGTAGAACGTTTGAAGAGGAGTATCAATTGATTGATAAGCTCTATAGTGAAGCGATAGAATAGTAGTTGCATTGTGTAGAGGTGGCCTTTGGGAGTTGTTCTTCCTGAAAATGGAAACTTGAAGAACGTTTTTTCTTAGAAATAATGTCTAATAGAAATACCTTAAGTCGGTCAGAACTTAAAACTAGAAAAGCTTTTACTTTTTACATACCTCTACAAAAAAACAGGAGCCACCCACATTTAAGAGGCGACTCCTGTTTCTACTTTATGGATTAACTCCTTTTATAAAATGGGAGCAATTCTACTGCTGACTAGAGATCCATTTATCAATGGAAGCTTGATCTCTTTTCGATTGAGCAGTGATTGTATTCACATAGTCTTTATGAGCTTGTACATAATTACTCCATTTTCTTGAATTAAAGGCATTATGAAGTTGATGAACTTTATTAACAAGAATTGGATCCAAGTTATTCTGTGTAACAAAATTTGCAAAGTCTCGAATAGCACTTTGATTAAAACTTCCTGCAACGCTAGACCCACCTCCACATGAAGTTACGGGAGATCCGTATGAACAAGAACAAGAGGCACCCCCACTTGGGCAATTTGCCGTTGCTGAGCCCCAAAAACAACTAACAGTACAAGATGTTCCTGTCCCTCCTCCTCCTCCTCCTCCTGCTTTTGTAGATACAACTTCTACCGCTTCTACCTCACTCTCTAGGTTTTCTTTTTGACAACTAAAGAATAGGAACATACCAATAAATAATGTTACAAACCCGATTAGGGTACTACTTCTTAGATTTTGCATAATGATTATGTTTGGTTAAATTAAACAAAATTAATTGATGAACTACGTCTCTTAAAATGATGCCGTCTTCTTTCCAAAAGGTAACGTTCTATTGTGCGTTCCTTAAGCGATTACTTTGGAAAAACTGCAAGAGAGTCATTCATTTCTCAACCTTGTGGGAAATGATTTTTTCGTAAATCAACAAGTGATAATTGTATAGCAATTATTTTAGATTATTACGATCTTGTTCTACAAAATTAAACCAAATGAATTTTATAATATACACTAATGTTTATTTGAAGTGTTTCAACCTTTATTCGCAACAGATGGACCTTTATTAGAGATAATTACCTCTTATTAAGAGGTGTAAGGATCACTTTTAGATAAAAAAAGGTTATCAAGAATAGGAACAGTTGAATTTTTTCAAGGTAACTCTGAGCTTGTGAAGAGGGGAAGTAATCCTGATAACTTCTAAATTCTAATTTTTTGTTGGATCATTTGGAATAAAGCTGAGAATATTCTAGGTCTTGCTTGTCAAATGGAGGATTACTTGAAGAAGGACATCTACATTTCTGAAAAGAGTTTTGAAAAACACTTAGAAGAATATGTGCATATTCTAAAAAGAACAAAAAAGAAACTCTCTGAGGATTTAGATATACACTATACGCGTCTAAGCCGTATTATAAATGATAGAGAAGAGCCAAATATTGAACTCACTTATCGTTTAGAAGTACATTCTGGTAATCTAGTGCCATTTATTGGTGGAAATTGATGATTAAAAAACAAGCAGCTGCTATAAAGAAAGACAAAACAACAAGAGAGCAAGAAACTTCTAGCGTCAGCAATGCTATAAAGTTTAGAGCTTAAAAATACCCTATAAGAAATACACTAACCTCTACGCCAACACCTGAATCTGCGCAAAATTCAACATAATGCGCTTTTTCCCAACCCCATCACCAAAGAAAATGGTTGCGACTTGTGTCCTGGCTCCACCCTCTATACTCATAACTTTGCCCGATCCAAAATATTCGTGCAAGGTCTTGACCCCAAGGGCAATGTCTGAAAGATAGCTATACAGCTTATTGTGTTTTTCAAATTTAAAATAAACTAGCTTATTTATTGTTTTCGTAAATGTTATTCCGTATTTTTATAAATACTGTAAAGGGCGAAATGAAAATAATAAATACACGTACTAATAAAGAGTACACGGGAGAAATTGAGAAAGTCAAAAAGATTGATGTCAAAAACCTAAAGGGAAATAAAAATTTCATCTTTGATTGGTCATTAGAAGCAGATAATGATGTTTACAAAGTTAAACGGGAAGGTAAAAAGGAAATATTAGGCTTAATGTCTATATCAGACTTCCCTAAAGAAAAGAGGATTCACATTAACTTAATTGAGGTCTCTAAGGAGAATGTAGGAACGGATAAGAAATTTAAAAATATAGCGGGTAACCTTCTAGGATTTGCTTGTAAAATGGCTTTTCAAAAAGGATATGATGGCTTTGTTTCGCTTCTACCTAAATCTAAAATTATTGCTGTTTATATAGCTTATGGCTTCAAAGCGTTTGGAAAAAACTTAGCAATCTTTATGCAAGCAGCTGAAAAACTAAAGTCAAAATATCTTGGTGATGAAGAAGTATGAAAAAGTATACAAGGAGCTCCGTAAAAAATACACGGATGAAGAAATCGGTGAAGGGATGCTAATTCCAGCGGATTTAACGAAAGAAGAACGAGCTAAAGCAGACGAAGAATTGCTAGCTTTTCGTGTGAAGTTATTACAAGAACAAACAGAAGACGAACGAATTTATGCAGATCTTTTGCGCTTTAAGTATCAAATGGAGGATTACTTGAAGAAGGACATCTACATTTCTGAAAAGAGTTTTGGAAAACACTTAGAAGAATATGTGCATATTCTAAAAAGAACAAAAAAGAAACTCTCTGAGGATTTAGATATACACTATACGCGTCTAAGCCGTATTATAAATGATAGAGAAGAGCCAAATATTGAACTCACTTATCGTTTAGAAGTACATTCTGGTAATCTAGTCCCGGCCATTTATTGGTGGAAATTGATGATTAAAAAACAAGAAGCCGCTATAAAGAAAGACAAAACAACAAGAGAGCAAGAAGCTTCCAGGGTCAGCAATGCCATAAAATTTAGAGCGTAGAAGTACTCTACAAAAGCCACTCTAGTTGCTACGCCAACACCTGAATCCGAGCAAATTTTAACATAATACGCTTTTCTCCAACACCATCATCAAAAAAGATAGTTGCCACTCGTGTACTCGCTCCACCATCTAGGCTCACCACTTGTCCAGCGCCAAAACGCTCGTGTAAGATCTTGGCTCCAGGAACAATATCGGAGACAGGGCTGGCCTTAAAGTTGGCCATCCGTTCAGCTTGTTTATTGTTGCTTTTAGACATAGGTTGGAAGCGGTTGGCTCCTTTGCGTTTTGGAAACGTAGAGACTTTGGCACGTTTGGTGGCGGTGGATAAATCCAAGTACTCGGGAGAAATTTCCTCCAAGAAACGGCTCGAATTATTATACACCATATTACCAAAACGGTAACGGCTAGAAGCATAAGAGAGCGTTAGTAATTGCTCTGCTCTAGTAACGGCGACGTAGAATAAACGGCGTTCCTCGTCTACTGCTGCCCGTGGATTTTTTGACTTGAGCGACATCATAGAAGGAAATAAATTCTCCTCTAAACCTACAATGAAGATGGATTTAAATTCCAAACCCTTGGAAGAGTGAACAGACATCAATTTGACGCGTTTAACTTCTTCTTCATCCTTGTCAATATCGGTGAGTAAAACGACATTTTGTAGGTAACTTGCTAAGGATTTATCTTCGATGTTGGTATTGAATTCATCGACCTCATCGTCTTCCACAAAACCTTTGATCCCATCTAATAATTCGGTGACGTTTTCTACTCTGTTTTGCGCTTCAATCGTTTTTTCTTTGCGAATGTCTTTGACAATTTCTGTCATTTTGACTACATATTTCGCCAAATCATAAGCCGAACTTTGTTCCATTTTAGATTGGAAAAGTTCGATCATACCTACAAATTGCTTAATGGAATTTTCGGTGCGTTTGGGTAATTCTGCGTGTTGTACATTTTGCAAAATGGTCCAAAGCGATAAATTTTCACGTTCTGCAATAGTAGTTAATTTGAGCATAGAAGTGGCGCCAATTCCTCTTGTGGGATAGTTGATGACACGTTTAAGGCCTTCTTCGTCCTTTGGATTGACAATGACGCGCAAGTAACCTAAGACATCTTTTACTTCCTTTCTATCATAAAAAGAGGTGCCTCCATAAATTTTATAAGGAATGCGTTGTCCTTTTAACGATTCTTCAAATACCCTAGATTGGGCATTGGTTCTATAGAGAATGGCAAAGTCATCGTTTCCTAGATGGAAGCGATTTTTTTGCTCCATAATAATGTCCACGACCTGACGGGCTTCATTGCTGTCTGTTGCTGCTCGGATCACTCGAATGCGCTCACCTGTGCCTTTATCCGTGAAAATTGTTTTCTTAATTTGGCGACTGTTCTTAGAAATAATATCGTTGGCTGCTTGTACAATATAATTAGTAGAACGGTAGTTTTGCTCCAATTTAAAGACGGTAATGTCAGGAAACTGCTTCTCAAAATCCAAGATGTTTTGAATCGTTGCGCCACGAAACGCATAGATGCTTTGAGCATCATCTCCTACCACACAAACATTGCGCTCACTGCCTGGGTAGCTCACGAGTTTATTGATGATGGAATATTGCAATTGATTGGTATCCTGAAACTCGTCCACCAAAATATACTTAAACCGATCGCGGTATTTTTCTAAAACGCCTTCAGGGTTTTCCTCCAATAGACGGTGCATTTGATACAGCAAATCATCAAAATCCATTGCTCCAGAACGCATACATTTGCGGACGTACAACTCATATATTTTATATAAGTACGGCATTTTGCGTTGTTTATCTTCCTTGATGCGTTCTACATCTTTGGCATAAGCCATTGGTGATACCAAGTTGTTTTTTGCCAAAGAAATACGGCTGTAAACCGCCCCAGCAGAGTATACTTTGGCATCTAATCCATTTTTTTTGACAATCTCTGTAATGGCGCTTTTAGAATCTTGACTATCGTAAATAGAAAAGTCCGAAGGGTAACCAATTTTGGAAGCTTCTGAGCGTAGTATGCGCGCAAAAATAGAGTGGAAGGTACCCGCCCATATTTGATTGCTGCTGCCACTTGCTACCTTAGAAATACGTTCTTTCATTTCCTTGGCGGCCTTGTTGGTAAAGGTTAAGGTCAGAATTTTCCAAGGAGGAACACCAGTATTGAGTAAGTGGGCAATTCTATAGGTTAGAACACGCGTTTTGCCAGATCCTGGTCCTGCAATAATGAGCGCTGGCCCTGTTTGATGGGTAACAGCTTTGCGTTGAATATCGTTGAGTTCGTCTAAATAGCTCATAGTAGAATCGCCTTGGTGAAAGAACGTTTTGGAGAAAAAAGAGAAAATTCCTATTTAAGAAAGAGAACAAAAATACAGAATAATTTGTCTTGACAATAGAAAAACGACTAAACAAAAAAAAGAATTCTTACCAACTAAAGTGATCTCCTAATTTGGGCACATAATGTTCTAAAAGACCTGTTTAAAAATTTGGAGCAACTAAAATAAATTAGATGGTATCTCTTGTGTTTTGTGAATTTTTGGACGCTTAGATATTTTATTTGCTCTTACCATATTATGAAGGGGTTTGTCCTGTATATAGTTTCGCTGAAACTTTCTGTAAAAAGAAGAGAAAGAAGAATGGCGTATTTGGAGTACTTTTTAAGAAGCTTAGCAACAACCTAGAGAAAGCTAAGTGGTCTTTAAATTTGAAGAACAATACACCCACTTTCTAGCAAATTCTTGTATTTTACAGACAAGAGCTGTGGGACATTTTGTTGGTAACAGCTCTATTTTTTTAGACTCTAAAACTTCTATACTATGCGTGTGGCGTTATTTATTGCTTTTTTATGTTTGGTTATGTTCAGTTGTACTAGTAATTATGAAACAGAACAATTGTATGGCGATTGGCAGGGCGAAACAATGGGGATGACATTGAATGAAGATGGCAGTGCTGAATTGCGCATGGATGGTGGTTCTAGAAAGGTCAACTGGCGAGATGCTATTGGTAATACCTTAGAATTTACTTCAGGCGGAAAGGTCATCATGTCTAATCTAACGGTCAAAAATGTTAGTGCCGATACCTTAACTATAGAAACCCGTCAACTAATGGGGCATCGTTCTGTTGGTGAACAGATTCACAGAATGGCACGCGTGAAGTAGTGCCATCGATTCCAAAAGGATGCATTTATGAAAGAAATTTCTAGCGCGGAAAAGCTGTTTTTTACCCGCGAATTATTGGCTTGGTATCAACCAAGTGATCGCCCTCTGCCTTGGAAGGCGATCAAAAATCCCTACTTTATCTGGTTGTCAGAAATTATACTGCAACAAACACGGGTAGAGCAGGGAATGCCTTACTATTTGAAATTTGTACAAAAATATCCAACTGTCGTTGATCTGGCCAATGCGCCAGAAGACGACATTTTTAAGTTATGGGAGGGTTTGGGATACTATTCGCGGGCCCGTAATTTACAGGCTGCTGCCAAGCGAGTCGTTGAGCTTCATGAAGGCGTTTTTCCTACAACTTACAAAGACATTCGCGCGCTGAAAGGAGTGGGAGAGTATACCGCTGCTGCAATTGCCTCTTTTGCCTATGATTTGCCTTATGCTGTAGTGGATGGGAATGTTTATCGAGTGCTGTCGCGTTTTTTTGGTATTGCTACACCAATTGATAGTACCGCAGGTAAAAAAGAATTTCGAAAATTGGCAGATGAACTCTTGCCAGAAGACAAGGCGGCGGTATATAACCAAGCCATTATGGATTTTGGGGCGACCATCTGTATGCCTAAGAAACCCTTATGCAACATTTGCCCACTTCAGAGTCGTTGTGAGGCTTGGTATACCCAAACGATTGGAGAGTTGCCTGTCAAAGCAAAAAAGATCAAAAAGCGCCCGCGTTATTTCTATTATCTGATTATCAACCATGGGGAACAGGTCTATGTGCGAAAGCGTCCTGAGGGAGATATCTGGGCTGGATTGTATGATTTTCCTTTGATTGAATTGGACCAGTTGGTGGAAGGAATGTTTCTGACAGCGCCACTATCCGAAACAGCGTTTTGGCAAGTCAATATTGCTCCAAAGCCTCTTCAAATTCAACAAGTATCGCCTGTTTACAAACAGGTATTGAGCCATCAACACATTCACGCCTTATTTATAGAAATGCATGTGACGTCTGAATATTTTATGGAAAACCCTGATTTTTTAGCAATAGAACGGAAAAAAATTAAGAACTTTGCGTTTCCTAAATTAATTGGTCGTTACCTCGATCAGTAAGTGTTATTTTATCTACTTTCTAGAGCCATCGAAAAAAAAACGAAAAAAAACTCTTTTTTTATTAGATGTAATCTAATAGATAAGAAGGGCAGGGAAACGCCCGTATTTTTTCTGCTAAAAAGGCAACAAAAAAAAACGCTTGGCCGTTGAAGGAAGAACAGCAGGCAGCAATTAATTCTTTAAATTTTTACTAGAACACATTGGTTAGCTGCTTGGCTTTTAGTATATTTAAACAAGTTCATCACTGAGGCAAGTGTATCCCCTAATACAATTCAATAAGGAGCACTTACTCGTTAACAGTAGTACATTACAATGGTAAACAAGGTTACTTTAATCGGTCGATTGGGAAAAGATCCAGAAGTGCGCACATTAGATAGCGGAACGAACATCGCTAAATTTTCTATGGCAACAGATGAATCTTATAAGGATAAGAATGGAGAGTGGCAGACACAAACAGAGTGGCATAATGTTATTCTTTGGAGAGGGTTGGCAGAACGTGCGGAACAGCATCTTAAAAAAGGAACGTTAGTTTATGTAGAAGGAAAACTAACCAGTCGCTCTTGGCAAGATGACCAAGGTAATACCAATTATATTACAGAAATACGCGGAAATTATTTCCGGTCCTTACAACAGAAAGAAAACAATGGCAATGCTGTGAAAAACACTGCGCCTTCTACCACTACTGCTCCAGCAGCGGATGCGGGAGATGATTTGCCTTTTTAAGTAAGAAATAACCATCAACTACCAAGTATTCTGGTTTAGTATCAGAATACTTGGTCTTTTTTCACTAACATACTATCTTTTGGAAACCGAGCCTAGTCATATACTTGATTGGTATCAATATGCTCCTTTATTGTTCAGTGGTTCGGCCACTGTATTAATACTTAACAGCTTTGCTATACTTCTTCTTCTAATTTGCTCTGGCTTATTATCAGGCTCAGAAGTAGCCTTCTTTTCGTTAGACCACCGCGATAAGAGCGTTTTGTTGGAAGAACAAAGTGCAGCAGCAGCGCGTATTTTAGAATTATTAGACAAACCGCGCTACTTACTCTCCACCATTTTGATCGCTAATAATGTGATCAACATTGCCATTATTTTAGTGTCGAACTCGCTGTTGCAATCTTTGCTGCCTAGCGATATGAATTATTACCTCAACCTTTTTATTACGGTTGTTGTGGTTACCTTTTTATTGGTTTTATTTGGAGAAGTTGCCCCTAAAGTTTACGCGAATCAAAATAATATGCGCATTGCACGCATGATGAGCGCTCCCCTCAAATTTTTTAGTGGTTTATTCAAAGGAATTAGTTGGCTCTTGGTCAACAGTACAGAATCTGTAGAAACCCGCTTGCGCAATAAATTAAGTCAGAATTCTGTGACCCAAGAAGATATTGCTAGTGCGATTGAATTGACGGTGAAGGACAATAAATATGCGGAACAAGACGTAGATATGTTGAAGGGAATTATTCGGTTTGGTAATACCTCGGTTGCAGAAATCATGAAACCGCGCATGAAAGTAGTAGCTTTAGACATTCAATCGTCTTTTCAAGAAGTCCTAGAAGTGTTTAGAAAAAAGCCTTATTCTCGAATTCCAATCTATGAAGAAGATTTGGATCAAGTCAAAGGCATTATACACGCTAAGGACTTACTAGAACACCTACACAAAGAGGAGTTTGAGAGTTGGCATGAGCTGATGCGTCCACCTTTAGTGGCACCTGAGAAAAAGAAAATTGACAGTCTTTTTAATGATTTTCAAGAAAAACGTACCCACATGGCAATTGTCGTTGATGAGTATGGTGGAACGAAGGGAATCGTGACGATGGAAGATGTGTTAGAGGAAATTGTCGGAGAGATCTTAGATGAATTTGATAAAGTAGAGGAAGAAATTTACGAGAAAATTGATGAGTATACCTATGATTTTAATGGCAGTGCGCCTATTAGTGAAATTTGTAGGATCTTAGATTTGCGCTCGGATTACTTTGACGATGTGCGAGGTGGGGCAGAGACGATTGCAGGATTGATGTTGATTTTACACGGAACTTTGCCAAAGGTCAATGCGCAGGTAGAATGCAAAAACTGTGAACTGATTACCTTAGCAGCGTCTAAGCGCCGTATTGAAAAGGTACGCCTTATCCTTCCCCAAATTGACGAAACCTCGCTTTCTGAGACCATAGAAAGTGTCTAAAGGTTGTTTTTGATTATTACGAATAAACAAAGTAAGGCGATGCCCGTATTAAAATGGATAATAGTATTGTTAGGTGGTTTATTAATGATTGGTTGTGAGGACGAGCGCTTGCCGATTCCCAAACCAAGAACCTACCCCAAAGTAGCGTATCCTGCTAGAGATTATGTTGCTTTTGATAAGAATTATTGTGCGTTTACCTTTGAGTATCCTGACTATATGATCTTTGAACGGGACAGTGTTCTAATCAATCAAAAAGCAAAACACCCCTGCTGGTTTATTTTACGGATTCCTAGTTTGAATGGTAGTATACACTTTACGTACACGGATATTGGTGGGGCGAATGCCGATGATAATTTGCTCAAGATCATTCAAGATTCTTATACCCTTACCGAAAAACACAACATTAAAGCAACAGGCCGTACAGAAACACCCTTCACGGATGTAGAAAGAGACTTGTTTGGGATCACTTACGAAGTGGATGGCAATGTCGCTTCTCCCTATCATTTTGTCGTAACAGACAGTGTAGAACATGCGGTTTGGGCCTCGCTGTATTTTAATAGCCAACCGAATGCCGATTCTTTGGAACCGATTACTACTTTTGTGCAAGAAGATTTAGAACACATTATTAAGACCATTCGCTGGAACAGGACAGAGAGCGACCAATAAATTTCCTTATGAGTTATAGAGAAAAGAAACCGCGCATAGATGCTGATAAATTGATCTATGGTCGTCATCCTGTGCAGGATGCCTTAGAAAATGGCTTGTCTATCGATAAAATCATGTTGGCACAATCCGTCAAAGGGCCTTATGAGAAAGCCATGCGCCAACTTTGTAAGCAGTACAGTGTTCCTTTGCATATTGTACCCAAAGATCGCATTGATTTTATTACTAAAAAAAATCATCAAGGTGTATTAGGTTTGTTGTCTTATGTACGGTACCAAAATATAGAAGATGTTTTTCCTATGATTTATGATAAGGGAGAAGTGCCTTTGTTAGTGGTATTGGATGGTGTCACTGATGTGCGGAATATGGGAGCTATTGCCCGCTCGGCGGAAGCAATGGGAGCGCATGCCTTAATCGTTCCTCAAAAGAAAACGGCTCAAATTAATGCAGAAGCCCTGAAAACCTCTGCAGGAGCACTGACGTCGTTGCCTGTTTGTAGAACAGCTAGTTTGGGTAATGCAGTCGATTATTTGGTTATGAATGGCGTGCAAGTAGTAGCAGCTGACTTAAAAGGTAAACAAGCCTTGCACGAGTTAGATTTGACCTTGCCAACAGCCATTGTTATGGGATCAGAAGATGAAGGCGTACGCCCACATATTTTGCGAAAGTCTACTGCTTTTTCTATCCCAATGGCTGGTACAACCGATTCTTTTAATGTCTCTGTTGCGGCAGGTATTGTTTTGTATGAGAGTAACCGCCAACGTTTATTACAATCTAGTTAGTGCTTATTCGCTACTAGTTCGTTGACCATCATCCACTAATGTGCAACAATTCATCGAGATTTTCCATTAAGGCTAAGGCTAAGGTTAAGGCATTGAGGGATCCTTCTAGCTCCTTTTGATCAAGGTTGGGTAATTGTAAGGTATCCCGAAAGGCTTTATACCAAAGAACTAGTCTTCCTTTTTTGGTAATTTAATAACCCGTACTTTTTCAACGCGTGTACTGCTTACTTCCTCCACAATAAATTTGTAATGGTCTAAGATTACAATTTCTTTCTCTTCAGGAATGTATTCTTTATTAAAAACAATGAGCCCTGATAAGGTGTGGTATTCTTCGCTTTCAGGAATGGTCAATTCATATTCCTCATTGATCGTATCAATTTCGCTTCGGCCAGGAAAAACAAATTCATGGTCGTTGATTTGTAAATTGCCATCATCCAAGTCGTGTTCATCAGCAATTTCTCCAAAAATTTCTTCCAGAATATCTTCTAAAGCAATAATCCCTGCGGTTCCTCCTCGTTCATCTACTACCCAAGCTAAGTTTAACTTTTCTTTAATGAGGCGATTCATGACGTCTTGGGCGGGCATAAATTCATGCACCATTGGAATTTCCCAGAGCATTTCTTTGATAGAACCTGCTTTTTCAAATAAGCTTTGATGGTGAACATATCCTTCGATATAATCAATACCATCTCTGTATACCAAGAGTCGAGATAAGCGCGATTCGGTGAACATATCCCGTAACTCATCCAGACTTTGATTAATTTCTATGCCCTGAATTTCATTACGAGGAATCATACAATCCCGCACTTTAACGGTGTGCATGAACAACGCATTCTGAAAAAGAGCCGTATCAATTTCTTCATCTTCAGAATTGATGCTCGTGATAAAATGGTTGAGGTCGTTGCGGGTAAATACCTGCTCGGTCGCTTTGGTTGGAATTCTAAAAACTACTTCAATAATTGCATTGGAAGTTTTTATCATAATCCAAACCAAGGGCTTTAAAAGCCAACTGATTACGCGTAAAGGGTACGCAAAGAAAAATAAAATACCTGTAGGATTGATTTGGAAAGAAACTTTGGGTAAGAATTCACCAAAAATAAGAACTACAATGGTAGTTATGAGGGTTGCTTGGATGGTTCCAATGAAGGTCAGGCTGTCAATGCCTGCATATTTTAGCAGAAAGTCTCCTGCTAGGATACTGAGAATAACTAAAACAATATTATTGCCTACTAGAGTTGTTCCTAAAAATTCAGAGGGTTTTTCTAAGAAATCGGCGAGAATATTCCCTGCTTTATTGCCTTTTTGACGTTCTACTTCTACACGCAAGCGATCAGCAGAAATGAAGGCAATCTCAATACCAGAGAAAAAGCCAGAAGAGACTAAGAAAATAATTAAAATGCCAAGATCAATTAACCACATAAGAGGCGTGCGACAATGAGTTGTCGGCTTTAGTACTCAGTAAGAAAAGTTTAAACAGTAAAGCAAGGTAGCAATAAATATAGTTTTGCACCTTATCTTATCAACATTGATTTACTAAAAGGCAGAAAGAAAGTCCGCTTGGCAGCTCAATTTTTTTTTTATCTTTGTGACACTATTCTTTTGATAAAGAAGTATTTCAATCATGAACGCTCTTCCTGTTGTTGCTTTATCTGTGGTTATTCCCACCTACAATGAAGCAGAAAATATTCCGATTTTGTTACAGCAATTGAGCTGGGTGGAGGAGATCTTAGTGGTCGATTCTTTTAGCACAGATGCTACTCCTAAATTAATAGAAGAATATGGCGCGACACTTTTGGAACGCCCTTGTGATACTTTAGGAAAGCAAAAAAACTGGGCCATTGAACAGGCAAAACACCCTTGGGTGTTGATTTTAGATGCGGATGAACGGTTAACACCTCCCTTGATAGAGGAAATCAAGGGAATTGTTGCTGAAGATGATCAATCGTATGCAGGATATGAAATATATCGCCAGAACTATTTTATGGGGCAGGCTATTTCTTATGGTGGGCTGCAACGAGATAAAGTCATTCGATTGATTCAACGTGGGCGTTGTGCCTATGATCACAAGCAAGTGCATGAATCCATTCGTACCACAGAAAAAGTAGGGCAATTGAAACATAAGTTACTGCATTATACTTATAAAAACCTACAACATTTTGTACAAAAGAACGAACGGTACGCTATTTGGTCGGCACAAGACCACCAACAGCGTGTTCCCAAAGTGGGCTATTTCCATTTGTTGGTTAAGCCTATCGGCCGATTTTTGACACAATATTTTCTGAAACGAGGCTTCTTGGATGGAAAAGCAGGCTTAATTTTTTGTGCCGTTTCTAGTTGGGCGGTTTTCTTGCGCTACGCTCATCTAAAAGACCAAGAAGTGCAGACTTCTAAAACACTAAATACCAAATAATGCTATTTTTGAATCTCTTAAACTAGAACATAACCGTCCCAAGGATAGGTTACCTCCTAAGAGAGGAAGCCTTGAGGTTAAAATCTAAATTATTATTTTATGTTATTATCACATCAATATTCCCTTTTGATGGTGGGCTTTTTAAGCGTACTATTAACCAGTAATGCTTGGACGCAGCCGCCTCCAATGCACAATGAAAAAACAGTCCGTACAGAAACTTGTTGGATTTATCCCATTATCAATGGAATAGCTGCCAAACAAGCTTACCGTTCTGCTAGCATACATTACAATCGCCAAGGACGTAAGTCTAAAATGACGCTTTATAATAAGCGGGGGCAAACTACTAAAGAATATCTCTACGCGTATTTACCTGGCCAATGCGAAACCTATCAATTATTATCAGACGGTAGTAAATTTATTACCGCTAAAGAAGAATATGGCCAAGAGAATAAAGTGACAAGCCATATTCGGTATAAAACTGATGGTGGTATTGATGACAAGAAATTAATAGAATACAACCAAGCAGGCAAAAAAATCAAAGAAGAATATTTTGTCTCCAATGGAAATGACTTGGAGCAAGTTTATGTCATCAATTATGCGCATTACAATACGGGAATTCGCGAAAGCTATACGAACTATACCGACCAAACGCGCCATGCTGGTGCTACACAGTTAGATGACAACCAACTGCCTACAACTTATAGTCAATATGCGAGTTCTGGTGAACTGATTCGTAAAATTCATTATGATCGAACACCACAAGGCCGCTTGACTTCTATCAAATTTTTAGAGCCTGACGAATCGATCCAAGTGCGCGAAGATTATGAATACAATGGCTCTAATATGCACTGTTTGGTGTATGATAAGGATGGAAAACAGTTGGTAGAACACGTTATGTACCAATACGATTATTATCAGTAACCATAATCATACTTTGATATTCAATCAATTATCAACAACAATGAAAATTCACAACTTTAGTGCTGGCCCTGGAATTTTGGCTGCGAGTGTATTAGAAGAAGCAGCGCGTGCTGTCGAGAATTACGAGAACGAAGGCTTATCTATTTTAGAGATGTCTCACCGTAGTAAGCCGCTAGTGGCTATGTTGGAAGAAGCTCGCCAATTGGTCAAAGATTTATTGGGACTCGGAGACGATTACGAAGTATTATATTTAACTGGTGGCGCGAGTTCCCAGTTTTTTACCGTGCCAATGAACTTGCTCAATGAGAATGAGACGGCTGCTTATATTGATACAGGGACTTGGTCGACAAAGGCCATTAAGGAAGTAACAAACTTTGGTAAAGTAGCTGTGGTTGGTTCTTCAGAAGATAAAAACTTCAGTTATATTCCTAAAGATTGGACCGCTCCTGCGGACGCAAAGTATGTACACATTACCAGTAATAATACAATCTGTGGAACACGTTATGCGGAATTTCCAACCGTAGAAAACACGTTGGTTTGTGATATGTCTTCGGATATTTTTAGTCGGGAATTTGATGCCACACAATTTGGGTTAATCTACGCTGGGGCACAAAAGAACTTAGGGCCTGCTGGGACCACCTTGGTCATTGTGCGCAAAGATATTTTGGGAACAGTAGAACGAGCCATTCCAACAATGTTGGATTATCGGACCCACATCAAAAAGGCTTCTTCTTTTAATACCCCTCCTGTTTATCCTATTTATGTTTGTTTGTTGACCTTGCGTTGGTTGCAAGCGAATGGAGGAGTAAAAGCAATGGAAAAACGCAACCAAGAGAAGGCGGCTTTATTGTATGCAGAAATTGACCGCAATCCTTACTTTAAAGGAACAGCCGCGTTAGAAGATCGTTCTATTATGAATGTGACGTTTGTCGCAACAGAGGAGGCCTACCAAGAACCGTTCTTAGCTTATTGTACAGCAAATGGAATTTCAGGAATCAAAGGACACCGTTCTGTAGGTGGTTTTAGAGCGTCTATTTATAACGCAATGCCACTTTCTAGTGTAGAATATTTGGTAGACTTGATGAAGAATTTCAAGCCAGAACAATAGCTTGCCATACAGTAGAAATACTGTTGGATAAGAAACAAAGGCCTTGTAAGTGGATTAAATCTCTTGCAAGGCTTTTTCTTTGTAGCGTTTGGATGCTTGTAGAATTTCGTTGCTGGGGGCGATTATGTTTTTGTAATAACCAAGAGCCGTTGCCAATAACCCTAAGGTAGCAAAAGCTAATAAGCTATAGGGCATAAACAATAAACGATCAGAGATTTGTATAGAGCCACGAAAAGAAAAAAGAATAACAGTGGCAAAGGCTCCCATAAGAGTCGCAACAGCACTAATGGTCAATGTAGGGCGCAACCAATAGGGACGACGAACGAGGAAACATTGGCGCAACAGCGCTTGATAGTGGAATTGTTCAGGCTCTAAACGTAGTAATTGTGTTGATAGACGCTGGGCCGTTTCTATCTGATCTAATTTGAGGTGCGCGCTCGCTTTTTTGTAAAGAACCGTCATATAAACATCCTCTCCATCAATGTAGCGAATGTTGTGGATAATGGATTGTTCCAACAGTTCATTTGCTATTTGGAGGTAGAGTTCGTATTCTTGAGTTTCAAATAGGGCATTAGCGTAGTAATAGGACATGATCATGCCCTCGTCCAACGGTAAAAAATCAATGTCCTTATTATTCTGTTCGTAGAAACGAATCAGGTAATAATAATCAGAATAAGGAATGGATCTAAAATCCCTAAAAATTCTGGATTGTTCTGAGTATTTAATGCTCATTGCTCAAAAAAAAAGTCTATCAGTCAAACAAATAGTGAAGATTTTTTAGAATAGGACAAGAAATTAGGATTTGTTATTCTACCCTCAAATTACTAAATTAAACGAAAGTTCTGGTACTTTAGTTGGCTCTTTCTAACAAAAAATGATAGAACGGTGTTAGAAAGCTGTGGATATACAAAGGCATATTTCCTAGAAGTTAATTTCGTACCTGAAGATAAGAAACCGTTGTAAGTACAATGGAGCCAATTTTTGCCTTCAAACAAAGAAAAAACAAGCTTGTTTCCTGTCCAAAAACAAATAGCACTTTGCTCTCAAAGAACAAAGTGCTACTCGTAAACTTTATCTAAGTAGGCTCAAAAAAGGAAGCACGTGATAAAAAAGGGATTATTTTTATCTAGATTAAGTCGAACCCAGCTTGCGGGCTCACATAAGCAGCAACCTTGAAGAGCTCCCATAGTAAAAATAGCCATTTCTTAGGGTGATTTTTTTAAGGGACGACTTAAATGTTGGATTAGTTTTTTAGAGCAATATTAAGGTGTTGATCTAGAAAACGCTCCATTGTTCGGTAAAATTCAAAGCGATTTTCTTCATTTCTAAAACCGTGGCCTTCATTTTCTTTTAGTAAATACTCTACAGTAACTCCTCTTTCCTGCAAGGCTTCTACCATTTGATCGGATTCATCTTGGTTCACACGTGGATCTTTTGCTCCTTGAGCAATTAACAAGGGCACTTTGATTTTATCCACATGGAAAACAGGAGAGGTAGCGCGCAGTTGAATACTGTCGGCTTCGTCATTAGGATTACCAACCATTTCATATAGCATTTCACGGTACAATTCCCAGTAAGGAGGAATGGTTTCCATGAAGGTAAATAGATTGGATACACCAACATAGTCAATGGCACAGGCGTATAAGTCAGGTGTTTTGGTAATGCCAGATAAGGTAGCATAACCGCCATAACTACCGCCATAAATGGCTACACGTTTAGGATCCGCAATACCTTGATTAATGAGCCATTGTACTCCATCAGTAATGTCATCTTGCATTGACAACCCCCATTGTTTGTAAGCCGATTCCACGAATTTTCGTCCATATCCCGTACTCCCTCTAAAATTCATTTGCAAAATAGCGTAGCCTCTATTGGCTAAGAATTGAGTTTCTGGATTGAAGCCCCAGACATCTCTAGCCCAAGGACCACCATGTGGATTGACAACGACTGGTAAGTTTTTAGTAGGACCACCTTGAGGCATTGTCAAATAACCGTGAATGGTTAATCCATCTCTAGATTGGTAACTAATAGGCTTCATAACAGCCATATTATCTTCTTTGAGCCAAGCACTAACATCCGTAATATGAATTAGTTCATCGGTCGCTTTTTCATAGAAATAGTAAGCGCCCAGAGAGCGATCACTATAGGTACGGACAATAAATTTATCTTCTTCTTTATTTGTACTGGTAATGGAAATTTCATAATCGCCCAAGTCATTGTGCAAGCGAGTATACAAGGCTTCCACTTCTTTATCTAGAAAATGGTGTTGGCGTTTCCATGTCGTATAAGTAATGGTTGTTGGTACTTGACGCTTGCGTGAATACGAGAGATAAGTCAAGTCTACATCAGGGTGCTCATAAATGACTTCTAATTCTTCTCCTGTACGAATGTTCATTTTGATAATGGCTACTTTATCACGGCCTAAATTAGACAGTGCATAAACAGTTTCTACATTATCAAAATCAAAGTAAAGTGGGTAGACGATTTCTTTAAAATTAGTCGTTAACACAGCTTGGAAGGCTTCCTCTTCTGTTGCACGGTAGAGAATGGAGGTGTTGACTCCGTTTGTTGCTATAGCAACCCGTAAGCGCCCTTGATGGTCGGTGATCCAACTTGAAATATTACCAGGGTTTTCTGCTAGCAATGTCAAGGTTCCTGTATTAATATTCAAACGGTAAGGATCATGAATTTGTGGATTTCGATGGTTGGTTCCTATGATTAAATGGGTCTCATCTTCTGGTAAATTATCAATGATTTCTGTACGAACATTATCAAAAGGCGTTAAATCTTTTTCATCTGCGCCCTCCTTCGTTACAGAGAACAAATGAAAATTCTCGTCACCACCAAAATCTCTTACATAAAGTAAACGGTCATTGTTGCCCCAAAAGAACCCCGATAAATCTCGATCGATCACATTGGTCACCCGTTTACTCTCAGCACTCCCTACTTTCTGAACAAAAATGTTCTTTCTATTTTCATAAGGCGCTAAATAAGCAAAGTATTGGCCGTTAGGGGAGAGGGCATAAGCAGATTTTTCAGAATTTTTGAAAAAATCCTCTAAAGGAATAAGCGCAGGAGTAGTATCAATCATAGTAGAATCCTTAGTAGTTTCAGGAGCACAAGCTCCAACAAAAAATAACAGTGCTAAAACGCTGCTAAATGTACGAAAATAATGACATGTGTTCATTGACATTACAAAACGATTTTGAGTTCTTGAAGTTGTCTGAAACAACCTTAACACCTTGAAGGGCAGTAAAAGCCTTCTTGCTTCTAAATAATAGACTTTAAATATACATTGCTGCTTGGCGTAATTTTTCTCTTTTAGACGAATTTACCTAGTGATTCGATAAAGAAGCATTTATGGATCAGTGTACTTGAATAGTAGAAGCAATCAGGAAGGGCAGGATAAAACCGTTTGTTGTGAGAATTAGGAACTGACCAGAAGGATAAGAGCAGAAAATGTCTTTTCCTTACAAATTTATTCATGATTATCGTTTTGAAACAACAACCTTTCTGTATTTTTGAACTTTATTAATAAGAGGGCGTGTTATAACAGCTCTTATTGAATTTTATATGGAAGAAGTTGCGCAAGCAATTTCATAATTAACAAACAATTTATACCGTTTTAAAATGGCATTTAGTGAAACAGAACTAGCAGGTATGCTCCAACGCGTGGAGCAAATTATCGCTACTGGAAAATTAGGAGAACGCGAATTGGATGACCAAGAGCAAACCCGAATAACAAACCTTAAGGGCTGGTTAGAGTTGGGGGTAAACCCTTATCCTGCCAAGGAATTTAAGGTCACTCACTATGCTAAAACAATAAGAGAAGAATTTAAGGACGAAGAGGCAGAGACTTTTGGCGATGTGGTATTGGCTGGACGAATCATGATTAAACGTGGCAAAGGAGCTAGCTTGTTTGCTGAATTGCAAGATTCTAGTGGCCGTATACAAATCTACATCAAAAGAGATGAAGTGTGCCCTGGCGAAGACAAAGACCTTTACAACAAAGGTATCAAGAAGCTCCTAGATTTAGGGGATTATGCTGGTATCAAAGGTCATATGTTTAGAACTGGAAAAGGGGAAGTAACTGTACGAGTGACAGAATTCACCTTGTTGAGTAAAGCATTGCGCCCTTTACCTGTTGTTAAAACGGATAACGAAGGGAATGTATACGACCGCTACGATGATCCAGAATTGCGTTACCGCCAACGCTATGTAGATTTGACCGTGAATCCTCATGTTAGAGATATTTTTGTGAAGCGTTCACAGTTGATTAAAGCCATGCGTCGATATTTTGACGACAAAGGTTGGATGGAAGTGGAAACTCCTGTATTACAGCCTATTCATGGTGGGGCAGCTGCTCGTCCTTTTGAGACACACCACAATACCTTAGATATGCCGCTTTATTTGCGTATTGCAAATGAGTTGTACCTAAAGCGCTTGATTGTTGGTGGTTTTGATGGAGTGTATGAGATTGGTAAAATGTTTCGTAATGAAGGAATGGATCGTACCCATAATCCTGAATTTACAAGCATGGAGTTGTATGTTGCCTACAAAGATTATGACTGGATGATGGCGATGGTAGAAGAATTACTAGAAGGCATTACACAGGCATTGCATGGCCAAACAACCGTGACGGTAGAAGATCAAGAGATCAACTTTGCAGGACCTTATGAGCGTTTGAGTATGTTCGATTCTATCAAAAAGTACACCGATATTGATGTATCTGAGATGGATGAAGCGGCTTTGCGTCAAGTGTGTAAAGATTTACACATTACTGTAGATGCTTCTATGGGGAAAGGCAAATTGATTGATGAAATTTTTGGAGAGAAGGTAGAAGCAAATTTGATACAACCTACTTTTATTACTGATTATCCAATTGAGATGACGCCTTTGGCGAAAAAACATCGCACAGAAGAAGGCTTGGTAGAGCGTTTTGAATTATTCATTATGGGCAAAGAGATCGCGAATGCTTATTCGGAGTTGAATGATCCAATCGATCAGCGCACCCGTTTAGAAGATCAATTGTCGTTGGCAGAACGTGGCGATGATGAAGCAATGGTGGTGGATGAAGATTTCTTACGAGCCTTGGAATATGGAATGCCTCCAACTTCAGGTCTAGGAATTGGTATTGATCGTTTATTAATGATGATGACAAATAACCACTCTATTCAAGAAGTATTGTTCTTCCCACAAATGCGTAAGGAAGAATTTGTACCAGTAGAGGAGTAAAATAGTAAGCCCTAAGTGCATTGGAAGCTACCAATTGTACTTAGGGCTTTTTTTATGTGTAGTGCTTGTATTTGCTAGACAGTATCAAACAATTTAGAAGCGAAACAAAGCGCGAATGGCAATAGAACGATTGATTGCATACGAAATTTGTTGACGCAAGGGTTGTTGAACAATTGTCGTCAAGGAACGCGACCAGCGCAATCCAATGCCCCAATTGTGTAAGAAGAAAATATTGGCATCAATAACTAGCATAAAGTCATTCTTCAAGAAAGGGTCAACATAACCAGGCTGGTCACTAGTGACGGTTCCAAATTGACGAACACGAGAATTGAGTAAGCGGCTATAAGAGAAACCTGCTCCAATAGCAACCCGCATGTATTCGTGATCACTGTTAGCATCTGTGGCTTTCCAATCTTTATAATAAAACATAACAGGCACCTCTACATAATCGAGATGATAAGTTTTATCCAAGTTTTGAATGTAACTGCCTTTTTGTGAGAATAGAATTTCAGTTGCTAATTCCATTCGTGGCCCTAGGATTACGCCTCCGCGAACCCCTCCAATAAAGCCTACTTTACTGTAAGAAGCATCTTCATCTCCATCAATTTGAGTGAAGGCAGCACCAGCAATAATGGTCGCGGTAAAACGTCCTTCCTCTTCCTTGCTTTGAGCAGAAAGTAATACTGTGCCCAATAAAAAGGGTATAAAAACTAATAAAAATCTCATAAATAAGGGATTATAACGATCAATAAAAAAAGAACAGACGAAATGGCTAAAAAGAACCTTCGCCCAACAGCAGGGAACTTGAAGAAGTTAGAGCAATTGTTAGAAAGCCTTGGTTATAAAATTATCTACGAAAAGGGAACGTTTCAATCGGGCTATTGCTTGGTCAATGAACGAAAAATAATTGTCATGAATAAGTTTTACAAAACCGATATGCGTGTTAATAGCCTGCTCAAAATTCTAGCCGAACTGCAACCTGCCTCTGATCAATTTGAGGAAGCGCAACAGGCTTTTTATGATTCCTTGCCGCTTACCGACCACGACGACGACTAATTTCTTGTTGTAATAAATCCAATTCTCGACTAACTTCACCATTCACCGCAGAGTTTTCCTGAGCACGACGGATGAGGTAAGGGATGACATCTCCAACAGGCCCATAAGGGATATATTTGGAAACATTATACCCTGTTTTTGCTAAATTGAAGGTCAAATTATCACTCATCCCATAGAGCTGAGAAAACGTCAAGTGGCGATGTTCCTTAGGAATATTGGCCTTTTCCATGAGATCGATTTGGTAGCGTGTACTGTATTCATTGTGAGAACCTACACAAGACGCAATGTGTTCATAATTAGTCACACAAAACGCTACTGCTGCATTGTAATCCTGATCTGTTGCGTCTTTCGTCGCTTGGATAGGAGAGGCGTAGCCCATTTTTTGAGCACGGTCCCGCTCTTTTTCCATATAAGCACCACGGACTAGTTTGGCTCCAAGAATGAACCCTTTTTCTTGTGCTCGCTCAAAAGAAACTTTTAGAAACGCTAAGCGATCATGGCGATAGAGCTGATAGGTATTATAAACGGTAATATAGTCTTTGTTATAACGCTCCATCATGGTTAATGTCATTTCATCAATGGGATCTTGAATCCAAGACTCTTCTCCATCAATAAACAAGGCAACCTTTTTTTCGTGCGCAATTTTGCACAAACTATCTAGGCGTTCTAAAGCACGGTGTTGGGCATTTTTTTCTTGTTGGGTGAGCGGTTCACCTTTTCCAAGTTTAGTTAATAAACCAATGCTCATTAAGCCTGTGATTTTCCCTGTGACAATAGGAACGCTATCTTCTGTGCTGGCAAATCTGATAGAATCTGTCAATTCTTTAACGGTTAAATCAAAAGCATCATCATCATCTTTGCCTTCTGCGCCATAGTCAAGAACAGTATCTACTCCATACTTTTCTAGATCAAAAATTGTTGTACGACATTCTTCTAAGGTCGCTCCTCCACAAAATTGCTGGAAGATTGTTTTTTTAATCATGCCCTTGATGGGTAAACGTATTTTGAGTGCGAATAGAGTGGCATTACTCCCCAAATCAACCAACAAACTGTTACTCATTAATTTGAATAACATAGAGGTTCGGCGCAATTCTTTATTTGATTTACGCTCAAAAGCTACTGCTGTATTTTTGAAATCTATCATAGGTGAATTTCTTCAGTTAGTACGATAATACGAAGTCCTTTTTTAATAACTACTACAAAAAACTTAACCATTGGTCCAAATTCGCCAAGCAGCTTCTGCTTGTGCTTTCAACATGGGTAAACCATTAAGCACCTTGGCGCCTCTTAATCGACCACGCTCCAAAAACAAGGTTTCAACAGGATTATAAATCAAATCCATCAAAAAATGCTCTGCTCCAAGCATGGCGTAAGGCAAATTTGGTGCATTAGATATTGCTGGATGTTGGCCAACAGGAGTCGTGTTAATAATCAACGAATATTCTTGTAAGACGGCTTTGTTTATTTGGGGGTACAACAACTGTTGTGGAGCTTCTTTTCTAGACACGTAAAGATAGGAAATGTTCAGTTTATCAAAGACATAAGCGACGGCTTTTGCAGCGCCCCCTGTTCCTAAGATTAAAGCTTTGATGGAGGTGTAGTTAGAAGGCAATAAAGTCAATAAGGATTCTTCAAACCCCAACACATCGGTATTGTGCCCTATTAATTTCCCATTCTCCAACGCAATGGTATTTACCGCGCCTACTGCTTTTGCTTCTGCGGATAAATCGTCCAAATAAGGAATAATTTGCTCCTTGTAAGGAATCGTCACATTCAAGCCGCCCCAATTATTAGCGCCATGAATTAGCGTTGGAAAGTCCTCGATTTGTGGCAATGGGAATAAGTCGTATTGGGCATTGGTGATGGCTTCGCGTTCAAATTTTTTGGCAAAGTAGCTGGGAGAAAAGGAATGTTGGATGGATTTGCCAATGAGGCCGTATTGTTGCATAGTGTTGGATGGAGGACTTACCATGTTAGAGCTTCTGGGAGTTGAGAGAAGATGTTTTTTAAGTTTGTTAGATTAGAATTTGTTGCTTGTTGGCGCTGCATCTCTTTCCATACAGTTTGATGAGTACTTGTGATAATGTTTTCTTTGATGTGCTTAAAAACTTCTTGTTTCCCCTTTTCTAAATTTTCTAGTGTAAAGTTGTCAACAGGAGAATATTGGTCTGCCACCTTTTTTAGTTCTCCAATAGATTGGGCAGACTGTGCCTCTTTATACCTAACCAAGAGGTTCCAAAAGTAAAGAACCGCATTCTTTCTAGCTCTATGTAGTCGCTGGTTCAGGTTTAATAACTCTATTGTATATTCAAACCTAAGTTGATCTCTTTGAGATGTTTTTTGAGGGTGTAATGCAAACGTGCCTCTCTGTAGATTGAGGAATAAAAAGTCCATTGGGTTTTCAACCTTAGGATTAATTAAAACACTATCTGCGCTAGCTGGAATTGTATAAATTCGATTTTTACCTCCTTTAGGAGTAATGTCAAGAACCGTTGTACTACCAGCAGGATGAAAAATTTTGAATTTAGCGAGTTTCTCTCCTGTATTGCAAGCTTTGCAAGCGTATAGATAGTTCTCTGCTTGGAAGGTTTTGTCAGGAAACAAGGACTTAGGGAAAATATGCTCTATGTCATAAATTTCCCCATGTTCACAGTAATTGCAATACAATTTACCGATGGCTAACGCTCTCAGTTCCTTTTTTATCTTTTCAAATGCTGCTTTTTTAGGAATAGAACTTTCTTTACTATTCCACAAAGCTTTGGCTCTTGCTACTTTTTCTTGATAAGTAGCTTTTCTATTAATGTCTGTTTGCTGGTCTGCCAAGTGATTCGTCGTGGCAGTTGTTAAATTACACGAAGGGATCTCTAGCATCTGGAGGGAATATTTTTAAAAGTTTTGCTAATTCTGCTTCATCTTCTGATGACATTGCCTGTCCAAATTGTTTGCGGACTTCTAAGGCTGCTAGGCGCTCTAATTTTTTTAAGGACTCAGGACTACGGGAGATATTTTCACCAAACAGATTGGTTTCAAAAGCCTCTAGTATATTTCCATACACTAGTTTATCCTTTTCTTGTCCTTCTATTTTATCAATAATGGTCTTATTACCCTTATGGATGATTTTCTGAATGCTCCCATTTTTTGCACTTCTACAAATAATAGGACTGTGGGTAGACACTATGAATTGGATATTAGGAAAATATTCTGTAAACCAATCGCCTATGCGCGCTTGCCAAGAGGGATGGAGGTGGGCGGCTACTTCGTCTATTAGGACGATGCCTTTCGACATGACCTTTACTTTGTTGCCATTAAGGAATCTAAAAACTTTGTTGACATTATTATTATGAAATAGTAGTAGTTGCCTAATTAATTCTAAAATTAATGATAATATTGATCTATAACCATCACTTAGATCTTCTATCCTTAGAAATGTATCCTTGTACCCTAAATAGTTGTCACTGAAACAAAGAAATGATGACATCTTCTTATGCTCATATTCCATATGAAGAGTATGTTTTCCTTGTAATAATTCAGAATAATTTACTATTCTATGAATTCCATTTATTGTATTTTCGAGATCTTTAGTCAAACGTAGAGAGTCACTCTTGGTTTTTAGTGTGATATATTCTTGCCAAAGTCCTTCAGCCCATTTAAGAGTTTGATCTAGAGCTACATCCTCTTTAAAAACACTCAAATGTGCAGCTAGTTTATAGCTGTTCTTCCATACAGGTGTATAATCTTTACTTCCTCCTGTTAACCTCCTAAAAGATCCATAAGAAGCAGAAAAAATAGGTAACTCTTCTTCATAAGTACTAATTTTAACAATAGAAGAGATGTGCCTTTTAAATGTAAAATTCCTCTTGGTATTCTGCCCGAATTCTAATTCAATACTAGCTTGATGATTCTCATACCTTAGCCAATTCTGCCATTCTTGAAAGCCACCTAAAATTTGCACATCAGGGCTTCCAATCAGCCCCAACGCCACACTCCGAATCAACGTACTCTTCCCACTACCATTATCACCCAAAATGACATGCCAGCCCGCCTTTGGCTCAAACTCCACGGTCGTATCCTCAAAAGAGCGAATATTCTTTAACTGAACTTTACTTAAATACATAGCACTAAATTTTAATCGTCCAACAAGACATCCGTATTCATATCAATCGCATCATCCACATTCTTCCCTAAGCGTTCTAACAAAAGCNNTTTTCATATAGATAAGGTACGGTCTCTCCATGAGAATTGATACGAGTAGCGGTGACATTTTGCCAAGGCCATACTTTTTTGATGGAACCCAACATAAAACCCGATAACACTGCTAAAGTGAGGTTTTCATAATTCTTAAAAGTCCAAGAGAGGATATGAGAAAATAAGAGCAAACCAATAACACAGCCTCCCATAAAAACGAGTAAAAACGGAATATTCATGTCGTTGGCGGCTGCCAAAACATGGCGATACATGCCCATTAACAATAAAATAAAACTACCAGAGATACCAGGTAGAATCATCGCAGAAATGGCAATAGAACCAGCTAAAAAGACCATCCAATATTCGTTAGGCGCTTCTCCAGGAGCTAGGACCGTAATGGTATAAGCCACAGCACCTCCAACGATTAAACCTAAAATTGCAGGGAGATTCCACTGGTCTACTTGGCGAATAATATAGATGCTAGAGGCAATGATGAGCCCAAAGAAAAAGGACCATAGTAATTGAGGATAATTGGTGAAGCACCATTCAATTCCCTTGGCTAAGCTGAAGAGACTGACAATGATTCCAAGAAAGAGAGACAATAAAAAACTCCCATCAACATGTTCCCAAGCGGCTTTAAATCCTTTTTGGAACAACAAGCGTAGGGCTGTGACGTTTACAGACTTGATAGCACCCAACAAACGAGCATAAATTCCTGTAATAAAAGCAATCGTTCCACCAGAAACACCAGGAACAACATCGGCGGCACCCATGGCCATGCCTTTGAGAAAGGTGAGCAGGTAAGTTTTGGGAGAAACTTTTTCGGTAGAAGTAGATGGTTGGTTTGGCATAAAAATCGTTTTGAACAACCTGAGAAAAAAGAAGTAATCAACCATAGCTTCTCCAAATGAAAAGAAAACTATAGGGTTTAGTAGCTCCCAATTACTTGGGAAGTTACTTGCGGGGTAAAGGTAAGGAACCCGTTTTTGTTGGCCTAGTAAGGTAACTGAATTTTTTGGTTGCTGCAATTTTGTAGTGGGCAAGGCTAGCATAGGTCTAAGAATTGCCTTATTTTCAGCACTTAGGGATTTTACTCTCTTGAAAACTCTTCCCATATTCTTTAAAATGTCCTCCTAAAGGCTTCCTAAAACAGGAAATTAGCAGGACAAACCACAATTTTTTACGCATGAATGTTTGGCAATTGACTCTTTTTGCTTTTTCTTTTTTGATGACTACACTGCTCTCTGCTCAAAGTAAACCTGTTTATATCAAGACCGTCGCTCAAAGTGGAGATGGAGTTTATGTTCTTTTAAATCGGTACAGAATTGATAAAAACTCTTGCGCACTAGAACAATTTTACAAAATTAATGGACTGAAAAAAAATGCGGTTATCAAACTAGGCAAAACGTATAAATTGCCCATTCGTAAATACAAATACAACCAAAAATCTATTCGGTCTACTGCCAATATTAAGGATTGGCAAACGGCCAAGCAGATTGAACGGTACAATGATTTGATGGTTGAACTTCGTTTAAAGAGCAGTGATTTTAGAAGAGGAACGTGTGAATTGTGGGTGCCCCATGATCTTAAGTATTGTCCTAAGGATGTGACGCGTTTTGTGCCAACCAATCGTAATTTTCCCATTTTTGGAAAAAAATATGCTCATGTTCCTCTTGAAGACCAAGACTTAGCAGGAGCAGTTTATTATATTGTTTCAGGACATGGTGGACCTGATCCAGGAGCAATGGGAAAATATAAAGGCAAGGATTTGTGTGAGGATGAGTATGCTTATGATGTTTCTTTGCGCTTGGCGCGTAATTTAATTGCTCATGGCGCTATTGTTTATTTGATTATACGAGATAAAAACGATGGAATTCGTAATGGAGAGTACTTAAAGGCAGATATGGATGAACGCTGCTGGCCGAACGATGTAATTCCTATTTCTCAAAAGCCACGACTTACACAGCGTTCAGATGCTGTTAATGAGTTGTATGAGAAAAATAGAGCAAGAGGTATTGTGTATCAACGATTGGTTGCAGTGCATGTAGATTCTAGAGTAAAAACCCAACGGATAGATTTATTCTTTTATCATCACCCAACTAGTTCAGGAGGAAAAACATTAGCAACAAAGTTGCACCAAACGATGAAAAAAAAGTATGCCATTAATCGTAAATCAGGCGATTATCATGGTGTGGTGACGCCTAGAGATTTGCACATGTTGAGAGAGGTAAAACCTCTACCTGTTTTTATAGAAATAGGGAACATCCAAAATCCTAATGACCAAAAGCGCATTCTTTATTCAAGCAATCGCCAAGCAGTCGCAGATTGGTTGGAAGAAGGCCTAATGAAAGATTATTAAAAGGGCGTTCTGTTTTAATGTCTAACAGTAGGGAGGTATTTACTTCAGGCGATTTTCAATGGTGCATGCTTCTCTGCTATTATAGGAATAGCAACAAAATTTAAAAAGGAGTCTCGACCATGTTCTTTTGCTCCATGGTACCTGTCATTTGGTACATTTCCCATTCAGTGAAATCTAAATTGGATTTAAAACCAACTCCATTGATGACTTGTGTTGGAGTGGTAATGCGTACTTTTTTGGTAGAATGAATGGTCTTTTCCGTTTTATTCCAAACCAATTCCTCTGTTTCTAACAACTCATTTTGGTCATTCCAAATCTTGACTTGATCTCTCAAATAGACTTTTTGTTCTTTTTGGAACTGCTCTGCGTAATTAGCAATCATCTTACTAGTTTGTACTTGTTGTCCATCGAAGAAGTCTGCATCAACACCATCAGGGAAAACTTGTTTAGGTGTGTCTTGGGCCACATAACGCAATAGAGTCGGCGCATGAATGGCAACCCGAACGACAGCAGAGTCACTATACAATAATTCTACGCCTTTAGCGCGTTCGATGCCTACTTCATCCTCTAATTGAATAGGATCTAGATCTCCAATCCCATCACCACAAGAAAATAGGAGCAAACAAAGGATTCCAATAGAACACAGAAGAAGAAAAGAACGCATGGTAGAGTAGTTTTGTAAAGAATAAGAAATAAAAAGAAACAAGCTTGAGTGTTTAAAGTCTAGAAGTCAAGAACTAAATTCAGAACACAAAAAATAGGCCTACAAATAACGTTTACCAAATTTGGAAATACAGTCATTTAACATTAAGTTTATAAACACAATAAATCAACAAGGAAAGAGAGCCGAAAGGGTTTTTAACAAAAAAAAATAAAATGTTATAGATAAGACATTGTCTCCTAAAAGGTGAACTAAACATTTTATGGACTCGTTGATAAGAACAACACTATAAAGGTTAAAAATAGTCAACAAATTATCCTTCTATTATAAGTGGCTTTCCAGCTGATAAGTTGGTGAGACTTTATAGAACAATAGGATAGGTTGACAGTTAGTAACCATTATCTCACACACAAAAAGTAGCCTATGGAAATTCGTAAGCAAGCTGTTAATTTTGATGCTGATGCTAAATTATTAGAATTTATTGATAAAAAGCTAGCCAAACTCGAAACGTTTTACGATAGTATTGTAAGCACAGATGTTTTTCTCAAATTAGAAAAAACAGGACAGGTTCAGGATAAAGTTGCGGAGATAAAACTGCACGTACCAGGATCTACACTGATTGCGAAAGAGACCAGTAAATCTTTCGAAGAATCCGTTGATTTAGGCACAACCTCCTTGCGCCGCCAGCTCATTAAATACAAGGAGCAAAAAAAATAATCAAAATAAAATCGTTTTTTTTTCGAAAAAGTTTTGTGAAAAGAAAAAAGGTGGTATATTTGCATTCGCTTAGATGGAACAACATACTTGTAAGCAATTTGAAAAAACAGTGTATTACCTTTTTTACGCCGATGTAGCTCAGCTGGCTAGAGCAGCTGATTTGTAATCAGCAGGTCGTGGGTTCGAGTCCCTCCATCGGCTCCAAATAGGAAAATTAACGTAAAAGGAAAATACATTTATCAGCGGTACTTTGGTATTGCTGAGATGGGGGTGCGCCGGAGTTGGAGAGCCGGGCCAGACTGTAAATCTGGTGACTATGTCTGAGTAGGTTCGAGTCCTACCACCCCCACAAAGTTCGCTTTAATGCGGGAGTAGCTCAGTTGGTAGAGCATTAGCCTTCCAAGCTAACGGTCGCGGGTTCGAGTCTCGTCTCCCGCTCAAATATTAAACGAATACGCAAAGGGAATGATTCATTCCCTTTGTTTGTTTAATAAGAATTATTAATTTTTTGACAATTTTGCCAACGTAGCTCAGGGGTAGAGCACCACCTTGGTAAGGTGGGGGTCGGCAGTTCAATTCTGCTCGTTGGCTCTAAGGAACTTGACAGAAAAGTAGTACTTCTATCTTCCAAGAAAAATATTTACAAAACTTTTTAATTATCTTGACTAACCATGGCTAAAGAAACGTTTGATCGCTCGAAGCCCCACGTAAACATTGGAACAATTGGACACGTGGATCATGGTAAGACCACTCTTACTGCTGCAATAACTAATGTTTTAGCAGATGCTGGTCTTGCTGAGAAAAAAGATTACTCTACTATTGATTCTGCTCCTGAGGAGAAAGAACGTGGTATTACTATTAACACAGCTCACGTAGAGTACGAAACAAACAATCGTCACTACGCACACGTTGATTGTCCTGGTCACGCCGATTATGTGAAAAACATGGTAACTGGTGCGGCTCAAATGGATGGTGCTATCTTAGTAGTAGCTGCAACTGATGGACCAATGCCTCAAACTCGTGAGCACATCTTGTTGGCTCGCCAAGTAGGTGTACCAAAGATCGTTGTTTTCATGAACAAAGTTGATTTGGTAGATGATCCAGAAATGTTGGAATTAGTAGAAATGGAAGCTACAGAAATCTTAGAATCTTACGGATTTGAAGATTGTTCTGTAATTGCAGGTTCTGCTTTGAAAGCATTAGAAGGAGATGCTGAAGCTGTAGCTCAAATCAATGAATTGATGGCTGCTGTTGATGCTGATATCCCATTGCCTGAGCGTGATGTAGATAAGCCTTTCTTGATGCCTATCGAGGATGTATTCTCTATTACTGGTCGTGGTACTGTTGCTACTGGTCGTATTGAGCGTGGTGTTATTAACACTGGTGATGCTGTTGATATCATTGGTTTCCAAGCTCTTGACGAAAAACCATTAGCATCTACTGTAACAGGTGTTGAGATGTTCCGTAAAATCTTAGATCGTGGTGAAGCTGGTGATAACGCTGGTTTGTTACTACGTGGAGTTGAGAAGGAAGCTCTTAAAAGAGGAATGGTTATTTGTAAGCCAGGTTCTGTAAAACCACATACAAAATTCACTTGTGAAGTGTATGTATTGGGTAAAGATGAAGGTGGCCGTCACAAACCTTTCTTTAATGGTTACCGTCCACAGTTCTACTTCC
>JBOEFW010000005.1:77264-79016 GCA_050633105.1 Aureispira sp. | reverse complement strand
AGATGCCTGTTCTATTCGAGAGTATGCGGCATCCTTTCATGGAGGCAAAAAAGCAGCATTAGTGGGAATTGCAGCGGGCCGTTCTGGTGGTTTGCGCGGCCTAGAATCAATGACAGGTTTTCTTAATTATCTAACCATTAATGTACTTCCGAACAAGCTTCCTGTCTCTACTATTGAGCAGTTACTAACCAATAATCAGCTCACCGATGAGGGTACCCTGAAGGCTTTAGAGCAACAGGTACAAGAATTTATAGCCTTTTAGGCTTCACACTATTGATTGCACGTTAGAATGTGTACTTTTATAGTTATAATACATTTACACGACTCTTAACCTAATGGCTATGTTTGCTGCCCTTATTTGGAACCCTGATCCGATAATTGTTCAATTCGGAGGCTTTGCTTTGCGTTGGTACTCCTTGCTTTTTGCTACTGGCTTTATCATCAGTTTTTTTATTTTACGAAAACAATTCTTAGAAGAAAAGGTATCCTTGGTTGTCCTAGACAAACTCCTACTTTATTCTGTTGTAGGAACGATTCTAGGTGCTCGTCTTGGTCATTGCTTTTTTTATGATTTAGAGTACTTTTCTCAACATCCTTTAGAGATTTTGCTGCCTTTCAAGTTCTCTCCTGAGTTTAAATTTGTCGGTTTTCGAGGACTAGCCAGCCACGGTGCCTTGTTAGGCTTACTAATGGCCTATTGGTTATTGGCTAGGCAAACAGGGCAAACCATGCGTTGGTTCTTAGATAAAGGTGCCTTAGTTGGTGGTTTGTGCTTGGCGTCGATTCGTTTAGGTAACTTTATGAATGGAGAAATAGCGGGCGCACCTACAGAAGTATCTTGGGGAATGATTTTCCCTAATGTAGATCAACTTCCTAGGCACCCTGTACAACTCTATGGTTTTGTTGTTTATTTAAGTCTGTTCTTCTTTATGTTGTTTTACAACAAAAAGCTCCAACAACGAGAACGAGCAGTCCAGCAAGGTCATTTATTAGGGGTGTTTTTATTAATACTAGGTTGTTTGCGTTTTTCCATGGAATTCATCAAACGCCATTATGTATTAAATCCTAACAGCTGGCTCAATATGGCTCAATGGTTAAGCATTCCACTTATTATCGGTGGCGCGGCTATAATTTGGTACACACTTAAACCAGTCCATCCGTCTACTCTAGAAAAGTAGTCCTTCCTCATAAAAAATTAAAACAGTAACCTTCTGCTAAACTCCATTAAGAAGATAAGGATAGGCCCTTTTATGCCCATGAAATACCTCTTTTTAAGAGGTGTTACCAACAATTGTATCTCCTTACCAATGAGTCTTGCTCTTCTTAGAGAAAAAGGAGCAAGACTCATTGGCCTTCCTTCTTACTAGCTTTTAGTTCTGCGGTTTAGCTACACTCTTTCCCCCTTGATCTTTTTTCTGACTTCTTAATCTTACATGTTACCTTCGCATAGGTGCAAAAAAAATGGACTTGAACAGCTTCCCGACTGTTCAAGTCCTTAACTTCGCTTGCGAACTCAAAAGCCGCAGGCGAATAATCACCCCAATTAAAACCCAAATTTATTATCGTTATTTGGTTGTTCCTATTCATTGTGTGAAAAAATTGGACTTAGAAAGCTTCCCGACTTTCTAAGTCCTTAACTCGCTTGCAAACTCAAAAGCCGCAGGCGAATAATCACCCCAATTAAAACCCAAATTTATTATCGTTATTTGGTTGTTCCTATTCATTGTGTGAAAAATTGGACTTAGAAAGCTT
>JBOEFW010000005.1:64562-77205 GCA_050633105.1 Aureispira sp. | reverse complement strand
AAACCCAAATTTATTATCGTTACTTGGTCGTTCCTATATTGTTTTGGAGTAGAAGGAACCCAAGATTATATTTCAATTTTGTTGTAGTCACTTGCTGACTTGCTTACTAATAGTCCAATAAGGTGCCAAAAATTAGCCTGCTATGAAAATCAACCAATTACACATTAAAACACAGGGTTTTTATTTTCAAAATGAAACAGTGCCCCTAATATGGTTCCAAAACGATAAATGTATAAACAGGAATAAAAGCAACATACAATACAACGTTCCATCCTTATAATCCTAAAATGGTTACCCCAGTACACGCTATTATTCCCTTTTCCCTCCCTTCTTGTCGAGCGTAAGGAATTGTGCTACGAAATACGGGCTATAGTAAGTAGTTTAAGTGTTATAAAAGAGGAACTTTCAAAACCATTCTTTGACCTAGAATGTGGGGTATTATTAGTCAATATTACTTACAAAACAATTTCTAAGCACGAATAGCTTCAACAGGTACCATTTTAGAAGCGCGGTAAGCAGGGATAATCCCTGCAATAACACCAGAAGCAGAGGCAATGAATAAACCTCTAAGCGCATTCGCGGGAGATAAGAAAATTTCATACTCCGCTATACTCGTTGCTAATTGTGCGCCTAATATGACAAAAACTAACCCTATAAAACCACCAATGAGGCATAGAATCACTGATTCTACTAAGAATTCCATTAAAATAACATAGTTTTTAGCCCCAAGCGCTTTCTTAATACCAATTAAACGCGTGCGTTCTTTTACAGAAACAAACATAATATTAGCCACACTAAAACCACCAACAACAATGGCAAAAAAACCAATGAGATAGCCAGCAATTCTAATAATACCAAACACACTCTCAAACAGTTGAGAAACGATAGATAATGTATTGAGGGCAAAATTACTTTCCTCTACTGGCTTGAGGCGACGACGGCTACGTAATACACCTGTCAATTCTGCTTGAAGCGTCTCTAAGCGCACTCCTTTTTTAGCTTTTACAGAAATCGAGGTACGACCACGATTAAATCCTATTTTATTAAGGTTGACATATTTACGGGCGGTATTATAAGGGATGATCCCCGCATCGTCAAAGTTCAATGGATTAATTAAATCCTTTCCTTCCTTTTCTAGAATACCAATAACTTGTAAGCGCTGGCCTTTTACTTTTATGTATTTACCAACTAAGTTTTCTCCAGGCAATGACAAGGCTTGTGCTGCATCATAACCGATAACAATTTGGTTGGTTCCTCGATAGAACTCTGCCGCAGTAAAAAAACGCCCCTTGTAAAATTCTAGACCAAACATATCTCTATAATCAGGCGTCACTCCCAAAAAGAATAAACCAGAAGCGGTATTCGTTTTTGATTCTACAGTAGCATTTCCCATGAATACCGTAAAAGTAGCGATTTGAGCAGTCTTCACCTTTTCTTGAATGGCTAAGAAATCATCATAGTTCGCTTCTGGACGACGTTGGTATTTCCAAAAATTGCCTTCTTCTGGCGATTCGCCCCAAGGGATTTTGCTTACATACACCACATCATCTCCCAATTGCTGAAAGCTTTGTTGAATATTGGCCTCTAAAGAGTCTACTGCCGAGAGCACCATTATCACACAAAAAATACCAATTGTAATGCCTGATAAAGACAATACTGTTCTTAATTTATTGCCTGCCAATTGCTGAAAAGCTTGACGGACACTTTCAAAAAATATTCTTGGTAATAAAATTAACGTGTTCATAGTCTCTCTTAATTAGTAGGAATAGCCAATTCGGGTATTCCTTTCGCTCTCTACGGCAATACCTCAAAAGTAGTACGGCGATTGCCCGCTCGACCTTTTTTAGTCGTATTAGGATAACGCGGCTCTACTTCTCCAAAGCCTTTCGCTTCTAAACGATCAGGCGCAATGCCTGCTGTGATCAAATAACTGCGGACGGCTTTCGCTCGCGCTTCTGACAATATTTGATTGTCTTCAGGGTTACCAACATTATCGGTATGACCGCTCAACAAAATGCGCAAATCGGGGTACTTTTCTAGTAATTCTTTTAATTCTTCTAACTCTGCTTTGGAACGATCTTTTAATTGGGCGGAAGCCGTTGCAAAAAATACATTCTCCAATACGATCGGTTCGTTTTTAGGTCTTTTTTCTTCTTTATTAATAAGAATTGGTTGCAACCTTGCTTCCAAAGGATAAGGCTCTTCCAAGGAAGTAGGTAGACGTAAATCATAATTGGCAGAGAAAAATAAATACCCTTGCTTTTCAGCGCGCAATCCATATTCGCCAACAGGCAAACAAACCGTAAATTTACCATTCTTAGGCGTTCGAAGTCGGGTAATGATTGCTTGTGTCTTTAAATCTACCAACTCTATATTCGCGGACAAAGGATCGTTGGTATGGGCATGCAATACCCGCCCCTTAACGTAGGTAACCATCGCTGGACGTGCTTCTTCTGGCAAATTAAACTGGTATAAATCCATAGAGCCAAACCCTCCTTCCCTATTCGAAGCCAAATAAGCCAAGGTACCTTTACGACTAACAGCTAAGGCTTCTTCTTGTTCGCTGGTATTAATAGGATAGCCCAAATTGGTCGGCGTAGCCCAAGTTCCATCTGCTTGTAAACGAGTAACAAATAAATCAAAGCCCCCCATTCCTGGATGTCCTTGTGAGCTAAAATACAAGGTCTTTCCATCTGGATGTATACTTGGTGAGCCTTCCTCATAAGAAGTGTTTAATTCCTCTATTGCTTGAGGTATCCCCCATGTTCCATCATTTTGCAAAGTGGCTTTATACAAATCTTTATTGCCTTGTCCACGGGCCCCGCCTCTCACAAAATAGAGGGTATTGGCATTGGGTCCTATGCTTGGTTGAGATTCCCAATTGCCTGTATTAATGGGCGCACCCATATTTTGAGGTGTTGTCCAACGACCGTTGATCTTGCGGGCATAATACAAATCGCAACTACCAAAATCACCTTCACGATTACAAACCGTAAACACCAACAAAGTGCCATCAGCAGAAATACTTTGAGCCCCTTCATTTTCCTTGGTATTAATTGTTGGTAGAGGTGCGCCTTTTTGCCAAGCTCCTTCTTCAAAACGACTGCTGTACAAATCCTCTTGTCCTTGCTGTCCTGCTTTCAATTGTACCGTGTAGACCAATTCATCTTCCACCGTAATTGAAGGGAAATACTCTCGTTGAGGACTGTTGATTTGTGTCCCTAAGTTTTTGGGTTCAAAAGGCACAGGATTGGCTAGTGCTTTGGGGCGAAAAAGAGCATCTCCTAGCTTTTTTTTCGCAATTCTTACCAAATTAGGATGCAATTTATCATACGATAAAAAGCGCTCATAGCGCTGGGCAGCATCGGCATAATCTTCTTTCCCCATTGCTAAATTCCCTAGCGCTAAATACACTTTTGGATTATAATCAGGCGCAATTCGGGCAGCCGCTTCAAAAGAAGCATACGCCAATTCGGGGCGTTTTGTTCCTTGGTAGAGTCCCCCTAATTGTAAATGGGCATTAACAAAAGTAGGCGCTTTCTTAATTAGCTTTTTGTAGGCCTTTTCTGCAGCTGCATAATCTTTCTGCCCTTGATAACTATACGCCTTTTTATACGCCTCTTTGACTTTTGAAGAAGCTGTTTTCATGGTGGTATAATTGGGCTGGGCAGCTAAAAGCGTTATTAAGCTGCTGCTTAGTATTATCCATCCTATTTTGAGTGCGTGTGCCATATGGTTACTAATATTTTTTAAAAATAACAAAACCTAGTAGCTCCTATTCCTCTTTATAGACCAGTACTAAGGGCTATTCTACCAATGGAGCGGTTTATCTTTATAATAACCAAAAAACTGACCAAAATAGTATTGTGATTCTATTCGGAAGGAGCCACTTGCGAAAAGACCAAGACATAACCATTGTTATCCTCTATCGTAAAATCAGTAGAACCATAGAAGGTTTTGTGGAGCCCCTTAACAATAGTGGCTTTGCCTTGTACTTGCTCCCAGAGTGCTTGGATCTCCTCAACATTAATGTAAAAAGTAAGGCTTGCTTGGCTTTTCTCTTGTCCTTCAAACAAGGGATATTCTTCTTGTAAACTTGCCTTATCTTGAAACATAAATCGGACTCCATCATTCTTAACCAAGGCCCAGACCCAGCGTTCATGCGGATCTACTTTATCAATTAAAGTAAATCCTAATACAGATACATAAAAATTAGTTGTTTCATGGACATTGTCCACCATTAGATTCGGGGCTAACTGTTGCATCATAACCATTGAGGTATTTATTTTGAAAATAGGCTGTACAACTATGGGTATAGTGATACAGCCTCTATAATTATTTTTCTAAAAGAACAGGAACAAAGCTTTTAATCTTCGTAAACGTTATCACTCTTACTCTTTTTATCTAAGTATTCTTTGAGGCGTTTTTCTGTCATAATCACCTTCTCCATATTCGCTTCGTCTACATTAAGTCCTGCCATGTTGGTCCGAATCATAATGGTATAATCAAAGCTTGCATGTTCTACATCTGCTTCTGTTAGATCCGCTCCTGTTAAATCTGCTTTTCTAAAGTTTGACCCCACTAAGCTTGTCTCTACAAATTCTGCTTTGTGTAGTTTAGCTTTTAAGAATTTGGCTCCTGTCATATCTGATTCTGAAAAAATAGCGCCTTCTCCATCAATTTGACTAAAGTCAGCTACTTTTAAATTGTGCTCTCCAATATCTGACCCGCTAAAATTCGCCCCACGTAAGCTAGAAGGTGCTACAGGATCATGTCCACTCACCAAAACATCTTCATTATCATATTTTTTAGTCCGCTTAGGAGGCGTTTCTCCAAAGCGAACACCACGTAAATCGCAGTCTCTAAAGTCCGCCCCATCCAAGTTCATTCCTCTCAAATCCATTCCAGCTAATTCTGCTTCTTGAAAATTGAGCTCAGGTAAGCTTCCATGTTTCTTTTTGTAAGCTGCTTGATACGCATTAAAAACTTTATAGCCACGTTTCAGCAGTTGTACTTGTTGGTCATTATAAGCCGTTTCGGGATCATCTGCCTGTGCATAGGCGTTGGTTACCAACAAAAAGCCCAATAAAAAACAAAGGGTAGGTAGTACTTGATTCATACATCGAAAATTAACAAAGTGAAAGATGCTTTTGATCTACATTGCTTATGAAACAATGCAACAAAAGTTAAAATACAAAACTTACTGCAACCTTATGCAACAACCACGCTAAGTTTTTATTCACTTTTAGAATTATTATTCTATTCTTATAAATTGTAATAAACTAGGGCAAATGCATCAAAACTAGTTGATGTTATTTCTAGTGTTTAAAGATACTTTTAAATTTAGTGTAGTGCAGTTAGTCTTTGCACATTGATTTTTAAAATTCGTTCTTTAAAGCTCTTAAAAGTTGATTCAGAATTTTGGTGCGTTTGCCCTATTAGTAAACAGGCATTTTTTAAAGGGTATATTAGAGGCAATTGTTAGACCACCTTATCAAGAATTCACTAATGGATACTATTTTTATCTACCAAAAAACAACTACTCGTCACTTAAACATGAAGCACCATTCTAAGCTGCCACATAACACAAGCAATAATCCTAAGCTTGATTTTTGGACGATGCTGGCAATGCTCTACCATCCCTATATCTTCAGAAAAACCCTGAATTGACTTCTATTCATTGTAAAAACACACCAATTAACGAACTAGACATTCTGCAAAATGAGCACTTGTCTAGTTTTTATTGCAATGAAGATCTTGTTGCCTACATTGGAATACATACCATTAATAGTTGGTTACGAGCAACGGAGAGTATTCTATTCTTATACAAGCCTTCTTAAAAAATACATCAAATTCAAGCCTTCTTATCCTGATAACGCTCATAACGGCGCTGTTCTCTTGCTAACAAAGCAGTAAACTTATTGGGCGTGGGCAAATTAAAGACCAATACTTCTTTGGTGATAGGATGTATAAACTCTAAGCCCACAGCTCTTAAAAATAAACCTTTGTGCTTCAAAATAAGGCCTTCGATCCCATACAATGCATCGCCTAATATAGGGCAACCTAGGCTAGCCAAGTGTTGACGCAATTGGTGGGTGCGCCCTGTTTGAGGGTATAAATTCACCAAGGACAAAAAGCCGTTTTTTAGAGAAGAAACGGTTTCTAGGACTTCATAGTTGGTGTAGGCTTCTTTGCCTTCTACAGGCGTATTCATACTACCAGTAGGTGGCAATTGTCCAATGGCAATGGCTTGATAGCGTTTTTGGATGGTTTTGTGCTCAAACTGGGCCCCTAAACGCTGGTGGGTGCTGGCTGTTTTTGCAATCAATAAAAGGCCAGAGGTAGGACGATCCAAACGGTGTACTGCTCTCGCTTGTGGGTAAGCATCTACTTTGCTAGAAGCGCTTAAATTAAAAGGTAAAGCTCGTTCAATAGTCTGAAAGGCATTGCCATTCACTAGATAATCTGCCGGCTTCATCACAACAGCTAGGTAAGCATCTTCATATAAAATTTCCAAGGGCAATCGAAAAACTTTATGGGTACTTGGCGCCTCTTCTGTTAGTTTAATTTCTTGCCCTTCTTCTACCCAATCTCCTGTGTAAGCACGGGCACCATTAAGATATACTCGTCCTTTTTTGATGGCATTTTTAACACTTTTCCTAGAAGGCAACGCCTCCAACACTCCACAGAGGTAGTCACTTAAACGCTGCTTTTCGTTTAGTTTAGGTACAATATGAGTAGCAATACAAATGGCCATAAGCAATAGCAATCTAAAATAAAAACAAACAGCCTTAGTATAAATACTAAGGCTGTTTGTATCAAAAATGCGCTAAAATTAAGAAGGGAATACACCTGCTTTTTCAGAACACAAGTAGTAAAAAATAGCTCTGTACTTTCTACGGTTTGACTTACCCATTTTTTCAATAGCATAGTCAATGATTCCATCTAAATCGTTGTCTTCTGATAGACCCAATTTTTTGATCAAGTAGTTGTTGCGTACACGTCCAACCTCTTCTGGATCACCAGCAGATACTGTTTCGCTATCTGCGTTGTAGATAGATGGTCCACAAGCTTTTACGCAAGCTTTCAATTTATCTTCATCATACTTAAGCTCTAACTTTTCCATGTTAGCTTTGTACAACTCTATTTTTTCATCTAATTTGCTCATTTTGTGTTATATTTAGTGTGAACAGTTATTTTAATTAAAGAGGTTATTTCTTATTCTTAAATCGGTCCAAGATTGCTTGACAAACCGATAAATTTTGCTGATAATAAGTGCCTTTCTCTACGAATTTATAATCTTTTTTAATACGCTGCATCCGTTCTCGACAAGGTTGGCAATCTTCTAAAATCGCCGCCAAGGTTAGATTAAACATCAAATAACGCAAGGAAACATACGCTTGATGAGGCACTTGTTCAATCTTGGTAGTGGTATAGCTTGTGTCTTTTAGGTAACTATCATATTCTTTGACTACATGGTTGGACCAATATTCATAGATGCTTAGTTGGGGTTGAAAGCTTAGATCGCGTTCTAATGTTCCTTCATAAGGATCAAAATAATAGCGCACCAAAGCCGTCTTTCCATATACACTTCCTATAGGCAAAATATAATGCTCTAAAATACTGTAGCGATCTGGACGTTCCTTTTCAATAACAATATCCCCTAGGTTCTGACGAAAATTATAAAGTTCTTCTTCTCCTTTTTGAATTTGGATATTGTCTAACCGTATACTTTTTTTATCCTCTAATAGGGCTATAAAATCTAGTAATGGTTGTTCTTCTTGGTAATCTAACGACTCATAATCCAAATGAAAGGTTAGTATACTTTTTTCCAAAGTAGCTTGCTTTCCTGCTCGCCTGCTTTGTGGACTTTCACTAATACAGCTCCACAGCAAACCTATAAAAATAATAGGGTATAGTGTATGTTTCATAAGGACAATATAAAGAAGATGTTTAAGAAAGACAAATAATGCTCTCCCAGCTTCTCCCAATTTATTAGAGAAATACTCAAAGTGTCTTAAATGTAACCGCTTAAGGCACGATAAGGAACCTACCATTGCGTCTATTGGATAGATTTTTTAGTCTATTGCAATTGCTTTTTTGTAGTTTGATACAACTTCAATACCTTTGAAGGGCTTTACTTCGCTGTTTTAATGACCAAACGATAGATACCTTATGAATAGCCCTTTTCAACGCGCTGCTTTGTTAATTTTAGATGGCTGGGGACACGGAACCCGCCCAGAAGCTAGCGCCATTCATTTAGCACACACCCCCTTTGTAGACCAACTCTACCAACAATACCCCAATAGTGAACTCATTACCTTTGGGGAAGAAGTAGGTTTGCCTGAAGGACAAATGGGAAATTCAGAGGTAGGACACCTTAATATTGGTGCAGGCCGTATTGTCAATCAAGAATTGGTGCGCATCAACAAAGCCATCCAAACAGGAGCCTTAAAAGAGAATCCAGTTTTAGTAGCGGCTTTAGAAAAAGCCAAAAAAGAGGACAAAGCCTTACATTTGATGGGCTTATTATCCGATGGTGGCGTTCATGCCCACATCAATCATCTAAAAGCCTTATGTACTATTGCTTTAGAGTATGGCTTATCCAAAATTTACATCCATGCCTTTATGGATGGGCGCGATACAGGACCTACAACGGGTCTAGGCTATCTGCAAGACTTGCTGGCCCACATCCAAGATACGCCCATTCAATTGGTGTCTATGATTGGCCGTTATTATGCTATGGATAGAGATCAACGTTGGGAACGCATTCGGCTAGCCTATGACTTACTATTGCATGGAGAGGGCAAAAAAACAAATGATCCCATTGCAACACTAAAAGAAGCGTATGCCAATGGTACCACCGATGAATTTTTACCTGCTATTAGTTGTGCGGATATTTGTATTCAAGAAGAGGATGTGGTTTTGTGTTATAATTATCGAACGGACCGCTGTCGTCAGATCACTAGTGCCCTTACACAACCCAATAGCCTCGCTTTGAGAGAAGGTCTTATTCCGTTGGCCTCGCATTACCTCACCATGACGCGCTACGATGAGGGCTTTGTTGGTTTACAGGTTTTATTTGAGAAAGAAAACTTAAAAGAGACCTTGGGAGAGGTTTTAGAAAAGGCCAACAAAACGCAATGGCGTTTGGCAGAAACAGAGAAATACCCGCACGTTACGTTCTTTTTCTCTGGTGGTAGAGAAGCAACATTTAAAGGAGAAAAACGCTTTATAGAGCCTTCTCCCAAAGTAGCAACTTATGATTTGCAACCCACAATGAGCGCTATTCCCTTAACCAATACCGTCTTGGAAAATATAGAAAAAGATCCTGCGGACTTTTTTGTACTCAATTATGCCAATACAGATATGGTTGGTCACACGGGAGTACTAGACGCCGCTATTCAAGCAGCAGAAACCGTCGATCAATGCTTAGAGAAATTGGTTCCTACTCTATTGGAGAAAAATTATGCCCTTATTATTATCGCCGATCATGGCAATTCGGACTGTATGGTTAATGAAGATGGTAGTCCACATACGGCCCATACTACCAATATGGTTCCTTGTTTTTTAGTTACTCCTTCTAACACAGGTTATCACTTAAAAGATGGCAAACTAGCCGATGTAGCCCCAACCGTATTAGAATTATTAGGTTTGAAGCAACCTAAAGTAATGGATGGACAATCCTTGTTAGTAAAAGCAGATTAATTAGCTTTTTTTACTTCTTGGACAAGAAATACAGGTAAGGCGACTTATTCACTCCTTGTAAAGAAGTGTTTTAGCCTTACCTGTAAACCGTATCTCCTTCCCTTAAGGAAAGTCAGAGTAGGACGCTTTATTTAGTGAATACATCTAGTGTAGTCTGAAACAGTGCTCTGAAAGCTTCCATTTCTTTGTCAAGCTTATCTTGCTTTTGCAAAAGTAATTGTCCTCCCCCTGTTTCAAATTGTTGCTTCAAAGAAGTTTTAGTTGGTGCATAATTTTCTTCTGTAGAAGGGTTATTTTTCATTTGTGCTTCTATATAAGCATATTCCGCCTCCATATATTCTCCTTTTAGGGCTGTTTTTTGACGCTGGTACTGTTGTTCAAACTTTGACTCTTCTTGTAATTGGAATGTTTGTAAAGCATTAAGTTCTGCTGCATTCCCCCCAATAAAAGAATCCATCCAATTGTATTGACCAATACGCTGGTACAATCCTCGTCCTTTTTCAAAGGAAGGAGCAAAAACACGGTATTTGCCTTCTAATTTAAGCACTTTATTTGCTTTTGTCTGTTCGCTAGCTTCTTCCCAATTGAAGGCCTTTAATTGTTGACTAATGTAAAAACTTCCAGCTATCAGAATAGCATGAACAACAATTAAAACAAGCAAGATTTTTTTAAACATGTTATTTTCATTATTATAAGGCAATAAAAAAGCTTTGTCTTGTTCTATAGAACAAGACAAAGCTAAACTACTCATAAAGTTGATCATCTAAAAATCTACAGATTCCTGCCAAGTACTTGTATGAGAACGGCGTTCTCCTCTAACAATCTCACTAGAGACCATTTTGTAATAGTACCATTCACAAACAACTGTTCCTTGATAAACTTCAAGGCGAATATCTATGGTATACAGAATGGAGACTTTACCTGTTGTAATAGCGTTTGCAAAAAGACGCTCTCCCATATTCTGAATTAAATTGCCATCATACGTTTCTTCTATTTGATTGACGAATCCCATTCCACTGTTGATATCCGTATTATCAAATGTCAAGGTAGATTTGTTGAACTTAGCTTTTATTTTTTCAGCATTTCCACCTACTTGTTGCGCATAAGCGCGTACTTCTTTTGCCCAACGAAGGAAGGTGCGACTTTTAATATTAATAGACGTGTAACGCAATTCATTACGTACTTGCGATAAGAATGCTAATTCTTCATTAATAACAGAAGTTGTTAGTTCTTTCTTAATACTACTAGTATCATCTGTTGTTTTTTCTAAGGCGCCTTCACTTTTTAGTGTCTGTACAGCTAATGCCCAAGTTGGTTCATCAACATTGTAATCATAATCGTTGGCGTCATCATTGTCATCTCCCATATTTTCTAAGACCCATTCCTTTAAAAGACGGTTTCCTAGTGGGTGATTGGCTCTACTATAACTTTTAAACAAGTCTTTCGCCGCTTGTAATTTAACCTTCAAATCTCTTTCTATTTTTGATAAGACCGTTAAATCAACAATTGTAGTCAACTCTTTTTCCCATTTACCCATAGCAGTATCTAGTTGCGTCAAACTGCCTTGCATCTTTTTGGTCAGATCGTTTCTAGCAGAAGTATTGTAATCGCCAAGCTGGGATTTCATATCAGCAACTGCTTTTTTCTCTGCATCACCAAAAATAGCTTTACTGAGTTTATTAACAAGAAAATCCACTGTCATCCCTACAAAGAAACCGATTAAAGCTCCTGGAACATTGCCAATAACAGCACCACCAGTTGTACAAAGCGCAATTAAACTAACTTCTACCGCTTCTCCAATAGCATTTCTTGCCCACATTTTAACAACATCTCCTGTCAAAGCACTAACACCACTAGTAGTATAACTAATAATAATGCCGTTGAGATTACTAACAGGTCGTTGCCCAAGCGTAATTCGAATGTAATGCATGTATTCGTCGATATAAAAAGAGGCTTGCTGCATGATTACCTTCGTCTGCTCTACATGCAATTTATGCAATAAACTCTTACAGGCTTCTCGTTTAGCATCCAATTCAGGACAAGGGCCCCCTGCCAACGCTAATGCTTTAATTACATCGGGAAAACTCTTGTTAATCGCCGCATTCTTTTTCTGATTCTCCGGATCATCTAACAATTCAGGGTGTTCTGCTATTTTCTTTTTCCAAGCACGCATACTTTCTATGAGTGCCAATAGTTTTTTATCTAACATGGGTATTACATTTTTTTGTTTCTACGAATCCGCTAATCTAAGCTTTTTTCAGCATAAAAAAAAGCCCTTTTTCTACTATTCTCCTAACAGAAGAATGATTTATTAATTTCATTCTTGACAAACCACTATTAAAATCATCTTATCAGAAGATCACTTCTGCATGAATGGTAACTTGTACCTCCAAGCCAATCATCATTTTCCCCATACCACTTCCTAATCCATAGTCTTTACGCAAAACTTCTAAGGTACCTTCTAAGACTTGACGTCCTTCTTTTTCTTCGACAGTAAAAGGAATAAGGACTTCTGTCTCTACCTCCCTAATCGTTAATAGAGCAACCGCTTCATAGCCTGTTTCTGTTTTTTTGATTTCTTTAGAAACCATTTTGATAACGTTGTAGGTGGTTACTCCAAAAAAGTCGTCTTTTTTCAAATGCTTGTCACGGCCCTTACTTTTTGTATTAACTGTACTTGGCGCAACGGTTGCTTCAAAACTAGCTGTTGCTAAAGTTGTAGGGTCCAATTGCACGGTTCCTTCCATTTTTTCCATTTTCCCTTCTATTGTTTTGCCCATGTTTTTGACTTCAAAGGTCACGTAAGAGTTTTTGGTGTCAATAGTTTGTGCCCGTACACTAGACCATAATCCGAGGCAACAAAGGCCTAAAAGAATGCTTTTTTTCATTGTATCTTTTTTTGTTAAAGCCGTTATTAGAGTTTGTTTAAAATTTA
>JBOEFW010000005.1:30644-64534 GCA_050633105.1 Aureispira sp. | reverse complement strand
AAAAATTTAAACAGGCTCTAAAATAAACAGGCTATTTTTATAAAATTTACTGCTAAGCTCAAAGGTTTTTGAGTAACTTTTTTTACTATTCAACAATAAGTTTTTATGCCCAACTCCAATCAAATCTTAGATACTCCAGAAATTCCAAGAAGACAAAAAATTAGAAAGCCCTATTTTTGGATATTTGAACTAGGGACATTGGGTTGTCTCTTCTTCCTATGTATTTTTACCCTTCCTTTAATAGGAAACGTTTTAAATGATTCAGAAACATCCATCCTAGAAACAATCCTAACCTTAATCATCTATTCAATAGTATCTATTACCACTCTTACCGCTCCCATTGTATTTCTATACCGTTGGCATAAAGCATCCTTAAAATACGATCGAACGTTGAATAAAGAAATAGCAAAAAACACTCTTTTAGAACTACTGGAGGAAGAGCTTCTAGGGCTGTCAATTGCGATATCTTTTCTCGCCATAATCGTTGAAACTTGCTTTTTAATCGGTGAATATGACCGCTTAACACCTTATCAATACTACATAACTCTATCCGCTGTTCTATTCTTTATCATTAGTCTTCTTTATTTTTCAATCATCACACGTACAATAAAATCTGTTTTAAAATAGCCTTTCCCTATAGCACTCTATTTCAAAAATAACAGCTCAAAAAAGTAGTATTCTCCACCTGTTCATTCGGGTTATTATCAAAGAGGGTAACGCTCTTCTTCTTTATAGAGACATGGAAGGCAACTCTTTCCTTTTCAAATTGTTTAAACTATCCCTCAAAAATACATTTGCTAAAGGATATACTTCCATACAAACTACCTTAGAGCACAAGATACCCCCGTATCTTTTTTTGTAATGACGGTTCTAATACCCTTCAAAATGTGTACTTTTGTGGCTTATTAGATCAATACTACATGCCTTATGAAAGCAGCTTTATGGGCGATTGGCCCCACCTCTTTTTCCTATCTCAAAGAAGGAACAGCAATTTACGAAGGTCGTTTGAAGCATTATTTACCCTTCGAATACCAGATTCTGCCTGATGTTAAGAACGCAAAAAATCGTTCGGAAGAACAAATCAAGCAAAAAGAAGGAGAAATGCTCCTCAAAAAACTGGACAAAGGCGATCATTTGATTTTGTTGGATGAAGGCGGGCGTCAATATGACTCGATACAATGGTCTAAAAAATTGGATCAGATGCTACAACAATCCTACAAGCGCTTAGTCTTTGTGATTGGTGGCGCTTATGGTTTCTCACCAGAAGTATACGCCCGTGCCAATGCCCGCTGGTCGCTCTCCAATATGACCTTTTCTCACCAAATGGTGCGTTTATTTGCCTTGGAGCAATTGTATCGCGGCATGACTATTTTACGCCATCAACCTTACCATCATCAATAAATAAATCGCTTATGTTTGAGTTTTTTAAGGCCTTACACATCATTGGTTTTGTCAGTTGGTTTGCCGCCCTCTTTTATCTTCCTCGTTTATTTATTTATCATACAGAAGCCTTTGAGGAACAAGAGCCCAAGCGACAGATTTTGTTAGCGCAATTTATTATCATGGAAAATCGCTTGTACAAGATCATTATGACACCTGCTATGGTGATTACATTTGTTGGCGGCTTCAGTATGTTGCATATTCGTGGGATAGATTGGTTACAATACAATGCTTGGATGCACTGGAAACTTGCGCTCATCGTCTTTCTAGTCGCTTATCATTTCTACAGCAAAACCATTATGAATCGCTTAGCTGCTGGTACTAAAGTAATGACGTCTACCCAATTTCGTCTTTACAATGAGGTGACTACTCTATTTTTAGTGGCCATTGTTTTATTAGCCGTTTATAAGAACAGTCTGCAATTTTTATATGCCTTTGCAGGTATCATAGTTCTGGGTGTTGCTTTAAGCTTAGGGGTTCGTTTTTACAAAAAAATAAGAGAAGGTGCTGGTGGATAATTTTCACTTGACATATCTCTTTTTAATGATCGCATTTGCGGTACAGCAAATGCATTTATGGACGAGATTGATCCAATGGTGGCGGCATGTCCTCTACCCTACTCCTGTGTTACTTTGGTCGCTCTTCTTCCTAGGAAAAGTAGCGACTACAACTATTTTCCATACAGCTTATTTCTTGGTCTTTTTGTCTTTAACACTACACTTTCTATTGGGAGGCTTACTTTTTCCTAGAATGGAAGGCTTAATCTATAAGAGTTCTTATACCTACATTGATGTCTATGAGGAATTGCGTCAAAAACGTTTTTGGGTCTTTGGTATAGCCTTCTTAGCGGAGTTCCTGCTTTGTTACCAGCATTGGGCACTTGGGCAAGTGTTCTCTTTTACCGATCTTGGTTATTGTGGTTTATTCTTGGCAGCAGCTTTAACAGAACACAAAGGCTTAATGTTAGTTTGGGTATGGTTGGGTTTAGGTGCCTTGTTATGGTAGAATGCCATTACACCAGTGTAAACACGCACAAAACGCAGGATATAGTTATTACTTCTTATAATCCAGCAATGTCAATCGTTCTTGGCAACCTGTAAAATCTTCTTCTACATTAGAGGCAATAATTGTTAACCGATTGTCTAGGTACGCATAATCCTTTAAAAGGTGTAAATACCACTGAATAGCCGTTTGATCTAAGGTAATCGTTGGCTCATCTAGGAGTAACAAGTTGGTATCAGAACAAATAGCGAGCGCTAATTTTAGTCGTTGCTGCATTCCAGAAGAAAAGAATTTAATGGCTTTTTTGTACGCTGATTTAGGATATTCTAAGCGCTCCAATAATTCTTTTTTAGGCAAATGCATGGTCTTAAAATTCCAATGAAAGTCGATGGCTTCTCTCAACGTAAAGTCTTCCAAACTCTCAATATAAGGAGCGGCAAAGCTCAGTTGTCGATAGACGACATCTCTAGCAACTTCTTTTCCTTGATTCTGATAGGATAATCGCCCTTTTGAAGGCGATAAATACCCTGACAGGACTTGCATGAGGGTTGATTTTCCAGAACCATTCCCCCCCATAATTGCATAACCTTTCCCCTGCTCAAAAGTGTAGCTGAGATTCTTAAAAATCCACTCGTAGCGATAGCGCTTCCCCAATTGTTCCAGATGGATGGTCATGCCTTGATTTCTATCCTTTTATGAAGGGGTATCGTCTGTTTTACGCTTTTTTGTTAAGCCTTTGATAACCCCATTTTTAGATGCTCTAGTAAAACCAATAATGCGTTGGCGCGCTTGTGTATCTTCCATGTTCTCCTCAATATGCTTGATGCCTTTAGAGATATTTCTATGCTCTACAAAGAGTTGATGGTAGATGTCTTGAATGTTGCGAATTTCTGTAGAACTAAATCCTTTGCGACGAAGTCCAACAGTATTCACGCCAATATAAGAAGCAGGATAACGAGAAATACGCACATAAGGTGGCACATCTTTGTTGAGCAAAGTCCCACCACCAATTAAGGCATGGGCTCCAATTTGTACAAATTGATGTACTGCCGTCATTCCGCCAAGGATAACATACTCCTCAATTTCGACGTGCCCTGCTAAAGTAGCATTATTAGCCAAAATGCAGTGTTCTCCAATAACACAATCATGCGCTACGTGCACATAAGCCATTAAAAGACAATTGTTTCCAATCACAGTTTTATAATTGGCACGAGTACCTCTATTAAGCGTACAATACTCTCGAATGATAACGTTATCACCAATTTCTAACGTGGTATCCTCTCCACTGTATTTCAGGTCTTGAGGGATGGCTCCAATGATAGCACCTGGGAAAATCTGGCAATTTTTACCAATTCTAGTTCCCGCCATAATACAAACATTGGCTCCAATAGTAGTATTATCTCCAATGACTACATCTGCTTCAATCGACACCCAAGGACCAATAGTAACATTTTTTCCAATACGTGCATCAGGATGTACAGCAGCATGCTGGTAGGCAGGCCGTTTAACGTTATCTTCCATTCGTTTTATCGTCTAATGATTTGTGCTAATAATTCTGCTTCACATACCAGTTTGTTCCCCACATAAGCTTTTCCTGTCATCTCGCACAAGCCGCGACGAATAGGACTGATGAGTTCCATTTTAAACAAAATTGTATCTCCTGGAATTACAGGATGTCTGAACAATGCGTTTTTGATGCGTAAGAAAAACGTGTCCCATTCATGCGGATTGTCCACATTTTCCATAACTAAGATTCCCCCTGTTTGCGCCATAGCTTCAATTTGCAAGACACCTGGCATAACAGGGTTGTTTGGGAAATGCCCTGGAAAATAGGGCTCATTCATAGTGACATTCTTTACACCTACAACATGTTTATCACTCAGTTCAATAATCTTGTCTATGAGTAAAAACGGAAACCGATGCTGGAGCTTTTTGGTGATGACATTAATGTCGTTGACTGGCTCCTTGTTCGGATCGTATTTAGGTATGCCTCGCAATTTGCGAGAAGTTTTGTACTTGCTTAATAATTCTTTAGCCAATCTTGTATTGGCTGCGTGGCCTGGTTTGCTAGCAATAATTTTCAGACGTAAGTCTAAGCCTGTTAGGGCCAAATCGCCTACTATATCCAGTAATTTATGACGAGCCGCTTCATTATCGAAACGCAACGCCGTGGTATTTAAAATACCCGTTCGCTCTACTTTGATCTCTTGTTTGACTTGCAATTTTTCGGCCAAAGCAACCAGTTCTCCATTTTGTGGCACTTCTTCTACAAAAACGAGTGCATTGTCCAATTCGCCGCCTTTAACTAAGCCAGCGTCTGCTAAAGCATTCAATTCATGTAAAAATACAAACGTACGACTAGGAGCAATTTCTTGTGCAAAATCATCCAAACTATCTAGTTGGGCATATTGCTTTCCTACTACAGACGATTCAAAATCAATAAGGGTTGTAAGTTCAAAGGTTTCTGAAGGCAAAATGGTATAACTAGCACCTGTTTCTTCATCTTCCCAGTAAATAGGAGCAGCAACATCTAAATATTTCTGTTCTGCTTCTTGCTCTTGGATTCCTACCTCTTGAAAAGCAGCTACAAACGGAGCCGCAGAACCGTCCATAATTGGTACTTCCTGCGCATCTATGTCAATAAGTGCATTGCTAATTCCGCAGCCTTTAAGTGCTGCTAATAAATGTTCTACAGTTGATACTTTCACATCGGCCTTACCCAGTACTGTACAACGTTCTGTTGATAAGACATTATTAGCATCTGCTTTGATAAGAGGAGTGCCCTCTAAATCTGTTCTACGAAATTTAATTCCTTGGCCTTCCGCAGCAGGGTGCACTGTTAAGCGAACGGCTGCACCAGTGTGTAGTCCTTTGCCTTCTAATGTAATGCTGTTTTGCAGTGTTGCTTGTTTCATAACGCTAAAAATGGATGTTGCCACTAAGGGCAATTACTTGGTGTTAAATTAGAATTTTGAAGCATGGAGGACAGATTTCTAAGTCGTTAGCTGCTTCGTGAGGGTCTTCTGTTTTAGAATTCGGAACAAAGATAAGGGATTTTTTGAGGGGATATAATCGACGCCCATTTTTCCACCAAAGAATTGTTATTGTACTAAAAAGTAGTGCATCATAATGCCTTCAATTTCAAGATTTTGTATTCTATTGGAGTTCATCCAATTGTTTTTGTAATTGATAAACTTGGCGTTGTAACTCTGGTAAATTCTTAAACACAATCGCACAGCGATAATACCGCTTATAATCAATCGCAGGAGATCCCCATACAGCAGTTCCTTCTTCTTTGATCGATTGTGCTAAACCACTTTGAGCTTGTATTTTTGTCCCTTTAGCAATTTTGAGGTGCCCTGCAAAGCCTGCTTGTCCCCCTACCATACAAAACTCCCCTAATTGGGTACTTCCTGCTATACCTACTTGAGAGGCAATAACACTGTGTGCACCAATGCCTACATTGTGCGCCACTTGTACCAGATTATCTAATTTCACGCCTGTTCCAATATGTGTACTGTCCATGGTAGCACGGTCAATAACCGTATTCGCGCCAATTTCCACATCAGATTCAATCACCACATTTCCGAGCTGTGGGATTTTTTTATAAGAACCATCTTTTTGAGGAGCAAAACCAAAACCATCACTTCCAATAACCGCATTGGCATGAACAATCACACGATCGCCCAATTGGCACTGGTGATAAATTTTTACACCTGAATGCAAGGTCACTTGATCACCTAATACAGCGTCACGGCCTACATAACTATGGGCATATAAAGTCACTGCACGCCCAATCACGGCGCCTTCTTCCACATAAGCAAAGGCATCAACACGTGCACCTTCCCCAATTTGAGCACTGGGATGAATGTAGGCTTGCTCCGAAATACGCGCTGGTGTTTCTTGCTGGGCTTCCTTTCCAAAATGTTCTAATAAAACCCCCAAACTAGCGTACACATCGTCTACCTTGAGCAAGGTAGCTTGTACCCGCTGTTTGGGCTCAAAATCCTTAGGCACTAAAATAATGGAAGATTGACAAGTGTAGAGGTAAGACTCATATTTGGGATTTCCCAAAAAACTAATGGCACCAGCTTCTCCTTCTTCAATTTTAGCAGGTTTGCTGACAATGGCGGCGGGATCGCCGACCAATTCACCTCCCAATAGTTGTTGAAGGATTTTGGCGGTAACAGAAGACATAGATAAAGTAGGTGTGTGAGAATAATAGTACAACTATTGTTAGAAATAGTAAATACTTTGTTCTAAAAGTAAGAAAATTCTACACAAAACAACCCATTTTAGAAGGAGTTATGCAACACCTGTCCTATCTTGTTCGCTTACAGACGTAGCCAAAAGCTTATGATTCCCCTAACAAAAACAACGCCCTCTCCTTGCACTAGTCAAGGTTTGGGCGTCATCTTTCTAACTCCATAGAATTATGGATTCTCCCTTAAAAAATCTTCTATTCTGCTTTCCAAGCAACTTTGGAAAACACTACAATTTATGCCCCCTATCCCCTAAATTTATTCGATCTTTAGGGTTCAAAAACAAAACTGTCCTTCAATTTTTTCTTTACAAACACAAGGGAATTTCCTACAAAACCGCTATTTTGGACAACTGATTTTGTCTTCTTCTGCTCAATAACAACTATGCAATTCACTTCCAAGCTCCCCAACTTAGGGACCACTATTTTTTCCGTCATGTCTGCGCTGGCTAATAAACATGGGGCGATTAATCTCTCTCAGGGGTTTCCAAATTTTGATTGTGATCCTGTGCTCAAAGATTTAGTCACACATTATGTGCAAGAAGGGCATAACCAATATTGCCCAATGGTCGGCTTACCTGCTCTAACTGCGCAATTAGCTCAAAAGATAGAGCGGCTGTATGGAACAATATATGATCCAGCCCAAGAAATTAACATTACATCGGGAGCAACCCAAGCAATTTTTAGTGCCATTCATGCCTTTGTTCACCCTGGTGACGAGGTCATTATTGTGGAACCTGCTTATGATTGTTATGGGCCTAGCATTCAGTTGGCAGGAGGTGTTGTGCGTCCTTATGCCATTACAGCTCCTGATTGGAAAATAGATTGGGAAGCCTTAGGCCAATTGGTTACTCCCAAAACACGAATGATTTTACTCAATTCACCGCATAATCCTTCGGGGAGTTTATTAACTGCGGCTGATTTTGAAGCCTTAACCGCTTTGGTTAAAGATACCAATATTCTTATCTTGAGTGATGAAGTCTATGAGCACCTAGTTTTTGACGAGCAAGAGCATGCTTCTATTTTACGGTATCCTGCCTTGCGAGAGCGGAGTTTGGCCGTTTATTCCTTTGGTAAAACGCTGCATGTGACGGGGTGGAAATTGGGGTATATTGTTGGTGATAAAGCTTTAATGAAAGAATTTAGAAAGGTGCATCAATTTGATGTATTTTCCTCCAATACACCCATGCAATATGCCATTGCTGATTATCTAAAAGACGAAAAAGTCTACCTTCATTTAGCGCCTTTTTTTCAAGCCAAGCGTGATTTTTTCTTAGAACAATTAAAAGATTCTGCTTGGGAATTTACGCCTAGTGCAGGGACTTATTTTCAAGTGGCTAGTTATGCCAATATCAGCGATGAGCCCGATACAGCATTTGCGAAGCGCCTGACCATAGAACATGGGGTAGCAGTGATTCCGTTATCTGTTTTTTATCATAATAATCTTGATCACAAAGTCGTGCGTTTCTGTTTTGCAAAAACTGAAGATGTACTAGAACAAGCAGGAGAACGCCTGCGTTTATTATTGCCTGCCTAATTGTTTATGAAACTACGTTGGAAGATTGCCCAAGCTGCCGAAATTCGTTGGTGGAAAGCTTATTTAAAGAAGAAAGATAGTACCCAGTATGCCACATGGAAACGTGCCTACTGGCAAACTTTACTCCAAGAATTGATAGAGCAACCTGCTGCGGGGATGCGCTGTTTAGATGCTGGTTGTGGTCCTGCGGGTGTTTTTATGGCCTTGCAAGAACAACAAGTTCAAGCCGTAGATCCACTCTTAGAGGAGTATCAGCAACTCCCACACTTTAATCCAACGGATTATCCTTGGGCTACTTTTAAAACACAGCCGTTAGAAGATTTTCAAACCACTACGCCTTTTGATTGGGTTTTCTGTTTGAATGCCATTAATCATGTATCGGACTTGGAGCAATGTTGGAAACGGTTAATGGATGCAACAGCCTCTGGAGGGCGTTTAGTAGTTTCTATTGATGCACACAATCATACTTTTTTCAAGCATCTTTTTCGCTTATTACCAGGCGACATTTTGCATCCTCATCAGTATGATCTGGCAGAATATGAAGCACAAGGAAAAGCACATGGCGGGCGCTTATTACAAGCCTTACACAAGGATGAGGCTTTCTTTTTTGATTATTATGTCTTAGTTTTTGAGAAAATATAGTCCTGTTTCTCTATCTAAAAAATAGAGCGTAGCAAAGAAAAATCCTGCTACGCTCCTACTTCCTCCTCTTGTTCCTTCCAAGAGCAAGAAGTATTGTTTAAGCTTTAAATAAAGTGTCTAGATCCTTCACTTGTGCTTTAAAATTTTGAATGGCTGCTTGGTAACCAACATCCAAGCCTTTTATAATCACATCTTGTAAAGCATCTGCATTCTTTTCCGTTAAACTCTCCGCTTTAAAGCGCTTATCTTCATAAGCCATTTTAAAGCCTGCGCCAATCATGGTATGCAATACCAAATCTAGATTCACCCAATTTTGATAATAAGCATTGCTGTCTTTGGCAACAGTTACCGCTGATAATTTAGAAGATTGTTGTTTGGGCAACCAAGGATTCAATTTATCTGCAAAAGCAGGATAGTTCGTGGCAACCAAATCTAAGAGGAAAGTTCTAGCATAAGCGGGGTTGTATTGAGCCGCTAGTGTTTCTTCTACTAAAACGCCAATACTGTTCAAATCGGCTAAAGTAACCTCACTTAATTTTTGATCGGCATGATCCAAACAAGATTCTATTACTTGAGAATCAAAAAGCAAATCAGCCGCAATTAAAGGGTAATCACAATCATACACCTTACGACGAGTAATCCAACGAACAATGTTCTTATAATACTCTTTGACAACAGCCAAATCTTCGTCCAGTAAGCCTCGACGACGCGTTCCTGAACCATTCAAATTAATATTAACAAAGTGGTGCCAAGTAGAGTCCACTACAACCCTTCCTACCCCTACTCTTCGGCCATCCCAAGCAGCAATGGAATTAAAAACATGTTGACTCGTAGCTTGTTTACTAGAGGCCGTATTCCCTTCTAATACCAATGATGTGGCTATTATTTGTGTAGTGACGCCATGAAAAGCAGTGACGTCTTTACATTGTCCTTCATGAGGATGATCAGGCATAATATTAATCGCCCCACTAGGCAATATTTGTTTAGATATAGCCAATAAAGGATGTGGTTTTTCATGGTATAAAACAGGTGTAATCGTTTGTGGAATTGCATCAGATTGATCAGAAAGTTCACTAGAAGTCTCTAGTCCTCTAGCAGGAGGTTGGTTGGTATCATTCCGCAAAGGACCATTCATACTAACATTATCCGTAGCATTGTCAGCGCTGGTAGCGCCCCAATAACGCATATCTTTCACATACTTAATTTGACTGCACATAGCAGTCCCTAGGGAACCATGATCGCCTGTTGCAAAAACACCACCGCCACCATCCATAAAGGTGTGAATAGCGGCTACCTCTTCTAAAGAAATGTTGTCATTCCTTGAAATTCCAAACAACCACAATTGGTCAAAATCTTCTAATTTTACACTAGAATCAAATTTAAAATTAGCGATTTGATTGACAACAGCTCTATTATTACTAGAACTAAGATTTCCTGTTCTATGTCCTAAGGTCACTTCATACCTTCTTTTTTCTTGTCTTTTTAACTCTGGGAAAATCGTCAAAAATTCACTCAAGTGAAAGCCAGCATAGCCAAAATTCAAGCTACCATCACAAACAATAAGTACTTTAACAGGACAAACCGTGTTTTGACGCCAAGGGGTAATATAGGGGGTATAAAAATCGGGGCGTTCCAATTCCAAGCGTTCTAGTAAATCTAGCCGCTCTCTTCTTGCCAAGTTATCAATATTATTAAACTGGTCTTGTAAAGAAATCATGGGATTATGGTTTTAAAAAAATGTGCGCCTACTCTACTTAGTTTTCAGCATACCTAGTCTACTCTTTTTAGGATTTTCAACAACCTCCGTTCTTTTCCTTTCCTGTCTCAAACATGAACAGCAAAGTGATGGAACAATAGTAACTCTTTTAATAAAATCACAAAAAAAAATTGCGTATACACATACTAATGAACGGGTATTGTGTCGTTAAAAAGAAGAACTAACCATAACCCTTATATTTTCCCATGAATACACTCAACCGCTTTTGCAAGCAGTTAGACCAACTGCACTATGCCCCAACCACTCGTATCAATTACTGCAAACACCTACAACCTTTTTTAGTCTACTTCGACCAACTGGTGGAACCACTTTCCGAGCAACACATTCAGCACTACTTAGATCAAACCTCCCAACAAGCAAGATGGTCCTTCGCTACCCGAAAACAGTGTATTAGCGCACTACACCTTTTTTATAAATTGCTCTATCAACGCCGTATTGTCCTTTCTTCCAAATTAAAACACAAAGCCAGTAGAAAATCGCCTTATGTTTTTTCTCCCACCCAAATAGAGCAACTGTTTACTGCCACTCAAAACAGCAAGCAACTTTGTATTTTAATGACCATTTATGGAGGTGGCTTACGCGTTAGTGAAGTTGCGCGGTTGCGGCGCTCTGATGTCGATCATCAACAAATGCAATTGCACATTCCAACCGCTTCGGGCAAAGCCATTGCACGCACCGTTCCCCTGTCTCAACGCCTAGAAAAAGTTCTAAAACACTATTACAATGCCTATCAACCCTTGCATTGGTTGTTTGAAGGGCAACACCAAAAAGCCTACTCTACTAGAAGTATACAAAGTATGTTTTTGAGAACACTCCAACAAGCTAAATTGCCTGCTAAAGCAACCCCACGTACCTTACGGCATAGCTTTGCTCTTCATCTATTACAACAAGGAACCCACCTACAACAAGTCCACCAACTCTTGGGGAATCGATCTATAAAAACAACGCAGCGTTATAAACGTCTTTTAGTTAGAAAAAGCCCTCCAAAACTACTGCTGCCCTTAGATCGGTTGACCGCTTCAGTTCCTTTTTCTACAATTTGATACACCTAAAGAATTACAAAATTGGACAAAAAGGAAAAATTTTCAAGAAATACCAACAGAACACCTAGATGGAATTCTATCTGGGAAATATTATGTTGATTCTGTAGGAGAAATTATTCCTGCTTGGGGGCAATAAATTAAAGCCACATTCATTCTGTTATCAATCATGCTTCTTAAAAACTTTTCCTCACTTAATCATTCTTTAATCTAGTCCCTGCTTATTTGTCAATTAAAAACCTATCTTTGCCCCTTTTTTAAGGGGAATATTCCCTATTTATTTTTTGAACAAGCGACCTCTTTCTTACGCTTCAAAAGATAGTTTATAGTAGAACAAAAAGCTAAATGGCAACACTATTACAGCAGATAAGCAAGCAACCTAAAGATGATATTTTATCAGGGCTCACTGTAGCCTTGGCCTTGGTCCCAGAGGCAGTCGCTTTTGCTTTTATTGCAGGCGTAGACCCAATCGTAGGTTTATATGGGGCATTTATGATGGGTTTGATTACCGCTATTTTTGGTGGCCGCCCTGGTATGATTTCAGGGGCGACAGGCGCAATGGCTGTTGTAATGACCGATTTGGTAACACAAGGGAATTTAATTGGGATCGAGATGCAGAGCCCTGTACCAGAATTGGGTACCTATTGGCTCTTTTTTGCCTTACTCATTGTTGGGGGGATACAAATCTTAGCAGGCGCTTTAAAATTAGGAAAATTTGTCCGCCTCATTCCCCATCCAGTAATGATGGGATTTGTAAATGGATTGGCCATTGTTATTTTCAAAGCACAATTGGGCTTATTTAAAGAAACAGTAGGTGGACAAAAGCAGTGGTTAGCGACGCCTGACTTGTTATTAATGCTAGGATTAGTGGGTTTAACCATGTTGATTATGTGGTTATTGCCTAAATTAACAACCAAAGTACCATCCGCTCTAGTTGCTATTGTTACCGTAGCGGCCATTACTATTTTTGGAGAGTTAGACGTGAGTACCGTAGGTTCTTTCATTCGCGATAACAGTCCTGCGGGAGCAGAAGCGGGTCTACAAGGGAGTTTGCCTATTTTTGAATCTGCAACCTTCTCTTATATTGGAACCATAGCAGGCCACTGGTCTTTATTAATAAAAACAGCGATCTTGTTGGCGGCAATAGGATTAATTGAATCCTTGATGACTTTGAATTTGATTGATGAATTAACAGAATCTCGTGGAAGCGGCAATCGAGAATGTGTCGCACAAGGAGGCGCCAATATCTTGAATGGTTTATTTGGTGGTATGGGTGGTTGTGCCATGATTGGACAATCTATTATCAACATTGAGTCTGGTGGACGTGGCCGTTTATCTGGTATTGTTGCTGCTGTTGCTTTACTAGGTTTTATTCTGTTTGCAGCGCCATTGATTGAGGAAATTCCAATTGCAGCCCTTGTAGGCGTTATGTTTATGGTCGTTATTGGGACCTTTGCTTGGAGTAGTTTTAGAATTCTTAATAAGATTCCTAGAGCAGATGCGATTGTCTTAATTACCGTTTCTGTGGTAACTGTCTTAGAAGATTTAGCCATTGCTGTTGTCATTGGTGTAATTATGTCTGCCCTTGTTTTTGCTTGGGAGAATGCCACCATGATTCGTGCGCGCAAACGTTCTAAAGCCGATGGAACAAAAGTTTATGAAATTTGGGGACCGTTGTTTTTTGGCTCTGTACAGACTTTTGTTGCTAAATTCGACGCTAAAAACGATCCTGAAGTGGTTGAAATCGACTTCATTGAGTCGCGTGTAAGCGATCATTCTGGAATGGAAGCCATTCGTACGGTGGCTAATCGTTATTTAGACTTGGGTAAATCCATAAAATTAACCCACCTTAGTCCAGAATGTCAAGCCTTGTTGCTCAAAGCCAATCATCGTTTTTCTACCATTATAGAAACGTCTGTTGATGATCCACGTTATTACGTCGCCACTAGTTTAGTAGATCATGATAGCAACTTGGATGATGAAATCATCGACGCAGAATTGACTGGTAAATAAGTAGTCACATAAGAACAGAAACAACACCAAGTATGAATCCAAGATTAGTACAGTTACAAAAAGAGTTGGCACCACTTCGAGAACAGTTGGTCAAACATCCCTTATATGAACGGCTTCAGAAAATGGATGATATACGCCTTTTTATGCAGCACCATGTTTTTGCCGTATGGGATTTCATGTCACTGCTCAAAGGCTTACAACAACAATTAACGGGCGTAACATTACCTTGGTTGCCTAGTCCACATCCTACTTTAGCACGCTTCATTAATGAAATTGTGTTGGGAGAAGAAAGCGATGTAAATGCCCAAGGAGAAGCACAAAGTCATTTTGAATTGTACTTGGATGCTATGCAGGAAGCAGGAGCCAATACACATTGGATTGAAAGTTTTGTCAAGGAATTACACCAAGGTCATACTGTACAAATAGCATTAAACAATACTAATTTGCCTGATTTTGTACGCAACTTTGTCCATTTTACTTTTGAAACGATTGCCACAAAGGAACCAGCTCGTCTAGCCGCGGCCTTTACCTTTGGTAGGGAAGAAATTATTCCTGATCTCTTTCTAGCCATTATCGACCAAGAGCAGGCACGTCAAGGAGAGCCAGCCTACGCTAAGTTGCGGTACTATTTACAACGCCATATTGAATTAGATGGAGACGAACATGGCCCCCTCTCCCTACAAATGGTAGAAGCCTTGTGTGGAGATACGCCCGAAAAGTGGGAAGCCGCCAAAGAAGCCGCCTTACAGGCCTTGCAAAAAAGGCTAGAGTTGTGGGATGGCATTGCTGCTTTGTTGATGGTTGCTCCAATAAAGCAATAATTTACATTGCCACCACTTGATAAAAACATCCTCCATTTTAGCAAAGACTAAGATTGGGGATGTTTCTTTAAATGGGAATGGGTTCTTGACAAAGAACAATAGAAGATCTACTAATACCACTCATAAATAACCTTCTCATAAATTGTATCAACCTCTTCTCCGTAATCAATGAAACGACTAAATAGAAGCTCATCATTTTTCATTGCTGGAGTTAGAATATAAGAATGCTTAGAAGGTTCTTCGATGAACATTTTCACACTTCTATCGTCCAATTCTAATTCTATAAAAGGGGAAGTCGTATCTTGATTTAGTATTTTTGGAGAAACAAATAGGGAATCAGGCATTCCTTTAGGGAAATTTAAAACGGTTGGTTCTCCTCCATCTTCATAGGTGATTTCTTTTCTTAAATGCCACCATTTACCCATCAAAGAATCGCAAGAAATCTTGTTTCGCAAGAGCTTCTTTATTATTACTGAATTAGGAACAAAAGGTTCATAGCTTGCTTTTGCTGATAATAAACAAGTGGATGTAACTTGTTCTTCAAAATTCAAGATTAGAGCGCCTTCTTCGTTCTTCTGTAGTACAAATTTAGAGGTTAATGAGGGAGATAATGCTATCCATAAAGAAGTTCCTCTAGTTTCATATTTAAAAGTCCCATTATAAGCATAAGGATAGCGAAACAAAGAAATACTATCCTCTCTAATTAAAAGATGAGAACCAAGGGCATATGGTTTGAAAAGAGTTTCAATTGGAGCGTCAGGAATAAGACAGCCTTCTTGTTGCGACGTCTTTTCTCCTTCATAGTGGCTAAAGGATAACCTCCAAAAACCATCCAACTTGACCTTTATGGAAGCTGTTTGTTCCTTTTTTAGGCCTTTATCTTCTATACAACCAAACATCACCATCAATAGTGTCCCTATCGTAATTATAACAAGGTGCTTCTTTACTATCCAATAGGTTAAATTAATTCTCTCTTCTACCATTAGTTACCAGCAACATTACTTGCTTCTTATTTTTAAATCGCCTCCATAGAAGCGGTCAATATTTTTTCAATAGAATGCAAACAGGGTTTATAACATTCAATACCATGCCCAACATTGTTGAAGATTTCTACCTGTTCAATCGCTTGACCTAAATGTTTTTTAGCACGTTCTACCGACTTTTTATAAGGAATTAAGATGTCAGCATCTCCAACAAATAGATACGTTTTCACTCTTACATCGTTTAGCTGATTCCCCATATAATAAGGTTTCTCTGTATTATCTTTATACTGCTTAATAACTAATTCTAGAAACTCAACAAGTAGGTTTTCAGCCTTAGGAGTAAGGCCATGGTTCGGTTTACAGAAGACGACTTTATCTAAGAATGTCCTGATGTTTTTAGCAGAAGGTTTTATTATAGGAAGCAAGTTGTAGAATAGGTTTTTATATCCCATTGAAACCAATCTAAAACATCCTGGATTTAAAAGAAAGGCGCCTTTTATTTTGTCAGGAATAACCAATGCAATCTTCATACATACTAATCCTCCAAAGGAAGCTCCTGCAATAAAGGCCGATTCTAATTGTAGTTGTTCAAAAACTTCTGCTCCCCACATTCCATATTCCAATGATTTAATGCTGGGGGAATTTCCATCGCTTAGATTGGGTTGTCCATTGGTTTCTACAAGAAAAACTCTAAATTTTTTCGAGAATAGGGATACCCCCTGATCTAAGTCCCAAATGAGCGTAGTAGTTCTAAAGCCTGGGAAAATCACAAGTGTTTCCAGTTCTTTGTTTTTGGTATTAAAACCATACACTTGAGTAGTCCCTAGGCTTGTTGGAATCGTTAATTGGTCATATTGATAACCATTTTCTTTTTCTAGCTTTGCCACCCAATTTTGAAAAGCTTTTTTATCCTGTTCTGGGTTTTTAAAGTAGGACTTTTGTTTAATTTTCATGCAACCGTGTTTTAATAACAGTTTCTGTTCTATTTTTATTAAATCAAAAATATTAAAAAAAACCCAAACCTTAGCCTTAACTAAAATTCGGGAGGATTGGTGCGTGTATCCAATCGTATGAATACACACTATTTATAAAACAAGGTTGCTGCACTTCTGTCTGTATTGTCACAAGCACAACAACCTCTAGTTTCTATTCTTCTTCGTCGCTAAACATAAGCTCTATCGCCTCTTCTTCTGCTATCAACTCTTTCTCCACAATCATTTGGGTAGATTGAGCATATTGCAGCAATTCCTGTAGTTTGTCTTCAGGTAAAGTACTTAAATCCAGTTCTACTTTTAAGGTCCCTTTGACTTTTTTAGCTTGGTAGGTTTTAATTTCTTCTAAGCTAGGATTATCAATCGCTTCTTCTGGTTCTTCTACAGGAGCAACTTTTTCTAGCAGTACATGCTCTTGTGGACTCGCTTGATGTCCATTTTTGAGGCGTAATAACTGTACCAACTGAGATTCTGTTAAACCTGTAGATTTACTAATTTCGAACAATGCTTCCTCAATGTTATCCGTATTCTTATTAACATACACTTGCTCACCAACCAAGACGGCATGACCACTTTGATAGGCTTTGACCAATTGGTTTAAGAATTCTACGGTATAAGGCATCTCTCCGTCATACAAGAAAATGCTGTAGGGCACCTGCTCTTTCCAAGCTAAATAATGCGGTGCTCCCCATTCTTGGCTCTCTTCCTCCAACGCTATTTGATCCAGTTGGTGGTTGATTTTAGTAGTCGGTAATTTTATTCCTTTCAGGTCTACATTCGTATAATAATCCCCAGCAGTATCTAAACACTCCAAGACATCGGCCATTCCTATTTCATACTTGCTCCATAATTGTCCTTGTTGTTTTTGATCAACACTATAAATCTGTCCATCTTCCACTGTTTGCAATTGATATTCTAAAGTGGGGCTTTCGGCAGCACCTTGGACACTTTCAATCACAGGCAAAGGCAAGTGTTCTGCTCCACCAGACAAGGTATTGTAGAGTTTTCTCAACCAATACAAACGCTCATCTTCAGAAGAAAAACGCACTTTTTGTTCTGCCAGCCATTCCACCGTATGGAGCAAATGTTGTTGGCCAACATTGCGTAAATCATTCAGTTGTTTTTGACTAATAATATCTCCTTCTTCTGCCTTCAAGTAGCGACGTACAGCCACTAGGGTTGATTCCATTGTGTTCACCCCCAAAGCTTCTAATAGAGCCAAGCGGCTTTTAGAAACAGCAACGGTTATGCTTTCGCCCTCTTCTTCTTCCTCTTGCAATAAAGGCACTTCCTCCGTTGTATCTTCTGCTACCCAGTTATCTAACCAAATAGGCAATTGTTCTTGTTCTAAAGCATAGGCTTCTTCGCTCACTAATCCTTGTGGAGCAAAACCAGCCAAGCTGTTATTGGTATTCGTTGACAATTCTAAACGCATAGGACGCTCAGCATCAGGCAGAGCAGCCCAAGTATCGTACAAGAAAGCTAAAAGCTGTTGTTGCATTTCTTCTTGAGCAGCTTCTTCCACTTCGCGAATAGGCGCACAGTAGAATGTTTGCTTATCAATATAAGGCTGTTGAACAATCGCTTGTTCCCCAAAATCGAACGCACTGTTCTTATTAGACAATTTTAATAAAGTTTCCAAAGCGCCGTAATGTTCTTTGGATAAGGTTGCCTCTGCCTGAATAAAGGCTTGACTCTGTGTGTGCCAAGCATCATAGGTCGTAATTGGCGTTACTGTTGCGGCTTCTGTATGAACCTCAAATCCTTGTACCAACTTTCCACTATCTTGCAAACGAGCATACAACACGATAAACGCTACTTGTTGTGCATTTTCTAGGGTATGTTCTTCTTGTTTTTTTAAGGCGTTATAAACTTCCTCTAAAGGTTTTTCTTCATTCTCAAAACAGCGTTTTTGCAAGACTGTTGGCGCTTCATAATCTACTAATTGACCAGCAATGTTTGCTAATAAGGTTTGGTATTCTTTATAAATAGGCACTACAGCCGCTAATTCTAAAGAAAATTTACCAAACTGATTGATCGCAATTGTTAGATTAGGATCAAAGGCAATTTCATCCAATTTCCATTGATCCCCTGCTTCGTTTTCGATGTAAATCTTAGAGCGTACTTTACTGTGGTCTGCTTCCTTATTTCTAAAGATTTGTAAAGTTTGGTGCTCAAAAGAATCTTTGCCGTAAGTTGTGCCTTCCCGCAGAACAATTTGGTCAATTTTACTAAATACCTGTTCTTGAATATCAGCATTACCACTTTCTACAATCAAGGCAGATAATAACTCTGGTGGAGCATCTTTAGATTTAGTAATGGTATCAAACAAGGCACTCCCTCGCAATAATCCTTTATTTTTATAAGCTGGGCGGTATAGTTTACTAGGCAAACGTTTATAATGAGTTCCAAATAAGGCATTGATTTTTTCGGCTAAATCTTGTTGCCCTTTCTCTACAGCATAAGGTACATTTTTGGCACGTTTCCCTGCTTCATACAAGCGAGCATTTTCTTCACTGTGTGTGATGTACAAGAATGTAAATATATCTTCCTTCGTTCCCTCCATAAAATCCACTAAACTAGCGGCTTCTTTTTTCTCTAAAAGCGCTGGTTCTGACTGAAGGGTTTTGGCTAATCCTGTATTTCTAGTTTTAAAAATCCGTTCTTTTAAGAAGGGCAGAACGGCTGGATGTGGGGCATGACGTTCCGTCAAAGCATGTAACGCCTTGGTTAAAGCGTCATAGCTCTCTTCCTCGCCCTCCATAACATCTTTGTAAAACACGTCTCCACTTCCTACAAATCCAACGGTTGGGTTGACAAAAACATACTTGCCTGTCATCAATAATTTAGGCGATTTTGCTTGACTCGCGTAATCCAATACTCCTTCATAGAAGGCCTTAATATTGCTGTGTACTTGTTGCTGTTCTGTCATGTTGGCCCAATGTGGGACAATCAACTGGTTGTAGATCGTGGCAGCTGTTGCCATTTCTGCCTGTAAGTTTTCTGCTGCTTCTTCCTCTACAATTCTATACCCTTTCAACCAAACAGGTACCTCTGCCTGTGCAGGCAATAATTGCTCTAAGGTCACGCGCTCTCCTCGTTGATTTGAAAACAGAGCTAGTTTAGAACGGTCTTTAGTAGATAGTATCTCTGTAAATAAAGCAAACAGTGCTTTTTTCTCTGCTGCTGATAGATCTGCTTCTTGACATTGTTCTAAAACAGTCCCCAATGCTTTTTTCCAATCTTTACTATTGGTACTTAAAGAAGTCTTAAAAGGATCTTTGCCCAAATAAGGCAAGACTTGCTGATGTGGTAGAGGTTTCCCCATTACCTTTTGCACAGCACTGCTTAACGCTTCATAATCCACCTCCAATTGCTCTAGGCAACTGTGGTAAAAGACTTGATCAGGACGCAAGAAACCTTCCTCTTCATTGGTATAAATATAAACCGCCTCGTCTAATTTAGCTTGGCTACTTTTTAAGCTGTAGTAATAAAGGACTTGTTCGTAAAAATCGGTCAAGCCTTCTGCGGTATCCACTTGCTCCACAATGTCTGCCCAAAAAGGAAGAATAATGTGGCTGTAAATTTCCCAATTATCTCGCTCACTGATGTATTGCTCTTCTAGTGTTGGCGCATCTTCTTCGCTCTGTATCTTGTAAGCCTCTAACCAGTTTTCCACTTCTAATGTAGGTGCTAATAAGGCATTTAACCCTACCGCAACGCCTGTCTGGTTACTTAAAATAGGAATACTACGTACTTGTTGATTAGAAATTCCGTCTAATTCTTGAAAGAACGCTAACAGTTCCTGTTTTTGAGCAGGAGAAAGGCTCGCTCGCTCTAAGCGAGCAGTCAGTTTCTCAAACAAGGCTTTATCCTTCGTCAGGTAAGCCAATTGCGATTTGAGGCTCTGTAGAATAACAGCATAATCCGATACATCAAATTCTAACACAGAGAATCCTAAACCTTTAATAGCTGACTTGATCGGAAGCAGTCGATCACTCATCAAGAAAATATCTTCTTGCTCTTGTAGATCATTCAAGGCATAAAAGCTAGCATCACCTTGGTTATTGCTGAATTTAAAGCCTTTAAGCTCTGCAAAACGCTCCGCAAAAGCATCGTCAAATTCTACCTGCTTCAGTTCTTCTACAAACTGTTGATAATCAGCCTCTCCTAATTGTTGAATACGGCTGTTGAGTAAGTTTATTTTAGCCTCTAAAATCAATTCTTTGAGGCCTAATTTTTTGAGATCTAATTTAGCACTGTTGCTTGCTGCTTTTAATAAATCTTTATCTCCTTCTACATCCGTCCAATAGAACCACTCTTTAGCCATTCCCAATTCCAGGGGTTCTATTGGTAGTGCCGTATCTTTGGCAATGATGATGTCTTTAGAATAGAAATTCCCTTTGTTAGTTGGAATATTTTCGCGAATATAGTCCAGTAACGGCTCATATAAGTACTTATTAATCAAACTCGCATCGTATTCTGTTGAGCGATCCGTTAATAATAAAGCGCGGTACAATTGTCCATAACGCTCTTTATCATCTTGTTTATAGCGATCTAAATTGCGTTTTAGGGCTTTAGTAATGTACTGAAAGGTCTCTACATTCGCCTCACCTTGGTCATCCAATCGTGTACGATCTGTAATTTTGGCAAAAGAAGAACTGTGTACAAAATAAGCCATCCCATGACGCTCATTGCGCATTGGAAAAAACTGGTACAAACTTGGCGCTTTTTTGAGCGCTTGCATCTGTTCTTTTTCCATTGGGAAACCTAAAGAAATCTCAATTGGACAATTTGGAAACTCTGGATCAATGCGTTTAAAATCATCTGTTCCAGGTAGAATTGCATAACGCTCCAAAAAGGTATCATGTTGCGCTATCACTTTATCCTGTAAAGCTACTTTTTCTAAGGTTTTAAGGTTATTCATGGCATAACCAATGCCTGATTGTATATTAAGTAAAGATGCCTTTAATTTCTCGTGCTTTTTGGGGCCAAATCGCAAGAAGAACAATGATCCTTGTTCTAAGGAAAATTGCTCTAATAAGCCTTTTTGTTCTTTTAAGAAACCAACCAACTCTTGTAGTTCTTCCGCTTTGAATAAGGTTTGGTCTTCGTAATCCAGATCTTTAACCGTCTCTTCGGGCGCAGTAGGAAAACAAGCTAAAATAATTTTTAACAACCAAGGCGCGGTATCTGCGCCAATCGCATCTTCCAATCCTAAGGCACCTCCTTCATACTCTAAGAGGGTATTAAATTGCTCTTTGTTGTGCCAACTGAACAATAAAGGGCCTGCCAAATCGCGCAGCAATTCCTCTGCGCCATCCGATTTTCCCATGAGGCGGTATGCTAGCTTAAATCCAATTCCATAGCGACCAATCTTCCCACAGTTTTCTTCTTTGGATTTATCCGCCTTTGTTCCTTGAAAAGAGTTCAGTAGTGCTTTAAGGTCTTTTTCTGTAAATGCCTTTCCATTATTAATAACCATAAAAAAGGTATCATTATAGACCACCGCGCATTCTGTCGAATGGCTATCCGCCGCATTTTGCAAGAACTCATAAATGGCTTGCTCATCTTGGGCATTCTGTAACTTAGGGGTTAGATCTGCCCTAATGTTACCCACAATGCCATTGACCATTTTATAAAAGCCACTATTTTGCTCATGGCTGCTGCCAATAAAATTTTCATCCCAATTGGGCATGTCATAGCCTTGCTTGTTACGCCAGTTGGTGCGAAACTGTTGAATGTTCTTGATTTGCATGTTTCTTAGCTCTTATTAGCTCCTGTTTTTCTGCCGTCAAGGAATAGTGAAAAATGGGGCTTGTCTTGAATTGGTGTTTATAACTTCCTCAACCACCTTGCAGTGGGTTCTTCTTTTTAGCGCTTTTCTTGTACTTTTGTGCGCTGTTGCAATATATTATATTTAGTTGAGAAAACAAAAAAGTTTGATCATTTGAAACAATTTGTTTTTTATTGTTTAATATTCTCTCTCTTATGAACTATTTTCTTGTTGTTGTTCTTGTCTTGCTTTTTCCAGGGGGATCATTGGGACAATTTGCACCTGCTGCGGGTGAAATTGGCAGTACAGCCATCGCCAAAGATTCTAGTATTTTAGTAGCTTGGGCGACTACTTGTATCGCCCACCGTGGGCCAATGGATATTAGTCAGCCTAGTTTGGGCTTGGCGAGTTCAGGGACCTTGTTGCATGCAACAGGCCCTGCAGGAGATGGTTTTGTCCTCAGTTTAGGCGATGGCGGCAACGCCACTTTAACCTTTGCTCGTCCTATTCGAAATGGAGCAGGCGCTGATTTTGCGGTTTTTGAGAATGCCTTTAACAACACCTTTCTAGAATTGGCTTTTGTAGAGGTGAGTTCTGATGGACAAACGTTCGTGCGCTTTCCTGCGATTTCTAATACCGACACAACAACACAAGTAGGCTCTTTTGGAGCCGTTAATCCGCGCGAATTGTACAATTTAGCAGGCAAATACAAAGGCAATTATGGGACGCCTTTTGATTTAGAAGAACTACGTGGAGATTCTGCCATTCTCAACATCAATGCAGTCACGCATGTACGCCTTATTGATGCTGTTGGCAGTCTACAAGAGGCCTATGCCAGTCGTGACAGCAGAGGGTATAAAGTTAATGATCCTTGGAATACGCCCTTTGCTTCTAGCGGTTTTGACCTAGACGCAGTAGGCGTCATTCACCAAAATTTACACAACAATATTCAACAATTGCCAACAAGTAGCACCTATTGGTTTCCCAACCCACTTCCTGTTGGACAAGTTTTACAATACAGTTCTGATCAACGTCCTCAAAATTTGTTCTTATACAACAGCTTGGGACAACTTGTCTGGGAAGCCCAACAACCAGTATTGCCCCTCTCCTTTCCCGCTCTTAAAAGTGGCTACTACACGCTTACTTTTTGGGTAGACGAGCAAGCTTTTTATCAAACACTAATTCTTCTGTAAAACACCATTGCTCTATGCCTAAGTTTTTGATTTTACGCTTTAGTTCTATAGGAGATTTAGTGGCAACCAGCCCTATTCCTCGTTGGTTAAAACAACAAATCCCTAATGCACAAGTACATTACTTAGTCAAGCGCCAATTTGCTAGTTTACTAACAGCTAACCCTCATGTAGACAAAGTTTTTGTCTTTGATAAAGAAAAGCATCCTTTAGAAAAGGTATTAGTGGACTTGAAAACAGAAAACTATGATTGGGTGCTAGATTTACATAAGAATTGGCGGACACTCCAAGTGAGACGCGTGCTCCAGAAAACAGTCTTATCCTTTGACAAATTAAGCTTCAAAAAATGGCTGTTCACGCAATTTCATATCAACAAACTACCCAACATCCCCATTGCAGAGCGTTATCGTTTAGGGTTGGCTCCTCTACAACTTCAAAATGATGGTTTAGGATTGGATCATTTTATCCCTGAAGGTCAAACGATCCACCCAGCACAACTTGATCCACGTCTAGCACAACAAGCCTACATTGGCTTAGTCATTGGCGCAGCGCATGCCACCAAACGCCTTCCTACAGAACGCTTAAAACAACTCTGTCAAGCACTTCCACAGCATCTCATTGTCTTACTAGGAGGCCCTGACGACCAAACCGCTGCCCACCAAATAGAACAAGCGGGGCCACAGGTTATTAATACCTGTGGACAACTCTCCATTAATCAATCAGCCTCCTTGGTTCAACAAGCACGGGTTGTTGTTGCCCATGACACTGGACTCATGCATCTAGCCGCTGCCTTCAAACGCCCTTTGGTGGTCTTATGGGGAAGCACTCACCCTGCCTTTGGTCTCTTTCCTTATTTACCTGATACCGCACCTCCTGCTCTACACATAGCTCAAAATGAATTAACCTGTCGACCTTGTACAAAAATTGGGCGGGCTAGCTGCCCTAAAGGGCATTTCAACTGTATGCAAGATTTGAAAATTGTAGATATGGTTGCTGCGATAGAGACACAATGGGCCTTAAACCAATAGACGCACTACACTCCTATTTTTAAGTTTTTTTTGAGAAAGTAGCATGTCCATTGCCTCTTTTTTTGATACAAATGTTAGAAGGCTTTCAATAATCCTAATTGTTCTAAAACCAAGTTGTTGAGTTTCTTCACTTCTTTACGCTTACGACTTTCCTACTCCACTTTTTGTCCTTGCCGCTATCTTTTGTTTGAATTATTTCTTTAATAAAGTTATTGAAGTAAATAGTATCTTTGTACAACACTTGATCAGAAATACTTTGGTCTTTTTTTTAATGAACAATCATTCCCCTATGAGAATTCTTACATTAATCAGTTTCTTTTTTATTGTTGTTAATTTATCTGCACAAGATTTCTTGTGGGCCACCCGTGCAGGGGGCGTACAAGGCGATAGAAGCAAATCCATCACTTTAGATATTAATGATAATGTCTATACTGTAGGCACCTTTAGAGATACCGCCGATTTTGACCCTAGTACCAATATCTTTAACCTTATTACCAAAGGAAGAAATGATATTTTTATTCAAAAACTAGATACCGATGGTAATTTCATTTGGGCGATTGGCTTAGGTGGTACAGGAACAGATGATGCGACAGCGATAAGTTCGGATAAGAATGGTAACCTCTATATTACAGGAAGCTTTAGAGATACTGTAGATTTTGACCCCAGTACAACAACTGTCAATTTAGTTGCCAATGGAAATGCAGATATTTTTGTTCTTAAATTAGATGTCAATGGCAACTTTCTTTGGGTGAAACAAATGGGCGGTATTGCTTTTGATGAAGGTAATACCATTACTACAGACCTTCAAGGAAATATTTATGTAGCAGGGCGTTTTAACGATAGTGTAGATTTTGACCCTAATATGGGTGTTGTTTCTTTTAACGCAGGTAATAATTCTAGTTCCTTTATACAGAAATTAGACCCTAGTGGCAATTTAGTTTGGGCGAAATCTATTTTGGGCAATTCAGCTAACGAAGTTTTTTCCATTGCATTGGATGCGAACAACAATGTTTACACTACTGGAGATTTCTCAGGAATCATAGATTTTGATCCTGGTGTTGCTATCTTCAATTTTACGGCCATTGGTGGTACGGATATTTTCATCCAAAAATTAAATGCAGTAGGTGACTTTGAGTGGGCCAAACAAATGGGTGGGATTGGTTTAGATGAAGCCCACTCGATTACCATAGATCCCAGTGGAAATATTTACAGTCTCGGTCGTTTTAACAATACTGTAGATTTTGATCCTGGCATGGGTTCCGTTAGTTTGACGTCTAATGGGAGCGATGATGTTTACCTACAAAAACTAACGGCTAATGGAGATTTTATCTGGGTGCGAGGACTAGGAGGCAGTTCTTTTGATGATGGACGTTCAATTACAACAGATGCTACTGGCCATGTTTATTTGGTTGGGCACTTTACAGGTGTTGTAGATTTTGATCTAGGAGCAGGTGTTTTTAATGTAACAGCTACTGGTAATTACGATGCGTTTATTCAGAAGATAGATTCTAACGCCAATTTGATTTGGGTCAAAAATATTGGTGCTGTTGGTAATGATCTAGGAAGAGGGGTAATTACGGATCAGGCCAATAATGTTTATTTCACGGGCTACTATAGAGACAGCGTCGATTTTGATCCTGGTTCAGATAGCTTATTCTTAGCTTCAGCAGGGGATTATGATGCCTTTGTAGAGAAACTAAGCGCTTGCTCTGTTGGTAGAGGAGTGGATGCCATTACCACTTGTAATAGCTATACTTGGTCCAATGGCATCACTTATACCAGTAGTAATAATACCGCAACAGATACCCTTATTGGCGCTTCACTTAACGGTTGTGACAGTATTGTCACTTTAGATCTCACGCTCGCTATAGTAGACACCACTGTAACACTTAATGGCAATGTCCTAACAGCTAATGCGGTTGGAGCCAGTTACCAATGGATTGATTGCAATACTGGCGGAGCCTTGACTGGTGGCAATAATGTATCCTTCACGCCTTCGAATAGTGGAGATTATGCTGTTGTAATCACGACTCAAAATGGTTGTAGTATTCGTTCTAACTGTTATAATGTTACCGTCATTGGAGTAGAGCAAGTTGCTACGAATAATTTTCAGATTTACCCGAACCCTACTACTGGAATCGTCTTTATTTCTACTCCATCAACACAAGAATTATCGATCACTGTGCTGGATGTTCATGGACGTGTTGTTCTATCCAAACAATGGATAAACCAGCCTACTACAACCCTAGAATTAGGACAATTCCCTGCTGGTGTTTATTCTATTTCCATACTCACTTCCACCAGTCAAACCATTACCAAACTCATTAAGCAATAAAGTCCTTTTTTATTACTAGCAGGATTCTTTTTAAACCCTAAAAGGAATCCTGCTTTTTTATGTCTTGGTGTTTCTTCTCTTATTATCGCCTCCTTTTCCACTTCCAAACATTGACCACACGGTTGAAGTTAAGCACAGTTTTTGTGCTAAGCACGACTGTTCTGTCCTACCCTTTTGATAAAGCAGAACAAATAACCATAATCAAACCACCAACGACTAGTAGTGTGGTAAAATGGGTAAAAGTATAGTTGGATTCACCTAAAGTATCATCAAATACATGTACTCCCATCCAGTTTCTGTCAAAGATTTACAAAAGAAATACTTTTTAGAACGCAGACGGCTTGTTTATTGTTAGCATTATAATTAGTTTTGTGTCCCGCTTTTAAGTTGGGATCATTTGTTCATTTTACAATTACTAATCAATGGCTATTTATATTACTGACGAATGCATTAATTGTGGTGCTTGTGAGCCAGAATGCCCCAACAACGCGATCTATGATGGTGGTGTAGAATGGGCTTATGCAGACGGTACTGGTGCAGAAGGCATTTTTGCCTTGGTAGACGGGCAAGAAGTAGATGCCGATCAGATGCGCGCCCCCGTTGAGGATGACTTCTATTATATTGTAACCGATAAATGTACAGAATGTGTAGGTTTTCACGAAGAACCTCAATGTGCTGCGGTATGTCCTGTTGATTGTTGTGTTCCTGATGAGAAACATGTAGAATCAGAAGAGCGTCTACTCCAAAAGAAAGCAATTTTGCACGTCTAACAGACGATTTTGTATAGTTTAAAAAAGGTTGATTTTGCAGTAGCAAAATCAACCTTTTTTTTCGTTTCGGCCATTCCGTTGTTGTTTATTGAAGATATAGTGCCTTTGGTTGAAAAGAAGAATTCTTCGCTCTAAAAGGCAACTTTTTTGATCTATACTTGTAGCACCTAGGCACAAAATCATAATGCAACGTGCTTTTTTTTAATAGCTAATTATCCTAGAAAGGGTTATAACATGAGTCAAAGTAAAATTTTAAGAAAAGTTAGTGTAGTTATTGGTCTCCTTATTTTGGTAGGAGGTCTTTATTTTGCTGATAAACTAGGCAGCTCTAGTAAAAAAGAAACAACAGTAGAAACGGAAAAAACTTCCCCTGTACGAGAAGCAACCTATGTTTATGGACGAGTAGTAAGCAATGAAAATCGCTCTTCAAAGGTACTCCTTACAGGCAAAGTAGTCGCTCGCCAAAAAATTGATTTATTCTCAGAAGTAACAGGAAAAATTGAGAAAGCGGGTAAGGAATTTAGAGAAGGCATCCGCTTCTCCAAAGGGCAATTGCTCTTGCGCCTAGATGATACAGAAGCGCGCTTAGAATTGCAAGCAGCCAAAAGTCAATTGTACAGCGCTTTGATTGCCTTGCTCCCTGATTTCAAAACAGATTATGCTGATAATTTTGAGGCTTGGGAACAGTACATCAGTGCCTTTGATGTTCAACAGCCCATTCAAGAATTACCTACCACCAAAAGTAAACGTGAAAAATACTATGTCGCCGCGCGCAACATTAACAATCAATATCTCACCATCAAGCGCCAAGAATATCGCTTAACGAAGTATAAAATTTATGCTCCTTTTGATGGAATTTTAACCAATGCGGCTGTTTATGAAGGAGCCTTGGTGCGCAGTGGTCAGAAACTCGGTGAACTGACCCACCCCTCTCGTTATGAATTGGAAGCCACTGTTTCTTTATATGATGTGGATTTTTTAAAGCGTGGAAATAAAGTTCGTCTTTATTCGGAAGCTACTAAAGATGATTGGACAGGTACTGTGGATCGTTTTGGGAAAGTCATTGATGAGAAAACACAGACGCAGAAAGTCTACATCACCCTCAATAGTTCTAAATTAAGTGAAGGAATGTTCTTAAATGGAACCGTTCAGACCAAATCTTTAGGAGAAGTAATGGTGTTGCCTCGTACACTGTTGGTGAATGCGAATAAAGTATATACCGTGAATAATGGACAACTGGTATTGAGTACCATAGAAGTTGTCAAATTAGATGGCAATGACATGTATGTCAAAGGGCTAACTGGTGGCATTACCGTCTTGGCTCAAACCATTTTAGGGGCTTACGAAGGAATGCCCGTTCAACTCATTAAGTAGCGTTCTCCCAAGAATAATACAACTAATGTAGTTCTTCTTTTTTAAGTTAAAATTATCATGAAAAACGCCATACAATATTTTATCAAGTACCACATCACCGCAGATGTCTTGCTGCTGTTGATTGCTATCTTGGGTGTGTTCTCTGCCATGAATATACAGCGCAGTCTGTTTCCGCGCATTGAGAGCCGCAACATTATTATAGAAACAGTTTATGTGGGAGCATCTCCTACAGAAGTAGAGAAAGGTATTACCATTAAGCTGGAAGAAGAAATTGATGGTTTGGAAGGAATCAAAAAATTAAATTCTACCTCTTTGGAAAACCTTTCTACAGTTAATATAGAAATCCTCAGTACTTATGAAGTAGAAGATGTACTCAATGATGTCAAAAACGCTATTGATCGCATTAATACTTTTCCAGAGGATGCCGAAAAACCTGTTATTTATAAACAAGAGCGAACGGATGCCGCTGCCGATCTTATGATTAGTGGAGACGTGGATTTAAAAACACTCAAACTGTTTGGAGAAAAAGCAGAACAGGAGCTCTTAGCAAAAGACAACATTTCAAAAGTAGAAGTCAGTGGTTATCCTGAGGAAGAAATTGAAATTGCCATTCGAGAAGATGCCTTAGATGCCTATCAATTGACCTTTGCAGAAGTCGCCAGAGTAATTCAAAACACTAATATTGAGTTGACAGGCGGTAATGTAGAAATGGGTCAAAATAAAGTGATTCTAAGAGCAGAAAACAAGGTTTATTATGCGGAGCAATTGGAAAACACCATCATTCAGACCAGTCCAAATGGTTCTCCTATCCTACTAAAAGATATTGCAACGATTCACGACCAATGGGCCGATGTTCCCTCTAGAGAATATTACAATGGGCAACCAGCCGTTCGGGTTAAGGTTTTGAGTCGTTTGAGTGAGGATATTATTACCACAGCTGACGCAGCCAAGGCCTATATTAAAGAATTCAATGCGGCGAATGCTCCTATGGATTCTACCAGTAAAGAAGGCGTTCGTGCCTATTTATTAAGTGATGGTAGTGTGCGCATTCAACAACGAACGGACTTATTGGTCAATAATGGCTTAATGGGTTTCTTTTTGGTCTTTTTACTCTTGGGTCTTTTCCTTAAACCGCGTATTGCTTTTTGGGTAGCTCTAAGTATTCCCATTTCCATTGCTGGAATGTTTTTGATTATGTCTTTCTCGAATTACAACATTAATATGTTGTCTCTATTTGGGTTGATTTTGGTCATTGGTATTTTGGTTGATGATGGCGTTGTTATTGCAGAGAATATTTTCCAAAAATATGAACAAAACATGCCTCCTCGGCAAGCGGCTATTGAAGGAGTAATGGAGGTTTTACCTTCGGTTATTTCAGCAGTCTTGACTACTTGTTGGTTCTTCACGCTTTTCTTTTTAATAGAAGGCCAATTGGGAGATTTCTTTTCTAGTGTTGCATTTGTTGTGATTACTACGCTAGGATTCTCTTTGATAGAAGGCTTTTTTATTCTACCTGCGCACATTGCACATTCTAAAGATTTGCAAAAAAGTGAAGAGAAAAATGTATTGGAGCGAACCAGCACTTCTTTTTTCAATTTTCTAAAACTCAATATTTATGGGCCCGTCTTGCGTTTCTGTGTTAATAACAAAACTATTGCTATTGCCTCTGGTATTGTTATTTTAATGCTTTCTATTAATGTTGTCAAAGGTGGTTTTGTCAAAGTGACGTTCTTCCCTTCTGTGGATAGAGATGATGTAATTGTTTCGCTTAAATTACCTGCAGGAACAACGGAAGATGTCACCAACAAATTGCTTCAACGCATTGAGGAGGCGGCAACAAAAGTTAATAAAACAATACAAGCAGAACGACCTGATGGAAAATCTGTTATTCTATCGATAGCTCGAAGCTTGTCTGCCAGTTCTAACGAAGGAAGTTTGTTTATTTCTTTATTAGATGGTGAAGCACGAAATATGCCTAGCGATGATTTTAGTAATCTTTTACGAAAGGAAGTAGGGGAAATCTACGAAGCGGAAACCCTAACTTATGGACAACGCTCTATCTTTGGAGCAGCGGTACAAGTGGGTTTTGTTGGCGATGATATGGATCAATTACGCCAAGTAAAAGATGAATTAAAAAGCATGCTCAAAAAAGACGACCGCCTCAAGGACATTACTGATAATGACCAAAAAGGAGGTTTGGAGTTTCATATTACACTTAAACAAAAAGCAAAAGCACTAGGGCTGGATATTGCCACCATTATTCGCCAAGTTCGCCAAGGGTATTTTGGGTATGAAATCCAGCGTTTGCAGCGTGGTACGGATGAAGTCAAAGTTTGGCTGCGTTATACCAAACAAGAGCGACAATCTTTTAGTGATTTGTTGGATTTAAAAATCCGTATCGGTCAAAATCTTTATCCACTCAAAGAATTGGTGGATTTAAATCCAGAACGCAAAGCACTCAAAATCACGCATACCAATGGCTTAACTAAAATGGAAGTCAGTGCTTCCTTAGCCAATATTAAAGCCTCTGCAACGGAAATCACTTCTGAAATACAAACCGAGATTGTTCCTAAATTACTAGAGAAATATCCTGGCGTCCAAGTCTTATATGAAGGACAAAGTGAACGAGCAGCAGATACCTTAAAGTCGTTGCAACGTTGGTTGCCTATGATTTTACTCTTGGTTTTCTTTACGGTTGTTATCACCTTCCGTTCTTTCTACCAAGCGTTGATTGTCCTTTTATTGATCCCTTTTGCATTCATTGGAGTGGTCATTGGACACTGGTTTCATGGATTAGCGATCAGCATTTTATCCATGTTTGGTATCCTTGCTGTAGCAGGGGTTGTTATCAATGATAGTTTGGTATTAATTAGTACTATGAATCGATTGCTCAAAGAAGGTATGCCCTTCCGAGCGGCGGTTATCGAGGCGAGTTTATCTCGTTTTCGCCCTATTTTATTAACAACAGTGACGACTGTAGCTGGTTTGATGCCAATTGTATTTGAAACTAGTTTTCAAGCACAATTCCTTATTCCAATGGCGGTTGCACTTGCTTATGGATTATTAGCAGCAACCTTTACGATGTTATTAATCCTACCTCCACTCCTCCTAAGTATGAACAATTCTCGTTTGGCTTGGCGATGGCTTTGGGAAGGAGAAAAAGCTAGTCGAGAAGAAGTAGAGCCTAGTGTCAAAGAAGAACAAGAGGCACATTAAATCGGTAGCCTTTATTGGTGTAGAAAAATCGTTTTTCCTACACCAATAAAGGCTATTAATTAGATCCATCTATTATACCGTATTTCACACAACATATTTTGCCATGTACCGTCTACTTTTTTTGTTTTTTATCTTAATCAGCTCTGTTTTAACGCCGCTATCCGCCCAAGTAGTTGTCTCCTTAGATGAGGTATTAAAAGCTGCTGTGGAAAATAATTTTGATTTAAAAATCGCCCGCAATGATGTTGCTACTGCTTCCACGAATACCACTATTGGAGCCGCAGGTTTCTTGCCAACCCTAGATATAGGGGCAGGTTATACCTATTCCATTTCAGATGTAGTCACCACCTTCTCTGGCAATCTTCCTGATCAGAACATTACAGGAGCGGCCGCTCAAAATTACAATGCCAATCTTAACTTACGCTATACCATTTTTGACGGACTCAAACCTGTGTATAAGCTACGCCAATCGAAATTGCAAGTTGCCTTGAGTAATAATCGTTACCAACAACGGATTGAAACCATCTTATTTCAAGTCATCCAAGCCTATTATAACCTCGCGGTCTTACAAGAAGATTATCGCATTGCCAATGACAAATTGATTTTCACCAAACGACAATTGGATCGTGTGAATGTGCAACGGGAATACGGGCAAGGTTCTGAGATAGAACGCCTCAACCTACTCACCTCTTACAATAGTGATAGCACACAATTATTACGTTTGCTCTTGAACCAACGCCAAGCTGTTCAGCAACTCAACAAGGTTATTGGAACCGCTTATCTACCTGATGCTATCTTGGTGGATGTTTCTCCTGAGTTGGATTTGTCGCTCAACTATGACGCCTTATTAGAAGCAACCCTAAAAAATAATTTAACGGTACTCAATGCTCAACAAAGCTTAGAAAATGCTCAACTGAACCTACAAATTACCAAGACGGAATTGTTTCCCAAACTCTCAACCACCATCACCTATGGCTATTCTGGGTCTAGCAATGATGCGGGCATTGTCGCTAGCAATAGCTCTTTGGGACCGTCTTTCAATTTGGGTTTGACGTATAATTTATACGCTGCTGGAGCGGTCAAACGCGCTAAAGAACAGAATCGCCTGGCTATCGAGAACCAAGAACTTACGGTACAATCTACCCGTTACAACCTCGAACAAGATCTAAAAGATGCCTACATCGCACATGAAAATAATGTGGCTTTAATTCCTTTAGAGCAGAGTAATGTAGCGATTAGTCAAACTAGTTTTGAACGAACAACAGAAGCTTATAAATTGGGGCAAGCGAGCTTAGTGCAGTACCAACAAGCAGAGTTTAATTATTTACAAGCTCAAAAACGAGTGGTTACAGCGCGCTATAATGCGAAGTTGTCAGAATGGCAATTGCGGCGTTTAGCGGGCTTGTTGACGGAGTAGATGGTCTTTATTTTGATTCTTGTGTCTTTTTTGATTCCTTTGGGTTCCAATCTCGTTTCCTCTTAAAAATCATAGCAATCAGTGCATCACAAGGATCGCCGTTTAGATATTCTCCCCCCGTCCACTCCCCATTTTGGTGGACAGGAGTAGTCGATCCTGTCTGTCCTCAGCTTATGAAGTTGCTTAATGTGTCTTTGTTTAAGATTTAGTACCTTGTAACAGAAGTTTGTTGTATTTTTATACAGCGTATTTTTAATGCTTTTGTAGGTAGAAAAA
>JBOEFW010000005.1:0-30624 GCA_050633105.1 Aureispira sp. | reverse complement strand
TGTAAATTAACAGAAACTTCTGTTACAGTGTATTGAATACACTGTAACAGAAGTTTACTTAGATTTTACTAGAAATGACTACTCCCAACTATCTTTTCCAATCCTTATTAGGAAAAACATTTTGATCATAATGATGTTTCATAGCATTCATTATATATAAAATACGCGTCTCACTCACGGGCATGAAGTGCCACACATCCACCCCTACATTTACCATATTAGGTTGTACTTTCCAGAGACTATGAATATGCGCTACAATATTAAAACAACCAGGCTTAGCATTAACAGGGTAATGATTTAAATAGACGCGCTCCCCTGTACTTAAGGTCAACTCCATCTCTTCTTTTATGGTGTTAAAATACTGTGGCAGATACTTTAGTTTGTCTGGATGATCTTCCTCATAGTTGCCTATAATCAAGGTTTTATTTTGACAATTAATTTGTTCTAACAAAGGTAACGTTTCCACATTAAAACAAACATCTCCTAAATGGAACAACTGATCTTCTGGTTTGACAACCGCATTCATTTGTTCTATAATCACTTGATGTTGCTCCTCTAAGGAGGTAAAAGGGCGAAACAATGGATTATTTCCTAAAAAGCGATCATCTCCAAAGTGCCAATCTGCTGTAAACCAAATCATAATAGATAGTTGTTAAGGTAATTTACTGGAAAAATATTCTTTATTTTTACAAATATTTTGTTAAGTTTTTAATAATTGTTCCAGTGTTGTGGTCCATTGCATCATTTGCCGATTAGCCGCTTGTAAATCCTCTACTAAAGCCTGATAATCTGGATATTTTTGTTGTAGTTCTTGTGGGGGCAATTCTGGATATTTTTTTTCTTGAATACGATGCCATGTTCTATACCGAGCTTGGTGTTTGGTTAAATGTGGACGCAAGCCATTATTTAAGATAGTAATCCCTAATTCCAAGAGTTCTCGACTGCTCGAATAATCATTGAGATACTCTCCTGGAATGTTTTTGAGCTCTTCCCTAATCCCTTTAAAAAGGATATAAAAAGAATCATAGACATCCCAAATAATATCGTGTTCAGGGTCAAATAACGTCGCGGCTTTACGAGTCATTAACTCCACATAAATGCGATTAGCAATGTACATCGTTGCTTCGTTGCGCTGAATCTCCATACTAAGTCCTATTGGTAACGATAACTCTATCGTTTTTAGACGAAAATGATGGTTATTCAGTGCCCATTGAACGAGTTTCATTCCTATTAATCCAATAATCACTAAAATTATCATTCCTACCCAATTCATTGTCATACTAATTTGTGGAGGAAAACATTCTAAGCTAAAATCTAGTAATTGATTAAAATCAAGCATAGTTCGTTCTTTATTGGCTTTTAGAAAAACAACTTCCCAAAGCACTCCTAGTTTCTTTTAAGTAGTCTCTAGGAATACTTTGGGAAATCAAAATCGTACAGTTAATTATCGACTTACCTCCTCATGATCTCTAGGGTCAAAGGCCGCCAACCAGTTCATCAACATGGTAGAAGCTTCTACCATTTCTTCCCCTAAAGGGCTATGTGCCATTTCCTGTAGTGGCGCTTCTGCACTATAAATTCCTTGAGAACTTAGTAAGTGAATTCTCATCCACCCTTTAGCAACATGTTTCTCAAAATCTCTATCCCATTTTGGCATATTAGGCAATAACAATCTTCCTAATTCTAACACGTCCATTATCAAGGCATCAAAATTTCCATCGGGCTGCAACCAGATTTTTTTTACCCCTTTAGTGTTGATAAAATTAGCGGTCAAATTAGCATAGACCGTCAATAAGTCATATCCTCCTTCTGGCTTTCCCAACTCAATGACTACTCCATATAATTTTTTAGATTGCCCCTCTTTAGGCTCTAGGGCCAACTGTTGGTAAGCCTTGAAATAATCATAGGCAAATACATTATTCAGTTCTGCCAATGGTTGGAGTAAGGTGATCGCTTCCTGAAAACGTTCATCCATAGAAGAAGGCATCATACTCTGATCGGTACTTTTCTGCTGCTTGTTTGTCGTGTTCATGTTTATTAATATTGATGGTAGTGAATAATTATTTTTTTAACTTAAAGTGGCGATGTAGACCTTTGAGTACTAAGCCACTAATCTCTAGAATATTTTTAGAGGTAAACAGGATTTCATTTTCTTTCTTGTTTAATCCATTCCAGAGGTATTTATCTTGTTGTTTGCTCCTGTATCGCAGTAAAAAGAGCTTTAACTGTTCATAATGTATCCGTTCATGAATTTCCCTTTCGGTCTCTTCCCAGCCTGTAGGTATTTGTAAGTATTCTTTATAAGTAGCTTTCCAAGTAGCGTTTTCTTGCTTCTCCCTCAACCCTGTTCTTAAGACATCACTACTTCCTGTCAAAAACAATTCTGCCAAAGCTCCTGACACGCCACCAAAAGCTCCAATAATGTAGATTGGTCGATTAAATTTTAGTGCCCAATACACTTCTTCTAAGACCCCAGGTATAATACTCTCAGAGCTTACCACTTTTCCTCCCATAAAGATCTGGGCCTCATTGTGTTTCGCAAACATAGTACGACGCATGTCTGTAAAACATATTGCTCGTTGAGCTAGGGTATATTCTTTTCGAGCCAAAGGACGTTTCCCATTAGGATGATATCGTACTTGATCCTTGTGATAAATAAATTGTATCAGCCCATCAGCACTTACTTGTAGTTCTGAATCCGCCTTGACATCCTCCGCGTAGAGTGCCGCGACATGATTAATAATTTTGCTTTGAGCGGAGTAGTTATAGTTATAGGCTTGCAGTAGTTCTAAAAGTGTTGTTGTAAAATTTAAGTTGGATATTTTGACCTGATGCTTAATATCGCCGCCATAAGCACACGTTGCTCCACACACAAATAAGTAGCGTGTCAATTCTACCAACGCGTCTTGCAAGTGCCAAATTCCTATTCCTTCATACACGCCTGACTTAACCAATGGAATTTCTGAAACAGAAACTCCTATAATAAAATCGTCTAAGTTTTTTTCGTAAATAAACTCTTGGGTAGCACTACTTTCCTCTGGTGATTCTAATATCGCAAGTGGATAAAGTGTAGAGGTTATCATCGGCACGTTAAAAACATCCTTTAACAGTTTTGCCTCTGTATTACCCAAAGGCGGGTCAGGATAAACCACTAACTGATTTGCTTCTACCTTTTGCTGATACATGGTTAGCAATTCAGGGGCGGTCGAAAAAATTTTACCTGTTGCAGTACCAACCTTCGTCTCTAATAATTTTTGCTGATAAACATACCGCACACTTTCGATTAAAACATAATAAATGATCTTCCTAAACTGGCGATCACCATCATCTATGGAGGTCGTTGTAGTCGCTTCTTTTTCTCCTTTAAGTCCCTTTGTTTTTGACGTATTAATTGGCAGGTACACCACAGGAGTATTCCCTAAATAAGGCCAAGTACGGCGAGTAACCTCTCTCTGAGCATTCACTACTACGATGGGGCGATTTTTCTTTTTCGCCAACAATAACTCTTTCAAACACCATTCTCTCTCATTGTAAACATTGGTGTTAATAATCAAGAAGATACTCTTTTCTATATGGGTAGTAATAACCTCATCAAATTCGGCTCCTGCTTCAATGTTTCTCACATCTAAAAAGGAACCTAAGTTCATTGATAATTCCTGAATTACATGATGTATTTCCTTCGCCATATCTTTACCATCTTTACGAGCATGACTCAAAAACAAGGTTAGAGGAAGGCGTTCCCCTTCGTTCGTATCACATAGCTCTTGAGCCAACTTAAAAGCCAACTTTTCCAGCAAAAAAGGCAGCTTTTCTTCTTCTTTACAAGGGTATAATTCAATTCTATTAAGGGAATTAATAGCGGAATAAAACTTCCCTATATATTTTGTCAAAGCCACTGGTATTAAACAAGATTGATCTTTATGATTTAATACCTCTTGCACATCTCTTTTCCATTCTTCTCTTTCTTCAAGAATCATAGCATCAGAAACCAACCAAACTACAATAGTTTTCTCTGCAGCATCCCAGTCAACAATTTGACTTAAAATCCCTGCATTAGATATAAAATAGGTCGGAATTCCAATCCCACGATTCAATGGCTCATCAATTTTTCTATTGAATGCCGAGAAGATCTCTTGAGCATAAAAAAATCCAGGGGAATGCTCAGCTTCTTCTCTGTTCTCTGGTTGCCAGACTACATAAATTTGTAAGCGATGCTGCATGATATAAAGCGTATGGAGATTAGAAAATAAAATCAGGGGTTAAGGGTTAGCCTCCTTTGGGCACGAATAATTCTACTGAATTATTCAGGGGGTAATAATTTTTACTTCTGGCTATATGCTATTGAGTTAATTCATTCCATCTTAAGGAGTCAAATAATTTTTGAGGATCAATTAACCCTTTCCCATAGGCTTTGTTTTCCTTCAAAGAACCTAGCTTTATAGTAGAGGATAAAAAGTATTTCTTCAATCGTTGGTAATGTTCTTTAATAGGTCTTTGGGTATCCTTTTTATACTTGGATAAGAATAAAGCGAGGGTTCCAACAACAAAAGGAACAGCCGTTGAGGTACCATTCATCTCTGCAAAGGTATCTGGTAGATAAGTAGACAGAATCCCTTCTCCAGGCGCAACCAGATTAATTCCTATTCCTTGGCTAGAGCAAGCAGTAACATTCAATTGGCGATCAATTGCTCCAACAGCAATGACTTCTTTATACTTAGCTGGAAATTTGATCGCATCATAATCTTCCTTGTCATTACCAACGGCGGCCACTACAAAAATACCAGCAGCAACAGCTTGATCTATCGCTTGTTTCATCGATTCGCTATCATTATCACAAGCCAAGCTAATAGAAATGATATGTACCTTCATTTTGATAGCCCATTCTATTCCTTTAACCAAAGAAGTTATAGAACTTACCCCTTTATCACTCACAACTTTAGCACTGTATATTTCAGCTCTCGGAGCAATCCCTACAGTGCCTTTAGCACATTCGCGAGCACTGATAATTCCAATACAATGAGTTCCATGCCCAAGATTATCCTCCGCTTGGGTTCTACTCTCTGTAAAATCGACTGCTTTAACTACTACTCCCTCTAAGTTAGGATGTGTTAATGCTACACCTGTATCCAATACAGCAATACGCACCCCCTCTCCTTTCGATAATTTCCAATAACTAGGAATATCTAATAGATCCATTCCCCAATCCATTACAAGTGTTTTAATACCTGGTCTCAACACGATGTCTGATGGCAAATGCGAACAATAAGCCATAGTGTTCCTTCCCATCCCAGAAAGGGATAGACTATTTTTATAATCCATTTTTATGATCTTAAGAATTTACAATAGGGAAATAAAGGGAGCAGTAGTAGCAGTTCTAGCCTCCTAATTAAACAGTAGGATTAATCAAATTGTGGTATCGAACAATAACCATATCTGCGGCTGTATCAATCTCGAAGGAAACAATCTCTCCTTCTAACAACACCATATTGGTAGCTGTACGATTGTTCCTGATATCGTCTGAGCCGACTAGTAGAGCATAAAAGTCACCTCCTTTACAAATTTCAGCAGTATCGTTATCCATTTGTACATCAATATTGCCAGCAGGTGCATCAAATAGAATAGACGTGTAATGCGATGTTCCGCTAAATTTAAGCCTTTGCTCCATACGATTGGTACCAAAACTACCTACTGTTCCTGTCTCAATAGCTACTTTTAAGTGTCCATCTACTCGCTTGACTTCTAACTTTACCGCAGTAGTAGAAAGATCATAAGAATACAAGCAGGTGTTGTTTTCTCCGTTAATAGAGAGCTTTTTAGTGGCTGGGTTGAATTTGATAGCATTAAAAATTGTCATTTCAATAAATTTTAGTGTAAAAAAAATGTTAGTCTAATGTTTGTCTTATAGTGTTCGTTCTATACAATTAGTCAAGCAGTTGAGAGAACCTTGATAGCGGATGAATGGATTAAAATCTTGTTGAAGAAGCACTACTTCATAATCTAGTTCTTCCTCCCAAAGTGTTTTACTTTGATCATCAAATTTCTCTAAGTCTTTCCAACTCCCGTATTGTTTTTCTTGGTTTTTCGAGTATTGAGCATAATCACTATTCTGTCCATAAGAGGGAAGAAATACTCGTCGAATTTCTTGATTATTTTCCTCTTTATAGCGCTCCACTAAGCAGTTGCTGTAACTGGCCCAACACCAATAGCGTGTTCTTGTGTGTTGCTCATCTTGTAGCTCTTTTTGGTCATAATACGTGAGCGGAAGTGGTATTCGTACAATTTTGTAGCGCTTTCCTAACCCCTCCATTCCTTCTTTTATTTGACCAATAATTTCCTCAATAGCTAGCGCGGTTTCTGAGATTAATTGATGAACCATTACCTGTACATCAACAGGCGCACCTTCTAAGCCTTCAAATCCAATCACTGGTTCTCCAACTACAATATATTCTATGGTATTTCTACGTAAGCCCTTACCTGCCAATGTAATAAACAAGTCTAAGTGAAAGAGTATTTGATCCTTTGTACTTGCTTCGTAATAATTGTAAACACCATCAGAAGTTCGTAGCGTTTTCCCCCACTCTTGAATATATGGCGTTGGGCTTGAGCTCAACATAATGTAATTTTTGCCCAGCCAAGAAGCACCTATTTTTGCCAATGACTCTTTATTACTATAGTGCAATCCAATCAATAGGAAATCATCCCCTGCCAATACATTTCCTCCAACAAATGGCAAAGAGCTTTCATAATAGCGAAACTCGTTAATTCCAGTGTAAGCAGAGGTTAAAGCATTCGCAGATTCTGTATAATGATAATTAATTGTTGATTCTACTAAAAAAGTTTGTACCCGCCCTTCTTTCTCAAATTGTATTGGCAAAAAAGCATCTTGTACCCAAGGAGATAGCGTTCGTTGGCTATAATCAATAGCAATAATCTCTAGTGTGTGGCCTACCTGCTCGGCAATTTTTTTCAGTTTGTTTTCTAAATCTGGTGGCAAGGAATAATGATTCTCTACGGCCACAATAAACTGTCGCCCTGCTCCCTTCATGCATCCTATTAACTCCAGCAGGAAATTTGAATATTGATAAATACGTTTTTCACCCGCCTCCTGCATGCTAGGATAAAACAAGACCAATGTTTTGATTTTTCCATCAACAGAAGAAACAACTTTGGGGTTGATTCCAGGAGGTTGTTCCTGTATAAACCCTACTGGTTCTAAAAAATAAGGGCGACTCGCTTCAAAAACACTCCAAGCAGCAAAAGCTGTCGGAAAACGTTTGGGTGGTAAAATCATTTGATGTCCTTTTTTTATGATTTGAAAATTCCCCTTCAAAAGTTCATTATCTACTAAGAGGTTAATAGGCTGTATACTCTTCTTCAATTCTACCTTTATAGAACTCAACAGGTAACTCTCCTCTATATTTTCTATAGCAGCCTTCTCTTTTTCTTCAAAAAAGTGCTGTATATTTTGCCAACTGTTATGCAAATGACTAGGCTGTTGTATCAAATAAAGATGTAATTCAAAGCTACTAGTTGCTTGAAAATGATAATCCTTTCGTCCAAATTGGCGGGTATTATTATACCCTATATCTACCGTATGATTAGACCATTGTGTCGCGTTATTTATGAGTGGTTGAATCCTCAAATTTTTAAACTGAAGCACAGGTAATAAATAGAATTCCGCAAAGGGATCATAAAATGCTTCTACTCTAGTAGCACAATTCTTTTTTAACACTAAATCATTTATTATTAATCTTACATTAGTCATTATTGCAATAATTTATTATCTTACAAGAACTCAATATTTACGATTCTACTCTCCTTTCCATCTACTCTTCTTGTTCGCTGTTTTGTAAAGATCGCTCAAGCTTTTAAAGCAGAAAAACCCAAAAAGCACCAATTGCAGAATTCCAAAACGAATATTTTGCAGCATTTCACCTTGTTTTTTTATATCTTACCTTCCCAATATTTTCACAAATAGATATAAAAAAAATATTCAAATGGCGACAAAACAAGAATTATTGGAATTGTTAGAATCGTTAGAAAAAAGTGAGAAGCAAGCGATCACTCTAGAGCGAAATAAAAAGAAAACGGACCACAATTATATTGTTCTCTATGACTGGATAGAAAAGCACCTAAAAGGCAATTTAGGAGATTATAATAGAGACAATTTTTTAGAAAGTATAGGCAACAGTTGGAAGCTCAGAAAGTTACAAACAGCAGAACAAGTACTTTACGATAAAATACTTGAAATACTGAGTTTTAAATATCTAGGAAAGAACTCTATAACATTACTCAACCAACGTTTAGCAGAGGCAGACATTCTTAAGAACAAAGGTTTTTATAACGGCTCTTTGGAACGCTTAAAAAAGGCAGAAGACATTGCTTATGACCATCATAAATATGCTTTATTGATGGAAATTTTACCTAAAAAAATTGATGTAATTTTATTAACAAGGCATGCAGGGAGAAAAGAAAAAGTAAAAGGTCTATCCAACCAATTAAAGAGAGCAACCAAGATTCTTCAGCAAGAGGCAGAGTACAGAAGTCTAAATGTTAATCTATTGGTTCAATACCAAGAATCCAGAAATCCAGACAACATTCCTAATCCTCTAAAAGAGGATTATTTTTCGATTATTAATAGAGACTTCCCTAATTCGGGTTCTTTTTACTCCCAATATTACTTTTACAGTACTCAAGCCATTTGGAATACCCTGCACAAAAACACAACTCTAGCTTATGAAAATCAGCGAAAAGTAGTAGACCTCTGGCAAGAAGTCAAGGATGTAAAAAAAGAAAACACCCAATTATACCTCACTCAACTCGCTAACTTAATTAATTATGCGGTAATCGATCGTAATTTTATGGGAGCTCAAGCTGCTATCCTTCTAATGGAACAAGTAAAAACTCAAAATAAAGATGAGGAAGCAGAGAAAACTCAAAACTTGTTATTTTATAAGCAATACCTTCTGCTCAATGAAAACAAGTTTGAGGAAGCTAAAAAATTGGTTCCATCCATTACAGCTCTTCTCGCACCAACTGGACAAATAGAAGTAGGTGATGTTAAAGAGTTAAAGGGAAAAGCAAAAAAAACGTATGAAGAGAATCAACGAAGAATTATTCATTATAAACGAGTAAACCCATCTCGATTATACAACTTTCACTACAATACTCTCATCACTCTACTCCTCTGTGATAAACAGTACGTAGAAGCCAATAAATGGTTAAAACGGTTGGTTTCGCTTTATAAAGGAACAGATCTTAGAAAGGACATTCAACAACTTGCTAGGGTTTTCCAGTTAGTAATCAACTATGGTTTAAAGAGCGATGAATTTTCTAATGAAATGTTCAAAAAACTCTATAATACTAAAAAGGTAAAACAGCCTCTAATTCCTTTTGAACAGATCCTATATGATTTCTTTAAAGAAATGACATCAACGCCCTCTTACACTCAACGTAGAGATAAACATCTAAAAGTACTCTTAAACAAACTAGAGGCATTGGAAAATAAAGATCAAAAGGTCTTGGGATATGAAGATATTATCCTCTGGATTAAAAAGTATGTTTAATCAAAAACAGGAGGCACTCCTACTTAAGGGATGCCTCCTGTTTTTGATGGTGTTGTCCTTATTTTTATTGTCTCCACAAAACATATCGACTTTTATAATCCTTATCTTCGCTCCGCAACAACAAGCGGTTTCGTTCTCCCAACCCGTTGGTGTGCCATACTTTGTGTTGTACCGTCCCTCTACTATTGGTTAAAATAACAGAAAGTACATATTCTCGATCATCGCCTGAAGAGATTGCGTAATAAGACCATTCTCCATCCCAAATATCTCCATTAGCCTCTACATAAGCAACCGTTTCATCTCTATAAAACGTCATTTCATCACCATCATAATAACTATAGATAGAATAGAAGGTACTAAAGGGTTTATTGGTAATCTGCTGCCGTGCTTCTGTAAAAGCCCAAGTTCCTTCCAATCGATCTCCTAATCGATCAAATTCGTCTTTTTCACAACTACTAAAAACAGTCCAGGTTATACATAAAAGTAAGAATAAACGCATAGGTTAATCATTAAGTAAGGTGAGATAATAAGAGGTTGTTGGGGCTACAGAATAGCTTGGAAGCCTCTACTTTTTTACAACCAAAATTCATACCTATCTATCTTTAAAATCGAGGTTTTGTTTTTTTTACTACCCAAAAAGATAGCTTTACTATTTTTAGATGATTCTAACAACAAAAAAAGCCCAAAAGCTTTCGAGCTTTTGGGCAATAGTCTGATTAGATCAATTCTACAACGTATGATTTAGGGTTTTCTCACGATAAAGGTTTGATTAGATTGTGCCCCTTGATCGATCAAGCGAACCGTATAAAATCCTGGTGTCAATTTAGACAGCTCCAACACTATTTGTTGTGTGGTTTGTAGCTGTATGCTGACAGGCATCACTTGTCCCAAAGCATTGTAAACTTCTACTTGACAAGCTTTGCTCAAGGCTTGACTACTTTCCAAAGTCAAGTGATCAACAGCAGGATTAGGGTATAAAATAAGCTCCCAAGCCTCTTGATTATCCTTGTATTCAGAGCGATGTCCGTCATTGGCAGCCGTAGTGGTGTTATTGCTTATGACAGTACGTGCTGGAAAAGCAACTAATGGTTCATCACAAATAGGGTCTCCATCTGAAGCTGTATTACAATTAAAAGTATTGTCACGCCCTGATGTTTGTACCACCCAGTTATTATTATTGGGTATAATGGTACTAGGCCAAGTATTGGGTACTGTATAAGCTGGATTCACCTCCAATAAGGACGCTGCTAAATTTCCTACATTCTGATTTTCAGCATCGATAGTAATCGTTCCTGGCACCCACACATTACCATGCTCAAACTGTGTACCAATAGTAGCATTACTAGCTAGGAATAGCCCTGTATGGTGCTCTTCAAATACCGTCCCTTTTAAAAGTAGAATATTACTACTTTCAAAATAGGCACCAGTATAAGTATTAGAAAGTTCATTGCAAAACCACAAACTACTACTCAAACTTCTCCCTGATAATGCTCTGGTATTACTAGCCAAACGCACATCTTGATTACCATATATAGTGTTACAACTAACACTCGATTTTCCACCATAAATGGCAATTCCTGTTCTAACAACATTGTTATAACTTCCTACTAAGAACACTTCATTTCTTGAAACATCACTTTGAGTCACTTCATTACAAACGATTCCGAACTGGCTACTAAAACTCTCCACATAATTTTCTGTAACATTGATAGCATAACAATTACTGGCACTAATACCTGCTCTAAATTGGGCGGCATTAACAGCGCTATAATCCATAACAATGTGATTATAAGCAGCTACAGCCATTGTTTGTCCCTGATTCCCAACAAATTCAATACCAACCAAATGAATATCAGTTAGTGTATTTGCTTTAATGTTAACGATAGCATCATTACAATCCATGGTTTTAATCCCCACTTTCTTAATCTGCTCCATAATACAGAAATCTACATCTACAGAAGTATTGATCGCAGATACACCGATATCACTATCAAAAAAGGTCGTTACATTACTCGTATTGCCTGTTCCTAATACTTCTAAGTCAGACAAATTACTACCTCCTCCTTGACCATGGATAGCAGCTCCTTGTAAGCCTAGATTACTAGCATAAAAAGTGTTATTTTCTGCAATGTGGTAGAAAACACCTGCATTCACAAACAACTTGCTATCAAAAGCAGTAATTCCAGTCACTAAATACTCAAAATGATTGTTATCAGAAGGTTGACTGGTTTCAATTCTCACCTCCTTCATATCCCACAAGTAAACTCCTGCTAAACCTACCAAACGACTGCTTCCTGTTGATACAGGCAAAGCAATTGTTGTATTTCGGCCGTTTTTATCTAATGCAGGCGTAGCAAGTGCCCCACTAAAAGCAGGCTTTAGATTGCTAGATGCAAAGTAATTTTCATTAAAAGAAGTTAAATTAATTCGCTGAGACATCGGATTATTCACAGGGGCAGTATACCAACCAATGAAATTATCCTCAAAACGACTTCCCTTAATTGTCAAGACAGCCTCATTCTCTGTCTCAATAGCATACTGAGCATCTTTCAAAGTACTATGATCGCTAACTATCAATTCTCCTGCAGACTCTACTAAAATTCTATGCCATAGACAAGAACAACCATTGACCAAAGTACCCTCTATTGTCAACTGAGCATCTTTAGAAATAATAATTTCTGCGCCTGCTTCCATAAGCACTTTAGAACCTGGTGCAAAGTGATAAACCTGTCCTGGCGCTAAACGCCAAGTACCATTAATAACGACTGTTTGTGCGGTATTGGTAGCATTGTTTGTGCCTGTCATAGGAAGCAAACTTTGCGCCTGTATAGCTTGGGCAAAAGTAATATTCATAGCAGAAATATCACAGTCATCTCTATCTTCTGTTACCTCAACAGCAGCATTTCTAACAAGAGTAATCGCAGGGTTATCTAGAGATTGGGCTGTAATTTGATTCTTCAATGTCAAGCTTCTATTACAAGATCCATCGGCTACAATCAAGACTTTGTAATCATACGTCTGTGTAACTCCTCCTTGCAATGTGATTTGCTGGGTCAAGTTATGTGTAGTAGTATTGTAACTAAAACTCCCTACCTGTGTAGGAACAACTCCTGCTGGCAATACATCTGTCAAATCAAAACTCACAGGATATTGACAGTTGTTCTTCATATAAATCGTATAGGTAATCTCGTCCCCTGCTTGCGCTTGGGTCACCGAACTAGTTTTAGAAAAATCCACATCCACCAAAGGATTAACCGTAGCACAAGCAGAAGTAACACAACCATTGGCATCCGTAAGCGTCACACAATAATCCCCTGCTGTAGGAATTTGAGTGCCTGTCAAATCAGAAGTAGTAGCTCCATTCGACCACAAGTAAGTGTAAGGAGCTGTCCCATTACTAACCACTGATACAATAGCAGCACTATTGGCTACATAGCAGTTAATTGGGGTCACTGTAAGTTGAATTTGCAAAGGATCACCTGCTACTATTTGTACAGTATTGTACACTTCACATCCATTGGCATCTGTAAGCGTTACCTCATAACTACCTGCTGTTAGACCTGTAGCCGTAGCTGTTGTTTGTCCACTAGCTGCTGCTGACCATAAGTAGGTGTAAGGTGCTTGTCCTCCTACAGGAACAACAGTAGCTGTTGCCGTAGAAGTGGCACAGGCTAAGCCCGTAGTCGTCCAAGTACTACTCAATGGCCCTTGATAAGTAAAGGGGTCTGTTATAAAATCACACCCTTGATCAGCAATCACTTCTGCATAATAATCTCCTGGATGCGGGGGCAAAAAGCTATTGGTTGTTGCCAATGGTATTGGATTACCTACTTCGTACCATTTTATAGTAGGATTGCTACTCGTTTGATAATCTATAACCAACGTTCCTTGACAATTATCGACCAAGATACTTGGATTCCCAGAGACAGCATCTATATTAATTATATTTGATGTAAACAATCGTTGTTCTATTCCTCCAGGCACATTCGAATTTGGACAATCATATCTACCATGTCTAGATACTAAATAGGTATTACAAGGTGATGGATTTGGAAAGACGTAAGTGAAAGTATTAGAATTCACGGCATTATTAGAACTTGAAATGCAATTAAAAGCAGTAGAAAGATTCCAATAAGTATAAACATTAGTACTTGGAGCGGTTAAATTAATAGCATTTCCCTGAAAAGTGACCGTATCTCCTGCACATATTTCTAAGTTAGAATTGGTTTGAATATTATTATCAGGATGTAATTTAATCCTCCATCGACTATCTCCACAAATAGAGCTAGGATCTGGATAAATATAGGTCAAATACTCTACTTGATAAGAATTAATTACTCCAATTGGAATACTATTATTAGAAATATCAAATCTAGGAAGATTATTGTAGTAATTAAATAGTAATGGATTCTGACCACTATAAGGTTCTATGACCCAATACCCATTCGCTGGCAAAGGAGTTGTAGAGAAATGGGTATACAATAGATCTAAATCCAACCTATCTTGCCAATTATTCGTTTGACTAGCATCAAAGAAATAGCCAGGATAAGTCTCATTAATACAAAAACCATTCACTTCTTGTATCGATTGATTATTGACCAATACTTCCAATGTAGTAATGATAGAACTACAATTACCACTTCCAATAATAGGTGTAGCAATCAATTGATAGGTCTGGTTGGTTACAGCAGAACAATTGGGTTGCAAAACATAGGGATTATCCAAAAAGGTAGATGGACTCCACTGATAAGTATACCCAGACTGCACCCCAGCAATTAAATCCAATGGAAAAGGAGCTGCGGGTGCCGTATTACAGACAATTTGTTGTGTACTAAAATTAATAGTAGTAGGTATAGCAACACTGTAACTTACAGAGACTACTTGACAACCTGTATTGGTATTGGTTACTATTAAATTATACCCTTGATCAATCGTTGTACTAGTAGTTGGTTCCATAATGGTAGGATCATCTAAATCTGTAATAGGGCTCCACTGGTAGCTATAATTAGCCCCAGCAGGCACGACATCACTTACCAACAATTGTAAGGTAGGTTCACATCTTTGTTCATTTTTATTAAAGTGATAAGCATCCAAACAACCATCTACTATACAAACAGCCCCTTCTGTAGTAGCTGTCACTGTGGCCGTACTCTGCGCTACCGTTGTTGTGGGAATTTCTATGACTGGATTAGACTCAAAAGGATTCGGCAAAGAACCCAATCTAAAATTCGTCAAATTAGCGCATCCATTCACCAAAAAATCATCCACCTTAATCATGGTCATTTCTTTGCTAGGTCCACTAACTTGATTGACATCAATAACCGTCATCCCCATATAACCTCCATTAGGAGAGCGCACAAAATTCTGTAGGCCTTCTTCTATATTTGGGGGAACACTAAAGTTTACTGTGCCATCATAACGTCTAGTGATAACCGTGCTAGGCAGGCCCCAACAGTCATTAATAGTAGCTGGTAAAGCCATTTTGAAAGCATTGACATCTAAGTCTGTATAATGTCGGCCAAAAACAACACAGCTACCATTATCAATCAAGATTTCATTCCCCATAAAGGTCTTAATCTCAAATACATCTCCTAAAACACCATTTTCTGTATTCACTTCACAAATGAAAGTGCCATGAGAAATATGCCCATAAGCCATCAAAAATAGACGGCCATTATCAAGTACAGTTCCCAAACTTCGATACGTTCCAATATTACCTCCTGCCGCTTCATAGTGAACCACCCATTCTTCTGTTACGGTATTGGTAGCGATACTTAAACAGCTTAAAAACAGGCCAGCAGTTGAGCGATTATAACGATTACTATTACCACTCACGATCAATACATCTTTTTGTTGACCATTAATAGTGGTAGTTGTTTCCACAATATTTTCTACAAAATCATGATCATGATTAGAAAGATCTATCGTAGATTCATAGAACTGGCTCCACTGCAAGCTACTTCCTAAAGCTTGTGTAGGATCAATTCCCAGTACAAAGCCAGCTTTTTGATCAAGTTGTGCATTTCCCATTCCAGCAAAACCTACGATTGCCAATTGGTTGCCAAAAGCACTAGACAACTGTACAATTTGTTTCCCCAAAGCATAAGGATAGAGTTGCCCATTATCACTCATAGGAAACGTTTCTTGATACAAAGTAACACCTAGTTCATCCATAATCAACACTAAAACTTCCTTATTACCATTAGATTCGGTATAACCCGTCATAGCATAACAATTAGCATTCCCCTGAAAAGTTATAGGAGAAGCCACGTCATACAAACGTACATTTCCAGCAGTAGTAGCAATAGTCTTTCGCCAAAGGATTTCTCCCAATGTATTGACAAACAACAAAACGCCTGTTGTTGGTGTAGCACTCAAATCAGAGCCTACGACCACATAACCATCTATGACATTATTTTGAGCATCTTTGGTCTCTCCATTGGCAATAGAAATACCATTTAATCCCCAATCATTGTTATTAAAATTGGTTGTTTTACGGTAACGTTGTGGGCTGACACTGCAATCAAGCAAGTGTATTTCATTGGTATGGACTAATGTAGTTGTTCCATTGGCAACCATTGTTAATTCCACCGTCCAAAAACCTGCTGCAACTCCAGCGCTGCCTGTTATAGTAATGTCATTGACACGCCCCGTTTGGTTGCTGTGGTTAACAGTGAAGGCAGGCGCTGGGGTAGTATTCGTAGCACTCCAACTTACATCCCAAAAAAATGTAGCCGCCACCCCACTAGAAGGACTAAAACCTTCTGCTGTAAAAGCATTGCCTTCACAAATCTCTTTACTAGAAAGCGTAAAAGCAGCTGTAAAATTATTCCCTACGATACAAGAAGTAGGATCAGGAGCTTGCAGTCCCGTATTAATCAAGTTGAGTTCTGTATGAATAAAGGTTCTATCATTATCCAAATTCACTTGCATTCTATTTCCTTGTCCTATAGTGAAAACATCTTGGCAGGCTTCAATGTGATAATCCATATGATTTTGACCACGAAAATAAGGGACAAAAGGCCCTGTAGGAATACCTGTCGTATAAGGAGTAGTACAGTTAGTAACAGGCGGAATACCTGGGCCTAAAGGAGGCGTATTAGTAGCAAGGTCTTGTTCGTAGGTATCGTCTACAAAATCGCCTACAACACCAAATACATGATACAAAGACAACCAATGCCCTACTTCATGCACCAAGACTCTTCCCAACAGATTATTAAGCCCACCTGCGAACCCATCATGAGCCACTCCTGGCCCATCTACAGGTTCTCCACTGGACCCCACATTGGAAATCCCCAAAGCAGACATTCCACTTGGAAGAAGGACAGTAGGCGTCACATAAACACTCATATATTCTTCAGGATCAAAAGGCAGTACCGCAGGTAGTCTATTGTATACTAAGTCAATATCTGTTAAATCATAGGTAGAAATATTGAGATTAGTAGTAGCATCATCTAAGGTATAAGTAACCCCTTGACGCCCTGGAGTAGATGCTGTTCCAAAGCTAGCCCAAGTACGACCAGCATTGACAAGCTCCACAGGTAATCTTTTGGCCAAACAAAAACTAATATTAGTATTGTTATTAGCAAATTGAGTGTTCAATTCTAATAACTGCGCTTCCACCCGACCACTAGCCAAATTAAATGCATCTAGCTCTGCTTGTGTACCAATAATATGAAACACAACAGGAATTACATAAGGTCCACCATTGGGTACAGGGGTTCCAGTTTTGGCGGTAATTGTGCTTGAAGTAGGCTTGGATTTAGGCTTTATTTTTCGACCTCCCTCTGTTTCTCGCCAGTCCATTAAAGCACTAGAACCACAAGCTTTAGGTTTTCCTTTAATGGTCACCATTTTTGTGGTCACCGCACGCCCAGTTTCTGACTCTTGTACCAGTTGAATAATGTTCATACCAGAAGCAAAAGTAACCATAGAAAGTTGTTCTGGGTTATATTTTTGATGATTGATCCACCAATAGAATGTCCCTTTCTGTAGGCTTTTGTTGGTCAAATCTAAAACCTCTCCTTCTTTTGGATCGTTGTTATTAATTGTAAAATCAGGAGCAAAGTCTCCCTTAGTAGCTTCTCCCCAAAACGCCCAAGTAGCATCTTGTTTATCTTTATAAAAGGTCTGTCCTAGACGACCATAATGTAAGGGACTAGCATGGTTATTGACAAACTGCCCTGCTCCTGCTGCAAAATTCCAGTGTCCGACTAATGCCTTAGGAAACGAAGAATTAACAACAGAGCGCGCTTCTAAAGAAAGCGCCTTATTCCACAATTTTAAGGTTTGTAAATGTCCTTTAAAAGGAGCTGTTAAGTCTTTTTGATTCCCTAAATACAAGTCACAATCTACACAAATACCATTAACTTTTTCTGAGAGAAAATGCTCTCCTATTAGGACTCCATCAGCATAAAAATACAAAGCTGCTCCTTCACGAGCGACTACTAAATGCCGTTGTTCTGTTACAGCACAAGGTACTGCAAATGTTTGCGTTCCTAGCACTAGTTCCAAAGAATTAGCCTTCAATTGCAAACGCCAACCTTCTTGTTTTTCTTGATCATAACGCTCCATTATCGTAAGAACAGAAGATCGACTAAAATCAGGTTCTCTAACCTGTGCTTCTAAGGTGAAATCATGCTCCCAATTCAAAGAGGGATAGGAATTGACATAGATATAATCATCTATGCCATCAAACCTCATCACGGTTTGACTTTGGGCTTGACCATAACAAACTGCTAGGATCAATAAGGATAGTAGGAATCTCATAAAAAAACTATTGGACGGTTAATGAAATAATAAGTCCTATGCATTATGTGGGAAGACTTATTTATTACAAGAGTCGACTAATAATTAAAGAACTCCAATAGTAATTGTATGAATGGACAGTTTTACTGTCCCAGTGACTTAATACATAGCATTTATTTATCTGTAATTACTCCAAATAGCCACACAAAAAAGAAGCTGTTGGGGGAATTCCTCCAACAGCTTCTTATCTTTCTTTATTTGTAGTCAATTTTTTATACCAAATGCGTAAAGTCTTGCCAATAACGAGTTTTAGGCAACTCTGCCACCGTACTCACTTCCTCATTATTAATAGGGTCGCGAAACTGTAGTTTCCAAGCATGTAAACAAATCGCTAGTGGCAAGTGCGACTTTTTAGCACCATACTTATTATCACCAATGATAGGGCAACCAATATGAGACAATTGAGCACGGATTTGATGAAAACGTCCTGTAGGCAATTCTATTTGTAATAAATGCCCATTGCCCCCTGACTTGATTAGCTTATAGGAAAGGGTACATTGTTGGCTGTTTTTGATTTCTTTATCAAAAATATCGGCCCGTTTTGCTTTCTGGTTTTTGACCAAATAGTGGCGCAAGGTTCCTTGAGCATGCGGAGGAGCATTCTCTACAATCGCCAAATAAGTCTTTTGAACTTTACGGCGACTCCATTGATCGTTGAGCTTTTTGAGGCTGCTCTTTTTCTTAGCAAAAACCATAGAGCCACTCGTAACGCGATCTAAGCGATGGACCACTCCTACAAAAGGAGCTTTAGAAGACTTCGTAGGCGCTTTTAAAGGGCGCTTTCTTCCTTTATCAACTTGCTTAATTTGGTTATTCTCTAAGCTGTAAGGCTTGCGAACACCCGTTTTTAAATACTCCTCTACTAGTGATTCTACCGTAATAAGCTCAAAAGGGTTGCGTTCCGTAATGAGTCCTGCACGTTTATTAACAACAATAAAGTGAGACGTCTCTTCAATTATTTTTAACTTTTGAAACATAGTATGTAACTAGAAATTATGGAGTATTGATAATAAAGGCTATCATAGAATAACCGCAAAATGCAAAGGTACGCAATTGCAAGTATAAATAGAACGTAAGCCGTCATTCTTTCTTTAAAGCAGCTTTCAAAAACACCACTTAACCAATTTAACAAGTGTTGGCTGTCGTTCATAAGAAAGGAACTCGGCAATTAACCTGTCAACCTTCTAAAAAACAATTCTATGAAATTCAAGGCTATTATTTTTGACTGTGATGGAGTACTAGTTGATAGCGAAGCCATGTCTATGGGGATTCTATTACAATTGGGACAACAAATAGGTTTTGAAATGGATCAACAGGAGGCGCTAGAACAATTTTCAGGAGTTGCGTTGCAGCAAATCCTAGCGTATATGGAAAAACATGGCCAACAAAAGTTCCCTGCCGATATCATTGAAGAATACCGCCGCCTTACTTATGAGGCCTTCCGCCAAAACATACAGGCCGTGCCTGGCATTCGAGCATTATTACAAAAAATGACTCTTCCACGTTGTGTCGCTTCTAATGCTCCTCAAGAAAAGATTCGCCTCAATTTAGGTTTGTTAGAACTTCTCCCCTATTTTGGGGAACACATCTATAGTGCCTATGATGTCGAGCGCTGGAAACCAGCACCACATCTTTTTCTGCATGCTGCTGAAAAATTGGGCTTTATTCCTCAAGAATGTGCCGTTGTAGAAGATAGTCTGGCAGGGGTACAGGCAGCTAAAGCAGGTGGTTTTACTGTTTTTGGATATGCACATGGCCATAGAGCCAATGAACTTGCGCAAGCAGGGGCTATAGTTTTTGATCACATGGACAAGTTACCACAACTCTGGGAAACCTATGATCCTAGCTTATGATGCCAAACGTCTATTTTGTAACCGTACAGGACTCGGTAATTACAGCCGTAGTTTGGTTGCTAATTTAGTAGAAACCCATCCTCACCTATCGCCACAGTTATACACTCCTAGAATTAGCTTAGCGTCTTCCATTGCCCCTTTTTTAAAGGCCCCCTATCAAGTCCACCAAAGTAACCAAGCGCTAAAAGCTTGGTGGCGCAGTGTTGGTATTCGCAAAGACTTAAAGACCGCAGGAGTTTCGGTGTACCATGGATTGAGCAATGAATTACCTTGGCAATTGTCTTCTACAGGAATTAAAACGGTACTTACGGTACACGATATGATTTTCAAACGCTATCCACAGTTTTTTCCTTGGATAGATCGCCAATTCTATGCGTGGAAAACCCGTTACAGTTGTCAACAAGCCGATCTCATTTTGGCTATTAGTGAGAGTACCAAACAGGATTTATTACAAGAATATGCCTTGCCGCCTGAGAAAATCAAAGTGTTATACCAAGCCTGTGAAGCCAGTTATTATAACCTGCCTCCACTAGATTTTGCACCTTTGCAAGCGCAATACAATTTGCCAAAAGAATTTATTTTATTTGTAGGCACTTTAGAACCTCGTAAGAACTTAAGTTTGTTGCTTCGTGCCCATCAATTATTACCCAAAGCCCAGCAACTGCCTCTTGTAATTGTTGGAAGAGGAACATTACCGCCTGATTATGATTCGGCGACGCCTATTCATTGGTTGGATAATATACAAGCAACCAAAGATTTACAAACACTCTACCAAGCAGCCCAAGTTTTAGTTTACCCATCCTTGTATGAAGGCTTTGGCTTGCCCATTGTAGAAGCCTTACTTTGCCAAACGCCTGTCATTGCCGCACAGAGTTCTTCTTTACCAGAAGCGGGTGGCCCCAACAGCTTGTATGTTCCAACACGAGATGCAGCTGCTTGTGCCCAAGCCATTCACAAAGTACTCACTACCCCTACTCTAGCTGCTCATATGCGCCAAAAAGGATTAGAATATGCTCAAACTAAATTTGCGCCAGCGAATTTGAGCCAACAACTATTAGCCCATTATCAAAGTTTGTTATAAGCCTTATTTTTTTTACTTTCTGTCTGAATTCCTTACTTTTGCAGTATTATTTCATCGTCAACAACAAGACACGCTAATTTTATTTTCAGCATTGCCATGAGCCAGCACATTCCTAGTATTTTTGTAGCTCCTAGCCCCCTTCATGGGTTGGGTGTTTTCACCGGAGCCGCAATTCCAGTCGATAGTATTATTGAAATCTGCCCTATTCTCTATATTCCAAAAGAAGAAATCCCTAGTCTTCAAAGTACCATTATCAACGATTATTATTTTGAGTGGGATGAGAATTTAGAAGCAGGGGCCTTGGCCTTAGGTTATGGTAGTATTTATAACCATTCCTTTCAACCCAATGCGAGTTACAATGTGGATATGGAAGGCCGTACTATTTACATTGTTGCGCATAGAGATATTGAACCAGGGGAGGAAATTAAGATCAATTATAATGGAGACCCAAGCGATCAATCTCCCCTTTGGTTTGAGACCTTGTAAGGGATTGCAGTAGAGCTAGACTGGTTTACAGGTGCCTCTTAAGGAAAAGGAATAGCTAATATTGCCGCTTATACAAATCCAATGTTTTTAATCCAACGACCTCTTTCTTATAAATGGAGCGGTCATAGACAGCTCCTTTAGGAACAGCAACATACTTTTGTTCCTGATAAACAGTGGTCAGATCAATATAATAGTAGCGATAAAAATACGCGTGTAAATTCCACTTATTATACAAACTAGGTAAGATATGCAGTGTACTGTGTGACGGCATAATCCCTCCAATAATTTTTGTATCATTTAACAAATCAGTTTGTCGGGCATTGTCTCCTTTATTATAAAAACTAAGCAACAAACATCCGCTTACTCCTAGCCAAACCAAACCAGCCAAGAGCATCTTGGAACGTTTCCAAGTCTTTGTATGCTCTATCAAAGCCAAAAAAACAGGCCAATTAAATATCCCCCAAGCCAACGCATACCAACCCATTGCAGGCACAATATAAAAACGCAATTGTTTAGGACTAATTAATAAAGGTAAGGAGGCACAAACTCCCATCCACAGCCAAAATAAAACAGCTTTTTTATTGATCGGCGAAGTTGCTAATTTAAAATAATGAACCAATCTTTGTAAGAACAATCCTACTAATAAAGCAGGTAAAGATTCTTCGATCAAGGCTTGTAGAATATAAAAACGATGCACTGCTAAGCTATCTTGCCCCGTCAAAGAACCCACCAATTGCAATTCCCAATAGCGTTCAAAAAATACACTCGCTCGTGGGCTTATGGTAATCAATAAAAAATAACTAGCGACCACTAAAAAACACAAAAACAAGGTCTCTACTATCGCACGTTTCCAACGGCTTCGTTCAACAATAAAAGCATAACCGATAGGCGCCGCCAATGGATAAAGCCCTACAGGGCCTTTTGTTAAAACAGCCGCCACAATGCAACAGCCGCTCAAGAAAACAAAAAACCAACCTTGACGCGGTCGATGCGCAGCCAAAACCAAGAAATAAACCGCCGCTACGGTACAAACGGTCAGTAAGTTTTCTAGTAAATTATTACCAAAACTCCATCCAACAATAGAAATACTTAGCCAGAATAGAAGCCCCAAACGTGCTCCATCTTTTTCCCACAAACGCCAACAAGCCACCAGCAACCCCATAGCGCCCATCGCCAAGACGAAGGAGTAAATACGCTCCACCCAATAAACATCGCCCAATAGTTTAAAAAAAAACGCTTGCAGCCAAAAATTCAATGGAGGATGTCCATTAAATTTAGGATCTAAGGTATTGGTTACTTTTAAATCCCAGATGCTTTCTTGCGCATCATAAACCAAATTTCTAGCAATGCTGCCATAGAACATACCATCGTCAAAAACGCCGTACATCCAGAGTGGCACCAACCACCAAATGGCGGCCAACAGCACATTTATCCCAATTACAATCCCTACCGTTCTAGTCCTGTTGACTGCCATATATTTGGTATTATTATTCCCAGTTGACGCCTAAATTAAACAATAAGAAAGCCAACTTGTCTGCCTCCTCTTCTATTACTTTTTTAGTCGGTTTTCCTGCTCCATGCCCTGCTTTGCGGTCAATTCTGATAAGAATAGGACGTTGCCCAGTATGGTTAGCCTGTAGAGCAGCTCCAAATTTAAAGGAATGCCCAGGCACTACGCGATCATCATGATCGGCCGTCATAACCATCGTAGCAGGATAAGCCGCTGCTCGTACATTGTGTACAGGAGAGTAAGCCAATAGATTCTTGTATTGTGTTTTGTCGTCACTTCGGCCATAATCTGCTGCCCAAAAGTGTCCGATAGTAAAGGTATGATAACGCATCATGTCCAACACTCCAACAATGGGAAAAGCTACTTTGTACAACTCAGGACGCTGCGTCATACAAGCTCCAACCAACAGCCCGCCATTAGAACGGCCTTCAATCGCTAGCTTTTCAGAAGAAGTATATTTTTCTTTAATGAGGTATTCTGCTGCAGCAATAAAGTCATCAAAAACATTTTGCTTTTTGAGTTGTATTCCAGCTTCGTGCCAGGCCGTTCCCATCTCTCCACCACCACGAATATTAGCAACCGCATAAATGCCGCCTTTTTCTAGGAAAGGCAAACGGGTGAGGGCAAAACTTGGTAGAATGCTGATGTTAAAGCCACCATAGCCATACAGCAAAGTTGGATTACTTCCATCTCTCTTAATGCCTTTTTTATAGACAATACTAATTGGAATAGAGGTGCCATCTTTTGATGTATAATGCGTGTACTCTACTTGATAATCTTTCGGATTAAAATCAATTTTAGGTTGTTTCCAGACCTGAGATTGGAGCGTTTTGATGTTAACCTTACAGATGGTATTAGGAATAGTAAAAGAACTGAGGCTATAATAAGCTTCTGCCTCTTCGCGTTTTCCTGTTAAGCCACTAATCGTTACAGGAGCTGTTTTGCTCACCATTTCAGGCAAAGCAATGGTTCCTACAGCTTTACCATCCAATTCAAAAACTTCCAACTCATTCGTAATTTCCTTGGTATAACGAGCCACTAAACGGCCTCCAATCACTTGTACACCATTCAATGTTGCTTTTTTGCGAGCAGGGATAACTGATGTCCAATTTTTGCGAGCAGGTTTGTCCAAATCAATTTTTAACAATTGATAAGTAGGCGCTTCATAATTGGTGTATACCAATAAGCTGTTTCCAACATTATCAATCACATAATAATCGTGTTCGAAGTTATCAATCAATCGAATAAAATCGCCGTTGGTGTCTGCTGATTTCTTATAATACAAGGCATTACCACTTGTAGATTCCGTCATGCTCAAAATCAAATATTGCTCATCTTCGGTCACCCCTACTCCATAGTTACGAGAAGGCTGTGTTCGATCGGCAAAGATCAATTGGTCTTCTGCTTGTTTGGTGCCTACTTTATGGTAATAAACTTTATGAAATTGGTTTTGCTCCACAAACTTATCTTCCCCAGAATTATCCCCATAACGGCTGTAGAAAAAGCCATCTTTGTACCAAGAAACGCCTGAATAGCGTAGCCAGTCTACTTTCTCTTCTAAGGTTTTATTTTCCTTGGTATCGATTAATTGTACGCTTCTCCAATCAGAACCAGAAGCAGACGTTTGATACGCCGCATAGCGTCCATCTTTAGAAAAATTCACGCCACCCAAAGAAACTGTTCCATCTTTAGAAAAGGTATTTGGATCTAAGAAAGTTTCTTCTTTAGGACTGTCCCAAGCGGCTTTTCGGTACATCACCGATTGATTTTGGAGGCCATCATTCTTATAATAATACAAGGCCCCTCCTTCCTTCATTGGTGCTGACTGTCGCTCATAATCATAGAGCTTTTCTAAACGCGCCGCAATTTGATCGCGATAAGCAATTCCATCTAAATAATTGCGAGCGAGCGTACTCTGAGCTTCTACCCATTGGTTAATTTCTTTCTCTGGTTCTTCAGTTACGGCTTCTTCTAACCAGCGGTAAGGATCGTCTACCACTACATCAAAAAAAGTATCCTTAACCGCTACGCGTTTTGTTTTAGGATAGTCCATTTTTATTTTGTCTGGATCTTTTAAATATACTGTTGGAGCGACACCATGATGCGGCTCTTTGTTGGTTTTGGAAGCGTTGGATTGATCTTGGCAACTGCTCCCTATTAGAGCGGCGGCAAATAAGCACCACCAGTAGCTCGGCTGTTTCATTGTTTGCTAATTTTGAAGGTTCGAAAGCCATTACGGCAATTCTGCCAAAAATGGCAAAAGGCTTGCAACAATTTAGCAGTTATTCATTAATAAGGCAAGAATAGGGCTTTAATTTTGGGGGTAGGCGGCTTGTTCGTATCTTTGTGCACACCCTTTATCATTCAACTACTACTATTTATGACATTTTTTGTTTGTTGTTTTTTTTGCCTCCTACTGGGCTTTGGCTCCAAAACGGCAGCCGCAATTCCTACGGAGCCGCTTTCCTATACAATGCCGCGCGATACCACTCCTCCTGATAACTCTAGAGTAGTTCGGGTAAAAGAGTTGCCACAACAAAAAAAGCGCTCCAAGCAAGTACGCATCAAAGAACGTCCTGCTGCCTCAAAAAAAAGCAAACAACCAACGGTTAAAAAGACTTCTAAAACTCCTCCCAAAAAGAAGAAGAAAGAAAAACAGCCAAAAGTTGTTGTAAAAGAAACACCTGATAGTACCATCGCTACGCGACCACTCCCAGCAATCGATACAACAATAGGTACGCCCCATCCAACAGGTGGAGAAGCCATCAACAGCAATACTAGCAGAAAAAATTCTCCTAAAAAAAGCCAAATGGTCATCAATACGCCTTCTTTGAGTGCAGAAGAAGAATTGCGCTTGTTAGCGCAAGCACCCGCTACAACACTGGAACAACGTACACCAGTTCTCACCCAAGAACAATGTGCCTTTGCCTTTGATCGTATTGATGAATTCACAGGAACTCGCAAGCGTGGCCTAACTCCTCGTCTATTTTTTGCCTATACTCCTGAGCAGTACAGAAAGTTTATTAAAACAGGCGACTTCATTAGCTGTGAAGGGTACCTCAGTCAAAATTCGGAAGGAGGCATGGCCCTTAATATTCAACTTTCTATTTCTAGTCCTGCTGCCAAAGAAAAATTTGGAGATCTGCCTCCTAATTCTAACATGACTCTAAAAACAATGCAGGGTAAAGAGTTCTTTTTAATGAGTTACAAAGGTGCTAAAGCAACGGTACAGGGAAACGTAACAGTTTATGATTGTAGTTTTGTACTTACTAAAAGTGATGCGAAACAATTGACTACTGCTGAGGTAGATCAAGTTCGTTTACGTTTTACAGAAGGATTTCAAGTATATGAAGTCTATTACTTAGATTTCTTGCGCGAGCAATTTCCTTGTTTCAAACGCTAAGTACACTGTAACAAAGGTTAATGATAATTTAGCTGCGTTACTATTTTGTGGTTTACAGACTTTGAGCCAATAAGCGTTTTTGGGGCATTCAAAAGCAAAACAAGGCCTCATAGCAGCACTATGAAGGCTAATATTAGCTCTCGTTGGTCAGAAACACTTTGCTTTAAGTTCAACGAACAAAAGTGCAACTCCAAAGGACTCCTGCCATAAAAATAATCGCTTAAAAATTGTTAGAAATTTATGTTGCACGGTACTAAGTACAGGGTTATTTTTCTATTTTTACAGCCAAATCATTCATCTTACAAATTGTATTCAAACATGCCTTTTCATCCAACACCTTTGCCTGATTTAATTGTTTTTGAACCTAAAGTATGGGGCGATTCTAGAGGGTGTTTTTTCGAAAGTTATCAACAAAAAAGCTTTGCGGAAGCAGGGATTAAGGCAAACTTTGTACAAGACAATCAAGCACGGTCTACTTATGGTGTACTAAGAGGGTTGCATTATCAATTGGGTGAGCATGCGCAAGCAAAATTGGTGCGCGTCATTGAAGGAGAAGTATTGGATGTTGTGGTTGATTTGCGAGAAGGTTCCCCTACTTATGGGCAGTCCTATAGCATCTTATTAAGTGCTGACAATAAGAAACAATTGTTTGTCCCTCGTGGATTCGCGCATGGCTATGTCGTTTTATCTCCTACCGCTGAGTTTTTCTACAAATGTGATAATTATTATAATAAAGCCAGTGAAGGAGGCTTATTATACAGCGATCCACAATTAAAAATTGATTGGAAAATTGATTTGGATGCCGCTCAACTTTCTGAGAAAGATCTTGTTTTACCTGTATTAGGGGAACACAATGGAAGCTTTACTTATGAAGGTGTTTAACTAAAAAATTCTACCTCACTATACCTCACCAACGCTATGATGCAATTATTAGTAACAGGAGCCAACGGCCAAGTCGGCAGTGAATTACGTGCTTTGGCAAACAGCCATCCTTCTATTACCTGGCATTTTACCGATCATTCGGAATTAGACATCACACAGGAAGCAGCGGTACAACAATATTTTAAGCAACATGCTTTTGATTATTGTATCAATTGTGCGGCCTATACTGCCGTGGATAAAGCAGAAAGCGAAGCAGAAAAAGCCGCCGCCATTAATGTAGAAGGCGTTCGTAATTTAGCGCAAGCTTGTTATCAAACAGGTACTCGGCTCTTACATTTATCGACAGATTATGTCTACCACAGTGCGCAAAACACGCCTTTTGAAGAAGGTGCACCTACTGGCCCACAGAGTGTCTATGGCAACACCAAATTAGCAGGGGAACTAGCCGCTATTGCTGCACAACCAGAGACCTTAATTGTACGAACGTCTTGGGTTTACAGCAGCTTTGGACATAACTTTGTGAAGACAATGTTGCGCCTTGGAAAAGAGCGAGAAAAACTCTCTGTTGTGTTTGATCAAATTGGCAGTCCTACTTACGCTCGTGATCTCGCTTTAGTCTTACTGGAAATTATCTCCCAGAAGAAAGAAATTTTTAGAGGCATTTATCATTATAGCAATGAAGGCGTCTGTTCTTGGTATGATTTTGCTCATGCTATCTTTGAACTAAACGAATTAACCTGTCAATTGTCTCCTATTGAAACCAAAGAGTATCCAACTCCAGCTCAACGACCTCCATTTAGCCTATTGAATAAGAATAAAATTAAGGCAGATTTTGGAATAGCAATTCCTCATTGGCGCGATAGTTTGAAGGCTTGTTTGGAACTTTTATAGCCTTTTTTGCGTCAATTGATTGCGACATTGGATTTTTTTTAATAGCTTAAGTAGAAGAACAATCTTTTTGCTTTTAAAGAAAGTAGCGCCTACATTTCTATTCCAAAAATCGCCGATTCCTAAATCCCTCCTATAAACACCTTTGCTATGGCTATTTTACCTCCGACTTCCAAACAACCTATTTATGTGCAGCCTGTGGTTCCACCAGTAGTGCAACAAGCGCCAACTAAACCAATTGTCATCAAACATATCAATTGGTCACATAAGCAAAATGCCGCGGCCATTAATCCGCGTAGTACGAATGCTCTACCAGATCGAATTCATGCCTTAACAGACAGTATTCGAGTAGATCTAGCCAAATTACGTCAGTTGCATCGAGCGATCATGGAAGCCGTTCATTTTGACACCTCTTACAAAAAGAATAATGCGAATAAAGAGCAAGAATATACCGATCTACTAAAACGTGTCAATGAATTGAGCAGACAGCCTGCTAGTCAAGAAATTATTAATGAACTTCAAATCATTGAAGATCAACTAGAGTTGGATTGTGCGAATATCGATACGATGTTCCCTCAAATGGTTTATAAGGCCACTTATATGGAAAGTCTGATGGCTATTCGGGTAGAATTAATTGGGTATGTTGAACTTAAAGCAGAGGCTTTGGCAGCACTCAAAGGAATTCGCTCTGCCAAAGAAGAATTGGCAAGTATCTTAGATACCAATAAATCGGAAGATACTTTCACCCCTATTTCTACGGTTGTTCACATCATCAATATTTATGATGAGATGCAGCAGTACCAGCAGAACATCTTGGATTTACAAATAAAAGATCAAGAACGCGCCAACCGTACACGCAAAGGAGTTTTAGTTGGCATTGCGGTTACGTTTACCTTTCTAATCGCCATTTTAGTATTCTTAAACAGTCAAGACATTACTTGGAGAGAAATTCGGGTGTATCCAATTTTAGGTATTCCAATGGGTATTGTGGTATGGAGTTTTATTGGAAGCTTTGCAGCCATGTTGACACAGTTTTACCAAAAGCCTGTTTATGAATTTGGCAACACTTTAAAATGGGTCATTATTCGCCCTGTTTTAGGAGTGGTCATGGGCGCGGCTGTTTATTTAGCCTTGTATAGCCTTGTTTTGAGTCCAGCTAATAGTAGTAGTTTATTACCTTTATTGGTAGCCTTCTTTGTTGGTTACAGCGATACCTTTACCTTTGATATTCTCAATACCATTCAACGTACAATTACAGGAATGTTTAGTGCCAATAGAGATGATTCTAAAGGAAATGCCCAAGCAGTTTATATGCTTCCTCCTGCCAATAATCCATTGCCAGTCGCACCAACAGCACCTCCTGTGCACACAACACCAGCACCAACAGTTCCTTCTACTAAACTTGATTTGCCTCCTGATATTACTTTACCCAATCACAATGCAGGAGAAGACGAGTAGTTTATTAACTGCCCTATTTGGTTTTAACAACGCTCTTGCCCCTTTGTATGGGCGATATTGAGTAGGAATATCGTAAATGGACAGGGGGCTAGATTTATCTTTAAAGGGAAGGGAAATGATGAATCAAAATCCCAAAGGAAAAAGTGAAAGGGATAGTATCAAGTAAGTTGTTTTTTGTGAATTCTAAAGCCTATCTAATGGGCTTTTGATACTTGCTCTATGGGTAGTTAGTAAATGGGTGTATTGTTGGGTTGTTTTAATGGAATTGTGCCCCAAAAGAGCCTGTATGTAACGGATATCTGTTCCGTTTTCTAAAAGATGGGTCGCAAAGCTATGCCTTAGTGTGTGTACAGTCGCTTTTTTAGTAATGCCTGCTTGTTGCAGTGCTTTTTTAAACACATTACGTATACTAGTAGCGGAATAAGGTTTATTATGGTCTCCTTCAAACAACCATTGTTTGGGATGGTAGTCTTTATAATACACTCGAAGTAATATTAACAATTTTTCCGAAAGCATCACTTCACGGTCTTTATAACCCTTCGCTCCTTTAATATTGATAACCATCCTACTAGAATCAATGTCTTGAAGCTCTAATTGAATGACTTCGCTAATCCGCAACCCTGCACTATACAAACAACTGATAACTGTTTTGTGCTTTTTATTTTTAATCAGGTTAAAATCACGAAAAG
>JBOEFW010000004.1:77931-82207 GCA_050633105.1 Aureispira sp. | reverse complement strand
GCGGAGTAGAAGATACACTGTATCGTCTACTCCGATCGCTGTGCGAGTAGCTCCTTCCTATACCCTTCAAAAACCGTTGCAGGTGTTAAAGCTTTTGGTTATTACATTGTTAAATGAACTTCTGTTACAGTGTACTAAGTTTATATCCAATTTAAAATAAAAAAGCATCCTATTTCGGGAGAAATAGGATGCTTTTATGGAAATAGGATAAGTCGGTACGCCTTACTTAATGACTACCTTTTTAAGAACTATTTTATCAGAATCAACTTTGATTTTCAACAAATAAATACCTGACGTGATGTTCATGACATTTATTTGATTGGCTCCATGAACCGTCTTAATCAACTTCGCATTTAAGTCGAGCAATTCCATAGAAACAACCGTGAATTGAGATGGATCATAATCCAAATAGATGTAGCCTGAAGAAGGGTTCGGATAAAGAGCCAATTGACTTTCTTCAATAGCCTTAATAGAAAGACTGACTGGAGCAAATTCATAGGCACCAATATCATAAACAAGGTTATTCGGTCTTGGCAAGCGATTCAAATCCTCTACCACGACATTACTAACCAAGCTCGTACCAGCATCAATAGCGACAGCAGTACTAAGTAATTGATAATCATTAGTAGCCGAATTTACAAACAAAGAACCCATTCCGGTAACCAAGATTGAATTTGCGTCAAAACCCAAAGCTTGCCAAGCAGCTAAAGTGATGGTCGAACCATCTCCAACATTACTCATTTTGTTATTCAAAATATTAAAATCACAAGTTAATTGAGCTGTATTTTCAACAGCGATACAGCCTCTCCAAGCATGGTTGTTGATGATAATGTTATTATAAATTTCCGTATTTACATTCCCTCCATTTGCTACTAAAATTCCCCATCTTCCATCAGAAGGAACAATAATAGTGTTGTTAAAAATCTTTGCAGCATTGGTTACAATAGCTCCATCTCCTTGAAAAATAGCGATTCCTTGAGAAGAATGATTGTTATAAATTAAGTTATTATAAACAATCGGACTTTGCAAGCCGTCCATATTGATGCCAGCTGCTCCGCCATTATCGTGAAGAATATTCCCGTAAACTTTTGCATCACTGATAATGCCATCTCCACCTATCGATAAATCGCCATTCATGTGTATTCCTGCACCATTGTTTCCATAGCACTCATTATATCTAATAATCGGTCGATCAGAACTATTCGAGACATAAATACCGTGCTCATCAATAGAATTGGTGCAGACATTATGCTCTATTAAAACATCGTCTGTAAAACCTGTAAAGATTCCTCTTTCAGCATTATTATCACAAAACGTATTTCTTACCACACAGAAATCAGACAAAACAAGTCTAATACCGTTTCCATTCCCTGGCATATTATTAACGATAAACCCATCAATAACAATGTAATCAGGGCCTTCTATGTTTATCCCATCATCTCTGATAGGGCCACTTTGATTGATTAGAACATTTGTTCCTTGCGCTTTAAACACAATAGGATTTGCACTCGTTCCACTCGGACTTCTTAAGTCAAACCCAGCGTAGATTCCGTCAGCGACGAACACGGTATCTCCAGCGGCAACCTGATTGGCAGCATGTTGTAATGTTAAGAAAGTGGAAGTCGTCGTTAGACCCGTGTTGTTGCTGTCATCTCCTGAGTTTGATACAAAATAGTTGGTAGCCTTAGCATTAAAATTAAGGCTTAAAGCGATGAATAACAGTAGGAATTTTTTCATAATTTTGTTTTTTAATTGTTTATAAATTTGCTTTAAATACCGTGTAACAGAAGTTGTTTAAAATTAAAACTTCAACAGTTGTTTTTTATTTCTATTATCCTTTTTAGGAGTTTTTTTTATCATGAAAAAATATACCCATAAAATAAAAAACACTTGAAGAGGAATTCTGAACCACAAATAACTTAAGCCGTGACCATCTAAAGTAGCCTCTTGATAGTTAATTTGTTTCATGGCCGCATAGATATTTGCAGGAAGAATAGCACTCAGAAAAACAATTAGTCCCCAAGCTGTAGTAATTTTTAATTGAGGTACAAAAAGCACAACTGCAAATACAATTTCTAAGCCCCCTGTTATATAAACTAAAAAGATCTTGCAAGGCAAAAAAGAAGGCAACATCATTGCCATGCCTTCGGTGAATACAAAATGGGCCATGCCTGTAAAAATTAACATAACGGACATTGCAATTTGCCCTGCTTGCGTGTAGTCATAGATGCTTTTCTTTTTTTTCAGAAAGAATAGAGCCAGTAGAAAAGTGAAGATTAAAACAAATAACGGTTTCATAAAAACTTTTTAAAAAAGGATTACAGTTTTTTTTACAAAAGTAGTTATGAATCAAAACATATACAATGAACCTAGGTTAAGAAATTCGTTTTCGAATCCGACTCAAAGCCTGAGGAGTAACTCCAATATAGGTCGCTATATACTTCAGTGGAATTTGTAAAATTAGCTTAGGCGACTCTTCAAATAATGCTAAATAGCGTTCTTCAGCACTTTGATGGAGTAAAATCATTTCTCGTTTAAATTTTTTGAGAAATAATTCTTCAGCAGCTCGACGACCTATTTCTTGTCCAATCTTAGTTTCTTGATAAATTTCTTGTAAATCAATATAAGAAAGCTGCCAAAGAGTGCTGGTTGTCAGTGTTTCAATTTGATAATAACAAGGCTTTTGTGTTAAAAAGGAATCATAAGCACTGCAAAATTCACTTTCAAAAGCAAATGAAAAAGTCAGGTCATTCTCCTCTTTGGGGATAAAATAGCGGACAACTCCTTCCTCTAAAAAGGATAAATGCTGCTCTATTGTGTTTTTTTTAATTAAAAGCTGTTTTGAAGGAACAACCTTCTTTTGGAGCCTTGAGGCGAAAAAACACCAATCTTCTTCCTTCATGGGGGCTAATCGATTGAGCGATTCTTTGATTTTTTCTAACATAGAAATTGAAGTTGTTTAAAATAGGTTGTATAAAGTTACCAAAAAAGTTCCTAGGATAATAGCAGGATGAAGAACAACAAAGCCCTAACAACCACTGGTAATTAGGATACTGTCGTGTATAGAGCCAAGTGCGTTTTTAGCACTTGATTTTGGAAGAGGGTTCCCTTCTATTTTAGTTGATTCTCTTCAAAAGGAGCTATAAAAGCGCTTCAAAAACAAAACAACTTTTTATATTGAGTGCTTTTTCTGTTTTTATCCAACAGAAGGCTATTATCAACCAATCATATTACCAATGAGCGACACCAATTCAACACCTTCACCTACTCCTCCTGAGGAAACGCCAACTCCCACTAAAGGCCCTTCTAAAAAAGCCATTATAGGCATTGCTATATTGTTAATTACTCTGCTTGTGGGAGCTCTTTTTTGGAGTCAAGGCACCAATGCCCGTCAAGCAGAACAACTCTTAACCTTGGCAGAAGCTCGCCACCAATCCGATAGTTTATACCAAGAGTTAAAACAACAATTGGCTATTTATAAGCAAGAAAACCAAGAATTGTATGCTCAAATTGCGCGCAAAGAAGCAGAATTAGAACAACAATATTCTAAAATTAAACGCCTTATTGAGCAAGCTAGCCGTGATAAAAAAGATCGAAAAGCGATCAAAATTAAATTGGAAACGTTGAGTAGTGAACTTGGTGGAATGCGGGAATATGTGGAAGATCAAACCATGGATTTAGAAGAACTGCGCAAAGAGAATTTACGCCTCAAGCGCGAACGTAAAGAACTGGATGAACAGTACGCCCAAGAATTGGCCTTACGAAAACGCATTGCCCAACAAGGGGCTGATCTTCAGAAAGCCAATAAAGCCATGCAAGAACGCTTACGCTCCGCCGCTGTCTTACAGGCCACCAATGTCAAAGCTATTGGTTTGCGTTTGCGTAACAATGGCCAACGCAAAGGTGTTAGCGCTTCTAAACGGACAGAACTAGTGGAAGTTTGTTTTGATATTGTTCGGAATGAAGTCACCGAACAAGGCCCTAATCGCTTTCATTTACGCCTGATTGATCCCCAAGGAACCGTGGTCAAAGACAAGGCGCGAGGTTCGGGACAATTGGAATTATTTGATGGCAGTGGTACCATACAATACACCACCAGCAAAATTTTTGATTACAATACTAGTGTCAAAAATTTGTGCCTAGAATGGTTTGCCTATCCCAATACCCCCTTTGTGGCAGGAACATATCGTGTAGAACTCTACAATAAAGGCCGCTTGGCAGGGAATTATAACTTTACGACGAAGTAACTCCCTGTTTAGAGCATGTTTAAATTTTT
>JBOEFW010000004.1:0-77832 GCA_050633105.1 Aureispira sp. | reverse complement strand
TTTTGTCAGAACCACTAATTATTGATTTTCAACCTTAATAATTTTTAAACAAACTCTTAGAAGGATTTTCAGGAGGCTCAAAATAACTGTTTCTATTCTGTAATAGGGTTGTTTTGAGCCTTTTACTATTTAGCACTGCTGCATTTGGTGCTAAAAATGGTTGTTTTATCTATGTCTGTCCAATTTGCCGTAGAATAAGCTGCATCATCTACTTCTATGGTCTTCAAATTTGGGTTATCTCTAGCATCAAAACCAAATGAACTAGCCTTTTTATTTTTAAAATTCAATCTATTTAATGGATTGTTATTTAAGCAGTCACGAAACTAGAAACAACGCGCTCAGTAGCTTTGGCGAACTAAAAGTTATACTCTGTGAGGCCTGTGGCGTTCACACAAAAAGTAACTATTATTGTTAATGAATGCATGTTTTTTAAATTTCAAAATTCCAAAAAGATCAATAGTTACACTTTTTAGAAAAAACAGGAGCCATCTTTATTCAAAAGATGGCTCCTGTTTTTATTAGGTTATTGTTTGTTCTTACAAGCCAATACCGCTGTCTCCCATACCACTAGTTTTAGCTTTTACTTCTTCTATGAATTCATCTAAGGATTTCATTTCATAAGATTCTGGCACTTCAAAAGTAGTGGCTTCTACCATTTGTTTAAGCACCTCAACGGCTGTAATTTTAAGAGTCATGCCTTCTACATTCATTTCCAGTGCCAATGGAAAACCTTTTAGGTTTTTGAGATTTTCATCTGTCATTACCATAGCAGTAGGGCGTAATTTATCGGTTACATAAAACTTGATGCTTTGCCCTTCTACCTCCATTTCAGCCAAGTGACAAGGATACTTAGCAATGCGTTTTTTCTTGCGCTTGTTGTATTCGATTTCTGGCATTTTAACAGGAGCAGTATTTGTTTTTTGGGCCTTCATGAGTTCTTGCATAATGTCACTGTCTTTGTCAAAATTAACAGCCGTCTTTTCGTAGAACGAAGGAATATTCATCAGCATAGTGGTCAAATCCTTAGACTTATTATTGATGAACTGTACAGACATTAAGCCTCCCATCAACGCAAAATCAACTTTGGCGTCTTTTTCTTTGAAAAAGACATTGATGAGGACATTGTCTGTAAATTGTTCTGCCTGAGGGACACCTTCAACCTCTATTTTGTATTTTATAATGCCTTCTGAAAAATTAGGCGCTTTATTTTTCTGAGCACTGGCAACGTTCAACATTCCAAGACAGAAGGTCAAAAGCAGTACAATTTTTTTAGTAACTAGCATAAATGTTCTATTTTTTTATTTGAAGTGTAAATATTTCGTTTAGTCTTAATTTTGTTGGATACGACGTTGCGCAGTTCCCTCTAATTCTTTTAACGTCGTCACCTCATAACCACTAGGTATTTTTTGAGAAAAGGCACCATCACTAGGCGTTTGCCCTGTTACCGTACTTGCTGTTAGGCGTACCGTCGTGTTTTCTTGACGCACAACAACTCCTAAAGGAAAGCCTTTTACGGCTTTGATTAACTGTTGTGCAAGAGGGTCTCCTTTGGGATTAATTTTATTGGTCACATATAAAATGATATTAGCTCCCGTTTGTTTGTCCTTCATCAATATTTTTTGGCAAGTATACCCTGCAATGGTCTTTGTAGATTCTGTTACTCGCATAGGGTTATTCCCCAATTGCTCAATTCCTTCCTGCGCCTTTTTATAATCCGAAGAGCCCAATTTAATGGCCTTCTTTTCGCTCATAACATCTAACAAGGATAAACCTGTTACACTTCCGTGGTTCGCCACTGCCTGAACGGTATTTGTTCCACCAGCTACTTTAGCTACTGCTTTTGTTTGTTGGCCTTTGAACGCTATTTCTAGAGTGGTTCCCATTGACAGGAAAGAGGCAGCGGGTAAATCACTATCTACAGAGACGGTGTATTTAATGTAGCCATTTGAGAGCGTAGACTGTGCCATAGTCATTGTGCTTATTGCTAAAGCACTACAAAGCAGAAGAGAGCGAAAAATCATGGTATTAGTTATATAGAACGCCAAACAGCACAAAAAGTGCTGTGGCACTAGTGAAAAATTAAAAGTAGAACGCCTTCTGCCCGCACTTAGCTAGCAAAAGGCGTTATAAATATAGTATAAGAAAAAGGAGAAGGAATTAGAATCCCCCCATTCCACCCATTCCTTGTAAATCTTCATCCGTCATTTCTGTATACCCTTCTGGGGCTTTGATTTCAAAAATTTTCTTGGCCTGTTTGCTCAAATCTACTGCCTTAGCAATAATATTCATTTTCATTTCAGGAGTATTGATTTCCATAGCCATAGGGAACCCTTTCATTCCTGCCATGTTCAATTGCTCGGTATATTTTTCAAAGCCTTTTGGCATTTCGATTTTGTCGGTAAAATAGATGACCATTTTTTCGGCTTGTCCTTCCATAGACAATAGCGCTTTTTGGCATTTGTAGCCAGCAATTTCTTTGTACTCTTTCAAATATTTGATGTCTGGCATTTTAGATTTATCAGCCTTATCATCATCTTTATTGATATCTTCTGCATCAATTGTCTTGTACTTTTGCTGTCCCATCATGTCCATTAACATGATCCCCTTTTCGCCTTTTACATTCATGCGCATGTCCATTTTGATCATGCCACTCATCATATTAAGAACCAGTTTACTATTGTCTGGTGCAAAATAAATATCTAAAAGGGAACCATTGAACATAGCAGCTTGCTCATTGCCTTCAAAGTTAAGAACATATTGAACATGGGCGTTATTTTTTTGAGCTTGAGCGGATACAGCCAAGAAAATGAATAAAACGTTTAGGGTTAGAATTTTAAAAATTGATGTCATTTGTTTTTAATTAATCGGTTAAGTTAAGGTAATGCGAGAAACTCTTTTGAGAGTAAAATAACCTTGTCAGGGGTTGTTAATTTCGCACTTATGGAATAAGATGGTTGTGGGTACTACTGGTATTCTTATATCAAAAGGAATACCACAAATAATACGTTCTACTTTTTTTTCGACTATCGACCAAAAGCAGGGGATTTCAGACCAAACGTTAGAGTGCCTGTCATTGTTTCCCTACTTTTGACAAAATGGTTTTTATTTTTGGCTCTTTTTATCTTTGGATAAACCGCCCATTTCTACTAGTTTCAAGAAGTCGTTGACCAGATCATTGGGCACCATAATTGCTAAATCATAATGTTGAAGTGTCCAACCAGTTCCCTCTTTTATTAACACACCAGAGCCTCTACAGGTTCCCATTTGGGTTTCCAATAGTTCTTCAAACCAAACAACGCGTTGGTTATCGCTCCAATACAATTGGCGTTCAGAAGGCGTAAAGGCCCAAGCCACTTCACGTTCAAAGGCAAATTTAGCCCATTCTCGTAATTCATCGCGCAACCAACGTTCTGAAGCATCGGTTCCTAGATAAATACAATTGGCTCCCATCGCGCCATAAAAGGCCTCTTCATCAGCCGTCGCAGCCGCGCGGTGCCAATCATCTAAATGTTTGTTAATAATGGCACTTTCGGTGGTTACGGTCCCTTCTGTCTGGCAATTTTCTTTGCGGCGGGTATCAGCAATGTGTATAATCTGCCAGCGACCAGTCGAAGTTTGTGCTAAGGTAAATGTATTGACGCCACAATGGCTCACTTCAGCGGGAGCACCAGCAAACATCGTGTATTCTGTCCAAGCAGTGGCTAAGTTCTCTTCTTTAGAAATATCATAATTCCACAATTGCTCGTGGTAGATATAGTTTTTAATTTGCGCTCGACGCATGAATCCCATCAAGGAGACTTTGCGTAATACCTCTACCTCAGGAACGCCATTCTTATTCGTCAATGTGGAAAAGATGATACACTGGTCGTGTAATAAACTATCTAAAGCTGTGGTATCCTTTGCTTCCATCGCCACAAAAAAGCCATCAATGACTCCCCGAATATCAGATTCTTCCTGTGCGCGAAGCATAGACGTCAGGGCCAACAAGGTAATAAGCGTAAAAAAATATTTCATACAAAAAGTGTCTTAGACTACATTATCAATTATAAAACGGCTCCAAATTAGCCGTTCTGTCAATAGGACATTACCTATTAGTTAACAAGATAAATAATTGTCGAATGACTACCCGCTTTCCTAAGAAATAAATCTTTAATCATAAGAATACTTTAACGCCTACCAAATGCCTCTTAATTGTACCTACCCCTCTAAACCCCTACTTTACTTACAATTTACGCATGTTAATCAACTCCATAAAAAGTGTTTTTTTACGACGAGAAACTTCTACTTCTGAGCTGTCACTCATTCTTAATTTGTTTTTTGTTTTTAAGAATTGCTGAATATGACTCAGATTGATAAGATGTGATTGGTGTACTCTAAAGAAACCATCTGAGGTGAGGAGTTCTTCAAATTCTTTAAGCGTTTTGGGAGCAATAATACGTTTGCCATTTGCCAAATAAATAACCGTGTAATTACTGCTTGCTTCGCACCGAATAATGTCTGAAATTCGTACAAAATGAAACTCATCAACGGAAGGAATAGCGATTTTATCAAACTTTTTATCTTGATACAATTCCAACATGCTGTCTACTCGTTGTGCAGATGTATCGGTATCAGAATTAACGGATACCTTAGCAACAGCATCTATCAACTCTAAAGGATCAATAGGTTTCAGCAAATAATCAATGGCGGAATGCTTGAATGCTTTGAGCGCATATTCGTCATAAGCCGTTGTAAAAACCAGATTGAACTCAATTTTAGGCAATCGTTTAAGTAAGTCAAACCCTGTTCCATCGTTCATTTTAATGTCTAAGAAAACCAAATCAATTGATTTATTTTTCAGCAGTTTAAGGCCTTCTTCCACCCCATCAGCCGTACCCACAATATTAACATCGGGACAGTGCATTTGCAAAAACTTCATCAGGGTAATTTGAGCCGCTTGCTCATCGTCAATTATAACAGTATCAATCATAGTCTATTAAGCTTTGTATTTTATGGGTAATAACAGTTCTATTCGGGTACCTGTGGCTTGTTCTTGATCATCTTTTAGATCAATAAAATGGACAAAAGGTCCTTTTACTTTTTCTTTGAGTGTAAGGTACTCCAAGCGTTGTTCCGTAATTTTGATGCCTAGTGATTCTTGTTTATCATCCGTTTTAAATGCTGCTGCCGCTTGACGTCCAATACCATTGTCTTCAATCGTACACTTAATAAGGGTTGTATTGTACTCTTCAAAGCGCACCAACAATTTTCCTTTCTTGGCTTGACGCAGCAGTCCGTGAATAATGGCATTCTCAATAAATGGCTGAATAACTAAGGGAGGAATCATCACAAAATGAGCATCTTCAATCCCTTCTTCTTCCATTTCATAATCAAACGCTTCTTTAAAACGACGCTGCTCCAATTCTATATAGTTGTCTAGAAATTCCATTTCTTGGTGCAAGGGAATGTACGCTTGTCGAGAGTTTTGTAAAATTCGACGCATGAGGCGCGAAAATTTGGCCAAGTAAATACTCGCTTCGGCATTGTTATCTGTTGCGATCAAACTCTGTATAGAGTTCAAGGAATTAAACATAAAATGAGGATTCATTTGAGAGCGCAAGGCGCGCTGTTCCAATTCTGTTTCCCGAATTCTAGTTTTCAATTTATCTTGGCGAAAGACCAATAAACCAATGATTATTATTAATAATAAACCAGCAACTAGTCCTGCAATAATGTAATAATTTTGCTTGTTCTTTAGTTCTTGATTTCGTAGTGTTTCCGATTGCAATTGTAAGGTCAAACTGTGTTTTTCTTCCAACTCTCTATTTTCCCGCTGTAATTCCTGCATTCGATATTGGCTCTGAATCTCCGCAATAGCACGGTTTTTATCTCTATTAAAAATAGAGTCCTGAATGGTATGGTATTTTTGGTAGCTGCCCATCGCCTTCTCATAGCGTTGTCCTGCCAGATAAACATTGGTCAAGTTCTCATAAATATCCTTTACAATCGCCATTGCTCGATTAGACCGCACTCGCTTCAACGCTTCTAACAAATACCCCTCTGCTTCTTGATATTGTTGTCGCTCCAAGGCAACTTTGGACATCCCTTGCAAAACTTTGGCAATACTCACTTTATCTTCTAATTGATCATAAATATCTTTGGCTTTATTATAATGTATCATAGCTTGATCATTGAACTGCTCTGAACTAGATAAGAGCCCTAAAGCATAATTACCATAAGCAATCCCTCGTGTATTGTATTGGGTTCGACTACTCTCCAAACCAAGCTCTAAACGCTCTTTTGCCTTGGTCCACTCGTTTCGTTGTACATGTAATAGACCTTTTTCTAAGGTCACTAAGGCTCTAATATTCTCTTGTTCTTCTTGTCGTAAAGGCAAGATAGCTTGCCGATAATAAATCAATGCTTTTATGGTATCTCCAAGCAGGGCATACCCATTTCCAATTTGGTAGTAAGGTAAAGTTTGCTCAGGGCTTGGGGGCATATTATTAAGCAGTTTAATAGCCGCCAAATTATGAGAAGTTGCCTTAAAAGCATACCCTTTGGTGCTATAAACTAAACCTAGTTGTGCGTTAGCAGCAGCCTGAAGCGAGGCATCTTTAAAATTTTCAGCGAGACGCTTGGCTTTTAGCGCTTGCTCTATCGCTTGTTCATATTGGCCTTGCCCGTACGCTAGCAAGGCCTCATTGAGCAAAGAATAACCTTGTTCCAATGTTGGAACCTGACGATCCAGCAACTTCAAAGCACTCTTATGGTAACGCCTTGCTTTTTGCAGGTCTCTATTGTAATAAATAACCGTCAAGCGATTATAAGCGCTACTTCGCTCTAAAGTATCGCGTGTTTTGTCTTCCGCAATGGTCCTCAATTCCTTGATTAATGTACCAGATTGGGCAGACGCCAAAGATGCAAAGCATAGGCAAAACAGGATCCAACAATACTGTAACATAAATGGTCAAAATTAATGAAAAATCCAGTCTATTTACTGGCTAAATCTTTGTAAACCAAGCTTTTCCTTTGTTTTTTATTTATCGCTTAGTAATAAAAAAGGCATCCGCTGTTTAGGTTTAATGTTCATAGATCTTAAAGTATTAATACCAGATAAAAAGCGACCTATTTATTCGCTAATTCTTTGCGCCGTAAACGACCATTGGCTTGTACAAACCAATAGAAATGCACCGTTTGTACTCCTTGTTCCAAAGCAGTATCTTCATAAGAAGTCTGTTGGGTTATTCCTGTGATCTCTATTTGTCCATTTTTCAAAAAACGGCTGCTCCAATTCGCCTTCACCATATGGCCATTCCCCTCTAGTTCCATGACCTTTCCGACTTTACACGCATCTAATAAATGCCCTGCGTAATCAAATGTTAATAAAAAAGTCAAATCATACCGCTCCCAACCAGTATCACACTTAAAACGACAAAGCAGTCCTACATAACGCTTCGTTTTATAAACACGGCACAGCGCTGTATAATGCTTGCCATGTGGTTGATAGCTATTCGCAGGCAAATCAAAATAGTTGTAACTTCCTTCTGTCCCTAATGGTATCTGATTCATGATATACCGCTTTGCCAAGCGGTAGGGAATCATTTGTTGGTAATCTTCAGGAGTTGTTTCAGTGGCATTCACTAACGTTTTCCAACGTGGAGCGTCTCCCAAACCATCTTGTACACGAAAAGGGAATTGAGGCTCTGCATCAAAATAATTAAGCAATTCTTGAAACCGTCGAATGTGATCAAAATTATATCGTGCAATAGGGCCTTTTGGCAATTCTATAGATTCTAAATCAAAGACAAAACGACGTTCTCGCAAGTGGCTCTGCCACTGCCCATGTATACTGGTCCATCCACTACTATAGGTTCCAACAAAGGTCGTTCGAGACAGATTTCCAGCAACATCTACTTCTCGAAGGATCAAGACTTGATCTTTTTGTACAGTACCTTTAACGCGGATATTTGTTCTATACTTATCGTAAAAGTAATTCCCTTCTAACTGGTTTCCTTCTTGTTTCAATTCCATCGTAATGGAATATTTCCCATTGACCATTCCTTTAAAATAACGATAAGCAGGTGTTGTGCCTTGCGCCCAAAGCATAGAAGTAGGCATTATTAATAAAAGGTAAAAGAACCAAGGCATGTGTATTGGGGGATTAAATAACGTATAATATAGAGATAGCAAGCCCCTATTTTGAAGTTGCCCTCTCCCACACTAAGGTAATAAAAAGACAAAACAAGCCATTCTTAGGAGCAGCTTGTTTTTATAATATTGAGTAGACGGTCGCCCGTTCTAGTAGTTGGTTCTTTTTTTATGCTTTTGCTTTGAAAGAGTTAATGGCATTAACTGTAAAGTCAGAGAGTACCAATTCTCCGCTCATAGCCGCTCGCTCCTCTAGTAAACTATCCCAGTTTTCGGTACCTTCCCAAAATACTTTCTTTAGCAATTGCTGTGCTTCTGGATTCGACTTTGCTAAAGTAGTTGCTAACAATTCGATTTTGGTATCCATTTCGTCTGCATTTTCTGAGACATCAGCAAATAAACCCTGTTGATTCGCCCATTCTGGCGAATACCAAGCTGTAGCATTAATAGCCATTTGAGAATAAGCAGATGTTCCCACTTTTCGCTCCACGGCTGGCCCTACAACAAAGGGTCCAATTCCAATAGCTAATTCACTCAATTTAACGGCTGCAAAACGCGTGGCATAGCAATAATCGACAGCAGATGCAATCCCAACACCACCGCCAACAGCTTTACCTTGTACCCGTCCGATAATTAACTTAGGACATTTGCGGCAAGCATTAATCACATTTGCAAAACCAGAGAAAAACTCTTTCCCTGTTTCCAAATCTTGGATAGCAATCAATTCATCAAAGCTTGCTCCCGCACAAAAAGTACGCTCACCAGCGCTTTTGAGAATAATAACAACCACTTCTTCTTTTTCTCCCAAACTAGTAATTGTATTCGCTAATTTTGCCAGCACCTTACCAGGTAAAGAGTTGTGAGAAGGGTGAAAAAATTCAACCGTAGCAATTTTATTCGCTAGGCTCCAGGTCACATCTCCTTGGTCTCTTTTATCTTCCATGCTTGTTATTTTTAGTCCCCAATCGTTTTTGGGTTTGTTTTTATAGTAATTCCTGTCAAATATACGGCAGTTTGGGAAAATTTGAAGCTATTTCGATGTCCTTTTTACAAACGTTCACCCTCCTTCTCCTCTTGTCCCCACCCGTCTCTAATAATATACGCCCTATAAAAGTAAAAAACAAGATCATTTTCTTGTAGGGGCGAATTGCATTCGCCCCGTGTGCCATATGCACACGGGGCGATATGCCCTATAAATCATCGAACTTGTAATTTTACATTAGCTCAATGTTCTTTCAAAACCTTCATCTTTTCTCAAACGTAATTTGGCTTTTAGAACAGCATCAACAGCGTTACCATTAGAGCCATTAATACAAGCAGCTCCTTCTAATTGCACTAGTAAATCGTCTGCTGTCATTTCCAGAATTTCTATTTGCAGGTTTTCTATATTAGAATGATTGAAGTAGTAGACATTAGACAAATGCTCGTCTCTATCGTAATCATAGCCCTTTTCTTGTGTTAGCACTTGTCCTACCGCTAATGCCTTTGTTACGCTAGTCAGCAAAACAGTTGCCTCTACATTGGGCCGAGCATTGTGTCCTTCTAGACCTTTCCCTTCTAACAACACCGCTTCTGTTCTAAGGTAAAAAACAAACTCCCAAAGATCAGGCATCGGCTCGTCTTCGTCCTCATATTCCTCCTCGTCTACCGCATTATAAATATTATACCGTGCATCTAATGCAATTTTAAATTGCTCCTTACCAAATTCTTGGTGTTCGATGTATAAAATATTTTGTTCCATTAGAAACGCTTTTTATTGAATAACCTCGCCAGACTGATCTATTTTTTTCACCATTGTTAAAATAGTAGCCAAAGCACAAGTTTCGCCTGTTTCATCATAGACATCAACCATGAATTTTACAATCCCTTTAGCAATATCGTCTTCACTTTTCTTTTCTTGATCAACTTTTTCCTTGACAGTAAATTTTACACCAATAGTCATTCCTGGATAAACAGGCTTCGTGAAACGACACTCATCAATACCATAATTGAGTAAAACAGGCCCTTTCTTAGCTTCCACAAATAAGCCTGCTGCTTTTGCCAAGACCCAATAACCATGTGCTACACGGCCTTCAAAGATGGTTCCATCCAATGAAGTTTCATCCGTATGGGCATAAAAATGGTCTCCACTAACATTGGCAAAATTAACAATATCTGCCACTGTCACGGTATGCTTCGCGGTAATCCATTGCTCTCCTACTTGCAATTCTTCAAAATGCTTACGGAAAGGATGTACAACATCTTCAATTCCTTTAGCACCATATTGATAAACACCTGTCAAAGCAGTAACCGTTGTTGGCGAACCTTGAATGGCTGTCCGTTGCAAATAATGCTTAATACCACGTATTCCACCCATTTCTTCTCCACCTCCAGCACGTCCAGGACCACCATGTGCCATCAAAGGCATTGGAGAACCATGTCCAGTACTTTCAGGAGCAGATTCACGATTAAGCACTAAAATACGGCCGTGGTGCGTTGCCGCGCCTAAGACATATTCTCTAGCAATACTATCATCATAAGTAGCAATAGAACTCACCAAAGAACCTTTACCTAAGTTCGCTAATTCTACCGCTTCGTCTATTGTTTTATAGGGCATGATCGTACTAACAGGACCAAATGCCTCAATTTCATGAACTTGTTTTTTCTGGAAGGGTTGGTCATTCAGGAACAACATGGGCGCCAAAAAGGCTCCTTTGCTTACATCGGCTCCAATCACTTCAAAATCACGTTCAAAGCTACCGTAAACCAACTCATTTTCTTGTGATAACAAACGAGCAGATTTTAGGACTTCTTCCATTTGTTCATGACTTGCTAAAGCTCCCATTCGTACCCCTTCTACCTGAGGGTCACCAATGGTTGTTTTTTTGAGGCGGGCACTTAATGCCAATTGAACGGCTTCCATCAAATTTTCAGGTACAATAACTCGACGAATTGCGGTACATTTTTGCCCCGTTTTTACGGTCATTTCACGATGCACCTCTTTAATAAACAATTTGAATTCTTCTGTCTCAGGCGTTGCATCTGGCCCCAATACGGAACAGTTCAAAGAATCAGCTTCCATGTTAAAGGTAACCGCATTATTAATAATATGAGGCATACTCTTCAACATACGTCCTGTGTGAGCAGACCCTGTAAAGGTGACTACATCTTGCGAATTAACCGTATCTAAAATACCGATTCCAGAGCCACAAACCAGCTGCAAGGCTCCTTCAGGCAAAATCTTAGAAGCAATAATGTCTTGCACCATCGCTTGCGTCAAATACGATGTTTGCTCCGCAGGTTTTACAACCGCTGGCATTCCCGCTAATAAATTAACGGCCAATTTTTCCAACATTCCCCAAATAGGGAAATTAAAAGCATTGATATGCACCGCTACACCTGCTTTAGGAACCATAATGTGGTGTCCTACAAAAGTCCCTCCTTTGGATAAACCTACTGTTTCTCCATCTACAAAATAAGGTTGATCAGCAAACTTTTTGCGCAAGCTAGCGTAAGCAAATAAGGTTCCTATTCCACCATCAATATCAATCCAACTATCCGTTTTGGTCGCTCCTGATTGATAACTAATGGGATAATACTTTTTTCTATTTTTCTGTAAGAACAAGGCCAACTTTTTCAACATAAGACCACGCTCTAGGAAAGTCATTCTACGCAAGTTCTTATTCCCTACTGCTCGTCCATATTCAAGCACCGACTCAAAGCTCATTCCATCTCCGTTCACCCTAGAAATCACTTCTCCAGTGATAGAATTGTATTGAGCAATATCTTCTCCTTGATAAGGTGTCCAAGCACCCAAAATATAGTTGTCCAATTTATTAGCCATCGTATCTTTATTTTTTATGCACACAGTGTTAATCAATGCCTTATTCAGCCTTTGATTATTCCTGTCTAGTCATTTAAAATTGATTTCACTCGTTAATAGTTGATAAATGTCAGCCTATTTATCCCCACTAACGCTTATACTTCCTACAAAGAAATAAAGTATATCCATAAAGGCAAAATTAATTGCTGTTGGATTCTTGCTTTTTTATTGGCGTACCCAACAATTTAAAGAGCACTCCCTCCCTCTAAACACTTGCTAAATGGACTTGACCTAGTTCCCATCCTATAAGCATTCTATTGATTTTCTATTTAAGAGCAAAACAATCAGCATTGTTTCAATGCGATCAAAAAAATACAATCTGTGGAACTAAAATAGTTGGATTAAATGTTCTGCCCTATCCGACTTTTCGGAGCTAAACGAAAGACAACTAATTAATGCGTAACATTTTCTTTACTTCAGACCATCATTTTGGTCACGAAAATATTATTAAATTTTGTAACCGCCCTTTTGCCAATGTACAAGAGATGAATGCGGTTATGATTAAACGTTGGAATGAAAAAGTAAAAAAAAGAGACACGGTTTACCATTTAGGAGATTTTGGGATTACCTACAAAGAGAACCTTCAAAGCATTTTAGAGCAACTCCATGGTAAAATTTATTTAATTGCGGGCAATCATGAAAGTGCTGCTATCCAAAACAGAAAACGATTTGAATGGATCAAAGACTACTTTGAGCTTAAAATAAAAGACCCCGATTGTAGTAATGGGGTAAGGCGAATAATGCTTTTCCATTATGCCATGAGAACATGGCGAGGAGCAGGTAGAGGGAACTGGCATTTATATGGTCATAGCCACGGAACGCTTCCTGATTTAGAGGATAAACTTTGTTTTGATGTTGGAGTGGATTGCCATGATTTTTATCCGCTTTCTTATGAAGAAATCAAAAGCATCATGGATGCAAAAAGTTGGATGCCATTTTCTAAAGAGAAAAAATAAGTTTATCCATCCATTCTAAAAATTAATGGAGGCTGTCGGAAAAATCCGCCGCCTCCATTTTTGAAATTCAATCTATTCTATTAGATTAATTTCAGTTTTTTTCTAAAAATTGCTCTTGGAATACTTACTCAATACATTCTAACGAACTGACCAATTGTGCAGCAGCGCCTTCTCTTAGGTGCACATCAAAAGTATTGCTTTTCATGCCTACCCGAATATCAGTAATTTCTTGTGCTTTTAACAAAGCAAAATTTGCGTCTGTTAGCACAAAATCAGTGGCATAGCGAAATTCTACTTTGTCTTCTTGGTTGCGCATTAAATTCGCTAGTGGCAATTTCACTTTTTCTTTATTATCTAGTAATAAAATCACGTGACTTTCACCACTATTGTCCGTAAAAGTAGGTGACATGACCATGGTTATTGGAAACTTCAAAACAAAGTACTTATTCGCTCCAATCTGACGAAACTGCACCATTACTTTGCGCAAAGGCAATGCTTTATCTCGTTTTACTTTCTGAGCAATAACTACTGCTTCTGTCAATTTCTCTGGTACCTCATCAAAAGCATCTACTTCGTTGATTTCATACAAACAGTCTTGTGCCAATATTGGTGCAGCGAACAAGCTAATAAGACTAGCCATTATTAAATACTTCATCTTCTCCTTTTTTAGTGTTAGAATCAATAGATCCTACCAATAATCAAGATTCATGCTACAATTGTACTTCGTTTATTTTTACAGCAAAAAGAAAGAAGTCCAGTACTTGCCTTTTACCTCTTATATCCATCGAGCAATTTTTTTAAGCTTTTTCAATAATCGTTGCATAGCCTTGGCCTACTCCTATACACATTGCGACTAAAGCATAGCGTTTGTTGGTCTTTTGTAACTCTAGCGCAGCAGAGTGCATAATACGGGTTCCTGTTACTCCTAGTGGGTGTCCAATCGCAATGGCACCACCATTAGGATTAACACGTGGATCATCATCTGCTAAACCCAATTCGCGGGTACAAGCCAAGCTCTGCGCCGCAAACGCCTCGTTTAACTCAATGACATCCATATCATCCATTGTTAAGCCTGCTTTTTCTAAAGCTTTTTGAGAAGCTTTGACAGGACCAATTCCCATGATGCGGGGCTCAACTCCAACAACAGCAGAAGAAACAATACGTGCCAAAGGTTTTAAATCATATTTCTCGACAGCATCTTCGGAAGCAATAATGGTTGCTGCTGCTCCATCATTCAAACCAGAAGCATTACCAGCCGTTACTGTTCCTCCTTCTTTCTTGAATGCAGTGCGTAATTTTCCTAAAATCGCCAAAGAAGAATTGGGTTTGATGAATTCATCTTGTGCAAAAATGATGGGATCTTTTTTGCGCTGTGGAATCGAGACCGCTACAATTTCTTCTGCTAAACGACCGTTTTCCTGTGCTTTTGCCGCTTTCATTTGCGACCAGTAGGCAAATTTATCTTGATCTTCTCTATTAATATTATAAAGTTCTGCCAAATTCTCTGCCGTGACGCCCATACCATCTACCCCATACAATTCTTTCATTTTGGGATTAACAAAGCGCCAACCAAAGCTTGAATCGTGCATCTTGGCATCTCTACCAAAAGGCTTAGATACCTTAGAAATCACCCACGGGCCACGCGTCATACTCTCTACACCTCCCGCAATAAAAAGGTCTCCATCTCCTGCTTTAATAGCACGGTTGGCATGAATAATAGCCGACATTCCTGAAGAGCACAAACGGTTAACGGTTTCTCCTGGAACAGACCAAGGTAAACCTGCTAACAAAGAACACATGCGCGCTACATTTCGATTGTCTTCTCCTGCTTGATTCGCACAGCCCATAATTACATCATCATAAGCTTCCAAAGGAATAGAAGGATTACGTTGGGTTACTTCGCGGATCACTAAGGCTCCTAAATCGTCTGTACGAATCGGTGCTAGGGTACCACAAAAGTTACCAATAGGTGTACGAATACCATCAATAATATATGCCTCTTTCATTTTGTTTTATTTTATACTTATCAAAACTCAATTCTACTGTTGGGTAACCACGTTCTTATCTTATTCGTCTTCTGAAATATAGAAGCTGGCGCTTTTGTCAAGCTATTCCACTGCAATTTAAATCATACTTTTTTTTCAAGCATTGATTTGCCGCTAGTTCTAAAACAAGTTCAATGCTCTCCATTGCCCTTGCTTTAAAAAAACGTTTTATCTGATTTAAAGTTTGCTGTTTTTCTATCATTACTCTTATCACGTCTAAAAAATTCTACCCTATAAAACCAACTATGCTTCCTCTTGAAAATAGTCATTAAAGGATTCTATGACGGTATCCATTTCTGCGAATTCAACGCCATAGGTAGCTAATTCTTGCATGATAGGTTCGTAAACATCGGCCTGAATTGGAATAACAACTCCTTTTGATTGGATGTTGCCCAACAAGATGTTTTTAACACCAATAGCTAGGGGCAAGCCTACTAGTTTAGCCATAGCGGTGTGCTCTTTGTTCTCTCCATAATTGATCAGCGTAGATAAATGGCGTTTTTTCTGCCCCTCCAATTCATATTCTACTTCATGCTGCATCAAAATCATGTCTTTGTCTTCTGGTTCTAATTTCCATTTGCGCTCTAACAGTTCTTGTAAAATTTGCGCAGAAGTTGCTTCATCCAATGGAATTTTCTCATTAGAAAACAAACCTAACCATTCTAACTTATCTAAAGCTTCATCAGATAAGTTCAAATCAAACAAAGTGGCTAATTGACCACGAATAGTCCCATATCCAGAGCGCTCCAAGTTAGATGGTAGATAACTACGCAACCATTGACGATAAGTCAAATCATCAGAATAAGCCATTCTATAGGTGTCGTCGGTTAAGCCCAAACGCACCAATAAATCCCATGCTTTGCAAAAGCCTTTGTAACGCAAGGTGCCTCGCATGATTGTTGGAATATCGTCTAAACCATAAGAGCCTCTATATTTGAGGGAAGTACGGTTAGGATAAGCATCATACCAGCCCATTGTTGGGATATAAACCAAATCTGATCGGCTAAATAGTCGGTGGTAAGGGGTGTGGCGGTAACGGTGTTCGTACAGATATTGAGACACTCCTTGTCCTGCCAATACAACATTACGGGGGTTCCAGCTAAATTTATAATGCCAAGGGTTGGTATCACTTTCAGGAGCCACTAATCCACCTGTATAAGAATAAAAAGCATGGATTTTGCCGCCTTTCTCTCGAATGTTATTAATCATTTGCATAGCAGACATGTGATCAATCCCTGGATCTAAACCAATTTCATTTAAGAAGATTAAATCTTTTTTGACCACTTCGTCGTGCAATTCTTTGAGTGCAGGAGAAACATAAGACGCCGTTGCTAAATTTTTACCCAAACGCAAACAATCTTTTGCTACATGAATGTGCAAATGTGCTGGTAGCATCGAAACAACCATGTCTGCCTCTTCCAAGTAAGGCTGGCGCTCTTGCGCCTCTAAGGCATTAAAAGTCACGGCTTTTCCTCTGGCGTGTCCATCTACTTTTTGTTGGGCTAGTTCTAGCGATTGATCCGCTACTGTAAGTTGCCAATCATAAATTTCTGCCTGTTCTAATAAGTAGTCAATCAAGGAAGTAGCAGAGAGCCCAGCCCCAATTAATAAGATCTTCTTCATTTTTGTACAGTTTTTTGTTGCATTTAGCGCCAACTTTCGTAAGTTTATCGGCTGTTGTTTTTTCAACAGTTCCTTAAAAGCTAGGCATATTGCTATTATTGGTGTTACTTTTAGTAGTCATTTAACTCTAAAGCACAATGCTCCATGAGTTGTACGAATTAAAAGTAACCACCTGCTTAAGGTCTTAAAGAAAAACAGTTCTATCCTGCATTCTTTTCTTAACAACTCTTCTAGCAAATGTACTGTTCCTAGTATAGAAACCATAATTCCCCATCGACTATTTTACTCCAAAAAAAGGGCATGAAAAAAATCACCTTGCAGACCGAGATTCAAGAAGCCGCCAATACTAGTGAACTAACGGCTACTGATGCCCAACTCTTGGCGGAAGCGAAACAAGCTGCGGAAGTAGCCTACGCTCCTTATTCTAATTTTAAAGTGGGCGCTGCCGCCCTCTTGGCCAATGGTAAAATTGTGCGTGGTTGCAATCAGGAGAATGCCGCTTATCCTGTTACGTTATGTGGAGAGCGTGTTGCTTTGTTCTCCGCAGCAGCTCAGTATCCTGATACACCTGTATTAGCCGTCGCCATTACCATCAAGAGTGCCAATGGAGACATTGATCGCCCCGTTCCTCCTTGTGGTTCTTGTCGTCAAGTCATTTTTGAGAATGAGATGCGCCATCAACAAGCCATTCGCCTCATTTTGCAAGGTGACTCTGGAAGCATTTATTGTATCGAAAGTGTGAAAGATATTCTACCACTCGTTTTTGATTCTTCTTATTTATAAAAAAACTATACCGCATCTTGACAAAAGTCAATGCGTATTCTAGAGCGAAACTTTACGTTTGTAACATTCTTTATTCCTTGTTACTAAACACCAATGTTTCATGCCTCTAACGATCAAACATCAACGCTTACTTGGTTTATTCTTTCTCTTGCCTTTGTTTACCTATGGAGTTGGCACCGCTCTTTTAGAATCCTTGCTTGCCTCTTCTACTTCTGATTCCAACACCCTCCTTTTAGGTGGACTCCTCGTTTCTACGAATTCTATCATCGTCATTGCCCTTGGATATTTGATTTCCTCTTGGCTATCCCCCTTCTCTCCCAAATTGGCAACACTCTATCGTTACACTCGATTTTTGGAAGCTTTATTACTATTTATTGGATTGGCAGCTTGGTGTTATATTTTGCTATCGCCTACACTTCCAGCCCCTACACGAACATTGTGTTTAATGATTCAATGGTATTGTTATCAATCCGCTATGTTATTGCTAGGATTGGGCAGTCTTGCTTTTTGTTGGGGCTTGTATCAAGCTTCCTCCTCTTTTTCGGTTGTGTGGAGTTGGTGGGCTAGTCTTGGATATAGTTTACTGGCTTTAGGGAGTCTCTTAGAATTATTGGGTTGGCCTTATGGGCTTCTATGCGCTCTTCCTGGTGGTTTATTTGAAGCATGCTTTGGACTCTTTTTATGTCTTAAAAGCTTTTGGCAATCTCCTATTGTAGCCCCAAAATCTTAGTTATGGCTTTTTCTTTGGAGTCAGGCGCTTGCGAATACGACTAAGCGTTTCAGGTTTCACGCCTATATAGCTTGCTAGTTGGTGTTGTGGAACTCGTTGGAGTAGGTCAGGGCGAGTTGCTATTATTTTTTTATACCGCATTTCTGCAGATCCTATTACAAAACCAGCCATCCAGTTTTGTTGTTGCTCCAAGGCTTGTTCTAATACTTGCTGGGCAATTTTTTGAAAGTCAGGAAACTGCTCATATAAAACTTGGGCCTTCGATTCCGACCCTACAACTAATTGACTATCTTCTGTTGGTTCCCAGTAATACTCTACAGGAAAAGATGGAGCAACCAACCATTGATTTTCGGTATAAAAAGTGGTGGTCCGTTCTTCTCCTTCTATCAAATAATACTGCCGTATACATCCTTTAATTACAAAATAAGTTGGTGATTGAGTAGAATCTGGATGCAGTAAGATTCTTCCTTTTTCCGCAAAGCGCTCTTCTAAGCTTTCTAAAATCGCCGTACGTTCTGCTGAAGATAACCATTGAAACTGCTGAAAATATTCTAAAAGAGGATGTAGCATCTGGGGGGGGGGGTATTTCAACTATTTTGTCTGTCATTTTATTGGTACATGGGAGCATATTCTAACACCTTGTTTGGAGGACAATGGTTAACCGCTAAGTCAAAATTTGGAATGAATTTTATTGGAATAATGTATTCTTCCCTTGTGTACTCCCTTCTGCGGTCTTTTCCAACCAAAGTTACTTATATTTCTGTTTGAATTTACTAGATTTTGATAACCAAGCATTCTTGACTGCTATGGGTTCATAATGTTTTAGTAAATGTTGAATAAAGGCATCCATAACAGTATTTCTATTATCAATGGCTAAATCCAAAATAGTCCTGCCCTCTTTTATTTTATTCAAGTCAATACCATTTTCTATAGCTAAATCAATAAAGGCTAGATTCACCGCATGGCTTTTTCTACTATACATGTTCCAGTCTTTGACAGAATGGAGGTAATCGTGTAACAAATTAGAGCTCTCTAAACATTTCTTAATTTGTCTATACTCCTCTAACCAATCAACAGCAGCTTGAAGGTCATTCTCCTCTACACTTACCAGTATCTTATTTTCTAACACTCCTTCTAAAGCTATCTTGCTACTCTTTAATTCTTCCTTCATTTCTTAGTTCTCATTAAAGTTGTCTCAAACCACTTTCATACCGCACTACTCTTGCTTTAGGATAACTTCTGCTCAACTCTACTAAAGCCGTTTCAGCAGCTTGTTGGGTTGGATAATTGCCGACTAAAAAAGCATAATGGTTGGGTGCTAAAAGGTCTACTGTAATGTTCTTAAATTCATAAAAAATAAACTGGTCCGTTGATAATTGTCCTTTTTCTTCTAACAATTGAACTTTGTACCCCGAATAACTGCTTGTTATGCTTTCTGGCTTAGAAGGACTGGCACTATGTGGGCGTTCTACTGTCTTTTCGTTACCAGAAACATAAGCCCCAGTATTAGCCTTCAAAATCAGATCAAAATTACGTTCTTGCATCATAGAAGATAAGGAACGTACCTGAGCAGGATCTTCGGCCTTAATGTCAATAACCATTAATTCTGTTCGACGATTTTTCTGGTGAGATTCTTCGCTGCATTCTACTCCATCCACACAAACATTAACAGGGCGAAGCTCGCCATAGCCTTTGGCAATCATTTGTTTAGGGTCTAAAACTGCTTGTCGCTGAAGGTATTGGACAACAGTATTTGCACGACGTTGCGACAGCCCCATATTTGCTTGATTATTCCCTCGGCTATCTGTATGTGCACTAATTTCTACTACAATTTGAGGGTTATCATACAACAATTTAATTAACTCATTCAGTTCTTCATACGCCTCTGGGCGCAAGGTAGATTTCCCTAAATCATAATAAATGTTCTCTAATTTTGTCTTTTCATTTAAAACCAATTTACGCATAGGGATATTCGCTTGGAGCGTTCCCATTGTATTCTCCCGAGTAAGGTTTTCGGTGACACCAGGTTTTACATTTCCAAACCCTTCCATACACAATAAGCAACCATTGACATTAACATTAGCCCGCATTCTTTTGGTATAATAACCTTCCTTGCGCAGTAAAAATATATACTCCGTTCCTTGTTCTAAGTAAAATTCTATAGCGTGCTTTGATTTATTAACTGCATTGTATACTTCTTTCTGTAAGGTATTGTTGTACACTTCAATCTTGACATCTTCTACACCATACGCTGGCGCCCCAAGGTCAGAAGTATTAACAAACTCTGTCATTGCCAATTCTAACCGATAACCAGGGAGGCGGCTCATTTCTATTTTGGCAAATACACCTTCATCATATCGTTTACCTTTAGTAGACAGCTGGATACTGGTTGGCTTAAAAGCTGTTTTATTAGCCGTTACTAAATAAGGATTATCGGTGATAGGTAATTGGAGTTCAAATTTGCCTTGGATATTGGTCGTCGCTTTGTAAACCGCCTCCTGTCCTGAAGCTTGCAAGGTCACCTCAACCCCATTAAGATACCCGCGGTTATTACTTTCGTATACATAACCAATAACAGTAACAGATGGCTGTGCCCACAACATGCTGCTGCTACCACAAAACAATAAAAAGGTCAGTAGATAATTCATAATCTTGGTATCTTATAAGAATTCAACAATTTTATACTCTAGCCAAAGAGTAAACTTGGCACAAAGTTAGCAAAATAGTTAGTGCTTTTGTTTCTTATTCTAATAGAATAATTCTGTCCAAGAATCCCCTTTCAATTATTATACATTAATATACAGAAACAAAGCCAATTAATAGCTTTGAACAATTTTCTACTTCTTCATCACCATATGCTCCTTGGAGTTTTGTAAAGTATTTCTATTCTTATGTGGCATCTTAAATTTGTTTTTTCCGTCTTGCTTTTGGCAGCTGGTAGTAGTCTCTTCGCACAACCATATAAAGGTATGCCTACTGGAGAGGAACGCTTTGCGTCTTCGAATCAGCAGTTTGAACAAGAGGTTTTGTTATTGGTCAACCAAACGCGGAAACGCCGTGGCTTAAAGCCTTTGGCCTTACATCCTGAATTAACCAATGTAGCGCGTTATCACGCCAAAGATATGGCGGTAGAGCAATATTTTGAGCACGATTCCTATGATCGACTACCAAATGGGCGCAAAAAACGTATTGGTTCCTTCAGTGATCGTCTAGGTATTTTTTCTGAGAAAAGTTGGTCTGGTTGGGCGGAGAACATTGCAATGGGGCATAACTCTCCCAAAGCCGTAATGAAAAGTTGGATGACAAGTAAAGGACATCGGGTCAATTTACTCCATCCTCAATATCGCTACATTGGGATTGCTTATATTGATGGCTATTGGGTTCAGAATTTTGGGCGGTAAAACACAAAGTAGGATCATTTTCCTGATGAATCAGGGCAAGCTTATACCGCTTCATGATCCTACTTTGGGTAAAGTATCCATTTAGCGTTTAATTAGAATACGCTGTTGCTTCTTACCATTCAAATCAACCAATAGAATATAGGTGCCTGGTACTAGGTTCTGCCAAGTTAGTGTAGCTCGTTGTAACCCTGCTGGTACATCTCCCAAATCTTGGCTTGCTAATGTCCGACCTAATGCATCTAATAAATACAACTGTACAGGTCCTGTCTCTGTCAATGTATACTGTAGTGTCAATTGATCCTTAAACGGGTTAGGGTATACACTCAACAATACATCGTCCATTTGCTGTAAATTGGCCGTATTGATAGGCAAGCTACGCGGATAAAAAGGTGCTGGAACACCTATTTGACTCGAATTTGGCAGAGCCGCTCCTGTTGTAGGCGTCAGGTGTCGACTTTGATCGTCTGTTTTCCAAGAAGTAGCATAATTTTCGGTAGCACTCACTTGATCAATTCGATCTACATAATACCAATCGGCTTGGGCTCTTGTTTTATTAACATCAAAGATATAATACCCTTTAGAAGACAATTCTATGTACTTCATATGGTCATTTAATTGACGTAAAAGTGCTGCCCCAACAGACTGTGCAGCGGCCAAACCTGGCGACGTGACACTGGTCACAACAAATTCTACTCCAGCTGACCCTGCCCCTGTATTAGCATCATAAGAAGGCGTTGGTAAATCATTGGCCCAAGACGTATGAATGTCACCTGTAAGCACCACAACATTTTGCACATTATTCGCAAAAATAGAATCGTATAAACTTCGGCGCTCTGTTTCATAACCATCCCATTGATCGCTGTTACCATATTGTCGTCCAAAAGGCAAAGGGTTGACGTCAAAAGGTGCCATCATGACTTGTTGTCCAAGTACCTGCCATTGTGCCGTAGAAGTATCCATGTTATGACACAACCAGTCAAACTGAGGTTTTCCTAAAATTGTTCTCCCTACAGCATTAGCATCGCTCCATCCTTGCTCTTCTCTTCCTTCTAAGCGTGTATCCAACATGTGTAATTCTACAAGGTCTCCATAGCGAAAGGTACGATAAATACGTTGAGAATCAACTGCTGGAGCGGGCATACGCACAGGCATCCATTCATAGTAAGCTTTAATAGCTTCTGCTTTTCTATTGAACCAATTTCCTTCTCCGCCGTCGTGGTTATCGGCTCCGCCTTCCCAAGAGTTATTCGCCGTTTCATGATCATCCCAAATACAAATAAAGGGATACTGTTGATGAAGGCGCATCAATGAAGCGTCTAGTCGATAATGCGACAAACGCATTCTATAATCACTTAAGTTGGTAATTTCAGTAGAAGGTTGGTACGATCGATCGCCTCCATATTCATTGTCACCATACTCATAATAATAATCCCCTAGGTGCAGTACTGCAGCAACATCATTTCGCTCTCGAATCCTATCGTATACGTTAAAGAAACCATGGGCGTAAGACGCGCAAGAAACAACCGCAAAACGCAAACTATCTACCTCTCCTACTGGAGCTGTTTTTGTTCTTCCTATAACAGAGAGCTGTCCGTTGTATTCAAATTCATAATAATAAAATTGATTGGGTTGTAAATTCGACACATCGACCTTGACGGTATAATCAAGCGCATTAGTAGTTACTGCTGTTCCAGAATCAACTAGAGTCATCATAGTGGTATCGGTCGCTACTCGCCAATTAACTGTTGCTGCCGTATCTGTGGTGGTAACACGTGTCCAAATAATAACCGCATCACTCAAAGGATCACCAGAAGCAACACCATGGTAAAAAGGCGCCAAACTACTGCGTGCTCCAGCACGTTGTGTAGAGGCATAATTAAGCTGTGCCATTGCTAAACAGCAACAGCTAGAAAAAAGAAGGACTAAAAAAATTTTCATACAGGATTTGATTATAAAACAAGCAATACAATACATCTATGTTGTGGGCAAAACATGATGCGATCTAAATTCTTGGCAGTAGAGGGGCATAAATAGTTCCAAGAATTCCGAGACAATTTACAAAAAATTGTGCATTTTATTTAGTGCTTTTATTAAATTACCTTTATTTCAGAGTTAAAGTTCAGAAACTATACTCCTGCGCTCGTTCTTGTGGTTTAATTTTATTTTTTGACCAAACCAATCAATCCTCCCAAGATTAGTAAAGCCCCTCCCCCCATTAACAAATAAGCTTCTTTCACAGCACTATCATTTTTAGCAGAGAATTCTAAGCCAATTACCTTGATCGTTTCTACGCTGTTGTTGTATTTATTAAATCCAAACAGACCAAATCCAATTCCTACAACAAGTATAATAGTTGCTATTGCCTTATTCATATTGTTTTTTGTTTTAAACAAAGAGTTTTTAAAATGTAAAATATTATAGTATACTTCTGAAGCTTGGGTTAAATACCTTCTCTTCTTAAAGACCTTTATACTTTGGCTCATTTTATGCTATACAGCAATTATTGATTAACCATCATTTTATTTGGTTGAAAAGGCCTATATTACTAGCCATAACCAAGTTAATAAAAGTACTTGTTTTTATCCTTGAAAAGGAGCTTAAATCCCCATTACAAATGCAATCCCTTTTTTCCGTTTTTGTTACAAGGACACCAACTAAAAGGAAGAACTCCATTTTTTGTGTCCACTAATTAATTAAGCAAAACGATCTCACAAATGATGTGAGCGAACCATTTTCTCTAGCATTAGTAAAGAGCTATTCTTAATCCATAGAACTTACCTTTACTAGTATTTTAATTTTATTATGACAAAGCGATTATTTTTACCCATTTTCATCCTATTACAAGCTTGGACTTTAAGTGCCCAAGATAATCTCATCAAAAACGGGCAGTTTACAGAAGGGACACAATATTGGGAAGTACTACTTGTCAATAAAGACAACCCTATAAAAGCCCATATTGAGCATGGTGATTCTTACAAAGAATATGGTTTAGCCGATAACTTCATAGGAACCAACTTTGTAGAGCTTGATCAAGAATCTGCCTTGCAGCAAAATATAACTACAGTTCCTGGAAAACGTTATAAATTAATGTTTGCCTATGCGCACCGCCCTGAAGCAGGCAAAAAGCAATTTATTGTCATGGCTGCTGGTCGGGTTGTTTTCACCAAAACATTGGACAATGGTGCATTGGAAGGACACTTTTCTTACAAAGAAATAGAGTTTACAGCAAAAAGTGCCCAAACGAAGATAGGCTTTCATGCAGCAACGATCGCAGGCAGCCCTGATGACAAAGGTGTTTTGTTAACAGATGTTTTGTGCAAAGAAATTACAACAGAGGCCTTAGATTTACATGAAATTTCCTCTGGAGGAAAAATCTAAGAAGACCTACTTCCCATTACTTTTTAGAAGGAGCAATTCCCCATCGGAAGGTCGCTATTACACCATAGTGATCTGCCAAATCAAGGGGTTGCTCCTTCCATATTTTCTGAAGACGCAAGATCTTTTGTTTTATTAATTTTATAGTACTTTTTTGAGATCGAAGCAAGATATAATCCAATTGTTTGTTCTTCGCCCCTTTATTCCAAGTATTTTGATTATCAATAGTATAAGGCCGTTCTTCCTCCAATGGATAATCTTCCATTTCTAAGGTGCGTAACATTTCTGGATACGCTTTTGGCGCTACTTTTTGAGTATTTAAATCTCCTGCTAAAACAATCGCCAAACTATCATTCGTCACGTTTTTCAACAATGCTCGGATTTCTTTATATTGGCTAGAACGCTGTTTTTGGGCAACAATAGAGCCTCCCGCTTGCAAATGAGTACCTGCGAGGTATAAAGTATTGGTTCCTTGGCGCAATTTAACGACGGTACAACCTTTAGCAGCCAACGCATCCGCCTTTATTCCTTTGGCATAAACTACGGCTCCTACCTGTTCTAGTTCATATTTACTAACGATCAAAATACCACTACTTGTAAAACGACCTGCTTGACGCAAGGGCTGCACTTGATAAGGATACTCTTTTAGTAATTCTTTCTGAAGCTTTTTTGCCATAGGCCTATCAAAAACTTCTTGAAATACAATAACATCGTAATCGTTCTGCTGGCAATGTTCTATAATCCAAGGCGTCCGAAGCCGTTGTTTCTTACGCAAATTCTTAGAAAACAAACTAAAACTACGTGGTAAGAGTTGAATATTCCAAGATAAAACCTTCAGGTCTTGTGTGGAATCTTGCGCCATTAAAGAAGTCAACGCGCTGCATATAAACAGCAGGATACCATAACATCTATTACATCCAGCGCCCATTACTCTTCTTTTTTGGTGCAGCATTGTTTTTTTTGCGTTTAGGTTTGAAATAATAGCGCCCCTGTAAGGTGTAAGAAAGTCCTATTTGGCTTATAATATACCAATCTTTTCCTGAACGTCCTCTAGGTTGTCCCACTCTACTCATCTGAACACCATCATCATTATAAGTACGATTGGACAAGGCTGCAGCTAGTGGGCCGTTTCCCTGACGTAATACTGCCAACTCTATATAATCCCCACTAACATCATCTAAATAATCTGTAAACGTCTTGCGACAACCTATTTCTACCATAATATTAAAACGGCGGTTGATGTTAAATTTAACTCCGCCACCAAATGGCAGCGACCACCCCCAAAGATTGTATTTCTCTCCATAGCCTTCCATACTTTGCCCTTCTGTCCCCAAAGGTTGTAAATAAACCCGTTCTGATTGATAAGTGGTGTGGGGGTTAAAATGAAATAAAGCTATCCCAGCAAAAAGATAAGGGCTTATAGGATGTTTTTTCTGATTCGGATGAAACGGCAAAATATACACCTGCCCCATTACCCCTAGTTCAAACAAAGGGCTTTCAAACTGCAAGTTTCGTTGCCTTCTCCCTGAATCATAATTGGAATTCTGATCATTCCCTGATAGCTTTCCTAGTACCAATCCTCCGCGCAAAGCAAAATGAGGATGTACATTAAAATGATACTGTAACCCAGCAGATAGATTGGTTCCTAAAAAGTACGTTTGTGGAGGCACTAAGTCTCCTAAATAATTACTTACACCTAGAGCAGCGCCTATTTCATGATATTGACTTTGCATCAAGGGTAAACTGCTGAAAAACAGCACTAAGCTGATCCAGTAATTTTTCATTTGTTCTCTTATTTTGTTTATGGAGTACCTCTATAAGATAGAAGCATTATTGAAGGATAACCGTTAATTGATAGGGTTCGAAGTGTTAAGGGAGGATCATTAAGCCACTAATATACAGCTAAATTTGTTCTAAAATAAAACTAGACAAGAGTACTTACAATATGCGCTCTTTATTTGCTTTTTTTATAATATTTTTAATTACATACTACCTCTATTTGATGACGTTTACACACTCACTTTGTTTAAAAATAAAGAAGAATAAAATTTGTAGATGCAACTAATGACATTGCTTTTTGTAAGATTTTTGGCAAAAAAGACGAGTATTCTCTTCTCATTTTGAAATGCCATTCTGAAATGAATGTCTTTAAAAAAGGGCTTGCAAAAGGAAAACAGCAAGTCGTAGAAAAGTGCTAGCATATCAACAATCTCCTCTAGAGGAGATTGTTGATATGCCCCAATTATCCATCTAAGCTATTAAAACCGTTATAAAACAGCTCAAAAAATAATCGAGCGAATGTCCGTTTAGTTTTTTTCTAAGCCATAGCTAATAGTTAAATATGTAAGCATCTCTCGTCCACAAGGGCAAATAGCATAGGACAAAAATAACATAATGGATACCTAAAACAATAAAATAATTTCATAGCTCTTTTTTTCTATAAATTTAATTAGAGCTAATAGTAGAATAGTTTTATACTTCTACTTATCTTATCCGTCCTTATTATTATTTTATTTACTTTGACTTAATTAGTCGCCTCATGTCTTGGCATCCTGTCCCCTTTGTTCGTCTCTTGCTCCCCCTCCTATTAGGTATAGTTCTTTATTCTTTTCATGTTTTCTCTTTTTCTTTTTTAAGTTGTTTACTAGCCATTCCATTGTTTTTGTTAGTTATTGGATGGTTCCAAAAAGATCCTAGTATACGAGCTGTACAGATTTGGGGAGCTATTGCAACTAGTGGCCTTGTTTTTTTAGGCTACGCTTTAAGCTATCAACAAGACCATCGCTACTTCCCCAACCATGTCAGCCATTCTGGTGATTCTTTGGTCACATACATCGCGGTTCTAGGCACACCACCTGAACGCAAGGCTAAAAGTATGAAGACCATTCTTCACCTAAAATCCATGCGACAAGATAGCAGTTGGCAGCCCTGCTCAGGCAAGGTACTCGCTTATATACAACTAGATACCGCCAGTATTCTATTAGAATATGGTCAAGAATTGCTTTTTGAGGCACGCTTAAATCCCATTGCTACTCCTCAAAACCCAGCAGCTTTTGATGCGCAACAATATTATGCTCATCAGAATATTTATCAACAGTGTTATCTACCTCGAAAAGACTGGCATGTCATGGCTTGGGATGGTCAATATTGGCAACAACAAATTTATACTTGGAAAAATAGCCTTCTAGAGATTTTAAAAGAAACCATTACGACTCCTAATGAATATGCGGTTGCTGCTGCCTTATTATTGGGTGCTAAATCCAGCTTAGACCGTCCATTAAAAAATGCCTATGCAGACACAGGAGCCATGCATGTTTTGGCTGTTTCTGGATTACATGTTGGTATTCTAATTGCCATTTTAGGTTTTCTACTACGTTTTTTAACCCTTTTGGGCCCCAAAGGCAAACGTCTAAGAGCTCTTTTATTACTTGTATTCTTGTGGTTATTTGCCTTGCTCACAGGCGCTTCTGCCTCTGTGTTACGAGCAAGTACCATGTTTTCTTTTTTGTTATTGGGACAAGTGCTAGGGCGCTCCATTAATATTTATAATTCCTTGGCAGCCTCTGCCTTTTTGCTCCTTTGTTTAGATACGAATCTACTCTATCAAGTCGGATTTCAGCTCTCCTATTTGGCTTTGATTGGCATTGTCTATTTGCATCCTAAAATTTATGCCCTTTGGAAAACGAACACCCGTTGGAAAGATTGGCTCTGGCAAGGAATAGCTGTTTCTATAGCTGCCCAAATAGCCACTACCCCCTTAAGTTTATACTATTTTCACCAATTCCCCGTCTTCTTTTGGTTGTCTGGGCTCGTCGTCACTGCTTTGGCGGGTGTTTTATTGGCTGTAGGCTTAGCCTTGCTCCTACTTTCTCAGGTACCCATTTTAGGAGTCCTGATCGCCAAGTTATTTGAGTCTTTACTCTTTGTAATGAATACACTCATTTTTGGCATCCAACAACTACCTGGAGCTGTTTGGGAAGGATTTTGGTTAGAAACATGGCAATTATGGTTGGCTTATTTTATTCTAATTTCGATTATCATTTGCCTACTTCAACGACGTCTACCTTGGGGTATTGCAGCCCTCACAGGAATTGCTATTTTCCTAAGTTTTGAGGTTTGGCAACAAGGGGAGCAACGACAACAAGCACAGTTATGTATTTATAATAGTCGAAAAAGTAGTGCATGGAGCGTTTTAGATGGCAAAACATCTTTCACATGGATCGATTCGACCCTTCTTCTAGGGAATCAATTGGAATATCTACAACAAAACTACCTATACGCCCAAGGCATTACCAACCAACAGAAATTTACCTTAAAAACGACTTACAGAGGAAATTTTGGAGAATACATCAATGGCAAGGGCATCTTCTTTGGAACTCGCTTAGCGCTTTATGGCGCGGAAGAAGTTTACCTAGAAAGCGGCACACCACTTTCCGTTGATTATGTCCTCCTTCATGGCAATCCACGTTTGTATGATTTAGAACGCATTGCCTTGCTTTATGATTATCAAACCTTAGTTTTTGATGGTTCTAGTAATCGTTGGAATCGCCAACGCTGGGCCGCCGATTGTGATCGTTTAGGGATTCCTTATGTGGACGTGGTGGAGACGGGTGCTTTGGTGGTTGATTTGCGGTAGGTTTGAGGTATAGTCCATTTTATTAATCGAATCCCCCAAAAAACTGGAAACAGAATGGTTTTAGAAAAAACTCTTCGATTAAATAATTTTGGAAATTAGAACCTTCTTTTCCAACATTAGATTCCTTCATAAGATGGAATAATTTCTTTAGACTCCTTAGAGATATCTGGAGCACCTCCAGCTATAATTACTTAATTTTCTTGCCCCTAGTTCATCAAATTAGACTTTTGTCCTGTACTTAGAAAAGATTCATTTCTTTGAAAAATCTTCTTCAAAATTGGCAATAAAATCATTGAAATACTTCTTGCTCTCATCCGATTTACGAAAAACCAAGTAATGTACTCTTTTCAATCCTTTATTGCTAATTTTCTTAAAAATCAAGTCATTAGATATTTTAAATGACTTCAATGCCCATTTAGGCATACACATTATACCCATATTGGCACGGACCATTTCCAAAGCAACCTCAGTAAGTGGAATAGCAGAAATCTTAAGTGGTTTAATCTTATGAGGTTCGAGGAATTCTTTGTAAACAGAAACTGTTTCCAAAGGAAAAGAATGGATGAGCAACCGTGCATTAGAAAAATCATGCTCATCCAAAAAATCAACCCTATTCATAGGGTTTTCTTTATGCATTATTGCAAATACCTCATCTTCATACACCTTAATACTCGACAGCATTTCATTGGCTGGTTTTGAAGTTACGAGCGCAATATCAATATCATTGGACAATATTTTTGAAATGGGTTGATGGGTAGCTTCAAGAATTAAATCAACTTCTATTTCTGGGTACAGAAGCCCCATTTTTTGAATAAAAGAAGCAAGGCCTTGGTAAAAACTATAACATTCTGTGCTAACCTTGATCTTTCCGACAGAGCCTGTTCTTAATTGTTCAATATTCTGAAACCCCTTTTTAATACTTTTGAGAATTGAATTACCCAATATATAGAGTTCAGTCCCTTCATCAGTCAATTCCCAATTATTGCGTTTCCGATAAAAAACTTTGAAGCCTAAACGTTCTTCCAACGCCCTTAATTGATGGCTTAAAGCAGATTGTGTTAAGAATAATTTTTCTGCCGAATTGGCAATGCTCCCCTCTTCTTCAATTGTTTTTATAAGTCTAAAATATTTAATCTCCATAAGGCACAAAGTTAGTCATTTCCAGTTATAACCTAGTTGAAAAAAATTCAACTAAAAATTAAAAATGCTCAATTGCTAAATTCAAAGTAACGACCTGTTTAGACTAGTTTTGCTAAAAATAAATTCAGAAATCGTACAAAAACAAAAGATGAATTCAACGACCAATTTATTAAATGCAGTACAAACTTATTTTGATGCTATTCATCATTGTGATACTAAAAAACTTAACAAAGTATTTCACAAAAACGCTAGTCTTTTTGATGTTGATGGGAACAAAGTTTTTGTCGAGCCTATTGCTAGTTTTAGTAAAGATGTCGGAGGAAGAATTTCGCCTGCGAGCAAAGAACAAAAACTGGAAGCAGAAATTCTAATGATCGACTGGTTATCAATTCATTGTGCAACAGTAAAAGTTAGAATAAGAGCACACCATAACATTTTTGTAGACCATCTTGGCTTTGTTAATGGAGAAAAGGGTTGGCAAATCGTTTCCAAAATATGGCATTTGGAAAAAGTAATAGGCTAACACAGATATCTTGACAATCCTATCACTAAAAGAATAGAGCATATAATATAACTTAGGCCGTCTTCTAAGCAAAAAGATAAGGAAGTCGTTGAGGGATTCAACCGAGATAGGACAACAAACATCCCCCCAATTAAAAGAGAGGGTGCTATAACGTAAGTTTATAGTTTACAAAAAAATCATGCTCTTAAGAGTAGAAAAACAAAATCTCCTACACCATACAACCCTGCATCTGAAACATTCCCGTCAACTTCATCCCCTTCACCAAAGTTTCAAAGCGCATATTTTCTGGCGCCACATACAAGTCAATTGTAAAAAAATCATGCTGATCAGGATTCGTAATCATTCGAACCGTTAAGATATACCCTTGTAGGCTATTGTCCTCTAATAAGGTAGTCGTTCTAAAATCCTCTAAAACCCCAACAAAATCAAAACAAGCATAATTAGGCAGGTCGTTATTGGGCATATATGCGGTAAAATCTTCACTATAATTCGGGCCATCTTCAGAAGGAGGCGAAGGTTGATGTCTATCAACAACAAAAGCAATTCCACTCACATGAATCGAGAAATTCTTTTGAGTAAGGTATTTTGTTCTGTTTTCAGCATAATCAGTAGCAAAAAACCACAGACCAAAAGTAGCGCGACCTCGCCCAGAAACAATCGCTTCTAGATTAGCTACATTCTCCCATTCTTGAATGCCTTTGGTCTCAAAATCTAAGAGATAATCGGTTTTTACAACAGGTAAAATACTCCTAAAAACATCTTTCTCAGAGATCGTCTTAAATACTATATCTTCATAATCTAGTTGTCTAATGGTAATGGATGCTGTACTTAAGGAAGGAGCCTTATTAATGGCTATAGCCGCATGTTCTTGTAAAGGTTGCGCTCCTTTTTCGGTACTGTAGGTATCAAAGCCAAAAATGCCACTCCAAGTATTGTGCAAATTGTGGGTGTTAGATTTTTTAATAAGCAAGCCTATTTCATTTTCTTCGCTTGGCGGAATGATTTCTTCTCTATCTTGGAAATAATCCTTTCCTTCTTCTACTGGAATATTAAATAAGCGATCAATTTCCTCTGGAGCAAAACCTTCAATCCCCGCATAAGTGATCTCTTCTTTTTGGAACTTATAAGGCAAAGCTAACGCTCCTTTGCCTTCTTTCTTAAAATGATAGCGCATAGAAATGGCTTTCAGATCCGTATCCCTAAGGGCAACCGCATGATTTCCATCTTTATTAAAGGAAGAATGATAAAAGATGGCGTAAGAAAGCAATGCCCCCTTTTCCAATTGCTGCTCAAAATGTGCCGTCATTTTATCAATCGCCTCTGTCGCGGAGAACGAATAAGAATCGTCCTCGCCATTCACATACAAGAACCCTATCATCTCTCCATTAGGGGCTTCATAAGCTGCAATAGGCGCATAATTCCCCTGCGATTGCATCCGTACATAGAGCATTAAATAAACACCATATGGCTCTACTGCTTGAAATAAGGAGGTCGATTGCTCTTCCTTTTTGTCCTTGTTCTCTTTCTTTTTAAAAAAATCAAATAGTCCCATTGGTTTAGGTTTTAGAAGGCAGTAAGATAAAGTTGGTTTATAATTTTCGATCAGATGGTCGAGCCCAATAGGTAGCATCAGGCAACATCAGTGCGTAATTGTGGTTTTCTCCATAAGTGTTAATAATGTTTGGGCGACTTGCATTAGGCAATATCTGTACATCATAAATCTCATCTACACTGACCAACCATTGCAATTGTGCAACGACTTTACCCGTTGATAATTGCACAACGGTTACCCCTGCTGCATCGGCCTTTTCTGCAATATCTAAATGCTTAAAGGTCGATGATTTCTTACGCAGTTTGGACGTTCCAATAAACAAATAATCATCGTATTTAGCCATTCCACGAACAAAACCAGGGACCTCAGCTACAACATCATATTTCCCCGTATTGGGATCAATACAAACCAACTGCTCCTTGGCCGACATCAAGACATACAATTTGCCATCATAAATACGGGGCGCATGAGGCATCGCTAATCCTTCTGCTATAATTTCGTTGGTTGGAATGTGCAGCACCACTCCTCCCCCTGTGATATTCTCTCGCCAACTCTGGTGGGTATTCCCTGTTCCCAAAGCTGATACATAAAGCGGCTCTCCTTCGTGCATTGCCAAGCCATTGAGGTGACAACGATCTTCAGAGGCTAGCTCGGTAATAAAGTGTGGTTTCCAAATTGGACGGAAACTGTACTCGGTATCCAGTTGACACAAACAAGAGAACGACGTATTCACCCCCCAAAGCGCCTCCTTTCCATAATGCAAATCGTGCATATCTAAATGCCCCGTATAATAGGTAGCTCTAGGCACATACAAAGCATCATAAGTTTGTGGTTTACTCGGGTAAGTAGCAGCGAGTTGAGGAGAGTTCACAAACGTGATAATTTCATTCGCCGTTGCAACAGCCATTTTATCCTCTTTCAAAGCGACCCCCATTGCTCGTTTGAAGGTACGGGGTAGTTGTACCAATTGTTGATCATTAGTCGCACTGACAAAAATCAATTTACCAGCTTGGTAAGTACTAACCATTAGGGTACACCCCAATTTAGACAACAGTTCTGGGAAATTTGGAGTATGCGTACAACTAAAAGGGGGTAAGTTATTTTCCTTTCTTCTTTTCATAATTTTTTTATTCATTTCTTCTGATTGCTTATTTAGATATGCTCTATTCCATCAGAAAAAGGGACCGTTTTAATCAACGAATCACTGGATGGTAAAATAATTACAATCGGTACGTTGATTATAGTTTTTGAGTTATGATTATAACATTTTTTCAATTTCTTTTAAGAAGCTTTTCATTGATGGTTCCAAGCTAGAGAAGTGATCACCAGGTATTTCGACTAGTTTAAAATTTTGAGGAGTGGTTCCATACAATTCTAAAATGTAAGTCTTGTACTCCTTATAATAATCGTCTGTCCCAATATACATCATATGTTTCTTCAAAAGATAGTTCAAAGTGTAAATAGGGCAACGGAAGAAATATTCCTCTTCCACTGTAAGATCAAAAGGAATCTTCTCTTTCCCTACTAATTCAACAAAAGATTCCTTGAAGTAAAGTCCAGCAGCACTACCATTCAACTTCGAGGGGCAATTATCATTCAAGCTTAACAAGGCCGAAACACCACCACCAATACTGTGACCAAATACAAAGATTTGATCGGCATCAATATAAGCTTGTGTTGATAACCACTTGACAGCGTTCTCTGCATCAGATACTTCTCCATAAAAACATTCAAAATTGCCTTCGTTTCCATTTTCGCCTCTATAAGCTGGAGCAAAAACAACATATCCAGCATCAAGGAAAGGTTGGCAATCTGTTACATCAGGATAACCAAGAGCAAAACCACCATGTAAGTAAACGAGTGCTTTTGTTTTTTTAGTAGAATCAATATTAGAGGTGTGCAATAATCCTTTTAAGTTTCTGCCTTCAGAAGGATAATGTACCACAGAGATATTTGGTGGAAGGTTTTCTTCATCATCATAAAATTGAGGGGCTTTTAAATGCTTTATTAAAGAACTTTTAAACGCCTTACGCAACGCCTGATAGGTTTGTTTTCTTTCGACCTGCTCTAATGACTTGGAATTAGAAACGGAGCCACAAGCCATGAAAGTGACCAAAACAAGTATTACTAGTAAATTTTTCATGTTATTTTTTAATCTCATACAATCTACTTTTTTGCAGCTTCTGGTACTACTTTTCCAAACATCATTATCACTCCAAATAAAATAGCTAAACCAACCAACATACTTACTATAAACGGAATATTGAATGCTGTAGAAGCATAAGACAACATCAAACTAACCGCCCCTACCGTTAAAGCATAAGGCAACTGTGTTTTAACGTGATCAATGTGGTTACAGCTAGACGAAAGCGAGCTTAAAATTGTTGTATCAGAAATTGGAGAACAGTGATCCCCCAATACTGAAGCCGCTAAAACAACAGCAATAACATTGTATAACAACTCCATTGCTGTTTCTAAAGGCAGCCCTGCATTCTGACTAATGCTCCAGCACAAAGGAATCGCAATAGGATATAAGATAGCCATTGTACTCCAACTAGATCCTGTAGAAAAGGCAATTAAAGCAGCCAAAATAAAGACGACTACAGGGACCATATAAGGACTCAAAGCATCCCCCAAAGCAGCTGTCAAAAATTCTGCGGTAGACAACTCTTCTGTTGTTGTTGCTAAGGCCCAAGCTAAGATTAAAATCAATAAAGCAGGCATCATCGTTTTAAAGCCCGCAACAACCGTTTCTATTGCCGCAGAAAGCTTCATGATACGCTGACTAACCGTTAAAATTAAGGCCAGCATAATAGCGGACATTGAAGCCCATAACAAAGCTGCATAAGAATCGGATTTTCCAATAAGAATCCCCATTTTACGCACAAAACCAATCGGCTCTACGGCTCCAGTAGGTGCCACATTGGTATCGTTTAAGTAGGCCATATTGTTCCAAACTGTTCCCCAATTACTATTGGGTAAATTGGTCACTATATCCATGCCTGCTAATTCATTATAACACGTCTGCATTCCCGTATCAATCAGTCCTAGTAAGGTTCCCAAGACAACCGTTAAAATCGGCAAAAATCCATTGATCCAACGGTGAGGAGCGCCTTCTACGGGCTCTAATTCTTCCATATCATCCTCACTCAAAGCTTCTCCCTCGGTATCAAAAACACGCCCTGTTGTTCGAGCACGATGTTCTGCTTTATACATAGCTCCAAAGTCTCTACCAGTGTAGATAATGATTAGAATGAACAACAAAGTAAAGAAGGAGTAAAACGAGTAGGGCAAAGAACTCAAAAACATAGAATAAGCAGATGGAGGATTATCCAACCCTGCCAAAGAAGGCAAGGCATCACTAATATAATTCAACTCTGCTCCAATCCATGTTGTAATAAAAGCCACTGCTGAAATGGGAGCAGCCGTACTATCAACAATATAAGCGAGCTTCTCTCTAGAAATCTTGTATTTATCGGTCAGTGGGCGAATGGTATTCCCCACAATCAAACTATTCGCATAATCATCAAAAAAGATGGCAACACCTAACAGCCAAGCCACCAACTGTGTGCTTTTCGGGCCTTTTGCTAAGGGAGCAAGTTGCTTAACCACTCCAGCCATTCCGCCATTCCGCGAAATAATCGCCACAACTCCACCAATCATAACCGAAAACACTAAAACAGATAAATGGCTGCTGCTATTAAGGGCCCCTAAGATATAGTGGTCAAGCACACTAAAGAAGCTCTTCACAATATCATAAGGCGTAAAAGGCATTCCGGCGACCACCCAAGAGCCCGCTAAAATCCCCATAAACAAGGCCAATAAAACTTGACGGAAAAGCAGTGCTAAAAAAATCGCTACTAAAGGTGGAATAATAGACCACCACAAAGCGATAGACTGGATACGCAAACTTCCATTTTGGCGTTTTTTAACATGTACCAATTGACTGTGCTCCTCCTCCAAACAAATGACATCTTCTTGTTTAGGATGTGTTGTAGGATCGCAATCGGGGCAAGCTTTTACTTTACAATTCTGATACTGAGAACGCACCGACAACAACTCCCCTATATAAGTTGCAATATAAGGGATTGTTGCTGTTCCATTTTCAAACAAAATTGCTCTAGATTCTCCTTTTAACTCAAAAGTACTGGTAAATTTTGCAGGAAGGTTGGTTACCTTGTGCCCCTTTTTTGCTTGAATAGTAATTTGATCGTTATCGAAATGCAGCTCAAATTTGGCAACCCCAATATTGGGAACAGGGGCTTCTACAAGAGTTTCAGCAAAAACACTAGCAACAATCGTTGTATCCATTGGATTAATAAGAACACTATCAGAAGTAGACTGCGCTCTTAATAGAACAATATGAAATAGACATACAAGGAGGATAAGATTTCGCTTACACAAGAAACTTCTTTGAAGGTGCATACTATCTAAATATTAATTGGTAGGTTGATTTTGTATTCCAAAGGCCAATAAGTTGTTGTAAGATTGGGGCTAATAGTCCTAGCTGTCAGAAAAATTATCTCCTTAGCGTCACCGCATACACGTCGTGCCAACCGAATGAGAAGAATGGACGTTGTAGGCATTGTTCTCAGCTGGCTTTTTTCAATTTAACAATTTTCCAAAATGAAGTACTATTTTTTTTTCTGAATTTTTGAGTAGAAAAAAATCGAATGCCATTCCCCAATATAAATTCATTGAATAAGGATATAAACTCTTTTGAGTTTTAACTTGCTCAAAATTGTATCAAATCAACTCGAATTCAGTTTTCATAAAAACTTCAATCATTTCGATAAAAGTCTTGATAGTAATTTGGGTAGTATTTATTCTAATCCCAGTTCTTCTTTCAGCCTCTTGATATTGATTTGTAAATTTTGACGATAAATGCTTGTTTATAAGCCACTTTTTTAAGATTCCTTCTAATTACACCTTCCTTCTATGTGTTCCATTTTTAAATCTCTTTCTATTAAATCAAGTACTGCCATTTATCTTTTTTTCCTTGCTAAAAACATCTATACAAATTTTATTTAAGTCGTCTACTTTAACGTAAAGTAAGTACTTTTATGGTTTTGTTTACTGCTTTTACTTGCTTTTATTTTTGTTACTTTTTTCCAACAAGTTGTATTTAGTCGTTGCTTTTAGAAGCTAAACTTTTAAGGCTGGAAAAAAGAATAGGAATTCGACTTCACAAACTTATCCTATCACTATATCAGGAAAAATCTTTTTCAGTAATCCTCCGATAGATAAGTCAATTGTGAAGTACTGGTGTATTCCCTTGGTTATATTATTGGGTTAAAATTTTGTTGTTTGCTTATTTCGCTCTATTTTCCTACTTGAAGTTTTTTATTCACCTTACACTTCTTCGTGTATTCCTAGATTATCTTGCTATGATGCCTTACACCTTCCTTTTACTCGTCGCCATTTTATTGGCAAGTTGTGGAGATGATCCAAGATATGCTGCTACTACTCCTGCTAATGATTCTACGACAGTAGCCATTGACACCTTAGTTTCTGATGTAAGTTGGGATGATGATTTAGACGAAGAGAATTATCAGGCCAATCAAGAAGAATCTAGTAGTCGCTCTTATAATAGTTCAAGCAGTTCTAGCCGCCGTTCTAGCTCAAGCAGCAGTTCTAGTTCAAGCAATGGACGCGCAGCAGGTGGAGCTGCCGACAATGATCTTGATGTGGTTAAATATCAAAATTACGAACGCATAGGAACTTCTCCTAAAGACTTTGCAACGGCATTGATTTACCCTGCTATCCGCATGGTTTATAGTGATAACTTTGCTAAACCTAAAGTAAAAGTTAGCAATGCTACTCAAGAGGGCGATCGTCATACTATGGATGTATCCATTACCTGGAAAGACCACTGGGTTTCCAAATATCGCATTGATGGCACGTTAATGGTAAATGCAGATGGTAGTGATGTTAATTTTGTCATTACAGACAAAAACGTAGAGGCAGAAGTGTTAGAATTAACGGAAGATAGCTTTCAGTCCACATTGACTTTACCTGCACTATAAATGGCCTTACAGAATGCTCTACCATTCTCTAAAAGCATTTTTTTAAAAAATTCTAGAACCTCTTTTAGTTATTCCCACTTCCTACAACAACTGATCGCTATTTTTAGATTGCTAATCATCAACTTGTTGTATTGATTAGGCCTTGAAGTGGTGTACACCACTTCATTTATACCTTTGTGGAAGGCAAGGACTTCTCCTTGCATATTCCTTGCAATTGTATTATATTATTTATTCACTTCGCTCATGTATCTATTTCTGTGGGCGTTGTTTTATAGTAATGCCTACTTTTAAATTTTAGAATAATTAAATCAATCATGAACAAAGCTTTACTCTTTGTAGTTGCCTTCGTCTTACTTCAAAGCACGAATAGTTGGGCACAAGAGCGTCGTATTCTTACCAAAAAACAATACTCTGGTACTGTTATTAATACCGAACAAGAGAATTTCTTAAAAAACCACAAGGAAAATTTAGATGCCTTCAAGATGGCTACGTCTAAAGGGATGACGGAAGTCCCTGTAAAAGTACATATCGTCCGTGGAGGAGACAAAACCGTGAGTATTGATCAAGTACAAGGTGCCTTTGATCAACTCAATAAATTTTTTGTCCCTATTTATATACAATTTGTATTGTTAGGAGACTACAATTACATCAGTAAGGACGAGTTTTATGATTTTGATAAAGAACAAGAAACCAGTCTTTGTGCTGGCAATGATGTCAAGGACGTCATCAATCTATATTTAGTGGGTAGTATTTCTGATGGGCCTCTTAAATTTTGTGGTTACACCTATTATCCTGGCGATTTAGAACGCAATACCGATCGTATTATTCTAGATCAATCTTGCTTAGATGATGGTGTTTCTTTAGCTCGTCAAATGGGGCATTATTTTACCTTATTCCCAACAGCTGGTCCAAAAGCTTCAGAAACTCGAGAATTTGTAGATGGCAGCAATTGCATGACCGAAGGCGATTTGATTTGCGATACACCTGCGGATCCTGTTTTAACTTATGAAACCGTAGATGAACGCTGTGGATATATTGGACGGATGAAAGATCAATCTGGTAGAAAACGTTTTTACAAACCTGACACGCGCAATATTATGTCAGAAAACCCGCGCACTTATTGCATCAACCATTTTTCAGAAGAACAATACCGCCGCATGCGTTATGCAATCGTCAACTTGCGCAATTATCTGGTCTTCCCTAAGCGTCGCTACTCCAAGCGCCAGCTAAAAACCTTAGCAGAAGAAAAAGGCTTAATGGGAGAAGTTGCTGTTTATATGCAAGGTAAAACCCTAAGTACAGTCCGCAAAGAGAATGTTTTTGTAGACCAAGATGGCCCTTATGCACAAGGCACGCCTTATAACATTGCAATTGTTAATGATAAGAAGGGGTATGTTTATGTATTGGAAGGCGATGCGGAACGCGGCATTTATTTACAGTTCCCTCAAAAAGGCGAACGCGCTTTTTTCAAAGGAGAAGAGCAAGCTGCCTTCACTGTTCCCAAAGGTCAAGAGCGCCTCAAAATAGACGAGTTAAAAGGCCCTGAAGGCGTCAATCACATTGTGGTGTTGTTCTCTAAAAAGCAATTGCGAATAGAGGAACTTATCGATCAAATGAACTCTATTGAGGAGCCCTTAGATGTTGTTCAACGTGTTTTTTCCATCTTAGGAAGCAATCTTATCCCAACCACTTATCTAGAGTATGACAAAACAGGTTCTCGGGTACAAGGCATTGCAACTGATCAACAAATTATGCCCATTATTATTGAATACAAACAACAATAAGGTGTTACTTTTTGGATAGACTGCTATCTTTTAACAAGCAGCAGTAATAAGAATTGTGAGCTGTCGCAAAAACAACCTAAATAACTCATTTTCAGCATGCAATAAATTTCATTCAAATTTCCATCTCTTTTAAAGATCAATTTTATAGGTAGTTCAAAAGTTCGTTTAGTAAGCTTTTAGTATAAATTCACCAACTTTACTAGAACAACTAAACGATAGACTAAATGTCTATCGTTTAGTTGTTCTACGATTTCCCTCACTCTTTTACAATCTGGAGCTATTCTCTCTTATTGGAGAGCTCTGGTGTATACAAAAAATTAAATCATGCGTTTCCTTACTCTCCTATGTTGCTGCTTTAGCAGCTTATTCTTATTTGCTCAAGACGAAATCAACTATATTGCTCCTCCTACCCTTGAAATTGAAGACTGTGCCTTATCGCTCAAGGATATTATTGCCAAGGAAGATTACTGCAAGTTTCGATTAACAATCAAAAATAACAGTGATACCTACTATGCTTATAATACCCAAAAGGTAGGTTTCAATTATGATAATGCAGGCACTTACAAACCTAAAAAGGGAAAGTTTAAAGTCATTAAACCAAAAGGACAAATAGCTTTTGTGCCTCGTGTAGATGGTAATTTCGATTTTCGTCGCAACAGTTTTAAATTGGATTTAAATGGCTTGCATCAAGCAACAACTACAGATGTTCTAAGCTTAGAAGCACTCCCTTTAAAGACGGGAGCAATGGTACAAGTCAATGACTTGACGGCTACGGTTAAGAAAGCAACCTTCAAAAAAGGAAAGCTCAATTTCACTTTAATTGTAGATTACAAAGGAACAGCGCAAACATTGGTGCAGTTGACAACAAAAACACTAACCACAACTGATGGAGACGCGATTCGCTTTAATGGAAAAGAGATTCAACTCCTCCAACAAGGTAACAAAGTAACTTTAGTTGGTAGTATGGAGACACCTTCTGAAGAAGTAGCCTTGTCCTTTGGTGAAAATCTTAGTCGTTACAGTTTCACTCCTATTGAAATCCCTAGTACCCCTATTTATCAAGAAGGGAGTTTGGTCCAGCAACAACCAGCGAATCCAACTGTAACAACAACTACGGAAGGAAATAAAACAATGCCTGCCGCTTCCAATACTTATGCGGTATCTAGTTGTACTCCAGTTAATGTTGCAGGAACAAGAAGAGCCCAGCTTAATTTTTTCAATGCAGACCGTAAATGTTTTGTTATCTATGTTAATGGAGCCTTGATTAGCCAACAATATACTTCTAACATTACTTTCACAACAGGATCAGGAAAACAAACACTTGAAATTCATTTTCAAGATGGTCAAATCTTTAAAGATAACGTTTTCATTCATGGCTCTACCCTTGCTGTTTCTTTCGAAATCAAACCCAAAAAGGAAAGTTTTAAAGTGGTAAAGAAACTCAATACGATTGAATCAGATCCTGACTACGTGAGCCCATTAGACCAACGATTTGGAAATGATAACAAAACTGCTTCAGGCAATGACAGTGGCGGGTTCCAAATGACTACTAAAAGTTCAAGTAGCAGCACCACTACTGTCAACGGTAAAACTACTTCTAGCTCGTCTAAAAGCTCTAGCAGTACTATAAGAGTTAAATAATATTAATCGGTACTAGTTTTCCCTCAGTTCTATCCTTTCACAACCTATAAGCCTCCTTTCTAATCATAAAAAGGAGGCTTATTATAATCATTAAAATATGCGTTCGATTTTATTACTTTGGGGATGCTTAACTAGTTTTGTGCTCCTTGCTCAATCCAATGCTGATATGGTTTCAGAAGACATGCCTGCATTGAGCCTTACCAAAGGAAGTCAAGCACTTTCTGAAAATGTTACTGCTACTACCAAGTATATCAATTATAGAGAAAGTGCCAATACTTTGATTTTTTCTCTTACTATAGAAAATACAGGAAAACCAGGCACTCTTCTAAAAGTTAAAACAACCAACCTTCGTGTTATTCCAGGACTAAGAGCGAATAAAAATGGACATGATATTGGACGGCCTAAAATTAATGAACAAGAGTTTCATACAGTTCCTGTTGGTGGTCGATTAACCCTCTCGGGTAGAGTACAAACCACTTTAGAGGATGTTAGAATTGATTGGGGAGATAATATTCAATCTTATACCATTAATAAAAATAAAGTAGAAACGCCACCAACACCACCAACTCCGCCATCCAAGCCCTCAAAAATGGTCTCCGAAGGTATGCCTGCGCTAAGTCTCACCAGAGGAAGCCAAGCACTCTCCGATAATGCTACTGCTGTTACCAACTCTGTTAACTACAGAAGAAACACATTAACCTTTTCTCTAACCATACAAAACATGGGGAAAGCTGGAACCCTTCTAAAGGTCACAACAACCGACTTAAAGGCAATACCAGGGCTTCGAGCGAATAAAAATGGACACGATATTGGAGAGCTTAAAATGGATCAATATGGATTCTTTAACCTCTCTGCTGGAGAGAGAATCACCCTCTCAGGCCGTTTAAATACCACCCTAGAGGATGTTAGAATTGATTGGGGAGATCACATTCAATCGCGCGCGCCCAGCAATACACTTGTAAAAGTAGAAACACCTCCTGCTCCGCCTAGTGCAGAACAAAATGGTTATCAAGGCCGTAAAAATTGCCCAGAACCAAGCACTAATCAAAGCTATTTTAGCAATTTGAAAAAGCAAATCAAAGAGGAATTAACTGATTTTACTAAAATTGATGTGGCTCAAGAGGGCGTTAAGGGACGTTGTTTTAGCACCGATCAAATTATAGAATTGGTCCAACTATTTTCTTCTGACAGCTCTAAATTAAAATTTGCAAAAGCGGCCTTTAGTGCCACATATGACGCGGACAACTATCATAAAATTGTGGATTTACTCACCTTTTCAAGCAAAAAAGAGGAATTGAGAAATTTTATTCGATAAATTCCCCCCTTTCCATACAGATAACAAGCGCATTCCACTAGTAGGAATGCGCTTTTTTTTTACCTTTGATTCCTTCTTTTTAACCAAGAGGAACTTTATCGAATAGAAAAGAATTGTGTATTAACTAGCTGTGAGCAAAACAGCAGTTTTCCTATTATAAGAACAAAAAGCTATGAATTTCTTAGAAGAATTAAAGTGGCGTGGGCTACTCAAAAATGCATCAGATGGATTAGAAGAAGCCCTAGCAAAAGGGCCGATTACAGCTTATATTGGCTATGATCCGACTGCACCTTCTATGACTATTGGCAATTTAGTAACCATTATGTTACTAAAGCATTTACAATTGCATGGCCACCGTCCAATCGCTCTCATGGGAGGTGCTACGGGCAAAATTGGTGACCCATCAGGCAAAGATGCAGAACGCCAATTATTGAGCTATGATGTCATTGACCAAAACATTGCCATCTTCAAAGAACAATTTCAGCGTTTGCTGGATTTTGAAGGCGAGAACGCCGCTATCTTTCAAAACAACGAAGATTTCTATAAAGGAATGGATGTCTTTACTTTCTTGCGGGATATCGGAAAGAACATCACGGTCAATTATATGATGGCTAAGGATTCGGTCAAGAATCGTATTGAGAATAGAGAACAAGGCTTGTCCTTTACAGAATTCTCTTACCAATTGATTCAAGGCTACGACTTTCAATACCTCTATGAGCAATATGGCTGTACCTTACAAATGGGCGGTTCTGATCAATGGGGAAACATTACCACTGGAAGCCATTTTGTAGGTAAAGCAGGCGGTAAAGCCTATGGCTTAACTTGTCCTTTGTTGACCAAAGCAGATGGTTCTAAAATTGGAAAATCTGAAGGAGGAAATATTTGGTTATCCGCCGAAAAAACAAGCCCGTACCAATTCTACCAATACTGGATTGATAAAATCACGGATGAAGATATCGCTAAAATGATGAAAATCTTCTCGTTAAAAACACCAGAAGAAATTCAAGCATTGTTGGACGAACACTTAGAAAGTGATCCTAGACATCTTAAACAACTCTTGGCAGAAGAATTAACGATTCGGGTACATTCTCAAGAAGCCTACGAAGGAGCAAAAAAGGCAACGGCCATTGTTTTTAATAAAAAATTAAAAGCTGATTTTTTACAAAGCCTCTCTCCTACTGATTTTGAGATGTTACAAGGAGAATTGCCAACGTTTTACATCGATTCTTTCCTATTAGACAAGGGCATTCAGCTGGATAATTTATTGCTTAACAGCCATCATAGTTTAGACTCTAAAGGGAATATTCGTAAAGCGATCAAGGGAACAGCCCTAGCCATTAATGCAGTCAAAGCAAGCAGCCATTTAGATGTAATTACAACTAGTGACTTAATTCATGGAGCGGCCTTGTTTGTTCAAAATGGTAAGAAAAATAAGTTTTTAGGCCTTCCTTACGCAACTACAGCGGAAGATCAGACGGTTCTAAAAGCTTATTATGACTTGTACAAAGAAGACATCCAAGAGGATGATGTAACTGATCCTATCAAAGAGCTACCGTTACAAAATAATGTTACGCTTCTAATTGAAAAAGGGTATTTAGCTAAAGATGACAAACGCACGTTCTTAACCGATAAAGGACTATTGTTCTGTCAAGTTAAGTTTGACGCATAAAAATAAAAAGGAGATGCTGCTCGATACAGCATCTCCTTCTTTGTTATAACACGCCATTAATTGGATTTTCCTGCATACAATTTAGCATACTTAGCAATATACTTCCCTAGAATATCAAATTCTAAATTCACCTTATCTCCTTCCTTCAAATCCCTAAAGACAGTATTCTCATAGGTATAAGGAATTATCGCAACAGAAAAGGTACAATCCGTAGGATCGACCACCGTCAAACTGGTTCCATTGATACAAATAGAGCCTTTATCCACCAATAAATGTTGCTCGTTGGGTGCATACTCAAAAGAAAAATACCAACTCCCTTCCACTTCTTTAATAGCCGTACAAGTCCCTGTTGTATCTACATGTCCCTGTACAATATGTCCATCCAAACGCGCATTGTATACCATCGCCCGCTCCAAATTGACCGCACTGCCCACTTTCCAATCGCCTAAATTGGTTTTTAGCATTGTTTCCTCGATTGCTGTTACCGTATAGACATCTTCTTCTATCGCAACAATTGTCAAACAAACACCATTGTGGGCCACACTTTCATCAATGTTTAACGCCTGAGCCATTGTTGCCTGTATCTTAATATGGACGTTGCTTCCATCTTGCTCTATTCCTTTAACTACTCCCAATTCCTTAATAATTCCTGTAAACATTCGTTCGTCTCTTTTTATGCTTTATTGCAATAAGTGTTGTTGTAAAAAGTTTGCGATTTTTCGATCATTGGATAATCGAGGGACTTTGTTCTGTCCCCCCAACTTACCAATGGATTTCATATACGCTTGAAAAGCGGCAGGCTGCAAGGAGCGAATTTTGAGTGCTTGCAACACCTTTCCTGCCCTTAAATCTTTATAATAACTATTTTGTGCCTGTAACTGTTCATCCACAGCTCGTGCAAATTCTTCTAAATTGGTAGGTGGCTGCTCAAAAGCAATAAACCATTCATGATAAGGGGCAACGCCTTCAGGAGGGTTGACCTGTGGAGCGACTGTAAATTCTAAAAAAGAAAGGGCGGCTTGCTTGGCGGCTTGCAAAAGAGCCGTTTCCACTTCTTTGCCAATTACATGCTCTCCAAAAGCAGAAATAAAGTGCTTGACGCGCCCTGTGACCAAAATTCGATAGGGTCGCGTAGAAACAAACCGCACGGTATCTCCAATTTCATACCCCCATAATCCCGCATTGGTCGTTAGAATAATTGCGTAATCTACTCCAACTTCTACTTGATGCAGGGCCAATCGTGGTGGTTTTTCTTCATGTATCGCCGCTAAAGGAACAAATTCAAAGAAAATTCCAGCATTGGTATTTAATAATAAAGCTGGATGATCAGGTTGATCTTGAAACGCTAAAAAGCCTTCAGAGGCAGGATAGGTCTCCACACTAGGCAACCGTTGGCCTACTAAATGCTCTAAACTCGCTCGATAAGGTTCAAAATTAACGCCTCCATAAACAAACATAGACAAGTTTGGGAAAACCTCCATAATTGTTTTTTTGCCTGTATACTCCAATAAGCGCTCATAATACATATGCACCCAAGGCGGAATCCCACTAATCAACCTCAAATCAGCAGTTGCCGTCTCTTCTACAATCTTATCTAGTTTGGTCTCCCAATCGTCTATGCAATTGGTAGAATAACTGGGCAATTGACTGCGTTTAAGCCAACTAGGAATCAAGTGATTAGAAATTCCTGATAAGCGCCCCGTTGCAATGCCATGATAATCGTCCAAAGTAGGACTTCCTGATAAGAACATCAATTTGCCATCCATAAAGTCATACTGCCCCGTATGCGCCATGTAATGAAAAAGAGCATTGCGGGCTGTTCCAAAATGATTCGGCAAACTCGCCTTTGTTAATGGAATGTATTTAGCTCCTGAAGTAGTCCCCGATGTCTTGGCATAATAGCGGGGTCGCCCTGGCCAAAGCACATTTTTCTCCCCTTGATTAATGCGCGCAATATAAGGCTGCAAGGCTTCATATCCTACTAAAGGAATTTGTTGTTGAAATCCTTGATAGTCTTGTACCTTGGATAAGCCATGCGCTTGTCCATAAGCCGTCTTTCTCCCTTGCTTAATCAAATAAGCCAACAAGCGCTGTTGGTCGTCCTCTGCTTGTACAGCATCTCGCTGTACGCGTCGGGAAAGTACCTTTGCAAAAGGGGCTACTAGGGCTGTTTTAATAGACATCGCTCAATAAATTGGTCAGAGAATCGACCAATATACAATAATTGTTGGAGTAAAAATAAGAGCATTGGAGCCGCTTATATAAAAAGCCCCCACCCTGCGAGCACAGTAGTGGGGACCCCCCAAACAAATAAACACAAATTACAATTCTAACCTTTATTAAGAGATAATAAAAGAGTCGAATCGCTCTTATTCTTCCACCTGCTTCTTTTTTTATTTAAAATGTATATTCTATCATTTTAAAACTCAAAAAGCAAAACATTTAAACAACAATCCAAAAATATGCTTTTTGTTTCATTTTTACAAACAAATCACTCTATTCTTTTATTAAAAAAGAAAAAAGTCTCTATATGGATAATTCCAATCCCAGTTGACTCCCTCTCTTAAGCAATAGCTTCACAAAGTTTTCCCTTAAAAGATGCTCAACTACGAATGATAAGTACATCTCTCCTAACAATAGGGCTATTAATCGCCTCATAACAGCGTAAATTTTAAGGTACAACAGTTAAAATATTTGCTTTAGAGCATACAAAGTAGCATCTTGTGAAGCAATAGGGGGAGGCGCAAGAAACATATCCTTTTTGATGTCAAAAAAAATATTTTTCACTTTTTTGCAAACATTTCAACCCCCTATTCGTATAAGAAGGTATTGTTTGCACCAACTTCATCATACTTATATTTATGCTAGAAAATATTGATTTGACCAATGTCTTAGTATTAGACATTGAAACTGTTTCTGGGTTTGCGACTTATGCAGAAATGTCTCCTGTAATGCAAAAACTTTGGGATATTAAAGCCCGACAAGTTCAAGCCCGTAAGCCTGAAGAGGAACGTTTATCTTCTGAAGAGGCTTACACAGAGTTGGCAGGGATTTATGCAGAATTTGGAAAAATTGTCTGTATTTCTGTTGGCATCTTTGCAAAAGACAAAGACGGAGGGCTTCAATTCCGACTCAAGTCTTATTATGATCATGATGAGAAAAAACTATTAGAAGAATTTAGTCAACTCCTTGATGCTCGTTATAGTGATACCCGTAAGATCTTCTTGTGTGGGCACAACATCAAAGAATTTGACGCGCCCTTTACCTGTCGTCGTTTAGTCATCAATAGACTTCCTCTACCTAAAGCTTTAGACATTCCAGGCAAAAAACCTTGGGAATTAGCACATCTATTGGATACCATGACTGTATGGAAATTTGGCGATTATAAAAGCTATTCTTCTCTCAAACTCTTGTGTGGTGTTTTTGACATTCCTACGCCCAAAGATGATATTGATGGCAGCGAAGTTGGAAAAACCTATTGGGTGAGTGATGAATTGGATCGCATAGAAGTATATTGCAAAAAAGATGTCTTGGCAACAGCGCGGTTATTGATGGCTTATCAAGGCCTTCCAATCATTGAAGACGAACAGGTTATTATCACATAACCCTTGATAAAAAACTAGGATATGATGGAACAATTTTGGAATTGGTTAGGGCCGCTTTGGCAAGCTCTTGCCGCTTCTTTTCAGGCATTTATACAGCCTAAAAGTCGTATTTTCCTTCCTTACCTCCTCTCTGCTTTGGTTTTAGCAGCTTTATTTTATGCTATTACCAATAAAAGAGCGGGTAAGGATTGGAAAACGTCCATGCGCCAATTGTTCACCAAAGATTTGTGGTGGCACCCTTCTGCCCGAGTGGATTATGGTCTATTGTTTGTCAATAATTTGATACGAATTGTTCTAATTACGCCCTACCTTCTAGCACATCTAGCCTTTGCTTATACGATTGTAAGAACCTGGGAAAGCTGTCTTGGCTACCAAGAACCCTTGGCTTGGTCGCCTTGGACCATCAATTTATCCTACACTATTCTCTTCTTATTGGTCGCTGATTTTAGCCGCTTCCTTTGGCATTACTGCTTGCATCGAGTTCCGTTTTTGTGGGAATTGCACAAAGTACACCATGCCGCAGAAGTCATGACACCATTGACACTCTATAGAATACATCCTATCGAGTATTTTTTATTTCGTTTAAGAAGTTTGCTTGTTTTTGGGGTCGTCAGTGGGAGTTTTTTTTTCTGGTTTAGAACACAAATAGAGCCTTGGACGATTCTTAATATTCATGGAGGTATTTTCTTGTTCAATGTATTAGGTGCTAATCTGCGCCACTCTCCCGTTCCATTGTCTTATGGCAAACGCCTAGAGCGGTTTTTCATTTCTCCCGCCCAACACCAACTGCACCACAGCCAAGCGCCAGCGCATCACAATAAAAACTTTGGAAGTCTTTTTGCTTTTTGGGATGGACTCTTTGGCTCTTTACTCTTGAGCCAACCTAAGGAGCACCTAAACTTTGGCATTGAGCCACAGGAGCAACTGGCCTACAAAAATCTTTGGCAAAATCTATGGACGCCTATTCAACGCTTGTTCCTCAAAAAGAAATCTTAAGTCTACTTAGTTTTCTTGAAATTCTTCTAGTAAGTAGACAAATTCACTCAACATCATCGCAGTCGCTCCCCAAACGGTCTTACCCACTACATCAAAATAGGGAATGTCTTTGAGTGTAAATCCACTAGAGGTATCAATTGTTGTTACTTTGCGTAAAGCAGGGTCCATCAAATCCTCCAATGCTACTTCTAATATTTCCTCTACTTCATTCGGATCTCGGGTATAACTAGGTGCTGCATTCAGATAGCCTACAAAAGGCTGTACTAAGTAGTTGCTAACAGGAATATACAAGGCACTCAACGCTCCCAATACTTGTATGTCTGCTCTTGGAATGCCAAACTCTTCTTCGGTTTCTCTTGTAGCACAAGCTTCTAAATTAGCATCTTCTTCTTCTAAACCTCCTCCTGGCAAACTCACCTGTTTGCTGTGGGCATAATTCGATTCGGGACGCTGCATCAGGTTGGTATACCATTTTCCTTCTTTTTCAAACAACAAGACCATAACGGCGGCTTGACGGGCATCAGCTGATGCTTTGGCGTAAGCATTGCTTTCTTTTTCCCTAAAACGCGCTCCCATCATAAGGGATTGTGCTTTCATTCCAGGTAAGGCTTGGTTTAAACGTTCTTGGATTTGTTGTATGAAGGTCGGCTGCATAATTGTTGTTGTAATAATAGAAAAATGAGGCTGTAGTTGTTCTTCCGGAAAATGAAGGTAAGCAGAAAAACAGGCTATTTAAGGTTGTTCCTTTATCTTTTTACAAAAAAATCTAAGTACAGGACAACTTAATTTAAAAGAGCTTTGATCGCTGCTAAAATTAGAAAAAATGGAACTATACCTACACTAAGACATAGTTTTGCTACCCATTTATTGGAAAGGGGGGGCAATCTAAGGTCTATTCAATCCTTACTTGGCCATAATTCCATAAAAACAACTGAAATATATCCCCCTATTTCTAAACAAAATTTAAGAAACATTGCTAGTCCTTTAGATTTTTTAATATTTTAGAACTTACCTATAGTATAAATATACGCAATAGGTCAATTGTGTGTACACACAAGTTAGGTGCAAGCAAAATGAAAATTTTATCAAAAAGAACTATAAATAGAACTATTATTTAATATAGTAAGTTAGTAGAAAAATGCAAGACTAGAAACCTTACTGCCTTAAAATGCTAACAAATAAGTTTAATACCTAAAATATTGTGGAAGAAAAAGAAGAATACAAATCATTTAGAGAATTTTGTCATCAAAAAATCCCTGGAATTAAAGGCTTCATGGATGAGATTAAAGATCAGTTCTCAACTCATATAATTACCCTACTTCAAAGTCATGCTGACAACGAACTAAAATTCATAAAACATATTCTTAATTTCAAGCTGAGATTAGTTATTGATAATAATATATTGTTTGCATCTATTAGAGGTCTTATAAAAGGCAATAAAGATGTTAAAGATTCTTTTTTCTATAAATTAGCACTTCATCCATCTACAGAATTTTATGCTCCTCCATATTTAGAAAAGGAAATTTTCAGAAAAATAGACGAATTATTTAACGATAATGAGAAAGAAAAAGCTAACTCATTTGCTCAAATATTACTCAATACTATTGAGATAAAAGAAGCATTTTATGTAGAAGATTGGCTTAAAGCAAAAAGAGGTATCGGACATCGTGACTTAGATGATATTCCATATTTAGCTTTATGCTTTGATTTAGATAGCCATGGAGTTATGTCCAATGACAAAATTTTTGCTGAAGAACAGAAAGATATGAAATCTTGGTCAATAGGAGATACAGGCAAAATGACCGCTAACATAAATGAAGGCATGATTTCTTTTTTCATACTTGGGCATACTACAACTATTGTTCAAGGAATTTATACTGTTACTAGTGCTTTCTTTGCAGCAGTTTACCATGCATTAAGTGAGTTTGTTGTGATAGTTCTAAACATTCTTAAAGGCGGTTTTTCTGTTTTGGCTAAAGTTCCTCCAACAATTCTAATTCTACTTGGTTTTTCATCTCTCATTGCTTATATCGCTAATGATGAGATTCAAGATTCGGTAAACCAAATGTTTATTGATTTAAAAAACAAGCTTAAAGAAATGGTCTTACTATTAAGAGATTGGTTTATCAAAATGAGAGATGCTTTTATAAAATTATATCATATAACTAAGCCTTTTTTAAAAGACGCATCAATTATGTTTGGATACTTTGCAATAAGCAGTCAATCCATGATGGAACAAATAAATCAAATTGAAGCAGAATAAGCCAGCAAACAACAAAATATATACGTCCATACAGAATTTTGGGTTGGTGCTTAAAGTTCGTGGCATGGCTCATGCCGAAAAATCGCAGAATTTGCTTGTGATTTTTTCATCAGTACAAGCAAATTTTGCTATTTTGCTATTTGCAGATGCAACATTTTTTATTCATATATTCTGCACAGGCGTATATACCGACGTTAACTTTCATTAAGGAAAACAAAAATGGCAAGTGGATTTATAATATTAAAAAATGGAAGATGTTTCGCCAGAAGATGGACGGGATATGATGAGATTATTCGAATTGCCATAACTGAATTAGAGCAAATTGAAAACGGACAAGAATTGGCAGAATGGTTAAAGGTGCAAATTCCAAACACAGAAGATGATGAAAGTGCAGATGCAGGATGGGGATTTCACAATTCACGTATTGACGATTGGATAAATAGAGAATTAGATTTAAGAAGTTTAACTCAGGAAAATCAAGAATTATTCTGGAAAGCAATTCAAAAAGGTAAGAACAAATTGACCGAAAAAAGAGAAGATTATTCTCCGCTTTCTCTTGATTTTTTTAATGTGTTCTATGATATGTTTGAACGAGCCGAAAAAGGAGAACCTCCTATGGAATTGACAGATTGGAACAAAGTAGCTGAACCTTGTACAGAACAAAATGGTCCAGGATGGGGGAAATAAAAAAAACGAAAAGCTAATCGAGTAGACGGCTCCGNNGGAGTGCGCCTCTCACACCACCGTACATACGGGTCTCGTATACAGCGGTTCAATAATGATACCTTAAGATTATAGTACGCTGTTAAACTAAGATAGCCTCTTTTCGCTCTGTTTATTGATAGTTGGAGCTTGTCTCGTAAAAACTGGTAGATACTATTCCCTACTCGTTTTGCCGATTCCTTACTTTTTACATAGATACTGAAATCGTCTGCATATCTCACATAACGATGTCCCCGCTTCTCTAATTCTTTATCCAACTCGTTGAGTAGTATATTAGATAGCAGTGGACTTAAAGGAGATCCTTGAGGAACTCCTTTTTTTCGCTTTTGTAGTTTGCCCTTGATTTGTATTCGTGCTCTAAGGTTACATAAAGCTGCTCCTTCGTCTATTGAAGACCATTATCGTTCTGTCCTTCGCTAAACTTTCAGGTCGTTTAACTACTATGACTTCTGCTGACTTCTCTGTTCTATCAGTTAATGATTGCAGAGATCTCCCTCAGTAAGACGAATACCCTTTTGTTAACGCCCGCTGAATCTACTGTTTCGACTTTCCTTGCGGTTTTGGACGTTATAAGGATGTGCTTACTTATCCAGTCTCACAGCCTCGTATCCAGTTCATGTGCTTCGGTACCAACAACGCAGTCTAGCTTACTTCAGTCCATCTCTCACGAGAAACCACCTTGCCTCTTGCTTCACTTAGAGCCGTTACCCTCTCGTGTCTGGGACTTACACCCTTGGGGGTTCTTTTCCCTTTTGGAAAAGTCTTATATTCGCCATTCAAGGCACACACAATGTATATGAAATCATAGCACCCTGCGGGATGCTACGCTTCATATACTAAACGTTGGCAGCAATAAATAAATAACAATTAAAATCATAATAAATGAAGTATTTGATAGTGATATTTTCAATTATTTTAATTTCGTGCGAGACTAATAACAAAAAAAGCGAGAATGAAACTGTAAAAAATCTCAATAAAGAAATTGAATGGCTTTACGAATGGATAAGTGCTTGGGAATTGATTGTTAATGATGAATTTAAATTAGGGCAAGCTAATCCACCTGAAATGCTATTCTTTGATACTCAATATGTCTACACTAATTCAAAGTTAAGTGCACCTAATGGAAAAAAAATAAAGGGACCAAATTTGTATGGAAAAAAAATTGAGTGGCTTAAGCAGGAACACAATGATACGTTAATTATTCCCGACGGTAACAAGGTTCCTATACAAATTATGACATTTGCCTCTCCATCAGAAAAAGAAGGTATCGAGTCATTTTTTGTAATGGCTGCCCCATCTTTTTGGAAAAATGCGGGAATAGATAGCGAAGAAGTTGGACTTGAAAATATGTTGACAGGAGTATTTTTGCATGAATTTGCTCATACAAGACAAATGGATGGAATTGGAAAAAAAATAACAGATTATGATAATAATTATCAATTTGATTTTTCTGTAAGCGACGATTTAATTCAAGATTATTTTTCTAATGACTCTATTTATACTAAATTATTTAGAGAACAAACTGAATTGATTTACGAATACTTAAATACCGAAAAACCTCAAAAAGGACATATAAATGATTTTATACAGAATTTTGCAGTAAGACAAGAGGAATATCTGAAGCCTAAAAAGAACATACTTGTAGAAATGGATAAAGTATTTCTAACTATGGAGGGAATTGGACAATATGCAATGATTGCATGGTTAACTCACCCTAATGGTGGTGGCTTTTCAGAAAAATTAGCGATAAAAGCAACTCGTAGAGGGAAAAGTTGGTGGTCACAAGATGAAGGTTTAGCATGGGTATTACTGTACAAAAAAATAGCAAAAGAACCCAATTGGACACCTCTGTTTAGTGAAAATCCTCCTAATATATTTGAATTAATTGAAAATGAAATAAATACTGAGCAGACTCGAGTAGACGGCTCCGCCCAAGATTGAGTGGAGTGCGCCTCTCACACCACCGTACATACGGGTCTCGTATACGGCGGTTCAATAATGATACCTTAAGATTATAGTACGCTGTTAAACTAAAATAGCCTCTTTTCGCTCTGTTTATTGATAGTTGGAGCTTGTCTCGTAAAAACTGGTAGATACTATTTCCTACTCGTTTTGCCGATTCCTTATTTTTTACATAGATACTGAAATCGTCTGCATATCTCACATAACGATGTCCCCGTTTCTCTAATTCTTTATCCAACTCGTTGAGTAGTATATTAGATAGCAGTGGACTTAGAGGTGATCCTTGAGGGACTCCTTTTTTTCGCTTTTGTAGTTTGCCCTTGATTTGTATTCGTGCTCTAAGGTTACATAAAGCGGCTCCTTCGTCTATTGAAGACCATTATCGTTCTGTCCTTCGCTAAACTTTCAGGTCGTTTATCTACTATGACTTCTGCTGACTTCTCTGTTCTATCAGTTAATGATTGCAGAGATCTCCCTCGGTAAGACGAATACCCTTTTGTTAACGCCCGCTGAATCTACTGTTTCGACTTTCCTTGCGGTTTTGGACGTTATAAGGATGTGCTTACTTATCCAGTCTCACAGCCTCGTATCCAGTTCATGCTCTTCGGTACCAACAACGCAGTCTAGCTTACTTCAGTCCATCCCTCACGAGAAACCACCTTGCCTTTTCCTTCACCTAGAGCCGTTACCCTCTCGTGTCTGGGACTTACACCCTTGGGGGTTCTTTTCCCTTTTGGAAAAGTCTTATATTCGCCATTCAAGGCACACAATGCATACCGCGTCAAGTGTCGCTAGGCGCGCCACCTGCGTGTATGCAGAGCGTTATCGACAATTGGAAAACCACTCGTTTTCTCAGGATGAAGTTTTACGGGTAAAAATAGATAGCCGAAGCAAGTCTGCCCAAATTGCTTTAAAAAAGATGTTTTTAGCATAGAAAACTACCCAAATTTCAAAAAATCATAAATAAAAAAAAATAAAAATCATAAGCGAGAGAAAAGTTGCAATTAATAATTCACTGTATCTGTGCCTCCAAAAAAAGTATTCCCAAAAACTCTATAATGAAAACCGAAAAAGATGCTCCACTTACGCTATAAATAAAAAATTACTAATTTAAATATTCGAAATATTTTACCTAAATACTTAGTAACCTAAAACTGTAAAAATGGATGACATATTAGATGAAAAAAAAACTATAAAAAAAACAGTAAAAGAAAATAAAATTACGCCTTTTTTAATTACTGGCTTATTTGTAATATTTATATGTATATTTTTTACTATAACTTGTAGTTTAGAATTAGCTAAAAATGGAAGTAAAGGGCCACTTACAGTCATCCTAATTACACCTTTCATAACTGCCATTACAATCATAGTTCTTTTTATTGAAAGAAAAATTGTTACTGATAAAAATATACATCTGATTATTCGTATTGAAGCTCTTATTCTCTTTATGCCTCTTTTATTCTGTATATATATAGCTATTCATTGGTTTTCAAGGCTCATGTAACACTAATAAACATTACAAGGTGCTATATAAATACGTCATCCTATTAAACTAAGAACTGTCGATAACAGGGCGCATATGGCCATCAGCCGCTATAGGGTAAAAGCAAACCTGCGGTTCCACTTTTAGCCCCACCAAATCTACGATTTGGCGCTACATTTGAAAAACTAAGTGCAAAATCGTAGATTCGGTTATTGAGCAGGCGTTTATAGCCAAAAGCGTTGCTTTTCGGCTCACGTCATATGCGCAATCGTTATGGGCAACCAGAAAAAAGAAAACATCTAAATGAGCTTTGAACGGAAAATATATAATTTCATACTTTCAAAAAGAGAAGGAACAAATTGGGATTTCAAAAAGATTCCACATGAAAACAATGCTTCTCTTTTGCATGATATTATCTCAATGGCAAATTGCAATTATAAGGATGATAGATATATTATTTTAGGCGTTTCAGACCCAAAAGCTGGTTGTCAAATAGTCGGGTTAACAAATGGGCAAAAAGATAGAAAAGAACAAACAGGTATAATTGATTTCCTTAGGACAAAGAAATTTGCTGGAAATATTCGTCCTGAAGTTGAGGTAAGAACAATCAATTTAGAAAATGAAGAAATTGACGTAATTCTAATTCTAAACAAGCCAAATAAACCATATTATCTTACGGAAGACTACAGAGATAGAGACAAATTGGTCAAAGCTAATTATATCTATACTCGAATTTTAGATACCAATACGCCAATTGACAAGTCATCAGATTTATTTCACGTAGAAAAGATGTGGCGGGAAAGATTTGGATTAGATTTATCGCCGATTGAAAGAATGAAATTGCTGTTGAAAAAACCAGAAGAATGGTTCAAAGATTTAGGGAACAAAGATTATGCATACCACAAGCAACATCCTGAATTTAGAATTGAATTTTCCGAACTAAGAGAAATTAAAGAAGTGTATAGTTTTTTCTACACGAATCCTAAATCCTATCTTGGAGCTTATGCTAAAGAAAAAATGGAAAGGGACAACTTTAATATTGCAGTTGACCCAATTTTTATAAATAAATCAAGGAAGATGTTTGACAAATGGAGAATTGAAAATATTTAAAAAAAGAAGGCAGCCCATAACGATGGCTAAACGGCATAGCCAGCTTTTGCTGGCTATGCCGTTTAGCCGAGACCGTTGGCCGTCATTTAAAAGAACAGTAACAGATTTTAGTAAAATGAATGGTAAAATTAAATATGAATTTTCAACTAAAATGTGGAAACATTCTTCACCTGGAGGTTGGCATTTTGTTTCCTTACCTAAAAACATATCGAAAGAAATAAGAGAAAATCTTAAATGGCAAGAAGAAGGTTGGGGAAGAATGAAGGCTCTCGCTAAAATTGAGCCATTTGAGTGGGAAACTGCTATTTGGTTTGATACAAAAATGGATACTTACATACTTCCTGTTAAAGCTGAAGCCAGGAAGAAGACCAATCTTGTAATCAACAAAAAAATAGAAATTAAAATTTGGATATAAAACAAAAAACGAACTGCCAATCGAGTAGACGGCTCCGCCCAAGATTGAGCGGAGTACGCCTCTCACACCACCGTACATACGGGTCTCGTATACGGCGGTTCAATAATGATACTTTAACGATTATAGTACGCTGTTAAACTAAGATAACCGCTCCTTTTCAACCGTTTCACAGTAATTGTCGTTCCTAGAATCGGGCTTTGAGCTACTACTTGGGATGATATTTTTGACCGAATTTGCGATAGAATTGTTGACTGGAATATATATTACGGAAATGCAATTAAGCACGAAAAGAACTCTGAATTATACTGTTGATGAATAAAATACTGCGTACAACAATGTATAACCGCAATTACGGCGGATTCGACTACGTCCGAATCCACTCGGAATTGCGAGCGTCAGTGCTAAACCAAAAAGTCTGTGTATATTAATCCGTAACTGACGGTTATACGAGACCGTTAGGTTCAATTAAAATATTGTTACTAGTCAGTAGTAGTCAAAATTAGTGCTTTTTAGTCTTTTTTTGAACAAAAGATCATTTTACTCAATTTTTTATTCTGTGTAAAAGTTCATTTAGGTTGAATTAACAAATTCAATTTTAAATAATTACCATTTAACCAATAGGTCGAGAAAATAATTTCATTTTCATCAAAAATGTGACATTTTAAGCACATTTTACAGCTAGTTATACATCTAAATAAAAAACTTCAAAAGCAAATTTGATTTGCAATTAAAATTTATGTTTATTTATAATATTATTAACTTTGCTGTTTTTTTTGGTAAAAGTATATTGACTAGTAACAAAATATTTAAAACTAAAAACATTGTATATTTTCTTACTAAACAAGCTAAAATGACATAATTAATTGACCGAAAAAAATAAAAAAATGTCTGTTGATATTCTAATGTGTACGTACAATGGCGAAGATTTTATTGAGCCACAAATCCAATCTATTTTAGATCAAACCCACACAGACTTTAGATTAATCATTATAGATGACAATTCTAATGATAGAACAGTTGAGATCATTAAAAAGATGACCTTAAAGGATAAGAGAATTGAATTCCATCAAAATAAAAAAAACTTAGGATACTTCAATAATTTCATGTACGGATTGGGCTTTGTGAAATCTGACTATCTCTTTTTTTCAGATCAAGATGACATCTGGGTAGAAAACAAAGTAGAGCTTCAATTGGCTGATTTGATGCTAGAGGATGATAATGTTCTAATGAACTTTTCAAACTCCTATCTTTTGTACGATAAAATTCAGAGTCAGACTAACCATAAAACAAACAGAGATTCCTCCAAAGTAAAAAGATATTACTCTTCGCCTATTGAGTTAGCATTACTAAATATTGTTTCTGGACATACTATTTTAATTAGAAGCAATCAAATTCCTTCGATCAAGAAGAGCTTGTCTAAGATGACAGATACAAAGAACTTGTATTTTGATTACATTCTTACACTTATCGTTTTAGACATGGGGCAAGTTAAATACATCAATGAGTCTTTTGTTTATTTTAGGCAACATAGAAACAGCACCTCCACCAAAATGAGAATGAATTATTACAAGCACATTTTTTTTAATTCGCTTGCTTTTTCTCAAATAAGCCAATCCCCTAAAACTGCCAAGTATTTTTCTATTTTAAATAAAGCATTAATAAAAAAATCTAATCTCGCAGCTTGCATTAAGCTTTTATACCAGAATTTAATCCATCGAAATTCCTTTGTCAATAATTATGATTTTTATCAGATTGATACAAAACAATCATTTTTTAGCAAGATTCGAATGAATCTCAAATTATGTTCCCGTATTTATTTTCAAAAATAAAAGGAAATACTAAGACAGATTCAACTATTCAGTTAAGTAAATCCAAAAAATCACCTAAAGATGATTACGATAAAGCGGGTTATTTAAAACTATAGAAGGAATAGGAATTAAGAAGAATGAAATGGATAAAACTTCCGCTGATTCCACGTGTGCTAAATCCCTATCATTCCTGCTTTTGCTTCCATCTTTTGACGCTTGTCCAGACTAAATTCTTGAATGGTTTGCCAACTACATTTGAACAGCAAATTGTATAATAGTATGCCTATATGGATTGCTGTAGAGTCGCTAAAGCCTCTTGAAGATTCTTAGAAGGAATGGTAACTCTCATAAGAAGAAAATCTTGTTAAAAAACATCCATCTCTTATGATATAAAAATAAAACAATTTAAATAAGAAGTCATTTATTTCTTATTCACCTATTAGTGCTTTATTATTACACATACAGCACTTTTTCCAACAAACTTCGCATCTTACTACTACTAATATCCTCCAAAATACTCCCTTTCTGCGCATAAGTAATGCGTCCAGTTTCTTCTGAAATCACAAAAACAGTCAACGTAGTATTCTCACTAATACCAATAGCGGCACGATGCCGCAACCCTAATCGTTGAGGAATATCAGGGCGTTCAGAAACAGGCAAAACACAACTGGCGGCAATGACGGTATTATCTTTGATAATAACAGCGCCATCATGCAAAGGGCTGTCTTTGTTGAAGATACTCAATAATAATTGAGTAGAGACCATTCCATTGATCGTAACACCAGAACTATAAAGCCCTTCTAAGTTAGAAGCGTTTGTGAAAACAATTAGAGCCCCTGTTTGACTTATCGCCATTTGCTCTGCCGCTCGAACAATGGCTTGGATCGCTTGTTCGCGCAGTAAATTCTGATTCGCAGTAGGGCTTTGGTTGATAAAACGTTGTAAGAATTTATAGCGGGTCTGTAGTGAACCCTGCCCTACTAAGAGCAAAAAACGCCGCACCTCAGGCTGAAATAGAATCAGCAAAGCAATGACCCCTATACTTACAAATTGGCCTAGAATAGAAGAAAGTAAGGGCATTTCTAAAATAAAGACCAAGCGCCAGACCACATAGACCAGCACTAAGCCTACTACAATATTAAATCCTAAACTTCCTTTGAGTAGATTGTATATTTTGTACAATAAAAAGCCTACAATCAAGATATCTAAGACATCCCAAATGGTAATGGTAAAGAAGCCTATTTGTATCAAATACAACATACTGTTCCGACCTACTACAACAGCCCTGTCTATAATAAGAACTGTTGCTGGTGATTAATGTCCCATTGCTCCTTTGAAGAAACGTTCCCAGCGAATACCATCTCTGAGTGTGGCATTTTTGAGGGATAACCAGATGAATAAAGGCTTACCAACAATGTGATCTTCAGGAACAAAGCCCCAACTTCTAGAATCAGCTGAGCTGTCTCTATTGTCTCCCATCATCCAATAGTAATTCATTTTTGGGGTATAAGAAGTTGTCTCTTCACCATTAATGTAAATCTTACCATTTTTGATTTCAAAGTCATTGTTCTCATACACATCAATAAGACGAGTGTATAAATCAATATTGTCCATATTCAGTGCAATAGGCACGCCTTTTTGAGGAATAGTAATAGGGCCATATTGGTCATTGTTCCAAGGAAATTTGGTTTCATTGTAAGGAAAAATTCCTCTCTCATAATTATTAGCTGGCGAAAGATTGCGTTTAACATTAGTAATTCGAGGCACTTCTTTTACTAATTTTTGAGCAGTGGCTGGACTCATATCGGCTAAATCCCTGAGGTATCGCCCATCTCTTCCTTGTTTATAAGCCATGGTATAACTATCTTCCATGATGTTCTTATCCAGCATTTCTACTCCATTGCCTTCAATGATGTGTTCATACTGAACGCCTTCAATTTCCTTAGAAAGTTCTCCATTAACATACAGCAGCCCATCTCGTACTTGAATGACATCGCCTGGCAAACCAACAGCTCGTTTGATATAATGAGAGCGTTTATCGACAGGGCGCATGACCAAACGGTGGCCTTGTGTTTTAAGGATTTGTTGACGCATTTGTTCCCGTTCAGAGGAAGCGGTACGTTTAAGAACATTATGGTATTCATATGGATAAGGCAACATATTACCTCGTTCATCCACCCCTCCAAAAGAAGTATCTTCCTCTGGGTAATTAAAAACAACAGGGTCGTAACGTTCTACATTTTGTAATTTTGGAGCGCGCTTATAATCCCATTGCAAAGCATCTATATAAGATTTTCCACCAATAAAAGGGAGCACATTATGCACCAATGGAAAAGCCAAGGGCGTCATAGGCATACGTGAACCATAGTGTACCTTACTTACAAATAGGAAATCTCCAACCAATAAAGAGCTCTCCATAGAAGGAGTAGGAATGGTGTATGCCTCAATTAGAAAAGCGCGAATAAAATGCGCGGCAAATACGGCAAAAATAATAGATTCTGCCCATTCTCTAGCTTTGGTTTTCTGTGGAAAAGGGTTTTCTTTCTTTAGTGCACGAAGCGCTGTTTTATCTTTTCCTTTGGTCGCTGTTTTATAACGCTTTCGTAGGTTATTTTGAACCGCCCAAGATTGATGCACATAAGTCACGCCCTTGTTGGCAATGTAAGGATAATACACATAAGGCAATATAATAGCGGCAGCATTGTCCCCAAATCCATAACGACCAAAAGATTTATTAATCTCTATCAGAATACCTGCTATAATGAAGATATTGAGAATAGGAACTAGGATTAAGAACATCCAGTACTTTGGTCCTCCTATAATTTCAATGGCCGTATAAGCATTGTAAAAAGGTACCAAGGCTTTCCAGCCAGGTTGCCCTGCTTTTTCGAATAATTTATACAGACCTACAAAAGGTAGAACATATAACGACAGAACGTACAACAGTATTTCCATAATGGTTTCGTGATTCTAAGCAACAGCCTTCTCTAAACAAGAAGATCTATATAAGATTAATGGTTTGAGCAACTTTTTTTATTTATAACTACTATTCCAACCTTTCCAACGCATTTTGAGCACTCCAAAGAAGGCTTCATTAAAAATCGCTGTACTCATTTTGGACGCCCCTTCTACCCGATCTTTAAAAGTAATAGGCACTTCAGAAATCTGGTAGCCCAATTGCCAAGCGGCAAATTTCATTTCTATTTGAAAGGCATAGCCTTTAAACTCAATCTTATCAAAATCTAGTAGTTCTAAGAAAGAGCGTTTATAACAGACAAAACCTGCGGTCGCATCTGAAACAGGCATCCACGTCACTAAACGAACATAAAGAGACGCACCACGAGACATCAAGCGACGTTTAAAAGGCCAGTTTTCCAACTTACCTCCTGCTACATAACGAGACCCAACACTCACTCCTACTCCATCTACTTGACAAGCCTTATAAAGACGTGGCAAGTCATTCGGATTATGAGAGAAATCAGCATCCATTTCAAAAATATATTGATAGGTAGATTCTAGTGCCCATTTAAATCCGTGGATATAGGCGGTTCCAAGTCCTTGTTTGCTTTGGCGTTCCGATAAGAATAAGCGCCCAGCAAATTCATTTTGTAGTCGCTGGACAATAGTTGCCGTCCCATCGGGGGAACCATCGTCCACAATCAGCAAATGAAAACTAGGTTCTAGTTGCATCACGGCACGTATAATCGGCTCTATATTTTCTTTTTCGTTGTATGTAGGTATTATAGCTAGACGTTCTGACACAACCCTGTTGGCTTTTATGGTAGATGAGAGTTTATAGGATAGCATTTGACTTACAAAAGCATGCGCTATAGGCCTCTAAAAGTCGTAAAAGTCGTAAAAATAATAGACTTATTTGCTATTATAGCTAGGCGTTTTTTGTTTTTTGCGGATCGCAGTGCAAGGTAATTTTGACAAGTGCTTTTTAATAATAGCATCAATTAAGCATATTACGTTCCTTTACTACGCCCCCTTAGTAGCATTTTAACACCTTCTAACAGTTTTTAACGCCTATTTCTTATTTGGATAAAAAGCCAGCGATTAACAAAACAACAATAGCTCCTATGGTACTAGTAATTAAGTCAAAAACAAAACCTGGCTCTATTCCTAGAACGCCTCCAGAATTCTTAAAGAGGAAATTACTCACAAATGCACCAACAATTCCTAAGATCACATTCACAACAATTCCTGCTCCACGTCCTTTGATTAACGAACTTGCTAACCAACCTGCAATTCCTCCTACGATAATTGTATACAACATGTTTTTTCTGTTTTAATAATCCCTCGTCCTTTTATCTCTTCTAAAGAAAAAAGATATTGGGTCGTCTTCAAAATTATTTTTGTTAAATGTAAGTCTTATTTTTTTTGAAAACAACGACAGCTAGAAATAGGTTTCCTTTTAATTTCAATTTTAGAGGTAAAGAAGTAAAACCATTCCCCTTTGTTAGCTCTACTGGTGTGCTCTTATTCAAGGAATGAAGTTTCTTATGTAAGAATGGTTTTACAGAGTTTCCTCTTGTGCATTTTTTTATATAGTTTTGCAGGCTACGTTTGAGGCACCTAATAATTGTGTGCTTTAATTGGTCTCCTTAATTGACCATTTTATTCAACAATCTCTACTTCTCATGCGCATTGATATTATTGCTGCAGTTCCTGCTCTTTTAGAAAGCCCTTTGGGCCACTCCATCATGCAGCGTGCTCAAGATAAGGGCTTACTGGAAATTGTCTGCCATAACTTACGAGACTATGGATTTGGTAAGCACCATCAAATTGATGACTATCAATTTGGTGGCGGAGCGGGCATGGTGATGATGGTAGAACCTATTGCTACTGTAATCGAGCAACTAAAGGCAGAGCGTGATTATGACGAGATTATTTATATGACTCCTGATGGAGAACGCCTTGTTCAAAAGCATTGCAATGCGCTCTCTCTCAAAGAAAATATTATCATTCTTTGTGGGCACTATAAAGGAGTTGATCAACGTGTCAGAGACCTTTATATTACAAGAGAAATTTCTGTAGGAGATTTTGTTTTGTCAGGTGGGGAATTGCCCGCGGCCTTGTTGGTCGATGCGATTGGACGGTTATTACCTGGTGTGTTAAACGACGAGTCATCCGCCCTATTTGACTCCTTTCAAGACAATCTCTTGGCACCTCCAATTTATACCCGGCCAGCAGATTACAAGGGTCATAAAGTTCCTGAAGTACTGCTCTCTGGACACAAAAAGAAGATTGAAGACTGGCGAGATGACCAAGCGTACAAACGGACTCAAGAACTTCGCCCTGATTTATTAGAAGATGATTTAGGATAGTTGAGCTGCTTTTTTCCATTTTCAAAAAATTCACGTAGTTTACTTCCCCAATAATAGCCTTTTACTAAAACGCCCAACAAGAAAACAAAAGAACAAGAATGAATATTGTTACCCTCACTACTGATTTTGGCTGGCAAGACTACAGCGTTGGCATCATCAAGGGGTGTATTTTATCAACTGGCTTTCCTGTTATCTTTGCAGATCTCACCCACGATATTGAAAACTACAATATTGTGCAAGCTTCTTATACCCTTAAGAATACGTACACCAGTTTTCCAAAAGGAAGCATTCATTTAATCTCTGTTCATAATTTTTATAAAAAGCAACCGCGCTTTTTAGTGGTCTACCAAGATGGCCACTATTTTGTTGGACCAGACAATGGAATTTTTTCCTTGATGTTTGAGCAACCCTTGGAACAAGTCTATGAAATAGATTGCCCAGAAGTGAGTGAAGTTTTAGGGGTAAAGAATGTTTTTGCACAAGCCATTCGCCATTTGCTCAACAAAGAACCTTTAACAGAAATTGGGCGGGCCGTTCCACAGATCCTACAACGCCTTTCACTACAACCCATTACTGGCAAAGATCAAATCCGTGGCTCTGTTATTCACATTGATAATTACAAAAATGTTGTTTTAAATATCAATCGCGAACTCTTTGAACGTATTCGTCAAAAGCGAGCATTTGAATTGTATTTTAAACGCTATGACCCTATTACTACCATTAGTAAAAACTACGCCGATGTCCCTATTGGTGAAGTGCTTTGTCTTTTTAATGCAGCTGGCTTATTAGAAATTGCGGTGCACATGGATAAAGCTGCTACTTTATTTGGATTAGAAGTCGATGAAGCGATACAGATCGACTTCCTTCTTCCTCCTATCGACTAAGCTCCTGATAATCTGTTTTTTAAAACTTCTCGTCGAGATTCCAGCCTTTTTTTGCTCTCCTTTTTTTTCGCGCCTTTCTATCAATAACCTTACCAATTGTAGGAAAGAACTCAAATTAAATTGTATTTTTAAGCGAAAGACGTAACCTTTAACCATTATCTTACGTTTACAACAACAACAGGTCGTTGTAAAAAACACGTGTTACCTTTATCCTTCTATTTTTTAGGATAGAAAACAGTACTCCTTTTCTCTAACCAAAAGGAATCGTTCTTGCTCTTTACATAAATCAACCACTTAACTTCCATCGATATCCTTGCAGATCTCCTTGTAGTTAAGTTCTTACACCTATTATCATATGCTAAAGCAGAATCTCTCTCAGAAGCAGACACAGAAGCTCTCTCCTCAACAAATTCAATTGATGAAGTTATTACAGGTTCCTACTGTAATGCTAGAGCAACGTATCCAAGAAGAACTAGAAGCCAATCCAGCCCTTGAAGACTCGAAAGACGATCTGAATAAGGAAGAAGAAGAACAAGGCAGTGACTTGATCGATGAGGAAGCTTACGCAAAGGAAAAAGAGAAAGAGGAAAACGACGATATAAACGAAGAGGCTGAGCGACAAGAGGATAATACTTTAGAAGATTATCTGGAAGATTATATGAATGATGATGAGCCTTCTTATAAATATGAAGTCAATAATCATTCTGCTGATGATGAAGAAAAAACCATCCCAATCGCGCTTGAAAACTCTTTTCATGAGCATATGGAAAAGCAATTGGGCCTATTAGATTTAGATGAACGCGAAGAGCGTATTGCAGAACAAATCATTGGAAGCATTGATGAAGATGGTTATTTGCGTCGTGAGCCGATTGCCTTGACCGATGATTTAGCTTTTGCCCACAATATGGATGCCTCCGAACAAGAAATATTGGAGGTGCTCAAAAAAGTACAAACTTTTGAACCTGCGGGAATTGGTGCTCAAGATCTACAAGAATGCTTGCTCTTGCAACTTGATCGCAAATTGGGTTCTCGTGATGTTACAGAGAATTACTCGGAAGAAGATTTTGCCTTTCTCAAATTGGCGTATACTATTATTGATAAATATTTTGAAGAGTTTTCGAAAAAGCACTACAACAAACTGCTGCGTCAGCTCTCGCTCTTTCGCGATGATTTGCGCCAAGCGACTGAAGAAATTTTGAAACTCAATCCAAAGCCAGGAGCGGTTTATGCCCCTTCTTCCAATTTAAAGAAACAATACATTGTTCCTGATTTTATTATTGAGTCCAAAAGTGGGGAGCTAGAGCTTAGTCTTAACAATCGAAATGCTCCTGAGCTACGTGTTAATAATCAGTATAAAGAAATGTTGAGTGCTTATAGTGCCAACAAAAAAAGCAAAAAAGAGCGCGAGGCAGCGATGTTTGTCAAGCAAAAAATAGATGCCGCACGTTGGTTTATTGATGCCATTAAGCAACGTCAAGATACCATGATGAAGACGATGTATACCATTATGCAGTATCAATATGATTTCTTCTTAACAGGAGACGAAAAACGCTTGCGTCCTATGATTTTGAAGGATATTGCAGAAATCACAGGTTTAGATATTTCTACTGTTTCTCGGGTTGCAAACAGCAAATATGTTCAAACAGAGTTTGGAACAAAGCGCCTCAAAGATTTCTTCTCGGAGTCGTTACAAACAACCAGCGGGGAAGAAGTATCTACCAGAGAAGTTAAGAAGATTTTGACTGAAATCATTTCTACAGAAAATAAGCGCAAGCCGCTTTCTGATGAGAAATTAAAGAACATGCTTCAAGCCAAAGGCTATAACATTGCTCGACGTACCGTTGCTAAATATAGAGAGCAATTAGATATCCCTGTGGCACGTTTGCGTAAAGAAATCTAGCCTAGAAAAAGTTATTTGCCTAAAAGCGCCCTCCTTGGATTTGATCCAAGGAGGGCGCTTTTGTTGACACAATATCCAAATTTACCTCTGTTCAGGACTTTCAAAAACTGTTTCTAGTTGCTTGCTCTCAAAAATACAAGCAGGACTAATCACCCATTGCTCTAGGGGTAAAGTTGTTCCATAACGCTCTTTAATTTTGCGCTGGACTAAAGAATGAGACACATTAAAATCTTTGATTTGTTGAAGTTTACCTAATTCTAATCCCAAAGCTTGGTCATACACTTTCCAAACCAATTCACTACAGTATAATTTCTCATCAGACCACTCAAATTTCAGGTCATAAGCTTTCCCATGAAACCGTTGTCCTACTTTTTTCATCTTCTGTAGACTTTCTTTATTCAACAACGATTGGTTCTTTAGGCGCTTGACAACATAATGTTTATTCTTTCCACGAGCGATCCAATTCTCCAACGGTGTCCGTTGTACCGTGCGAATAGCCTCATAAACATACCACTTACCATTATCTTCATACAGTAGCCCAACATGGCTATAAGGAGACTCGGTCACCAATTGAATGGCCATGCTTTGTTCTGACAAGGAACTATGGAAAATAATATCTCCATTTTGATAGGGAGAGTTATTAATTGTTGCTGTCCATTCTTTGGAGTGCTCCCCCGTTTCATTAACCGCCAGTAAATCTATTGCTCCGATTTGCTGCTCTCCATTAGACTCACAAGCCATTATAGTAGTTAACAACAAAACAAGCCAATAAATCACTCCTATTTTATTCCTCGTATACATTTTCATTTTTTAAGTCTATCATATAATTTCAAAAAAGGCCACTATTTTTTTACTGCATTTCTACTTCTTAAAAAGAGGATCTTTTTTGATCTAAATAAGGCATCTTTTGGAGTAGTTCCTTGCTTTACTTCTCTAATTCATCATTAATACCCTGTGTAATTAACATCTAATATCTATAACGTAAGCGAACATACATTTATTAAGCCTTCATATGCTTCATTTATTTTTTATTTCACAAAAATAAACTTTTACCACTAAAAATAACGGCTATAACCACAATAAAGCAACAATGTTAAGAAATTGTCAACGCGTTTAACAAATTGAAAATACAGGATTCATATTCAGTTTAAAGGTAAAGCTTTTCTTTGCATCAACATAAACAATATAGAGCAGATTTATGAGCTCTTCTATCATTAACAATTTCTATTTAATCAACTCCTTATTAAAATCATTTGTCTAATGAAAAATTTGAAAAATCTATCTACTTTCCTTTTACTCGCTGGTGCTCTTGCATTTAGCTCTTGTGGTAGCGAAGAAGATAAATGTGCAGATGTTACTTGTAACAACGGTCAAGTTTGTATAGACGGTACTTGTGTTGGTTCGACTACTAACAAAGTAATTAATTCTAACATTACCTCTGATGTTACTTGGACTGCTGATGAAATCTATGAATTAGGTGGTAGAATTACAGTAGAAGCTGGCGCTACCTTAACTATTGAGCCTGGTACTATTATTAAAGGTCAAGCGGGTTCTGGTGTTAATGCTACTGCTTTATTAGTTGCTAAAGGTGCTAAGATTATGGCAAATGGTACAGCAACAAAGCCTATTATCTTTACCTCTGTTGCAGATGAAATTACAATGGCTCAAGTAGCAAGTAACGACTATGTTAGTCCTAACCTAAGTCCTACAGACAATGGTTTGTGGGGTGGTATTATCATTCTAGGTAACGCTCCTATCTCTGCTTCTTCTTCTCCTATTCAAATTGAAGGTATTCCTACCACTGACCAAAATGGTCTTTATGGTGGTACTGATGCTACTGATAACTCTGGTAGTTTAACTTATGTTTCTATCCGCCATGGTGGTGCTAACATTGGTAATGGAAATGAAATCAATGGTTTGACACTAGGTGGTGTTGGGTCTGGTACGGTTATCAACTGGATTGAGGTTATTGGTAATCAAGATGATGGGGTAGAATTTTTTGGTGGAACAGTAGATGCTAAAAACATCTTAGTCTTAAATGCTGGTGATGACGCGATTGATACCGATCAAGCTTGGGCTGGTACTTTAGACAACTTCATCGTTATTTGTGGTGATGCTACAGATCATGCATTAGAAATTGATGGTCCTGAAGGAACATTGCTTGCTGCTCACACTGTGAAAAATGGTTCGGTTAAAGGTAATGAAGATTCTGAGTTGGGTAACTTCCGTTCTTGTGCTCGTGGTACATTCATGAACTTATACTTCTTTGGTTTTGCTGATCCTAGCAATGACCGTGGTGATTTTGCTTTATCTAACCCAGATGGAACAAATCCTTCAACTTGTACAACAGATAATTTCACAAATGGTGACTTGAGTTTTTCTGCTCTAGAAATTGATGTTACTGGTATGAACAACCCCGCTTTAACAGATATTTTCAAAAACGGTACAGATGCCCATGCTACTATTGTAACAACAGCTACTGTAGGTGCAAACAAAGCGGCCTTCTCTGGTTGGACTTGGGCGGCACAAGCTAGCTTATTGACTGATTTTTAATATAAAACAAGCATTTTATATCAGTATAAAAATGGAAGCAGATTCAGATTAATTCTGAGTCTGCTTCTTAATATTCAAAAAACACAAGCATGAAACACTTAATTTTACTCGCACTTTTATTTACTGTAGCATTTACAGCTAATGCTCAGAAAGGGATTATTAGAGGGGTAGTAATGGATGGAGAAATGGGAGAGCCCTTGTTCAGTGCCACTGTCGTCATCAAAGGAACTACAAATGGTGCCATTACAGACTTGGATGGAAACTTTGAAATCAAAGTAGACCAAGGTACCGTTGCTTTAGAACTGTCTTATATTGGCTACAAAACCATTACAGTAGAAGGTGTTGAAGTAAAAGCCAATGAGGTCACTGTTGTTAATAACATTGTCTTGAATGAAGACTCTGATATGGGGATTGAAGTAGTCGTCACCGCCGAAGCGATCCAATCGAACGAAGTGGCTATTATTAATATCAAGAGTAAGTCTGCCAGCATGATAGATGGTATCTCTTCTGACAAAATACGCCAGATTGGTGATGGCAATGTAGCAGAAGCTACAAAACGAGTAACAGGAGTGTCTGTAGAAGGCGGTAAGTATGTTTATATACGTGGCTTAGGAGATCGCTACTCCAAAACAACTTTGAATGGAGTAGATGTCCCTGGATTGGATCCCGATCGCAATAGTTTGCAGATGGATATTTTTCCGACCAGTTTGATTAGTAATATTATTGTTAGTAAAACCTTTACAGCAGACCTGCCAGCAGATTTCACGGGTGGTTTGTTGAATATTGATACCAAAGAATTTCCTGAAGAGCAACAACTCAGTATTTCTGCCAGTACTTCTTTCAACCCACAGTACCACTTCAACAACGATTTTCTATCTTATGAAGGAGGAAGTACCGATTTTTTGGGTTTTGATGATGGTACTCGTAAGTTGCCAAGTGGTGTAGGTGCTAATATTCCAACCCCCTTTACATCAGGTATTCCTGACGCACAAGTAACTAATTTCATCCAACGCTTTGATCCTACGCTAGATGCTCAGAAACAAATGAGCTTCTTAGATTTTAGTGCAGGGCTCTCTTATGGCAATCAAATTAGCCTAAAAAAGAAAGGTTCTGAGGAATCTACCAATAAAAAATTGGGCTATGTTTTTTCTTTGTCTTATAAATCCAACTACAAGCATTATGACCAAGTAGCCTATGGAGAGTTCCAACGCGATATTGATCCTAATAATTATAACCTCACAACGGCGAATTTACAAACAGGCTCTTTAAGTGAACGCAATTTCTTATTGGGAGCAATTGGTGGTTTAGCTTATAAAACCAACGTTTCTAAAGTAAAGCTTACCGTTTTACACTTACAGAATGGCGTGTCTAGAGCAGGAGAATTTAAAATCAATAACTTTGCAAATGCTGTTGGGCAATCAGGATATGAAGCTGTTAGTGATAACCTAGAATACAACCAGCGTTCTCTATCTAATGTGCTGCTATCTGGCTCTCATATTTTTGATGCTTCTAACTGGGAAGTAGATTGGAAACTCTCTCCTACCTACTCCACCTCTTTCGATCCAGACATTCGTAAAACACCTTTTAGTTATGATGGTAGTTATAGCTTTTCTAGTGGAGAAGCGGGAAATCCTTCAAGAATCTGGCGTTCTTTAAATGAGTTCAATGCTACTGCTAAAATTGACTTAAAAAAACGCTTTGACAGCCCTTTAGATCTAGAATTCAAATTTGGTGCTTCTCATAATTTTAAACTTAGAAACTATGAGATCAAATTGTATGAGATTTTGTTTAAGAATTCTCAAGCTTGGGGAGCTCCAGACCCTTCTCTAGTTTTGTCCGCAGATAATATTTACACAGGAGATAACAGAGCCAATAGTTCTTATTTCCAATCAGGAAATACAACGCCCAATCCTAACGAATACAGCTCTAACGTCAACAACACAGGAGCCTACGTTTCTACCTCTTTTACGATCCTAAATAAGCTAAAAAGTACAGTTGGTTTAAGAGCGGAGTATTTCATCCAGCGCCATACAGGACGTGATATTGCTTATGCTAGTGGTGATCTTGTGAATGGTAATAATTTAAAAAATGACAAAGTATTAGAATCCTTCAATCTTTTCCCAACAGTTAACATGACGTATACGGTTGCTCCTAAAGTCAACATTAGAGGATCCTATACTAGAACCATTGCTCGTCCATCCTTCAAGGAATTGTCTTATGCACAAATTCTTGATCCAATTACCAATCGTATTTTTAATGGTAGTTTGTTTGCTTATTCGAGTGTCATTGATGGTCAACAAACCCTTACTTGGGATGGCAATCTAAAAGAGACCAACATTGACAATGTAGATTTAAGATGGGAATGGTTCTTACCAAGAGCACAATTTGTTTCCTTTAGTGCCTTTTACAAAAACTTCAATAATCCTATTGAATTGGTTCGTATTCCAGAACAACAAACCAGTGCAGAATACCAACCTAGAAATGTAGGAAACGGTCGTTTGTTGGGAGGTGAGTTTGAATTGCGCAATGATTTTGGCTTTATCAGCGAAAGCCTAGAAGCCTTATCGTTTAATGCAAACGTAACAGTCGTTTATTCTGCCATTACCATGACAGACTTAGAATACAAAGCCAGAAAAACATATGAACGAGAAGGCGAAACCATTGGAAGAACTAGAGACATGGCGGGTCAATCTCCTTGGGTTGTGAATGCTGGTCTTAGTTACACTAATAACAAAATAGGAACCAATGTAGGGTTATTTTATAACGTCAAAGGGCCTACCCTTTTTATTGTAGGAACAGGACTTATTCCAGACATCTACACACAACCTATCCATAGTTTAAACTTTAGCTATAACCAAAAATTAGGTAAGAATAAAAATACAGTTTTAGAGTTTCAAGTATCTAATCTCTTAAACTGGAAAGATCAAGCCTTTTACCAGTCCTTTAAGGCAGAAAATCAAGTATTTACTAGTTTTAATCCTGGCATTACCTTTAGCTTAGGAGTCAACCATAAGTTTGATTTTAAGACCAAAAATAAAGGCGGAGAAGAGTAAAAAGTAATTCTTTTACAAGAAAAAAACGTTTTCTCTTTATTCCCTAAAAAAACACTTTTGCTTACTTGTGGGCAAGGGTGTTTTTTGTTTTCTTTGTAACTTTTTTTAAGTAAAAACCTTTCCTTTTCTGAAGTGTTTTTATACCAATGCAACTATGTAATTCGTTCTATACCTTGTATATTGAGTCCTTCTATGTTCATTAAAATTATCAACTAAAATGTTTAGCATACAATCTATTCCTTCTTCTTTATTACTATTTCTATTTTTTATACTCACAGGGACAGCCTGTCAACAACAAAATACGACCATTACAGTAACAGGTACTGTTAGCAATAGTAGTGGTGTCTTGATTGCGGGAACAACTGTTACCAACTCTGATCGATCTACGACAGTTACCGATGCCAATGGTAAATATAGCACCCCCGCTGCAATGGACGGTACATTAACATTTGAAGCAGAAGGCTACATTATCAAAACAGTAGATGTTGACAACCAATCTGTTATTGACATTACCTTAGAAGAAGATCCTTGGGTAGCCTCTTTTGTTACCAATAATAATAGTATTAAAGATCCCCAATTCCCCTCTAATTCGCTCATACCAAGCACGACGCTCTCTGCTCCTGCCTCAACTGATCCTTGGTTCACCGCAGCACCTTATGCTGGGGCTGTTGAAACAGCCTTTGGTAACCCTTGGTACAGTGGTTGGTCCTTTTTTGATCGTATTATCAATGGGAATACCACTTCTGCTCCTATCAATATTGCTGGCAAGCCAACACTTAATATCAACGATAACTGGATGCGTGCCCAAGGAACAACAATCAACTGGAGTGCAGATACTGTTTATATTTTAGATAGTTTGGTTTTTGTGGGCAGTGGACAAACGCTCAACATTGCAGCAGGTACTGTTATACAAGGTAAGGCGGGTACTGCAGCAGGTGCTTCTGCTCTTATTATTACTAGAGGTGCCAAAATCATGGCTCAAGGGACAGCAACAGCGCCTATTATTTTCACCTATGAAGGAGATATGGGGAACTCGTCTGTCAGCAAACGTGCTCAATGGGGGGGACTTCTTATTTTAGGTTATGCTAGTTTAAATTCTAGCCTAGGTAAAACGCAAATTGAAGGAATTCCGACTAATGAACTAAGAGGATTATATGGTGGAACTAATGATGCTGATAATTCAGGCGTCTTGCGTTATGTGTCTATTCGTCATGGTGGAACAACTCTTGGAAGTAACAATGAAATCAACGGTTTAACCTTAGGTGGGGTTGGTTCCAATACTACGATCGAATATGTAGAGGTGGTGAGCAATCAAGATGATGCCATTGAATGGTTTGGAGGTACTGTAAATGCAAAGCACCTTATTGCTGCTTATTGTGGTGACGATGGCTTGGATTACGATGAAGGATACAGAGGAAAAAATCAGTTTGTCATTGTTTATCAGGATCCTACTGTGGGCGATTTTGGTGGAGAGCATGATGGTGGGACGACACCTCAAACAGGAACGCCATACTCCACTCCAAAATTCTGGAATGTCACTTCTGTTGGATCAACCAATAGCCAAGCGCTAATCTTTGGTGATAATGCTGGTGGTCAATACCACAACTCTATTTTCATCAATTACAACAAAGGTGTTTCTATTGAAGATGAAAAACGCCAAGAGCAAGATAGTTACAAGCAATTTGTAGATGGAGAATTAAAAATTACCAACAGTGTCTTTTTTAACATTGGTAACAATACCTCCCCAAGTGATATTTTCTTTATTGAATACATTCAGTAAGATAAGTAGTAAAATCATAAGGAATATAAAAACGTCCTCTTCAACTTAAGTTGAAGAGGACGTTTCACTTAGTAGAACGTAAGTAATTGAACAACAATTAAGTCGTCAGTGTATCACTTTCTTTGTCATCGTGTATTTCCCACGTGTGGTCTGCCAAGAGCGAAACCGTTGACAAAAAATCTTGGTAAGGGTGGCCTCTTGGTCCCCATTCTTTTGGACCAACCACGGACAAAACAGCCGTTTCATTCGCTCGTTGATACAAATGATAGGTTTTGCCGATTAAAGGTTTAAATCCCATTTCTGCTCCATAAATAATTTCGGAGATTTCAACTCTTTTTTGAATTTTCTGAGCCTCTTTCGCCAAGAGTTCCATCTGACGACGCAATTGATCCAATTGCATATCAGTTTGCTTGTGCATCGCTTTTACAGCCAATCCCTTTGTTCTTCCTTGATCAATAGGCTTAATAACCACTCCCCCTACAGTGTGCGCATAAGGCAGATTGTGTGGATTTTCTGTGATTTTGTCCTTATCTATCGGATTAATAAAGGCTTCTTTTCCTTTTTCTTTCTTATCTTTTGACATGCTTTTTTTAGACTTGTAAACTACGGTAGTTATTGGGCTTTAATAAACAGTTCTATGTAATACAGCACAGCTAAAGATATGTTCATCCCAGCCTTCAATTTACCCTATTCCCTCTTGTTCTTTTGATCTGCACCAGATCCTTTTGGATTAAAAGTAGATCTTTCTACTCTTCAAGAAGAACAAGTAGTTGCTCTAGTAGGAAAAGTTAAAAATTATGCGACACATTGTAAACAATCTTTTGACAAACAAGTAGGCTCACTCCTGCCTGTTTATAAGAACGACTACTTCATGGGTTACTCGATCTATCAGAATCATTCTGTAACCATTAATTGGAAGGATAAAATAGTAAAAATTCTAGAAAATTTCGATTCTACAGAGGAAGCAGTTAGAACATTTGAGGAAGCAGAAAGAAAGAAATTCCAAGAAGGTAGTTTTCTGTATAAAATAAATACCTTCAATAACATAGAAGCGATAGGCCAAATTGATTCCAAAATACAGCACTAATATTACACTTAAATCAGCCTCTTAACTCTTCGAATTTATCAACAACTTATTAGGCCTCTATTCTCTATTCTTGAACAACTTCTATATCTTAAAGTTATCGTTTCATTCCATTCGTCCTATTCCTATTTATCTAAATAGCGAGAGAATTATCGCTTGAAACAAAACAATCTCCTATCACTATAGCAAAATCACGAATTACTATGTTCTCAAACAACAAGTCTTTTTATAGCCTTTGGCTATTCACTAGTTGCCTTCTGTTAAGTCTTTTTAGTTGTGGTAATGAGCCAGCAGACAACACGGAAACACCTGACACAACAAAAAAGGATTTCACCGTCAAGATTTCCATCAAAGACAACCCTGATGGGCTCAATGTTCTATTAGCTCAAAGTGGGATTGCTAGTGAAATTCTAGATTATAATGTGCATTGTGGACTGTTTGATATCGATCCCAATCAGCTCGATAAATTTAGACCTTATTTAGCGGTTGGTGCGCCTCGTGTAGAAAATATAGAGGGCGGTTTGATTGCTTACCATTATGAAATTCGCCCAGAAGCAGTCTGGGATGATGGCACGCCCATTACCGCAGAAGATTATGTCTTCACCATCAAGGCCATTAAAAATCCAAAAACAAATGCAGCGGCTCTCCGCTCTTTTTTGGAATCGATACAAGAGATCATTATTGATCCTACCAATCCAAAAAAATTCACAGTTCACAGCAAATTGTATCATTTAGCAGAGTTGGCGATTTCAACCAATCCTGTTTATCCTGCTTACTACTATGATGCACAAGGTTTGATGTCTGATTTCACCATTACAGAGCTTAATGATCCAGCCCAATTAGACCGTTTGATGAAAGATCAACGTATCATTGATTTTGCAGAAGAGTTTAATAACAATTACAACTTAGAACCTGCCAAGATCATAGGAGGTGGTCCTTATCAAATAACAGAAATTGTAGCCAATCAACACATTAAACTAGAGCGTAAAAGCAAGTGGTGGGGTGATCAAGTAGATGAACCACATATTGCGGCCTATCCACAAGCACTCCTATTTCGTGTTTTATCAGATGATAACAATGCTATTCTATCCTTAAAAGAGCAAGAATTGGATGTGATGACCTACATTCCTGAAGAGAAGTTTGTAGAGCTACAGAAAGATGAACGCACGGCTAAAAATTTCCAATTAAAAGCCTCAGATGGTTTTGCCTATCGCTATATTGGTCTCAATATGAAGTCGCCTCAATTGACGGATGTTCGTGTACGCAAGGCCTTGGCGCACTTAGTAGATAAGAATTATGTTGTTAATGATCTAGCAAATGGCTTAGCCACCGTTATTAATGGTCCTGTTAGTCCATTAAAACCACACTATAATAAGATGATTGAAACCACCGCTTTTAATGTGAAAAAAGCGAGTGAATTGTTAGCAGAAGCTGGATGGAAAGATACGAATGGAGATAACATCCTAGATAAAATGATTGACGGTCAACTGGTCAATTTAAGTCTAAAAATGCTTTATCCTAAAGGCAAACAATTTTACAAAGATCTCTCTCAAATTTTAAAAGATGAAGCAGAGCGAGTAGGAATAGACATTCAATTGGTGTCTATGGAATTTGCCGTTATTATCAAGCTTCTTAAAGTTCTTGATTTTGATTTAATGTCCTTAGCTTGGGGTCAAAGCCCTACGCTAGACG
>JBOEFW010000003.1:298-63807 GCA_050633105.1 Aureispira sp. | reverse complement strand
GCCCTTAATTGTGTTTCCCAAAGTCTATTTCTATTGCTGTCTAACTTAAAGACATAACCATCATAAGCTGCTCTAGTCGTTATTCCGTCACTATTAAAGGTCTCTTTTCCTATACCCGTTGCTACTACCCAGCCTTTATCTTTACTTTGTATTAAATCCTCTGCTCCTATGAGCAATCTACTACTATCGTTTTGCCAACTCCATAATTCATTCCCTTGGTAATCATACTTCGTTAATACACAGAGCTGTGTTCTATGATTAGGGAATTTATTAGCATCTGAATTGACATACCCTACTACAAATCCATCTTCTAAAGATATAATACTGTGACCTATGCAATAATTACCATCACAACCTACTGTCTTTGTCCAAAGAGTATCTCCAACCCTGTCTAGTTTTAAGACTTGAAAACCTTCTGCTGTTGAGCCAGCCAGTATATAGCTACTATCTTTAACTACTACTAACTCATCAGGAGTAAAGCCATATGGAGGATTTGGAAACGAACTTCTATGTTTCTTTTTCCATAATATATTTCCCTCTTTGTCGTATTTAACTACAACTGCTTTAAGCATATTAGAAGTATCAAAATATTCTCCTGCTATGATAAAATCACCATCTACATCTTTTCTTAAACAAGCATCCCAAGTCTCATAATGAGTCAAACTATCTAAATGTATTTTGTAATCTATAACATCCCCTAGCGAATCTACCCTCATAAATAAAGCCCCTAGTTGACAATTATAAGCAGTATCTTTAGCCACTCCTGTGATATAATAGATAGAATCGGTGACTTCCAGACTTGTCAGCACATTAGTACCACAGTTTGTTCTAATTCTTTTATTAAAAGTTATCGTTTGAGCTTGCAGTTTCTCTAAAAAAATAAATAGGATTATTAACAATGTCCATCTCATATATAATTTATATTAAAAGAGGCTGTCGAAAAAGTCCAAAAGTTAATCAAATTAAAAAATATAATAACATTTAACTCATTCTAAGATTGTTGTTTGTGAGTTTATTTTTAATGAAATTGTCTTAAAAACTTACTTTTTGACAGCCTCTAATGGTTTAATTCTTTACTACTAGAGTAGTTTGTTCTATTAATTCTTCTTTGCTATACAAAGCCACAAAATAAATGCCTGTTGTCCAGTTTCTTGTCGTTAATGTTACTTTGCTATTAGATTGGCGCACAGCTATTTCTTGCAGTATTTGTCCATTAGTACTAGTAATTCTTAACAATCCTTCCTCTCGATCTTTGGGCAACTGGTACTCTACTTCTACCCATGTATGACTAGGATTGGGATAGATCACTAAATTACTAAGAGATGTTTCTTCTACCTTCCAACTCTTTTCTGCTTCTAAAACGCTAGGTAAAGTAGGCGTATATTGGTATTCATAATTGTAGAAAAAATTCACAATATTAGCCGCATAAACGGCTGCAAATCCATAATTGTTATCAGCTATCGCCCTCAATTGGTCTACTTCTTCTACTTCTAACAAGGCCTCATTTCTATTCTCTTCATAAGCTGTCAATAGAATATTTTTTAGACGGTGGTAAGCGCTGTGGTTCTCATACACTACTCCTATTAGTTCAAAGTTATCTTGGATATAGTCCAATTGCTCAAAAGCTGTAGTATAGAATCCTTGTTTCCAATAATGTTCTACCAAATCGTACTGTGCCATCAACCCAGGATTCTTACCTAACCAGACTCCTATGCTATCCCAATGGGTAGTTGTTGTATCATTCTTATAATAAAAGACGATCTCATTAGCATAATAAGAAACCTGTTGTCCTACTGCTGCTATTTGACCCTTATCTGTATTGGTGGAACCCATCTCTACTAAATTTTGGTAATTCGCCCACGATTGGTAATACTTATCTTTTAGACTACTCAAAGTTGCTATACTACTTTCTTCCTGAGGCTTGAATACATAAGGATTGGTATATTGATCATCACAAAAAGCTGGATTTCCAGTAAAAGAGCTTTCCTCTACTCTAACTTTAAAGGTATCTGTAGGCTCTTCTACCTGACTAGCATTAGGAGGAAGCCAATATAAGACCTTATCCAACCCTGAACCATCATTCCACAAATGCCAATCTCCAAAATAATTCCCATCCAATGGATAAGAAAAACTATTCTTAGCTGGTTGTAGGTTTTCCCCTTGATTAGGAGCAATAGAACTTCCTATTATTAACTGCCCAGATTGATTTAAAGTGATGTCATAAGCATTAGCAGTATGTCCATTGCATAAATATTGTAAGCCACTACCAAAGAAATTAGGATCTTCCCCATTATCCCCATGCACCAAATTAGCCAAAGGAATCCCTACAAAACTATTGTTCCTAATCTGATTGTATCCCGACTTCGTATCCTCTACCCAAAGCCCAATGCTCACATCCAAGCCAGCGGCCTGAGCTGACTTTGTAAATGTATTTTGCTGCACGATAAAATCCCCTTGTCTCAACAAGCCAATTCCATATTCAGGCGTATTGTTGTAGCCCCCCAATTCAAAGTTATTCCGAATAATTTTCACGCCTGCATCTGCTCGTACAATCACCCCTCTACTGTTGGCATCAAAATCACATTGGTCCACCACCGATGAAAAACGAGTTGGGTCACTCCCTAATTCAATAGCTCGTGCCAAGCCTTCAAATGTATTCCGTTTAAAACGAATATTAAAAGGACTAGGTGGTTGAGCCGTCAATTGTACACTGGCAGACAAACTATAAATCCCAAACGCATCCCCTTTCTTTTGCAGACGATTGTCTTGGAAAACACAGCCCTCAAAACTCAATTGTGCCACATCCCACGCTGATACATGCCCTAAGAAGCCTTGGCGATTCTCCTCATCTACAGTGAAGGTGCAATTGATAAAATTACTGGCTTCTGGGTAAGTACTGCTAGGCGACTGATACCGCATAAATCCTACACTTCGCCAATTGTTACTAAAGGTACTATTGATCGCTCGTACAATTCCTCCTGTACCGCCTGTTCCATCAGGTCTAGGAAAATTCCCCACTTGCCAAGGACTCACCGCCTCTTTGGCGTGTTCTATCTTGCTGTTAATCACCAGCAACTCCCCTTGGTTGGTATTGGGATGTTGTTCCAAGCTGGTATTGCCCCAGACCTCTATCCCTTGCCATGTCTGTCCACAAAGATTGGTGATGGTACTGCTGTCTACCAAAAGTTGTCCCCCTGGTTCTACCACAATCAAGCCACCTTTGGGCATGTTTAAGGTCATATTTTGGAGGTGCAAACTTGCCCCTGCCTTGATTCGTAAATCTCTGGCTAAATGTTTATTGGCTGACCATGTTTCATTCGTGGACACCGTCCTAAAACTCCGATAAGCTATAGTCCTTTCAGTTGGCAATACTTCCGATTCCCACATTCCACGACCAAAGGTCGACGCTCTTAGTTTTCCCAAACAATAATTAATTTTTAGCTCTGTGACGCGTACATTGGGAAAGCTTTCTCCATAACGCAACCATGCCCCTTGGCCTTCTCGAACATAAATCCCTGCATCCGTGGCGATGTACAAGCGATCCTTCGTTCCTCTTTGGTACACAATATTATTGATGGGTAGATTCAAATGGGCTAACGAATTGGTAGAATCATCCCAACTAGTCCAACTGTCCCCTGCATTTTCGGAATACCAGACTTTGAGTTGTTTGGAATAGCCTGAAAAGGTAACCCAAACTCTATTCCCATCCAAGGGATCTACCGCTATTCCTGTAATTGGATTGGGGTCTTTGGTAATATGGCTGTTAATAGTACTATCGTAGGGTAAATTAGCCGTTTTAGGAATAAAACAGGTATCACAACCCATGGCATCTTTGTCATTAAAATACAAATCACAACGGCGATGGCCAAAGTCCCCTAGGGTCACCAAATAGGTATAATTTGTTGCCTCGTCTTCTGAAAAAGCCATCTCTAGTATACGGCGATTGTCCTTACGAGATTGGTACTGTTTCAGTTCCGATTGTATCCCCCATAATTCGTCGTAGGCTTGTGCTCCATCATAGATCGTTCGGGTCACTTCACAAAAGGTATCTGATTTGGTTCCAGGAACAGTCCCTTGGGCATACAAACTGAGGAACACCCCTATTGGACGGCCTCCCTGTGCCGAACAGGTCGTGCCTGCTCCTGCATACAGTAGGTTGCCCTGATTATCATAGGCTGGCCCATCAACCAAAATCGTATCCAAGATCGTATAAAAGGGAACCGTCCCCGCTGCAAAAAAATCTTTCTTCCGCCAATACAATTCAGACATCCCTAAATAAAAACGCTCATTCTTGGGGTGGTTTACGCCAGGGAAGGTATTTGGCAGATGCGCTCCTATTCCATTTGTATTTAATAAATGGGCATCGTAGGGCAAGCCATTCACCACGGCTGCGGCGGCACTTTGATTCGCTGGAAAACCAAAATTGGGATACAACTGACGGACTCCTGCGTAGTCATTACCCCTCAGATAGGCCATACCTGTTTGGTCATTGATGCGGATTCCATAGCCGTCTCCTATAGAACGAGTATACCAACTATTCCCTAAATCGTAACTGTAATTAATACCAATATCTTGATTGGCCGTCATCAACAAACTATCAGCTCCTGCCCAATCATCAAACGAATAAATCATGGTCACGCCCAGTCCAGTATAGAGGTTCTCCCACACTGTTGCTCCTACCGCAGAAGTTGTACAGCGACTTACCCCGCCATGGGTGCCTGCAAACAAGACCGTATCCCCATTCGGTGGATAGCCCAAGAAATGCACATCATCGTGTATGGGGCCACCTGTTCCTCCAAAGGAAACTACGCCTGCCACATCAAAATTATAATTCGCCTCAGAACGAAGCCCTGTTACATGCACCACGTCCTGATGAACAGGAGAAACCGCGATATCTAGCCAATCGGGGTTCTCATTGGTTCTAGTATTGTTGCCTTTAAACGTCCAAATCCCTTGTTCATGGACAAAAACATAACCGTTCCAACCTACTGCATAGGCATATAAACGATCTGGATTGGCTGGAGTCACCGCAATATTTGTCCGTTTTGTTCCTTGTTGTAGGCCTTGTCCGTTGGTCATCGAGGCCCATGTTAATCCTCCATCTGTAGATTTATACACATCCTTAGCACTTGCATACACAATATTGGGATTGGTGGGGTGAAATTCTACCCCCCGCCAAGCGGTCTCCCAATGGTAGCCACCAATGCCATTAGGGGCACCTACTAGCACCTGTTGCCAAGTATTTCCGCCATTCCCTGTTCTAAAGATCCCTTGGCTTGTCGCTATCAAAAGAATGTTCTCATTGGTAGGATGAACCACTATACGCCGCATCGTGCCTCCTTGCTCAAAGACTTCGAATAAATTGTTTGCTGGAGGCCCAACCAATAAATCAACTTGGTTTCCATGAAGAGATTGCCATTGACTAGTCGGATTGTTATGGGTGTTTCTATACACGCCTTGGGTATGTAAGGGACTAAAGTTGTTCAGATTGCCTCGAATGGGAGCATATTGACCATTGGCTCCAAAAGAGGCCGAAGCATGGTCGCCATTGCCCGTACAGACAAAAACATAGTTCGCAGAGGCCGCTACATCCCCCACCGAAGTCATTGGAAGCCCTCTATCCGTTTGGTAGTTATACCATTGTTGCCCCCCATTATCACTTCTGTACAAGCCCCCATAATGAGCGCCTGCATAAATGATTTGATTGCTGCTGCCATTGTAAGCAGGATGAAAGGCCAAGCGTTGAATTTGTCCCATACCTTTGGCTTGCTCTGAGCCCGTTCCCACCAAAGGACTTAAATGGCCCAATTCTCCCCAAGTAATGGAGGCAGGATAGGCTGAAGGCAAAATAACGGGTGTAGTTTGTGAATTACCTCCTCCTAAAGGAGGAATATTCATATAAGCCCTAGTATAGGCTAACATAGCCTGATTCGCACGACTCATGCGGCCATCAGGCGCTAACCGTGGCCCCCAAATCATCGTCGCTCGCCGCATTTTATTATACATGCCTCCTTCGGTACTATCGTCTTGATAGTACTGGTAGAACGAGTCTTGGAGTGTGTAAAAGGAAGAATCAGAAGGCACTGCAAACTGTGCAACAATTGTTTTGGGGATGCTTATTAGAACGCCTAAGAGTAGACATACTACGCCCTGTAGTATTTTAGACATAAAATACAAGGTTTAAAAGTGTGAAATAATCAAATGATCGGTTTCACCTTCCTACTGTGGGGGTAAGTTGGGGGAACCAGCTGATTAAAAGTGCTATAAAAGAACTTCCATCAGCATGGTTTATTTGTGTGGATAATACTAATGTAAATCAATTACATTAAAAATCATAAGAATATTTCTAAAAATTTTCATTTTTTATACTTCTAAAATAATATTGCAAATACTAATTATTCTATACCACTCCTAAACTCTTAAACTCTTGAAACCAAGCTCGTTCCGCTCCACCTTGTAGCCAATCTCTCAAAATCGTCGCATATATTTGACGAAAGTCAATTTCAAAACTCAAGTCTCCATTATCCAATTCAGCAAGATTAGGGCCTTCATTATAAAATCCCTGCTTTTTGAGCTTTCCTCCCATTAAATACACATTATTGGCGGCACCATGATCGGTTCCTTTGCTGCCATTCTCCGCGACTCTCCGACCAAACTCTGAAAAAGTCAAAATCAGGGTATCTTCCCACAAACCTTGTGCTTTTAGATCCTTGACAAAAGCAGCAACGGCATTACTATACTGCTTAAACAAACGTTCTTGTTGTGGTTGTTGGTTAACGTGGGTATCAAATCCTCCCATATTTGCATAATAGATTTGAGTGTCACTCTCTCCAGCCATTAAGCTAGCGATTTGTTGTAAAGAGCCTCCTAAACCACCTTTTGGATAATCTCCTGTTGTGCCTTTCTTGTTGCTTTTTTCTTGCAAGTAGTCGGCGGAGCTTAGAGTTTCTCCTAGTGTTTTGTACAAGTAAGAAACGGTTTCTTCCTCATGTTCATGCTGGTGTTGAGCAATGGCTTGTAACAAAGGATTTTTAGTAGAATTCCGCAATTGGCGCAAATTACTTGTCGCAAAGCCCTTGGCATCCTTCCCTTTGAGGGCTAGACTAAGCGTATCGCTCAATTCTAGAGCATGATGAGGGTTACTTTGCTGTTTATCTAAGTAGCGTCCAAGCCAACCTGTAGACAAAAATTCCTCCGCACCACTTCCTGTTTGCCAAATATCCATGGAACGAAAGTGGGAACGGTCTGGATTGGGATAACCCACATTATTAACGACTGCCAAAGCACCTTCGTCATACAAATCACGCAATACTTCCAAGGCTGGATTAAAGCCCAAGGTTGCATTGGCGCGCAAGACTTTGTCTGCTTCGATCCCTATATTGGGTCTATTCTTATAATATAAGTCATTGGTATAAGGAACAATAGCATTCAGCCCATCGTTTCCACCTGACCATTGAATGACGACTAATTTTCGATCACTCTTAGCCAATTGTTGAGGAGCAGAAAAGGCTTGTAGGAATTGAGGTATCCACAAAGTCCCTGCTGTTGCTAACGTACTATTTTGGACAAATTTTCTACGAGATAGCTTTTTCATAATTTTTTATTTTTAGGGAAAGGAGCTGTTTTATTAACACAATTGATACTCTGGTAAACTCATTAGAACCATAACTCTAGTCCTTAGGCGGTCTTCTTCTCGGCTCTTAATCCACTTTTCCCATTCTTCAGGCAAGCCATTAATTGGCGTAGCTAGTAAGTAGGCAGTAATTTCTTTGATCTGTTCTGCTTCTTTCATAGGGGTGAAAGCCTTTTCAAGAGCAGCAATATCATTGCTAATATTTAAGCCATTAAAACGACCACCTTGTTTGCGCTCTGGTTGGTCAGGTAATCGAATGGTTAGTTCCTTTTGTTTGAGTAGAAAAGCAGAGAGGTTCAGGCGTAATAGTAATGTAGCGTTATCAATCCAAGCTTTACCATTGGTCCAACCTGCGACATTAGGTGGTTGAAAAAGTACCTGCCCTAAGGCACGCTGTGGTAGAATCATCGCTTTAGAATCATCAAACTTAAGGTGTAAGGTTTTGGATAGGCCAACTAATAATTCTATTGGCGATTTGATGCGGTTGCCTACATTTTCGGGGGCATAAAACCATTCACTGTCTAATAAATAGCGCATAGTTGCCTTAATATCGTAGTTGCTTTCATACAAGCGATTGGCCATTCCTTTGATAGCTTCTTCATTCGGTTCTTCATTGACAAAGTAGCTGTATAATTTCTCTGCTAGGAAACGAGCTGTTTGGCGGTTCTCCAAGATAAAATCAATAATATCTTCTCCATTCCAATTGCCTGTTCTACCCATGAAGGTTTTATGCTCCTCATCGTGCTGGCGTGCTTTGAAAGCAAATTCTCCTGTAAAACGATTGGTAAACCATCCTGTAAAGGCTCTAGCTGCTGCTTTAACATCTTGCTCTGTATAATGGCCTCGCCCTAAAGTGAACAGTTCCATTACTTCACGTGCATAATTCTCATTGGGCTTGGCTTTTCGATTCTGCTGATTATTCAAATAAATAATCATAGCTGCATCTTTAGAAATAGCCACCAGCAAATCTCTAAAATTACCTAGTGCATGTTGCCGTAAGGTTTGGAGTTGTTGGTTGGCAAAATCTACCCGTTTTGGCGCACAAGCAAAATGTCCATGCCAGAACAAGGTCATTTTCTCGATCAAGGCTCCTTCCTCTTCTTTGACCATTTGACGCGTCCAATTTAAATTGAGTTGAGGAATGAGCTTTCGCAAATCGCGGGTAGCTTGTTTGCGTTCCTTCTTTCCCATTTCTTTAAATTGCTGTGCGTTAGGGATACTATAGTTGGGGCACTCTACTTTTTGGGGGCCTTTCTTAGCCGCTTCAAATAAATTGTTGATTACCTTACTTAATGGTTGGCGGCGTAAACGCTGGTATTGTTCAGGGGATAATCCAAAACCTACCCGACCATATACATGCTTTATTTTTTCTTCATTGGTCATCTTTATAAGCTTATTGAAGTTATATACAAATAAGAGAAGTTGGCTATTAGATGTTTTTAACGGCAAAAAGTTTAATCAAGACCAGTTTTTTTATGAACCTTGTTCTCACTTTTCTATTTTAGGTAATGTTTTACCCAGTTACTAGCTGTACTCTATGGACCAACTGTATTAACCTACTCTATTATTACTATGCCAAACACACCATTTGATCCCAATAGTTATGCTTTAAAAAATGGCAACTTCATTGGTTTGCCTTATCAAGAAGAGGATGCGCAGGTTATTTTATTACCTGTTCCTTGGGAGGCCACGGTCTCTAGCAATTCAGGCACGGCACAAGGTCCAGAGACCATTCGCGAGGCTTCTTATCAATTAGATTTAATGGATTGGGACATTCCTAAAGCTTGGGCAACGCGTATCTTTATGCCCCCTAGCTCTTCAGAAGTTAGTCAATGGAATCAAGAAGCACGTGCCCTTGCGATTCAACACATTGAGGCTTTAGAACAGGGTAAAGTTCCTAATCCTGTTTGGGCACCATCCATTAATCAATATTCAGAACAACTTAATCAATGGGTCTATCAACAAACTAAAGATTACTTAGCCAAAGAGCAAATCGTGGGTTTAATTGGAGGAGAACATAGTGTTCCCTTTGGCTATTTGAAGGCGTTGGCAGAACAATATGAAGATTTTGGCGTCCTTCAAATTGATGCCCATGCCGATTTAAGAAAAGCCTATGAAGACTTAGAGTATTCTCATGCTTCTATCTTTTATAAGGCATTAGAAGAATTGCCTCAAATTACACAACTGACGCAAGTAGCGTTACGAGATATGGCTCCTGCAGAACAAGAGTATGCGCAAACACAAGTTCGACGAATCAAACAATTCTCTATGGCTTATATCCGTCGCCAACAGTTTACGAATCATTCTACTTTCCAAGAAATTTGTACCCATATTGTTGCGACTTTGCCCCACTACGTGTACATTAGTTTTGATATTGACGGGCTAGACCCTGCCCTTTGTCCCAATACAGGAACCCCAGTCCCTGGAGGGCTCAACTTTTGGGAGGCACAGTACCTTTTAGTCAAAATTCACGAAAGTGGTCGACGAATTATTGGTTTTGACTTATCAGAAGTAGGCAGTGGTTCGGAATGGGATGGCAATGTAGGGGCACGAATTGCGTATAAATTATCCATCTTGGCGCAAGTCTCTCGTCAAAATAGGCCTAAAAAATAAATAGGCGGAGCACATTTTTTGCTTGCCTTTTTGTCTACTGCCTACCAACAACAACATTCACCCATTAAAATAGTTTCTTATGTTTACGGTACATGGTCATCGTGGTTGTCGCGCTTATTTACCTGAAAATACCCTTCCTGCCTTTTTTAAAGCTGCCGCTTTAGGTTGTCATGCCTTAGAAATGGATGTAGTGATTACCAAAGATAAACAGGTCTTAGTTTCTCATGAGCCTTGGCTCAATGCGGAAATTTGTTTGAGCCCTTCTGGTAAAACACTAAGCCCTTCTGAAGGAAAAAGTTATAATTTGTATAATATGACCTATGCCCAAATCAAGCAATTGGATTGCGGTAGTTTAGGCCATCCTCGATTTCCAGAACAACAAGGAACCCGTTGTTACAAGCCTTCTTTGGCAGACACAATCACCGCAATGGATCAATACTGTGCCCAACACGGCTTACTCCCTATCCACTTTACCATTGAAGTTAAAAGAGAGCCAGAAGATGATGGTATTTGGCACCCTGATGCCGAAGAATTCGTCTACCTTATCATAGCTGTATTAGAAGAAAAAGGGGCATTAGATAGAGCCATTGTACAATCGTTTGATTTGGAATGTTTACAAGTAGCCCATCGGTTGAAACCAACGTTAAGGCTATCTTATTTGACCGACAACAATCGTCCTTTGGCAGAGAATTTAGCTTTGTTAGATTTCTTCCCAGGCACTTATGGCCCTAATTTTAAATACATCACCACAGCAATGATGGAAGAAGCCCATCATTTGGGGTTGGCTGTCATTCCTTGGACCGTCAATGAAGAAGCCGATATTGTTCGGTTAATGGATTGGGGAGTAGCAGGTCTTATTTCCGACTACCCTAAGCGAGTTTTAGATGTGTTGAGAAAACGCCAACAAGCCAGTCTTTCTAAGCTGGATTTACCTGATAGTTATTTTTAATATGCGCTATCAATTCGTCTAGATTCCAAGCATCTTCTAGCGCGTGTTCTCCAATATGTGTACGGCGAAGTTTGGTCAAATAGGCCCCATTATCTAAGGCTGCTCCTAGATCATGCACCAAGGAGCGAATGTAGGTCCCTTTGCTACATTTGATCTCAAAATCGACTTGCATGTTGTCCTTAATTTCTGGCAAGTTAAAAGCATCAATGGTTACTTGGCGTGACTTAATACGCACTTTTTTACCTTCTCTTGCTTTTTTGTACAAGGGCTGTCCATCTACTTTGATTGCTGAAAACATGGGGGGCACTTGCTCTACTTCTCCTGTAAACTGAGGCAAGGCAGCTCTGATTTTTTCAGGAGTAAGGTTATTGGTATCAAATTCGGCATCAATGGCTGTTTCGGCATCATACGAGGGTGTTGTAGCTCCTAGTTGAAAATGTCCATCATAGACCTTGTACAAGGCTTGGTAGGTATCTATTTTCTTAGTAAACTTTCCTGTGCAAAGAATAAGTAACCCCGTTGCTAAGGGATCTAAAGTCCCTGCATGACCTACTTTTATTTTACGAATGCCTAGTGTTTGTTTGAGGGCATAACGGACTTTGTTTACCACATCAAACGATGTCCACTCCAAAGGTTTATCTATCAATAAAACGGCGCCTGCCTGAAAATCGTATTGCTGCATAAATCAGTTTTCCTGTTAAATCGTCTATGTAAAAGCTCAAAGATAGCTTTTCTGCCGCGTTAATAAGACACAAAAGAACACTTAATCCTTCTCTTCTACTAAAGTCCTAAATACGGCTATCTCTTAAGGCAACTTTACCATAGCTTTCTTAAAAAATGGCACCTGCTCTAGTTGCTTCCAAGAATCACCTTCTGGTTCTGCCATCCCATAACTATACAAAGCAGGTGTAATTGCATGGTAGCTATAACTTATTTTTCCTTCTTTGACAGGTTGGCCATTGGGCGCTAATTTATTCTCACAAATACCAATATAGTGTAAGGGAGTTTGGCGAACATAATCTACTCGATAAAGAGGGATGGAAGGTTTTAATTTTTTAAAATCAAACTCCTTAAACACTTTTTCTGGTGCGACAAGAATGTCTTCTATACTGGCTTCAAAGTTATCAGGAGCATCATAATCAACTAAAACAATGCTGTCTCTGTTGAGTGCTGTCATTTTGGAAAAAGAGGAAATAACAGGATCATTGGGGAGACTGGTTAGGTACTGGTAATTATATACCCAATGTCCATCTTTATTGGGGTTGCCCACTGGTATTTGATAAATCAGTACACTATCTTTTCCTTCATTCACCAGCCAAGGGCCATAGTTGCCTAAACTATCTCGTACATATTGTATAAACTGCCCAGCAAGCATGAATTTAAGTCGTGGTATATTACCATTAATACTCTCATAAGTGTTTTCCTCTCGGATTTGATCACCAAACAAAAGGATGCCTTTTATTTCGCTATTTTTTTCTTTTTTAGAAACAGAAGCTGTTTTATTTGTGGTGCATGCCATCATACCAAATGATAGTAAAATCCACAGAATTACGCTTCCTAACGCATTCTTTTTCAAAATCATAGGGGATAGTTTTTCTCTATAAATAGCAAGGGACGCTGCGATTGATCAAGCTAGTTTAACGATATTCGTTTGTTCTTACAAAGGCCTTATTGGCCAATATATTGAAGGGCGACCATCGCTTCTTTAAAGAGTAATTCTTCCTGCGAACGATCAACCATTTCTTTTTTATCATTATAAAAAGCGACGCTAAATGTATAACGCTCTGGTGTGATCACGTAATACTCACACGCATACTTTTTATCGTCCTCTGCCTTCCCTTGGGGCCTTAAAGGCGAGGTACCTATATATTTTAATGGATTTTGGCGTACATAATACACCTTGTCTTCCATTGCTTTTAGGTTCTTAAAATCAAAGTCTTTGAATAGTTCTTTTGGGGTAGACAATAATTCTGGGATGGTAACGGAGAAGTCTTCAGGAACCGCATAATAGTGCCCAATAATACTATCCCTATTCACAGCCTCTAATTTTGTAAAACAAGTAAAAACGGGTTCATCAGGCAGACTGGTCAGTCCCTGATAATGATACATCCAATAGCCATCTTTATTGGGATCACCTACAGGAATGTGGTAAATAACAACACTATCTTTGCCTTCATTGACATGCCAAACAGAATAGATCTTTCCATTTGGATCTCCTGCTGTATTGTATTGTGTGAATCGTCCAGCGATCATAGCCTGAAGTCTAGGTACACTTCCTTTGATGTTTTCATAAGAAGATTTATCTCGAACCTTGTCATTATAAATTAATAGAACCTCTTGATCGTTCTTCGTTTTATTTTTAGAGGTGCTTCCCTCTTGAGTACTCTTACAAGAACTCAAGCTGCCAATAAGGAATAATAAAAGGAAGGAGCAATAGAGTGATTGGACAGCGGCTGTTGGGCGATGCATGTTAAGTGTATTTAAGGAGTTAACAATAAAACCTTAATTCGTATGCGATTAAGATACATTTATATGCTATTCTTTTAGCAATCAACAAGATAATAGATTTTGTATAGCCTTACAATCAATCAAAAAAATAAATTTCGCTCTTATGATTTTTTTAAAATTGTGGTCTAATTAAAGGCGCCTATACTAAAACAGTTTGCCCCAAAGAATTTCTTCCACAGAAGTATTAATCAAAGGCAAACTGTTTGTAGTAGAAAAAAATGGCTTAGCGACCAATATATTCAGGTTGTACACGCGCTTCTTTAACTAAACGTTCTCCTGCTGTATTCCCTAAAAACTTCTTCTCTTTATTATAGATTGCTTTACCAAAAGTAAAACGATCAGGAGAAATCCTATAATAATCGGCCTCATAGCCTCCCTCTCGTTCAGGATCATCAGAGGTACTATTCATCCAACGAGAAACACCATAATATTGAAGAGGGGTCTTACGTTCGTAATAAACGACTTCGTTTGTCTCAGAAATCTTTAAATCATCAAAATCAAAATCCCTAAAAACGTTTTCTGGCTTCGCAAGAATTTCGGGAATAGTCGCTGTAAAATCATCTGGCACTTCATAATAAAAGGCAACAATACTATCCCGATTAATTTCTGTCATTTTAGAAAAAGCAGCATAGACAGGATCATTAGGTAGACTTGTCATAAACTGATAATGATAGACCCAATGGCCATCTTTATTAGGATCACCTACTGGTAATTGATAAATAACCACACTATCTTTTTTTCCATTAACCTTCCAAACAGAATAAACTTTTCGAGCAGGATCGCCATTGGTATTGTGTTGAACAAATCGTCCAGCCATCATCGCTTTAAGTCTAGGAATATTACCTTTAATGTCTGCGTAAGCTTCTTTTGTTAGAACATCATTACTGTACAATAACATGGCATTTTTACCAGTTCTTTTATTCTTTCCATTACTCGCACTTACCTTGTCTAATCCATCTTTAGAACCTTTGCAAGCCACAAAAGAAAAAGTCATAAAGAAGGCAGCGATTATAAAAAAAGACAGTTTGCTAAAATTTGATAATTGATGCATACTTAAATATAAAATCAGGTTAAAAAATAACAATGTATAAGTAATTGGGAGAGAATAATTGTTTTATACAGTTTCAATCTAAAACTATATTTCTTGAGGTTTACTAATATAAAACATTTAATTGATTTCAGTTGTCTTTTTGGAAAACAACTTTCAACTATAATGATCTATTATAGTTGTTTTTCCTTTTGATTGACGCAATATTTTATACGTCCGCTTACAGTGCCTCTCTTTTGCTGATACAAAGCGAGGAAACACGCACAAAAGTGACACATTTTGTTCCTTTTTTTCGAAAAACAAAACAAAAAGTTGTATCTTCGTGACCTAAGCCTCCTATAATAACAGGCGCTTTTTTGAACCTCCCTACCCTTTATCACCACTTAACACTAAGTGATATAAGTTATAACATAGTATAATGGAAGACAATAACAACAACCTAGAAGACGAATTTCACAACGAAGAGCAACAACCCGATGAGGTCGTTGAAGTTGATGTAGTGAAAGATATGTACAAGGATTATTTCTTGGATTATGCTTCTTACGTTATTCTAGAACGTGCTATTCCTACAGCACAAGATGGCTTAAAACCAGTACAACGCCGTATTTTGCATTCTATGTTTTTGATGAATGACGGACGATTTCATAAAGTAGCCAATGTTATTGGACAAACTATGCAATTTCATCCCCACGGAGATGCGGCGATTGGTGATGCCTTGGTGCATTTGGGGCAAAAGAACCTCTTAATTGATTGCCAAGGGAACTGGGGGGATGTACGCACAGGTGACCGCGCTGCGGCAGCCCGTTATATTGAGGCGCGTTTATCTAAATTTGCCTTGGATATTGCCTTTAATCCCAAAACAACGGATTTTCAATTTTCTTACGATGGACGTAAAAAAGAACCTATTCTTTTACCCGTCAAATTTCCACTTTTATTGGCCCAAGGGGTAGAGGGAATTGCAGTAGGCTTGTCCACCAAAATTCTTCCTCACAACTTTATAGAATTAATCAAAGCTTCTATTGACATCTTACGCGGTAAGAAGGTCCAATTGCTCCCTGATTTTAGTACTGGCGGTTCCGCAGATTTTTCCGCCTACAATGGAGGAAAACGCGGAGGAAAAGTACGCGTTCGTTCTAAGATTAATATTCTAGACAAAAAACGCCTGACCGTTACAGAAATCCCTTATGGGACAACCACAACGGGTATTATTGATAGTATAATCAAGGCCAATAATAAGAATAAGATTAAGATTAAGCGCGTTGTTGACAACACTGCTGCGGAAGTTGAGATTCTAATAGAATTACCTTCTGGTGCTTCTCCTGATGTGACGATGGATGCCCTCTATGCTTTTACGGATTGTGAGGTATCGATCTCTCCTAATGCTTGTACTATTGATGATAATACACCTGTTTTTACAACAGTAGAAGAATTGTTAACCATCAGCACGCATCGAACAAGCTTTTTGTTGGAATGGGAACTCAAAAATCGCAAAAAAGAGTTGGATGACCGCTGGCACCAGTATAGTTTAGAGAAGATTTTCATTGAGAATAAAATCTATTTAGCGATTGAAGAATGTGAATCTTGGGAAGAAGTTCTAGTCGCAGTAGATGCAGGGCTAAAACCATACATTGCACACATCAAGCGCCCTATTATTGAAGATGATATTGTTCGTTTGACAGAGATCAAGATCAAGCGTATTTCCAAATACAACAAATTCAAAGCAGATGAATTGTTGCGCAATATAGAAGAAGAATTAGCAGAAGTAGAACACCATTTAGCGAACCTGATTCCCTATGCCATTGCTTACTTTAAGGATTTATTAAAGAAGTATGGAAAAGGAAGAGAGCGTAAAACAGAGATTGCCAACTTTGGAGTCATTAATGCTGCTAGTGTTGTTGTTAATAATGCTAAATTATACATCAATCGAGCAGAGGGCTTTTTGGGGTATGGTCTCAAAAAAGATGAATTCATTGAAGAGTGTTCTGATATGGACAATGTCATTGTGTTCTATAAAAATGGCTCTTACAAAGTTGTACGCATTGCAGATAAGGTATTTGTAGGCAAAAATCCCCTACATGTTGCTGTTTGGAAAAAAGGCGATAAACGTATGATTTATAACATGGCTTATGCCGATTTGGAGAAAGGACTTAATTATGTAAAACGCTTCAATGTCTCTGCTATTACTAGAGATAAATTATACCCTGTTGCCAATAAAGTAGAAAAATCAAAATTGCTGCATTTTTCTGTCAATCCAAATGGAGAAGCAGAGATTGTACAAGTACAACTCACTCAGAGTTGTAGCGCCAAAAAGAAGGAGTTTGATTACGACTTCTCTGACTTAGCGGTTAAAGGACGTGCATCCAGAGGAAATATTTTAACCAAATATCCTATCCGAAAAATCAAAACTATCCAAAAAGGAAGATCTACGCTAGGAGCCATCAAAATTTGGTACGATGACACCACTGGGCGGATTAACACCTCTGCTTATGGACGTTTTATTGGAGCGTTTGAAGAAGAAGATCGCATTATTGCCTTGTATAATGATGGTGCTTATGAGTTGACCAACTATGAGTTGACCAATCGTTATGACAACAAAACATTGTTGGAAATTCAGAAATGGGAAGAAACGACTACGGTATCCTCCATTCATTACGATGGAGAACGGAAGGCAACGTATGTCAAACGTTTTCAAGTAGAAACCAATACCTTGGGGCAAAAATTCAACTTCTTACCCAATGACTATGTCAGCACCAAATTACTATTAGGTACCTTACACCCTGACCCAGAAGTAGAGTACAAGGTTAGAGCAGGGCGTTCCAAAACAGTGGAAGGACAAATCAAACTCAACGAATTTATTGATGTAAAGGGCTGGAAAGCCTTAGGCAATAAATTAGATGACAGCAAATTACTTGCGGTCAAGCCTTTGCACAAAGCAATCGCGATCAAAGAAGAAGAAACGGCTTAGATTAAAGTATTTCCTCTATCAATAAAGGCGCGATTATCAACTGAATTTTGTTGATAATCGCGCCTTGTTTTTGGGTGAAAAATATCTTTATTGCTTAACCAAACGCAATGTTTTTTGGAAGGTTTCTCCTTGTAACTCAATCCATAACAAACCTGTTGGTAAGCCTTTTAGGGAGAGTTGTTGTTGAGCATGGCCTTCTTGCCATTGTTGCTGTAATAAGGGCTGGCCTAGCGCATTATAAACAACGATTGTCAATCCATTTTCTATAACCATTTGACAATCAATTGTAACTAAATCTTGTGCAGGATTGGGATAAATACGTATCTTATCTTCTAATTCGGCTACTTTTGTTGTTGAAATAAAGCTATCCACTTCATTCATAAACATAACACCTCCTCCTCCAGTTCCCAAGAGACATTCCATCTTACCATCACTATTAATATCTGTTATCGCCATTTGTGCATATTGCCCGCGGTACAATCCCTTGTAATCTTGTGAGCGCGTCGTATAATTACCAAGTACATTGTTCTCAATACTATCTAAGTGCAAAAAATAACCCCGCTCTTGGCCAATAATCAATTCATAGTTTCCCTGATTATCATAAAAATAAGGCATGGAACTGCGTGTATTTGGAAAAGCCCCTATATAGCCTCCTAAGTTAGTTGTTGTAGGAACAGAAGCAAAGTTAGGTGCTAGAACACTTCCTCCATTTTGATAGTAATAAATACGCCCAGAACTACTGCCTAGTACTAAATCCAGATCTCCATCTCGATCTAAATCGACGAGTTGAGGAGCACTTCTACTAAAAACATTAATATTAGCATAATTACGAACAGGAGCATTGAAGGTTATACTTTGGTTGCTACCAGCATTGTTCTCAAAGTAAATCAAGGTCCCATTTTCATTGCCACAAATCATATCCTGATCGCCATCGCCATCTAAATCTCCGAAGGTAGGATAAAGGTTGTGTTCCCCCAAGCTATCGGTTCCTGCAAAGTCATTGGTCACCCAATCAAAAGAAGGCTGTGTTGCAGTTCCAGAATTACGTAACAACGTAATCCCATAATCATACTGACCATTATCCAAACAACGACCAAACCCTCCTATCAATAAATCTTGTATTCCCTCTCCTGTCACATCAACCACTACAGGGTGTGCTTTGCGACCAACATCAATCATATCCCCTACCAAAAAGTCCTTTTGCTGAAAATTAAAGGCCATACTACTATTGGTTCCTGTATTTTGGTAATACCACACCACACTATCATTAACCGCTCTACCATCTGAAAGATCAGAAGGGGAAGCTAGCATATCGTCTACACCATCATTGTTCACATCCAAGAAGTAGACTGAGGGAAAACTGTAAATATCTATTGGCTTATCATAAATAGGAAATTGAGGCTGTTGATTTAACATCCAAAGGGTGTCATTGACCGTTGTACCACTCAATAAGTTGGCATTCTGAAAATCGATTTCACTCAAAACCGCATCCATATTGTTATCTCCATCGTGATCAACCAAGGTAATGTTGGTTCCTATATGTCTAGGATTACGTCCACTCTTAGCGTTTCTCACGGATTGTTGCAACTGATAAGGCGTTCTTGTAAGGTCATTAAAATAAGTATTGTTGTAACAACTATCAGGACTTGGACCAAATCGAACTTTTGCACTGTCCAATTCTTCACTCATCAAGCCCCAACATTCGCTTCCCAAATAAAATTGCAAGGAATCTAAATTGCCATTATCTGCTGCTTTATTTTCATAATAAGTAATGTTGGTAGGGAATTCAAAAGAGTTCGGAAATGAAAAAATATCTAGATCCCCATCTCCATCTACATCTCCAATGCCAGGAACATCCGTGCGGTATACAAAAAGTTCTTCGTAACGGCTCGCTCCTCTAGGAGAATCATCATATGTCAATTTATTAACTTCTAGGTTGAATCGAATACTATCATCTGCATTTCGATATCCCTTCCAGACAGATAGACGTAAACCAAGTCCAAAAACCTCTTGTATCCCAAAAAGGTCACCAATCCCATCTCCATTAAAATCACGGGCCAATAAAAAACTTCGATTATTCCGCTGTGGAAGTAAGGAATGGTAACTCGGCGCAAATTCATAATCTACTTGGCCAGGAGTACCTCGATTGAGAAAAGTTGTACTAACCTCTGTGAAGCGGTCAAAAACCACCAAATCATCCAAGCCATCCTTATTAAGATCTAAACTAGAAAACTGAGGTGCATCAAATCCCCCTGCCCAAGGGTGTTCTAAGGTCCTTCCTTGCTTTGTAACTGGTATATTCATTGGTAAATACTGTGCTTGTAACACACCTGTACACCAATAGCATAATAAGCTAATTATAATAAAGCGTAGATTCTTCTGCCATTTCATAATCCTAATTGTTTGTTTTTTCGGAAATTTGTCGTCTTTAAAGAACGTATTGTAGGGTGCTTTTGCTGGGTGCTTGCATTATTTTTTTTAATACATACAAGTATCATACAGCAGAAAGCGAATATAGATAAAAGTCATTTTTTTCATCTATATTCGCCTCCTATTAAAAGTATCATGCAATTGTCTATCCTTATTGCTTTACAATTTGTACTGTTTCTCGGTAGTCTTCTCCTTGCAAAGTGATAAACAACATCCCCGCTGGCAACCCTTTTAGAGAAAGTTGTTGCTGCTGGCGAGCCGACGTCCATTCCTGTTGTCTTAACCTTTGACCTAAGGCATTGTAAATGGTTACTTGTAAACGGCCTTTAGGCGCGATTTGAAAGTCAAGCGTCACTAAATCTTCAGCAGGATTAGGGAATACCTGTAACAACTGCTGGGGCGTTTCTAAGTTTGCGGTACCGATTACAGTTGCTGCTTCAGTAAAGAAAGTCAAACCACCTCGCCCTGTTCCTAACAAGTAATCCAATTTACCATCGTTGTTGATGTCTTCAATTAGGAGCTGTGTTTGTCTTCCTTGATAGAAGTTATTATAGTTTTCAGACAGTGTATCATAGACGCCAAAAACATTGTTGTTGATGTTACCCAATTTAATCAAATTGCCTTTTTGATGTCCAATGTACATTTCAAAATTACCATTGTTATCATAGAAATAAGGCATTGCACGACGGCTACCAGCTTGTTGAATACTATAGCCCCCTAAGTTAGTTGAAGCAGGTGTACTAGAGAAATTAGCTCCCATAGGACCTCCTAGATTTTCATAGTAATGAATAGCGCCAAATTGTGTCCCAATCACTAAGTCCATGTCGTTATCTCGATCCAAATCAACCAGTTGAGGAGCACTAGCACCGCTAACATTAAGGCCTTTGTAATTGCGTACGGGAGCTAAGAAACGCATTGTCGCATTGGCTCCTGCTACATTTTCAAAAAATAAAATAGATCCTCTTTCTTCTCCACAGATCATATCTTGATCTCCATCTCCATCTAAATCCCCCAAAGTAGGATGCAAACCATTTAGTGCCAAGCTGTCTGTTCCTGCAAAATTGGTCGTAATCTGTTCAAAAGCAGGAGAAGTAGCGGTTCCTATGTTGACAAAAAGCGTCATTCCATATTCATACTGTCCATTCGATTGACAACGGCCATAGCCTCCTACCAAAATATCCAGCAAAGAATCTGCATTATAATCAAACAAAACAGGGTGCGCATGGCGACCTAAATCAATCATTTCTCCCACTAAAAAATCTTTTTGTTGGAAGGCAAAATTCATATTGTTATTGGTTCCTACATTTTGGTAATACCAAGCCACACTATCCATAACGGCTTCTCCGAAGGCCGTTTCAGAAGGCGCGGCCAACATATCTTTCATCCCATCATTATTCACATCTAAAAAGTAGATGGAAGGAAAACTATAAATGTCTATTGGTCTATCATAACTTGGATAAAGGTAATCTTGTGTTGTAATTAATACAGTATCATTAATAGTTACCCCACTGACCATATTGGCATTCTTGAAGGTTACTCCTCCCAAAATCATATCAGTACTGTTATCCCCATTAAAATCAATAATTGTAGTGTTAGCACCAGTATGACGACCATTCTTAGCCTGACTTAAATAACTAAGACCTTGTGTTTGTTGAAGACGCACATTAGGACGTTGATTAAACCAAGGGTTTTGGTAACAACTATCCGTACTAGGTCCAAATTCTACCTTACTACTATCTCCACTTTCGCTAAACAAGCCCCAACATTCGCTTTCTAAACGATAAATCAAAGAATCGCGCCCATAACCTCGTTCTACAGACATATTTTTGTACCAATAAATATTGGTAGGAAAGCTAAAATCTAAAGTAAAGGCTAACATGTCTAAATCCCCATCGCCATCCACATCATCAATGGCAGGTAAGTCGGTATTATAAATAAATACTTTATTACTGGCAGAACCACCTGTTCCTGTCGCATCATACCGCAATTGATCCACAATTAAGGTATATTGAATGGTATCGTCAACGCTATAGCTGCCTTTCCAAACCGCGACTCCTAAGCCTTGCGCAAAGACTTCATACATCCCATAAACATCTTCAATGCCATCGCCATCAAAATCACGATAAAGCATGAAGTTTTCTGATTCTATTTGTGGCAAGTGAGCCATATACCCTGGCGAATATTCATAATCTACTTGGCCAGGGGTACCATTATTAATATAAGTAGAAGACACTTTGCCATTTCTATCAAAAACCACAAGATCTTTGATACCATTATTATTAAGATCTACCGCCGAAAATTGAGGAAGATTCATTCCTCCTGCCCAAGCATTGGACAAACTTTGTCCATTCCTAATCACAGGAATATCCATAGGGAGGTATTGTGCCCACAAGGGCGATAGGAGAAAATAAGCTGCTATAAGAAGCAGGGTTTGTTGTTGTAAATTTCTTTTAAGGTTCATAGTACTGTATTAGATAATTGGTTGTATAAAGAACAAGGGTATGGGGTAAAACGAAAGGAAATGCCTTTCCGCTGTTTGTCACCCTTTATCTTTTTTGTATTTATAGTCGATTGATTAATTGAACATAATTGCCTTTAGAAGTAACGACTTGCAACACATACGTTCCTTTTGGCAAATGTCCCAAAGAAAGGGTTTTACTTTCATTCACCCGCCATTTCTGCTGTTCTAACAATTGTCCTAAACTATTGTACAACAACAACTGACCGTCTTCCTCTAAAGGTTGTTTTAACGTTACTTGCACCAAATCTTGGGTAGGATTGGGGGCTAAAACTAACCCATTCTTAGTAATTTCCAAACGTTTTTGAGAAAGAATAGATTGAGCACTGTAGACTTGCAAGCCGCCACGTTTATTCCCTAATAACAACACCAAACTTGTAGCACTGCTAGAACGTCCTATCGTCACATGGGATTCTGCCCCAACATCCAAACTATCCAAAGGGCCATTAATTCTATTAAATGCTCCTAAGATATTCCCATCAATATTGTCATATTGCCATAATTGTCCCACTTCATTCCCCATAAATAAACGGTATGCGCCTCCAATATCTACCAAATGTGGGGCAGAGTTACCATCAAGACTACCTGGCAGTTTAGCATCTATAAAACCAAAGGTTTCGGTAGTTGCTGTCACTGAAAAGAGTGGACTATTAGCGGTACCTATGTTTTCAAAATAATTAGTATTTCCATTGCGCTCCCCCACTAACAAATCCAATAAGCCATCTCTATTGACATCCACCAATTGAGGACTAGCATTATGCCCTACATCAATGCCTTGATAATGGGCATTAAAAGCAGGAAAAGCAGGCGCACTTACTGTGCCTTGATTCGTAAATTGCAACAATTGTCCATCTGATAAACCAAGGATTAAATCCATTAAGCCATCGTTGTTCAAATCGCCAATAGTTGGCACTAAACGAGTTTGGCCATATTGGCGCATGTTGCCAAAATCCTTGTCTACGAGTCGATAACTAGGTTGGGCGGCCGTGCCTACATTTTCTAATAAATATAAGCTACTCTCCCACTGGTTTTGTCCCAGATAATATTGTTCATTTCCAACTAAAATATCTACTAAGCCATCGTTGTTATAATCCCAAAACAAAGGCGCTGCTCCTGTCCCAAAATCCAACATATCTCCCACTAAAAAATCGTCTTGCTCATACTCCCAAACTGGCAAAGTCGCCGTTCCTGTATTCTTATAATACCAAGCTTCTTTATCTTTTGCATTGCCCAAGATATTGGGAGCGGACAAAATATCCTTAGCACCATCATTGTTCACATCTAAATAAAAAGCCGCAGGGAATACTTCCAGTTTAATTGGCACACTGTTCATCGGGAAGAACAATTCTTGGGCAGTCATCATAGCAGTATCCTTGTTTCCGCCATTGGTGAGCAAAGTGATGTTATTAAAAGAAATATCTCCTAATAAAACCTCTTTGTCTCCATCATTATCGCGATCCAAGGTAAGAATAGTAGACCCAGAGTGCCTTGCTCGACGACTAGGTGGCACCCAACTAGCATTATTGGGACAACTATCAAATCTATGGCTAAAATCTATAGCTTCTGTAACCCCACTTTCATAAAAACGCCCCCAACAGTTGTCTACTAAGGTATATCGCAAACTATCACACCCCCATCCTCTTTCTTGGGAGTCGTTTAAGAATAAATCAACAAATCCACCAGAAGAACTAAAGTTGAGAATATCCAAATCACCATCACCATCAATGTCATCTATTGCTGGTAAATCTGCGCTGGAATTAAATAAATTATGTTGTTGTGTTCCTCGACGTTGTTTATAGGATAACCGTTTGGTAAGGTTGGGAAAAGTAATTTTATTTTGACTGTCACGAAGGCCTTGATAAACAGCAATACTTACACGGCCTGTATTGCTGTCATAATCGTGCGCAAAAATATCTTGCACTCCATCACAGTTGTAATCGCGCAACAACATCCATCCTTTGAGTACAGGAAAATGCCCTGCATATTCAGGAGCATAAGTATAATCTACGGTATTAGCGGTACCATTATTTAAGAAAGGGGTCACCATTTCCCCTATTTTATCAAAATAAACCAAATCTTGTATTCCATCCCCATCCAAATCAAGGACAGAGAATTGAGGGTTATTTAGACCTCCCGTCCAAGGGTTTAGGTAAGGTGTAGCATTAGAGCGTTCAACGCGCCATTCTAGGGCAGTTGGTTGGGCATACCCTATCCAGGGCAAGAAGCCCAGTAGTAGTACAATACAGTTTCTCATATATTTCTTGAATTTAGTGGGCGATACCTAGTGATGGGGCTAGGTCCTTATAAAGATAGGAGTTTCTGCCCGTAATATAATCGTCTCTATGTAAGAATATTAAGGAGGTCTTACTTTGATCGTTATTCGACTTCCTATTTCCAGCAAAGGGCCTGCCGTAGCATCCCTTATAAAGAGAACGTTTTTTTTGTTCAAAAAAACAAAAAACGGTCATCTTAAATAATTAAGATGACCGCTACTAGCCGAAGCTGTTTAAACAACTTCTTTTTTCAAGCTTATTTTTTCAAGGAAAGAATCCCTCTGTTATTCTCGAATAATCAATTTCCGTACTTCTACCGCTTTAGCAGTAGTTAAACGCACTAGATAGACCGCTGCAGGTAAGTCAGCTACTTCTAGGGTTAAACGATCGGCTCCTTGACGGATGACTTGTCGGCGTACTACTTGGCCATTAATGCCCAATAAAGTAACCTCTACGTCCATCTCCAACGCTTGGCTAAAACGCAATTCAGTTTGGTCCTTGGTTGGGTTGGGCATTAAAACCACTTCCAAACCATTTTGCAAACGCTGTAAGCTTGTCACAACTTCCACGCTATCGGTATAGCTACAAGCACCATTGTTAATACTTAAAGTTGCTAAGTGAGGGCCATTAGTCGTGTACGTATGTGTTGGATTCTGTTGGGTAGAAGTCCCTCCATCTCCAAAGTTCCAAAACCAACTTGTTGCTCCAACAGAAGCATCAGAAAAGACAGCAGTTGCGCCATTACTAACAGCGGTAAAATCAGCGTCTACCACTTCTGCCGTGGCAATGCTACTTGGACTAGCACAAGAATCCGTACGTACTTTCCAATCATACAAATAGTAATAGAAATTCGCTCCAGCAGAAGATCCTGTCATAGATAAAATTCCTGGCAAAGTGTAAGGGTAGCTTGTTCCTGTATTGTTACGGAATAAGTCCATGCCGCTTCCTCCAATAAAGTAAGTCCCTGGTCCAGGCACCTCAATGTTGAGTTCAATCCGCTGTAAACCTGTTGCGGTTAAGTTAACCGTTACTTGTTGTACAATATTGTTAGGATCCACACTTCCACTCCAAAGTGTAATTGTTCGTGGTCCAACACTACCTGCATCTACTAAAGCAGAAATCAAGTTAAAATTGGTTTGAGCTGTGAAATTAATGACACCATTAAAAGTACCACCCGCACCATGATATCCACCACCACCAACAGCGGTACCATTCGCAGGCCCTGCGGTTAGTTCTGGCGATAAGATGACGTTTTGTACTTGATAGTCCGTTGTACTTGTCAATCCAGGTGTTGTAAAGTTAGCCCCTACATGCACCACATTTCCTGTACTATCGTACCAATACAACTCTCCTCCACCAGCAAGTGCTGATAAATTCATAGGCGTACTAGGACAAGCCATGTCAGAAGTCGTAGCAATTACTTGTGGCAATTCAACAACAACAACAGCCGTCTTCACGATGGAATCCATTCCTAAGTTGTTGGTTACTCGCAAAGAAACCGTGTAATTACCACTGGTATTGTATTGGTGTATAGGATTCGCTTGTGTAGAAATTCCTCCATCACCAAAGTTCCACAACCATTGTGTAGGTTGGTTACCTGAGTTGTCCGTAAATTCTACTAACCCTTCACAAGTATAGCTTTTATCAGCTGTAAAATCAGCTACTGGAGCCATTGGAATCAATACATCTACATTGATATTGTCAATGTAAAGGTTGTTACCATAATCACATACATTGACAAAACGCGCTTGTACACTTCCGCCTACATAGCTCGCTAAATCAATGGTATCGGTTCTCCAATCTCCTGCTACAGCAGGACTCCAAGGTTGTGTAACATTAGCCCCTGTTGCTAAGGCGGTCCCTACTTTCGTATAAACAGGTGTAAATGTTTGTCCACAATCCGTTGATAATTCAATTCTCAAACCATCGGCATTCTGTGCACTGTATACACGATAGGCAACATCAAAGGTCATTTCAACAGGTGTACCTCCTGGTACTTGTGTTAAGTCTAGTGTGGTTAATCCAAAAACATCTTCTTCTCCACGAGCATTGTAGTTATAATTATCAATGTACATAGAAGTTGTTGGGGTACCATCTGCTCCTGTTGCAGCAATAGATTCCCAAGTTGTTGCATTATCAGGGTTACTGATATATGCTGTAGCAGAAGGAAATACACCTGATTCATAATCTTCTACATAAGGAAATCCACCAATAGAAGGATAGACATCAAAAGGTTGCATCAAGGTATCATTACAACGTGTACTATCAGCACTCAAACTTGTCCAGATTTTAATGCGGTGGTTACCTGCTGTTGGAGTTGTTAAAGCAGCAGCAAAGGTATAAACCGTATTGCTACCTGCTGCTACTGTATTCATGTATGTTTCTGTTACAATAGGATTGTTGTCCAATTGGTAAGAAACATTAAAGTTACTTTCTGGGAATAATCCTTTATTCTCCAATGTAAAACGTACAGGCAACATTGTTGTTCCTGGGCATTCGGTCACAATGGCTTGTGGGCTAGTAATTTCAGCTACCCCTGCATCATTATCTCCAGAACAAGCCAACAAACAAACAGGGTTACCATTGGTGCTTCCTGCATATTGTTCTGCAATTTGACGCTGACTTCTAAGGCCATTAGCACCTAGTGCACGAACAGAAAACCATTGTTCATCATTAAGGTTCGGTACCGTAAAAGTATAATTCAAGGCACTTGTTGTTCCGATAGAGTCCATAAATTTGTTCCCCAACAAGAATACATCGTATCCAGTTGCATTTGGAACAGCATCCCAAGCTACCCGAATCTCATTACTATTGCTACATATTCTAGCGATACGTAAATTTTGAGGACGCTCCATTAAGCTAAAGTTAGCATCACTCTCATCGTTAACTCCTTGACGACTCACTCGTACACGCACCTCACCAGAAACAATAGCTGGTGTATTCCAAGTCAAATAACGGCTTGATCCAGGAACGCTAGCATTAATAGTTGTCCAAGTACCACCATTATCAGTGGTATATTCTATTAAGAAAGTACCTGTTGTTTCGTAAGCATCCCAGTGAATACGCGTAGAACTGCTTGGCGCAATTCCTTCGCCTCCCATAGGGTGGATAACTGTAATTTCATCGGTTAAGAACTCATAAACCACATAGTAAGCCTGTGCTCCCATTGGTACAGTCGTTCCTGTTACACTCAATGTAAAAGCACCTGCAGCTGGGTTATCAATCGCAATTTCCTCTACATTATTTAAGTTATCCACTCCTTTTGTCGCTGGCAAAGCTAAAGTCGCTGGATTAGGAGCCGAATTCAAGATCCAAGGCAAGTGGTTGGTCATAGAAGGATCGGTTACAACAGCATCTAAGTTGTTGACCAAAGCAGTCGCTGCTGCTGTTGATGCTTCTACATCCGCCCAATAAACCATAATTTTAGCCCGATTCACACCTGCTGGAATATTGATCGTATGAGTATTGGTCACCCCTTGTGATAAGGTATCGTTTAGATGGCGACCATCTTCTAACAACTTAGCGGCTTTCAGTCCATTGATTTTTCCCCAACCATAAATAAAGTCAGGTCCATCATTTCCTAAGTCATTTGCTGTCGCTAGTACAGTAGCCTTTAATAAAGCAGAAGGAGCTGTTGTTCCATTGATTTCGCGATAGGCATGATGCAATTGTGCCATGACCCCACAAATACCAGGAGCAGCAGCAGAGGTTCCTCCACCAGGAGCATATCCATTATCTGGATCGGTAGAAAGTTGACCAGCACCATGTGCAGAAATATCTGGCTTAATACGACCATCGGAAGCAGGGCCACGACTACTACTAGGCGCTATACCATCGTCAGAGTCAAGATTGGCCGTAGCAATCACATTCTTACCAATTTTGTGTCCCCCTGTAATGTTTCCCCATTGGTTTCCCGCTCCATAACCACAATCTTGGTTATTACTATTTCCAGCAGAGAAGGTTTGCATTAAGAAAGGGTTGGCGTAAATTTCTTGATCGACCAATACTGTTGTATTGGTATATCCTCCATTACAACCATTACTATAAGAAGAAGAAAAGATCAAAACCGCACTATCTTGGTGCAAGGCTAGTGTTCCACTCATATTCGCGACATACTGGCGAACATGAATATAAGAACCAGTTGCCATACCTCGAATAGAAGGATCTAAATTCCCTGCTCCACCAGCAATTCCAGTTGTCATGTCTCCATGTGTTCCTGTGAAATCACCCGCTACATCTTGTTGATTCGTTCGATTTTTAAAATCAATATGAGGTCCCACAAACCCATCATCATTGATCGCAAAAGTAACACCTGTTCCATCATAATTACGTGCACCTGCATAATCCCCATCAATAGCATTGGCACGGTGTAAATGACGACCATCATCCGACTCTGGCTTCCCTGGTTCAGGAGCAATGTCTACATAACGAACAAAGGAGGCCATTGCCAAATCATTCATTTGCGTAGGCAATAATTGTACTTCTAATAAATGGGCATGATCCATCCGCTGTCCAACTAGCACGCCTAGTTTTTTGAGCGACTCTACTGCATTGTTTGGATTAATATCCTTATGGTATTGTACCGTCACGGTAACATAAGGTCCTTCTAAGGCCCATTTAGGGTAGTCTTTTTGCTCTAAGCGAGTTCCCATTTTATAGGTTTGCTCAATGGGTACAATACTTCGTACACCAAAACGCTCCAAGACAGAAAAGTCCATGTTGTGCGTTATAGACGCTACATAAACTTTATTGGGAATGTATTCTAATAAGTTAATTCCTGCTACTCGAATAAGTTCTTGCTCTTGCAGAGTAGGAATCGTGTTGAACTGTAAAAATCGATAAAAACGATTCTGATACACTTCTTGAGGGTTAATATTTCCTATGGGAGAAAAACTGGTGGCATTAGCCTCCAATTCTTGATCTCCTTTTAGGAAATGCACGGTATTATCTTGTGCTTGTAGCCAAGAGCCACAACACAGTAGAGCAACCGCGAAGGATGATAAAATTCTACGCATCTTGTATTGTTTTGTTTGTTTTGGGCCAGATCCCAAAATAGTTCTGATAAAAAGATCATGAAATAATATTTCACAGTATGACAATAATACAAAACATACGTAGCACTAACAAAGGCTTTAGATTATAATTACTTGTATTGACAATAGAACGACGTTTTTATGAAAATATTACCATATTTCCCTAAATAATACTTTCAAAAAAAAATTGAGCCGCTTCTTTTATTTAAAACAAGCAGGATCTATTAACTATTTCTTGATTCTAAATTCATTATTAGGTCACTCTCTCCTTTTATTTTTGTTCTAATAATCCTATCCACTCATCAACTATTTGATTGACATCTTTTTCATCATCCTTGAAAATATTCCTTGCAATAAATATAATAGGTGTTTAGCTCGCTTCTCGGAATCGCCCTGTTATAATTTCAATAGGATTTTTCTACATTCATCTTTATAGTATGCGCGGCTTTGTTTTCTCTCTAATTATTACCATATTTATACTGATAAACAGTTCTATCACACGCTGCCAAGGCACGTCTACCTTCCCAAAAGATCCAGCAGTTATTTTGTCCATTACAAATAACTTGGATCAACTAGCCAAACTCTTGCCAGGCACCTATTACAATACCAAACAACACCAAGCTGATCCAACAGCATTTTATCACGTGGTGATGAATATTCATCAAATTTGGTTGGATAGAGATGATGCGTCTTGGTTTTACGTAAAACAGGCGCAATTTGATTTACAAGAGCATCCCTATCAGGAACAAGTCTACAAAATTTATCGAGGAGAGCGAGATACCTTAATTGTTCAGTTCTATCTGCTTCCATCCACCCAACGCTCCATTGACTCCCAAAAGGATGCTTCTTTTTGGAAAGAAGAACATCCCCAAACATTGCTTTTGCGAAAAGGCTGTGCCCTCTACTTAACCCGTCGAACAAGTGGTTATTTTATAGGAAAAACGTCCTCCAATACCTGTCCTTGTAGTTGCAGCTTAGAGAGTGCTGTTGCTATGCAATCCCAAATCTCTATTGGTTTAGATGCTCTCAAAATATGGGATCAAGGCTTCAACAACACTGGTAAAAAAGTTTGGGGCCCTGATAAGGGAGCTTATTACTTTGAACGCTACCAAGAATGAGGTAGCCAAAATCTTACACTATGCGTATTCTTATTGTTCTTTTTTTGGTTGGGTTGCTATTATTAATGAGTTGTGGAACGAGTAAAAATCGGGCAAAAGCAGCAGAGAAAGCAAAACGGGTAGCCATTCTATCGCTGACCAATAACTTAGAACAATTAGGGCGTATTATGCCTGGCATCTATACTAATTCCAAACAGTACCAGGCCAATCAAGAAGATTTTTATCATGTAATTATGAAATTGCATCGCATTTGGGAAGATCGTGATGATGCCATTTGGATGTATATCGAACAAGCACAGTTTGATGTACAAGATCACCCCTATCGCCAGCGTATCTACAAGGTTTTTCGAGGAGAACGTGACACCCTAATCAGTGAAGTCTATACCTTACCTGATCCCAAAAGTGCTATAGGAAAAGGCGATCATGCTACTTTCTGGAAGGATTTAGCCCCTACACAACTCACTCCCCGTGCAGGGTGCGCGGTTTACTTGACTCGCCAATCCAATGCTTTGTATGTTGGAGGGACACGACCCAATACTTGCCTTAGCTCTATGGCAGGGGCTTCTTTTGCTCATTCTACTGTGACAATTGGCTTGGATATTTTTGAAAGTTTAGATCAGGGTTTTGACAAAGAAGGCAAGCTTATGTGGGGCTCTGAAAAAGGTGCCTATAGCTTTGAGCCTTATCAAGAAGAATAAGACACGCCATTTTTTAAATATTAGGGTATTATTGTACCTTTGCGCCATGCTACAGCATTGGCGCAAGCCACTCTGTAGACTATACGCACCTCATTGGAGCATTTCTTGGACGAGAAGGGCGTTTGAACAATAAAAATATCTTATTGTTGAAGCAATTTGTGAACGACTTTCTACTAAAACAATTACCTACATTATGGCTAATGCATTTTTTCAAGTTCCTATTCCTTTTAATGAGCCCGTTAAAAGCTATGCACCAGGCACCGCAGAACGCGCTGCTCTGAAAGCTCAATTAGCAGCTTATAAAGCAACTACTGTTGAGGTACCTATGGTAATCAATGGTAAAGAAATACATACTGATAATAAAGTAGCAATGCACCCTCCACACGAGATCAAGCACTTGCTAGGACACTACTCCAAGGGAGATGCGTCGCATGTTCAAGCAGCAATTGATGCCGCTTTGGCTGCCAAAGATGCTTGGGAAAACACTTCTTGGGAGCACCGTGCTGCTATTTTCATGAAAGCAGCAGAGTTATTGGCTGGGCCTTACCGCGCTAAGATCAATGCTTCTACCATGTTGGCACAGTCAAAAAATGCTTACCAAGCAGAAATTGATGCCGCTTGTGAGTTGATTGATTTTTTCCGTTACAATGTACAATACATGACAGATTTGTACAGCGAGCAGCCTGATTCTAATCCAGGGATGTGGAATCGCCTAGAACACCGTCCTTTAGAAGGGTTTATTTTTGCTATCACTCCCTTCAACTTTACTTCTATCTGTGCCAACTTGTGTGCAGCTCCCGCAATGATGGGAAATGTAGTCGTTTGGAAACCAGCGGATGCGCAGATTTATTCTGCCAAAGTAATCATGGATTTGTTCAAAGATGCAGGTTTGCCTGATGGCGTCATCAACTTGGTCTTAACAGATGGTCCTGAAGCAGGAGAAGTAATTTTCAACCACAAAGAATTTGCTGGTCTACACTTCACTGGTTCTACAGGCGTTTTCCAAAACTTATGGAAAACCATTGGTAATAACATTCACAAATACAACGCTTATCCTCGTATTGTTGGAGAAACAGGAGGAAAAGATTACATCATGGCCCACCCTTCAGCCAATGCTGCTCAAGTAGCAACTGCCTTAGTGCGCGGTGCTTTTGAATACCAAGGTCAGAAATGTTCGGCTGCTTCTCGCGCGTACATTCCTAAAAGCCTTTGGCCTATCATTGAACCCTTAGTCAAAAAAGACTTGGCGTCTATGAAAGTGGGTACCGTTGAAGATTTTTCTAACTTCATCAATGCCGTCATTACAGAAGCTGCTTTTGATAAAATCGCTGCTTATATTGACCAAGCAAAAGCGGATGAAGGCGTAGAAGTTGTTGCAGGGGGTACTTATGACAAATCAGAAGGTTACTTTATTGCTCCTACGATTTTACGAGTAGATGATCCTAAGTACCGCACCATGTGTGAGGAAATTTTTGGACCAGTCTTAACCATTCATGTGTATGAAGATGCTGATTTTGAAGCAACTTTAGACATTTTAGATGAGTCTTCTCCTTATGCCTTGACAGGGGCGCTGTTTGCTGTAGATCGCCAAGTGATCGAAAAAGCAGCCCATCGTCTTCGCCATACGGCTGGTAACTTCTACATCAATGACAAACCAACAGGGGCAGTTGTTGGCCAACAACCTTTTGGTGGTGGCCGTGCTTCTGGTACCAATGATAAGGCAGGTTCTATTTTGAACTTGTTGCGTTGGGTTTCTCCTCGTACTATCAAGGAGACATTTGTAGCAGCAACGGATTACCGTTACCCTTTCTTACAAGAAGACTAGAATTTATCTTTTTATAGCAAGGCCGCGTTTTGTGGAGTTGTCTTATTTTTTTGTTGGTAAGGGATATAGCCCTAGCAATGGAAAAACAACTTTTACAAAACGTGGCCTTATCTTATTAGGCTTATTTATGAAAATAGCACTACTCGGCTACGGCAAAATGGGGCGTTTTATTGAACGTTTGGCCTTAGAACAAGGGCATGAAGTCGTTTTGCGCATTGATCAGAACAATGCTGACCGCCTTACTCCTACTCAATTACAATTGGCAGATGTTGCCATTGAGTTTTCTCGTCCTGATACCGCTTTTGCGAACATTATGCACTGCTTAAAAGCAGGTGTTCCTGTTGTATCGGGTACCACTGCTTGGTTGGACGACTATCCTAAAGTTGTTGATTGGTGTACCACCAATGGAGGGGCCTTTTTCTATGCCTCTAATTTTAGTATTGGGGTCAATATCTTCTTTGAATTGAATCAACATTTGGCGCGTCTCATGGATGCACAAGCAGCCTATTCCGTTGCTTTGGAGGAAATTCACCATACTCAAAAACTAGATGCCCCTAGTGGAACTGCCGTAACCTTGGCAGAAGGTATTTTAGAAAAAGTAGATCGTTTAGAACGCTATGATTTACAACAAGAGGCACAAGCCGCGTCTCCTGATGGCTCCATTCCTATTACCGCTCATAGAGTGGGAGATACCCCTGGCACACACGTTGTCACCTATGATTCTGGCCTAGACACCTTAGAAATAAAACACACCGCCAAAGGACGAGCGGGCTTTGCAACAGGGGCGCTTATGGCTGCTCAATGGTTAATTGGCAAAGAAGGAGTCTTTGGGATGTCTGATTTATTGCAATTGAATTAGAAAGAATATCCTTCCACCAATTAGTTTTCACTAAAAATCCTCACCATAAGGCTTCCAGAGGATTATCTAGCCATGCCCAGAGCTGAGGAATAAGTTGATAATAATCCTCTTGAATCAATGCTTGAATTTCCTCCTTAGTTTGGTGGTCTGCTATCGCTAGATAGCCTGCTAAATCAGGGACTAATTCATATAATCCATCTTGTCGCTCTACGCGCAATAGTCTTGCTGCTGTAATATCCGCCCCCATATAAGGCACATAGCCTTCTACCACTTGATATTCTAATTCCATTGTCCCCAAATGCAACTCTAAGGTAAAATCCTTCCCTCCATTACTCGTAGCGGTCTCCACTAAGGGGACAACCTTCAACGCCTCTGTTGGGGAAAATCCCAATTGGTGGATCAGGAGATACACTGCGATATAAGCATGTTCTCCTTTGTGGGTATCCAATAAAGCTTTTACTTTAGGCGGAATGGTTGGCATTCTTATAAAAAATTAGGAGGATAGATAATCGTTTAGTTCGTTTACAAAATCAGCTAAACTTGGCCAAGTTTCTAAGGTAGCACCAGTAAGTTTAAGTTGATACTCTTTTTCTTGGATAAAAAGAGTAGTCGTTATAGGCCCCAAAACGATCCCTTGACGTACTGCCCAATGCAGTTGTACCTGTTGCCGTTTTTCTTGATAAAGATTGATGACTTCAGGGGTGCTTTTTTTCTATTATAGTCAAATTAGGTTCAAAACTACTAATAAGTAGTCGCGCCGCATGACCTGACCCAAGATACTTACGAATATCTTGTTCTATCTCCCAAATAATGCCTGTTATTGTTACTTCTTCCTCCTCTTCGACTATACATAAAGCATTTTTCTCTATTGGAGAATCATTGATCAATTGAAACCAAGCATTATTGGGAAGTAAGCCTGCTATTCTTTGGCTCGTTTTTTCTTCCATTTTCTCCCTCCATTCTACTTCAAACATTCCTTTATAAATTTAGCAGCGACTCTAGGGATACGGTCTGGCCCACTTATCTTATCTCTACCACTCTATTGATCGTTCATTATAAACAAGCACTTAGTATAAAAAACATCGTTTTTTGTTCGTTGAGGCAAATAAAATCCAGCTAGCCTCTTTTATAGACACCTTATACCAACTATAGGAACTGCTGTGTGATGAATATCACAAAATAGAAATATTGTTTCCAATACTTTTGTTCTATCAAAACACAGACAGCAATGAATATTAAAGCTCTATTTCCTATTTTGGATTGGTTACCTCATTATAATAAGAAACATTTAAAAGGAGATATAAGTGCGGGAATAACCGTAGGAATTATGTTAATTCCTCAAGGAATGGCCTATGCCATGTTAGCAGGCTTACCTCCTATTTATGGTTTATATGCTGCCATTGTTCCACAATTGATGTATGCTATTCTAGGAACATCTAGGCAATTGGGCGTAGGGCCTGTTGCCATGGATTCTCTATTGGTTGCTGTGACGGTCAGTCAATTTGCCCAAGCAGAAAGCGACCAATATATCGCCTTAGCTATTTTGTTGGCGTTTATGGTAGGGGCAATCCAACTCCTTTTAGGTCTACTTCGGTTGGGTTTTCTGGTCAACTTCCTCTCTCATCCTGTTATTAGTGGTTTCACCTCCGCTGCGGCATTGATTATTGGCTTTAGCCAACTTCAATATTTAATGGGAGTTGATTTAGAACGAAGCCAGTTTTTACACGAGATCTTAATCAATGCTTGGACAAATTTATCAGCGGTCAATCTTTATACCTTAGGAATTGGCTTGCTAGGTATGGTCCTTATTATTGGCACCAAAAAACTCAACAAAAATATTCCAGCGCCTTTAATTGTGGTTGTTTTTGGGGTATTAGTTGTTTGGTTCTTTGGACTAGAAACGCATGGCGTTGCCATTGTGAGAGAAGTCCCTAGTGGTTTGCCACCGTTCCAAGTACCCACCTTCGATCCTGCGTCCATCCAACAGCTCTTAGCAAGTGCGCTCACTATTGCCTTAGTGGCCTTTATGGAAGCTATTGCTGTGGCAAAAGCCATTCATGCTCGACATAAGGATTATAAACTGGTCCCCAATCAAGAATTAATCGCACTAGGGGCTGGCAATCTTGTAGGTTCTTTCTTCCAAAGTTTCCCTGGTACTGGTGGTTTTTCAAGGAGTGCCGTTAACGATCAAGCAGGCGCCAAAACCAATTTAGCGGCTATTATAAGTGCCTTGTTTGTCTTGCTTACCTTGCTTTTTTTAACCCCTTTGTTTTACTACTTGCCCAAAGCCGTTTTGGCATCTATTATTATGGTCGCTGTTTTTAAATTAATCTCTGTATCAGATGCTATCAATCTCTGGAAAGATGGCCACAAACGAGACTTTTTTATTTTATTAATAACCTTTGTAGCGACCTTATCTATAGGCATTCAATTAGGCATTTTAGTAGGCGTATTGTGCTCCATTATGGGCACCTTATACGATAGTATGTTTCCAAAAATCACGGTTCATACAGAACAGGTTTCTCCCCAATCAGAAGCCCTGATCATTCATTACAAAGAGCAACTTTACTTTGCGAACAGCGCTTTTTTTAAAGAGCAAATGGAAACGCTGCTCTTGCAACAACCTCCTGCTATTAAATATCTCCTATTGGACGGTTCTAGTATTCCTAGAATAGATAGTACAGGCCAAAAGGCCTTAGAAGATGTCCTGCATTCTTACCAAAACAAAGGAATAGAAGTTAAATTAGTAGCAATGCCTCTTAATCTATCGTTGCCCTCTTTTTCTTCCATAAAAGCAGCGATTAATAGCATAAAAAACAAATAAAACCTTCGTTGTGTGACCCATGTCACACAAGGTGTAATCACAATATGATAATTTTATAAAAATAAATTCAGAACATGAAAGTAGAACAAATATACACGGGATGCCTCGCACAAGGGGCCTATTATATCGAGTCACAAGGAGAAGCTCTTATCATTGATCCTTTAAGAGAGACACAACCTTATATCGATCGAGCTAAAAAAGATGGGGCTGTCATCAAATACATCTTGGAAACACATTTCCATGCAGATTTTGTCTCTGGCCATGTTGATTTGGCTCAAAAAACAGGCGCAAGTATTGTATATGGACCAAATGCAACGACTAATTTTGAGTCCTATACCGCCAAAGATCAAGAAGTATTACAGGTCGGGGCTGTCAGCATTAAAGTATTGCACACTCCAGGACATACTATGGAATCTACTTGTTATTTATTATTGGATGAAGAAGGAAAAGAACAAGCCTTATTCTCAGGAGATACTCTTTTTATAGGAGATGTAGGCCGTCCAGATTTAGCCGTCAAAACACATTTAACAAGAGAAGACTTGGCAGCACATTTGTTTGATTCTCTTCGCCAAAAAATTATGCCGCTCCCCGATCATGTGGTGGTTTATCCCGCTCATGGTGCAGGGTCCGCTTGTGGCAAAAACATGAGCAAAGAAACCTCTGATACTTTGGGCAACCAAAAAGCACATAATTATGCTCTTCGAGCGGATATGAGCAAAGAGGAATTTGTAAAGGAAGTCACCAAAGGGCTTTCTACAGCGCCACAATACTTCCCTAAAAATGTTCTTCTAAACAAAGAAGGATACAGCAGTTTGGATCAAGTTTATAACAAAGGGTTGGTCCCTTTATCTCCCAATCAATTGGAAGACATTGTTAATGAAACAGGAGCGCTTATTTTAGATACGCGTAGTCCTGAAGTCTTCAAAGATAACTTTATTCCAAACGCCATCAATATAGGGCTTGATGGAAGTTTTGCCCCTTGGGTTGGCGCGCTAATCATCGATTTAGAGCAACCCATTGTATTGATTACTGAAGAAGGAAGAGAGAAAGAAACCATTACAAGATTGGCAAGAGTTGGTTATGATAAGGTTCTTGGTTACTTAGAAGGTGGAATCGCCAACTGGATCAATGCTTCTAAAGAAACCAATTCTATTGTTTCTATTTCAGCAGAAGAATTAGAAAAAACACTAAGTACCTCTTCTTTAAATCTCTTGGATGCGCGCAAACCCAATGAATATTTATCAGAACATGTATTAAGCGCTCAAAACTTTCCTTTAGACGCTATTAATACCAACATGAATACCTTAGATAAAGCAGCTACTTACCATATACATTGTGCTGGAGGCTACCGCTCTATGATTATGGCCTCCATATTAAAAGCTAGAGGGTTTGAGCACATTATCAATATAGCAGGTGGTTTCAAAGCTATTGCCACCACCAATATTACCACGTCTGAATTTGTTTGTCCATCTACATTAAATTAATACAAATGCCTTACAAAAATTTAAAGCCAAAAGAATTTAAAGCTGCTATGGATACCCATCAAGGCAGTGTTCTTCTAGATGTTAGAACGCCTAGAGAAGTCGCAGAAAGCAGTATTGAAGGGGCCATAGCTATTGACTTCTTAGCAAGGGATTTTGATCAAAAAGTCAAAGGCTTGGATAAAGAAGTCGCTTATTACATTTATTGTAGAAGTGGACAGCGAAGTGGGCAAGCTTGCCTCACCATGGCGCAATTAGGATTTAAACAATTGTCCAATTTAGAAGGTGGAATACTTGCTTGGAACAAGCAATAGCTTTTCCTTTATTGACATTTTTTTTCTTTTAATTGGAATTAATTCTTATGAAATATCTATTATTGCTACTGATTATAATCATTGCTGCTCTTGGAATAAAAAAGATTTATGCGCATCAAATTGCCCAAAATTCTTGTTTTGAGAACATTAATAATGAAGTTTTTAAAACGGAAATGATGGCTACGGAACAGACTATTATTCTGGATGTCCGTACCAAAAAAGAATACCAAGGGGGCAATATCCAAGGTGCTATTAACATAGATGTCTTGGAAGATAATTTTGAAGCCAAAGTTCAGGAATTAGATAAGGATAAAACACTGCTCGTCTACTGTAGAAGTGGCGGGCGCAGTGTTAAAGCTTCTCTTATCTTGTGCAATTTGGGCTTTAAAAAAGTCTATAATTTGAGCAATGGCTATATGGGATGGAAATAACTGGAACCAAGCTGAAGTACCATAGGCGTTCCTCTCTTTGACAGAATCGTACTAGCTGTTCTTGTCCACGCTTTACTAGGAATAAGAGCCAACGATATGTTCCTTTTTCAAATGCCCTTAGTGGAGTGATTAATTAAAATACTTCCCTTATAAAATTTTAACTGTTATGAATCATGAATACCAAATTGTCATTGTAGGCGCTGGAACTGCTGGTATAACCGTTGCTGCTCAACTACTAAAAAAAGATAAAAGACTAGATGTTACGATCATTGACCCTGCGAAAACTCATTACTATCAACCTGCTTGGACGTTAGTAGGCGCTGGAACCTTTGATTATGAAAAAACAGCTCGACCAATGGGGGATCTTATTCCTAAAGGGGTAAAATGGCTGCAAGAATATGTCACTACCTTTAGCCCTAAGATCAACCAAATCGAGTTAAAAAATGGCGATACTGTCCATTACCAGTACCTTATTGTTTGCCCTGGCATTCAACTGAACGTAGATGGCATTGAAGGTTTAGCCGAAACTTTAGGAAAAAACAATGTGTGCAGTAATTATGTCGATTCTAATTACACATGGGAGGTCTTGCAAAATTTTAAGGGAGGAAATGCGTTGTTTACACAACCTGCAACGCCTATAAAATGTGGAGGGGCCCCTCAAAAAATCATGTACCTTTCTGACGATCATTTTGAAAGAACCAATGTCAAAGATAAAACAAATGTCATCTTTGCAACTCCAGGTTCTGTTATTTTTGGTGTCAAAGATTTTGCTAAAACGTTGATGCAAGTTGTTGATAGGAAGAATATTAATCTAAAGTTTTTCCATAAATTAGTAAAGGTTGATGGAGAAAATAAACTGGCTTATTACGAAATCACTAGACCTAGCGATAGTGATAAAGCCTTAGAGTACAATGTTAATCCTCTTGTAAACGTAAAGGAAATTACTTCTACTCAAGTAGCCATTCCTTTTGATCTATTGCATTTAGCACCACCGCAATCTGCTCCCGACTTCATTCGCAACTCTCCCTTGGCTCATCAAGAAGGGCCTAGCAAGGGTTGGATTAATGTCGATCACCACAGCCTTCAACACAATGTTTATCCCAATGTCTATGCCCTAGGTGATGCCGCTGCTTTGCCAACAGCAAAAACAGGCGCCGCCGTACGAAAACAAGCCCCTGTTGTGGTAAGCCAATTGATGAAAAGCATCCAATCATCCAATAAAACTTTATTAGAATACAAGGGTTATTCTTCTTGTCCTTTGGTTACTGGTTACGGAAAAATGGTTTTAGCTGAATTTGGATACAATAATGTTAGAATGTCTGATCCTTTTATTTCTAAATTTGTAGATACAAGTAAGGAAACTTATAGCATGTGGTTACTAAAAAAATATGGCCTACCCTACCTGTATTGGAATCTAATGCTCAAAGGTAAAGCATAAGCGGCGCGCCTATTAATTTGATTCCCCCCTGTTGTAATACGAATTAATATAAACGGACACACTATAACTATCAATATTTTTCAAATCTTTCTTAGCAGAACATCATAGATGGACTTATATAGCAAAATACAAGAGAAATTACCTTTCATTAAGGACAGAATACTATTAGAAAAAATAGCTAGTGCAGGGGAATTCATGGCCTTAAAACAAGGAACAAAAATATTAGACTATGGGCAATACATCAAGGTTGTTCCAATTGTTTTAGATGGCGTTATTAAAGTAACACAACAAGGCGATGATAGAGATATCTTATTGTATTACCTGACAGGTGGTAACACTTGTCCTACTGCTTTCACCTGTTGTATGATGGACAAAACCAGCGAAATCAGAGCCATCGCCGAAGAAGATACTACCATCATTGCCATTCCAATTAAGTATACCGATGAATGGTCTAGAGATCATATAGAATGGAAAAACTTCATCATGAATTCTTACAGCATTCGATTCAAAGAATTGCTTGCTACCATTGATGCTATTGCTTTTTCACAACTTGACGTTCGACTAACCAAATACTTGGCGAAGAAGGTAGAAATATCCAACAAAACAGATTTTCAAATTACACACAAGCAAATTGCGATGGATTTGAATACAACAAGAGAAGCCATTTCTAGATTACTAAAAAAAATGGAGCAATTGGGTAATGTTGAATTAAGCAGAAATCACATCCATGTATTGCATCTAAATTTTGATTAAGTTGTTCATCGCTTTCTTATAAAACCTTCCAAAAGGTAAAAACAGAAACGAGCTTAACAAACACACCACTCCTTAACAATTCTTCTTTTACGCTCTTCAATCAATAGGCAAAAGTCTTTGAATGGGTAGAGATCCCTGATTAAACCCGTGTTAATCATAGCACCGCTCATGTCTAAGTTAATACAAACTTAATAAAAGAATAAAATATCATAATAATATAAAAACAACACCAATGGATAATTCAATCAATCACTATTCTATGCCCAGAATTGGGGATACGGCTCCCGATTTTGAGGCAAAAACTACTACTGGTACTATTAAATTATCAGAATATGCTCCCGATCAATGGATCATACTCTTTTCACATCCAGCTGACTTTACACCTGTTTGTACGACAGAAATGAGTGGTTTTGCGATCAATAAAGATAAATTCACCGCGCTCAACACGGCCTTATTAGGTTTGAGTATAGACAGTGTGCACGCGCATTTAGGCTGGGTGAACAATGTCAAAAACAACACTGGCGTGTATTTTGACTTCCCTATTATTGCCGATTTAGATATGAATGTCTCTAAGCGATATGGCATGTTGCAACCCAACGAAAGTGAAACGGCAGCGGTGAGAGCTGTCTTTTTTATAGATCCAGCAAAAAAGATCCGCTTGATTATGTATTACCCCCTCAATGTTGGGCGAAACATGGCGGAAATTTTACGCGCATTAGAAGCTCTACAAGTCTCCGATAAATACAAAGTGGCTTTACCTTTGGATTGGAAAAAAGGGGATAAAGTTATTGTTCCGCCTCCAAAAACACTAGAAGAAATGCAGCAGCGATTAACGGACGATTCTTGTGAAAAAGTAGATTTTTATCTATGCAAAAAAGACCTTCTCATAGAATAAAAATTCCTTCCAATTCTTTTTGATTATAAAGAGAAGTTGTGTGACAATTATCACACAACTTCTCTCTTTTTTGGACGTAATTTGCATTAACAAACAACAAAGAAACGCTGATCGTAAAAGCCAAGTTTATGTCTAGATATATAGGATTAATTCTGTTGTTGTGGGGTGTTAATTTATCGGCCCAACATCAGAAAGATACCATCCACAAGACTCCTGCACCAATAATAAAGAATCTAAAAGATTTTTTATTAAAAGGCCATGCCAATGGACACCTTCGCAATTACTTCATGGCAACGATTAATCATGATGTTTTAAAAGATTATCACACCAATGCTGTTGGCGGCGCTCTATCCTACCACACTGCTAAGTGGCATGGTTTACAACTAGGAGTAAAAGGTATCTTTAGCTTTAAAACATTTTCTTCCGATCTAACAAAGATAGATTCCTTAAGCCATAAGTATGCTCTTTGGGAAACCGAGTTATACGATATTACTCGACCCAACGAAGGACTAGACCTAGATCGATTAGAAGAATTATACCTCCAATACACGTACCGCAATGCGAACATTCGATTGGGTAAAATAGATATCGATAAAGCCCCTTTACTCCTCAAAAGAGATGGGAGAATGAAACCCTTCGTATATAATGGTGCTTGGCTGGCATGGAAGGACACTAGCCAACACCATTTATACCTAGGGTGGCTTTATCAAGTTTCCCCTAGAGGAATAACAGAATGGTATTCGATAGAGGAGGCCATTGGCATTGTCAACAACGGTTATCAACCCAATGGTCAAAAAGCTCATTACCAACATCACCAAAAAAGCGCTGGTCTAGGCGTTATAGGATATGAAGGCCAATTATTAACTGGTCTAACGATTAATCTTTGGAATTACTACTTAGATAACATTAATAATACGTTGTGGATTCAAAGCGACTATAAGCAAGAAAGATGGTATGGAGGCATTCAATATGCCCTTCAAGTTGTCCATCCTTATCAACGCACTTTGGATTATGAACATCGCTATCAACAACCTGATGAAATTGCTCAGGTATTGTCTACTCAACTGGGGTATAAATTCTTACACAACAAGCTAGATCTTTCTATTGCTTATGCCCATAATTTTGCAGGAGGCCGCTTTTTATTCCCTAAAGAAATGGGAAGAGAGGGGTTTTATGTTTCTCATCCGCGCTCGTGGGTAGAAGGCTACGCCCAGAGAAATGACTTCCTATTGCACCTCCTATATCATCCGCTCCAACACTCTAAAAAACTGGCGATAGATTGTAAGTTAGCTTGGATAGACTTGCCTGATACGTATGATTACCAAAATAATAAGTATCAAAAAACAGATTATTTACAAACCACTCTAGAAATTAATTACACCTTTAATAAAGCACTTAAAGGACTTAAAATATACTTTTTGTACATTTACAAATATACACCAAATAGCTATTCTGTTGCATTAGCAGATGCTTTCTACCAAACGAATTTGCATCACTTCAATTTGATCACCGAAATAAAGTTTTAATATGGACGTACTAACAGCCGCACGATTACAAATGGCATTTTCCTTAGGGTTTCATATCATATTTGCTTGTATAGGGATGACCATTCCGTTTTTTATGGCCTTCGCGGAGTGGAAATGGTTGAAAACAAGAGAAGCCGTTTATAAAGATTTAACCAAAGCATGGTCTAGAGGAATCGCTATTTTTTTTGCGGTAGGAGCGGTATCGGGCACTATGCTATCGTTTGAACTGGGCTTACTCTGGCCCGAATTCATGAAACATGCAGGTGGCATTATTGGAATGCCATTCTCTTGGGAAGGAACCGCTTTTTTTGTAGAAGCCATTGCACTAGGTGTTTTTCTCTATGGTTGGGATCGTGTTCCTGAATGGATACACTGGGGTTCAGGAGTTGTTGTAGGAATCTCTGGATTAGCCTCTGGGGTACTAGTTGTCGCCGCAAATAGCTGGATGAATAGCCCTGCTGGCTTTGATGTTATCAATGGAGAATACACCAATATTGATCCTTTAGCTGCCATGTTTAATGATGCTTGGTTTAGTCAAGCTTTACATATGTCTTTGGCCTCTTTTGTAGCAACAGGCTTTGCTGTCGCTGGTTTGCATGGTGCTTTTTTACTAAAAAACAGAGACAATCTATTCCATAAAAAAGCGTTTGGAATAGCCATGGTCTTTGCTAGTATAGCAGCGCTCTTAATCCCTTTATCAGGGGATTTGGCTGCTAAGGATATTGCGGAACGCCAACCCGCAAAACTCGCTGCGATGGAAGCGCATTACCATACTGAAAAAGGTGCCAGCTTGATTATTGGCGGTATCCCAGATCCAGCCACCAAAACCGTCAATTATGCGCTGCATATTCCCTATGCGTTGAGCTTCTTGGCACATGGTGATCCCAATGCAGAAGTTATTGGATTGGATCAAATTCCAGACGACGAAGAACCACCCGTTGTCATCGTTCATTTTGCCTTTCAAATTATGGTTGGTATTGGTTCTTTGCTTGCTCTTTTAAGTCTTATTTTTTGGATATTAAAATGGCGTAATAAAGAGCTCATTTACCACAAAAGATTTCTTCAAATTATCACCCTCTGCATCCCACTTGGGTTTATAGCACTTGAAGCGGGATGGACGGTCACCGAAGTCGGAAGACAGCCTTGGATCATCTACAAAGTCATGCGAACTGCCGACGCTGTTACGCCTATGCCGGGCATTCAATATTCTTTCTATATTACCTTAGTCGTGTACACTTTTTTATCTTTCATCTTAGTCTGGCTAATGAAGCGTCAAATTCAAGCTATTCATAAACAATACCCATTAAAATGATCGAATTCGTTGTTTTTGTTTTAAGTGTTTCTTTCTACTTCTACACGATGTTAGGAGGAGCTGATTTTGGGGCGGGCATCATAGAGTTATTCGCGGGAAATAAAACCATACGTCCCATCTACAAGGCCATTGCCCCAGTTTGGGAGGTTAACCACATGTGGTTGATCCTAGCGGTTGTCATTACCTTTAATGCCTTCCCACCTATTTACACACAAATGTCGATTTCCCTACACATCCCGTTGTTTGTTATTTTAATGGGAATTGTATTGCGCGGCACAGCCTTTACCTTTAGACATTATGACACCCATGAGGATGAAACCCATGTTTATTACCATTGGATTTTTCGGTTGTCAAGTCTGCTCACGGCCTTATTCTTAGGCATCACTTTGGGAGCCATGCTCTATGGGCGTATTGATACCACCCCAACCAGTAGTTATTATGCACAATTCATAGCGCCTTGGTTCAATTGGTTCTGTTTAAGTTTAGGTGTTTTTGTTGCGCTAATCTTTGCTTATATTGCTAGTGTTTTCCTTATTGGAGAAGTTCTTGAGCATCCCAAACAAGTGTTCTTTTTTGCTAAAGTAGCCAAGAGAACCAGTCTGCTTATGGTTGTAATGGGAGCCGTTGTTTTGGGCTTAGCTTATTGGTATGAGGTACCTTTCTTAAAGGAAGGGGATAATTATTTATGGAGTGGGCTTTCCATTGGCCTCGCCTCCGTTTTAATGTTCTTTATTTGGAAGTGCATTGATACCGCCAATGTCTTTTGGATGAGAATTTTGACTGGCGCTCAAATCGCCTTCATTATGATGGGATGGGCTATGAATCAAATTCCAACGATCCTATACACCCAACAAGGAAATCACCTGACCATTTACAATTCCGTCGCTTCTGATGCAACACTCTATTATTTATGTATCGCCCTTTTAGTTGGTGTTATTATCATCTTTCCAAGTATTTATTATTTGTTTAGAATCTTCAAATTCCAAGAAAAACCTACTACTGCTGATTAAAATAGCCAACAGAAAGTTGTCTAGACGTTGATTTTTATGATTCACACGCTACTGATTTTTTTGTACTAGGTTAATTCTATTCTAAAAAATCAAACCAGCACAGCAATCATAAAAATCAACCTTTAGATAATTTAAAACGCCTCCCCCCTTGATTAAAATCTAATTAAAATAAGGGTATAATTCCAAGCCAAGTTCCTTCCATTTCATGCAAGCAAATGGAACTGTTTCTAAATAGTAAAGACGTCGAAATTTTAAAACAAAAACGAGACACAACGGCACGATATACGGATAAACGTATTTTTCTCCCTAGACTAAAAGAGCAAAAAACAAACAAATCCCTTAACCTTAGAAACCCACCCCGCTAAAAAAGATACGCCAGCTGTAAGCCCAAATGAATATTCATCATCGGGCTTTTAACTTTAAAATTCAACTTCTTAGTGTTGTCTTGATAATCAATTTCATACTCATGAATAGCTCCCAAAGAATGCAGCCAACGCAATTCTACCCCTATATAAAAGCGGTCATCAATCACTTCTGCCCCAAAGTTAAATCCTAATCCATAGTTAAAGACGACATTGGGCACTTTAGCGCTGACAATATCATATTTGTGATAAGAACTGCCTTGAGGCGTTTGAAAGAGGTTAGAACGACCTCTATCATAAAAGGCACTACCGCTTGTATCTCCAACGCCCAAACCAAACTGTACACTAGGTCCAAACCAAAAACGTTGGGCATTTAAGAGGTTATAACTGTACTCTAGATTCCCGAATACATAACTCATTTCACGGCTTAGTCCAAAACCTTCCTCAAATTCACCAGAGTAAGAAAAAGTATTGTTGCCGATTGTTTTTTCTAGTATAAAGGCCCCTTGATGTTTGTTTTTAATTCTATAGCCTACTTTCCCCCAAATAAAAGGACTAGATCCACCAGCACTCCTATTCGTCAACGCACTAGATTCTATAGAATACTTAGGGCCAGCTGTTTGAAATGCAATCCCTCCTCCTATTGCTACAAACCATTGATTTTTAGGAACGGTGACAGAAGCAGATTGAATGGATACCCCTGTTTCTTCTTCTTCAATAATTTGAGCGTGCAATAATTGATTTCCCGTTAGCAACAAAGCTAATAGGGATAAACATAGTTGTTTCATAAATTAGGCTTGATTAAAAATGCTCTAAGAGCGATAGATGAAAATTACTGATTTGGGAACTATCACTTATAAACGCCATCCTTTCCTACAAGTATCCCTATTCCACTAGGTAATTGGTGTATGCAAAGAATAGAATTAAGCCTCGAAGGCGATTTTTCTTATAAACGTCTACAAAACCTAAAATGGTAAGTGAACGGCTTTATCTTTTATTTCTGCCCATAAGATGTTTCTCACCATTAATAAATATAGCAAGTCCAGCCTATTCTCCATGTCTGGTACTTCTGTTACTTATAAACGTTTTGTTTAGAGTGCACTTATATTTTGTTTGACATTCGACTTTTTTCCTTTAAAACAAAAAACTTCCTTACCAGTAGTTAAATATCTACCGATAAGAAAGTTTTTCTTTTTTTGCTATAAAATGCCGTTTTACTTGGCTTCTTGTTTTTGTACGGTTACCCAACGTCCAATTTGACGAGCTTGAATACTCTGGTCATACATAGCCGCTACTCCTACTCCAGGGAGATAATAACGACCGAGATAACTCGCATTTAAATTAACAATAAAGGTCTTCGTTTTTGTCTTTTTCAGATCAAAGAAGGTATACACCCGATCATCCCGCACATCTACATATTCGGCGGCACTGCTGCCATTGGCCGCTCCTGTGAGACGACTGTTGTGAATTTCCCAACCAGAAGGAAAAACATGATGCAAAGCCAATTCATGGTAATTTCGATTCCCTGTATTGGTTATTTTAACCACTGCTTTGAAATCTGTTCCTTGTGCCAAGCTTGCAGGATTAATTGCTTGATCTTTTAGATCCAAGTAGGTAATTTCCATTTTTAAACCATTTTCCGTGGCTGTTTCTTGTCCAACAGCAGGAATACCATCTGCCACTAAACGCGCAAATAAAATGCCCTTGTCTTGGGTTCTAAAACTCACCTTACTGGCTTGTTCCCCTTCCAGATCCAATTGCCAAACGGCTTTCTTCTGGTTGACTTTCTGCCAACTGCCACTGCCTACTTTGTACTCAAAAACCAAAGGATGGTTACGCCCCATATCACCCGCATATTTAGCCATAGCGACCAATGCTTGTCCTGTTTCTTGGGTATTGAGCCAATCTTGACTTTTGAGGCGATCAGAGATGGCTTTAACCAATTCTCCTGCTTCATCACGCTTATTCATAATGCTCAACGCTTGAACAATCAAGGCTTGGTCTCGCAAGGCAGAACCAAAAGTAGTCACCCCTTCATTTTTCTCATAACGTTTGACTACTCGTGTTGCTTTTTTAGCCAAGTCATTTGCAACGCCTTTTTGACCACTTAAATAATAAGCCGCTGCCAAGTACCAACGTGCTGCCATTGCTTTTTCTTCAATTTGCTGTACCCGCAAGCGATTCATCGCCCCTAAATCAGGTTTATTAGCCAAGGCTAATAAATACAAACGGTAGGCTTGTGTTAGAATAGAAGACGCTTTGTCGCTTTTTGTCCAACGTTGGGCTGCTTTTGTTTGGTAACTGATCCAGTTGTTAAAAATATCATTATTAACACTATAGCCTAAACGCTTCGCCTCTAGCCAGAAATGCCCCGCATAATTGGTTCCCCATTCATCCGATTGTCCTCCTTGCCAGTATCCCAAACCACCATCAGCCGTTTGGAAACGATACAAACGCTTAATTCCAGCTTTGATATTGGCGGTAGTAGCTGCTTTTTTCTTATCTGATAATTCTAATAAGCTACTCAAATACAGTTGTGGAAAGACACTAGATGTAGTTTGTTCCACACAACCATAAGGATAGCGAATCAGATAACGAAGGCGTTTACCTAGGTTTAGTGGAGGCACAGAGGAAACTTCCAAAACACCATTATTGGTTCCCAACATCCCTACAGGTTTATAGGTAGTTGTCCAATCTTTGGTAGCACTAAGGACTTGCTCCGCCACCATTGTTTCCCGCTGGTTGGCATTTCTAATCGCCACATCCGTTTCGTAAGTTGCTTTTTCTTGGCCGCTGGTCACTGTAATTTTCACATTGCCTGTTCCTACTCGTTTCCCTGTACTCACTTCAAAGTAAGCCAAATCATCGCCAGGTTGACTAAAGGTAAGTTTTTGGGTTGATCCACCTTTTAGCGTCAAGCCACCGCTTGTTTCTATGTTTACTGTAACATCCTTCACCTTGTCTTCCATCGCAAAGACGGTTACAGGCAATTTAAAGTTTTCTTCTACGCCCAATACTCTTGGTAAGCTTCCCAATACCATCAAGGGCTGACGCACTTTCATTGTTTTTTCGGCATCACCATAAGCGCCTTCATGGCTGGCAATGACCATGGCTCGAACTGAACCAACATAGTTGGGCATGGTGAATTTATGTTTGGCTGTTTCTCCTGCTTTAAGGTAGAACGGTCCTGCATATAAAACCACTGGTTTAAAACGGTCTGGTTTCTTCTTTCCTTTGCCCGACATAGCAGCATCACCACCAATACTCAATAGACTTTTAATATCGCCACCAAAGGCCCCTAAAACATGGTCATAAAAATCCCAAGTCTTTACGCCTAGTGCTTCTCGGCGATAGAAGTTACTCCAAGGAGCAGGTGTTTTGTACCCTGTCAAATCCAAGAGTCCTTCATCTACAATCGCAACGGTATAAGCCATTGGCCCACCCTTTTGCTCACTTACGCCTATTTCAAAACTTTCACCAGGGCGTACACTTTCCGCTAAGGCAATTTGAGGTTCTAACTTAGTGGTAGGATCTTCTACCGTAATAGGAATGGCACCATACATACGAATGGGTAAATCATTCTTCGTTTGGGCATGTGGTTGTAAAAGCGTTACCGTCGCATAGGCATTAGGCGTCATCGCCGCTGTTGCCTTAAACTTAAAAATCGTATTGCCTTTTTTGGCTTCCACCCAATGCGCTTCTAATACTTTACTTCCATTCTCAATCGTCACCAATGCACGACCAGCATCGCCTGTAGGAATTGTTAAGGATACCTCCTCTCCCACCTTATAACGCTCTGCATCTGCTGTAAAATTCAAGGCGGTTGCGCCTTCTGGATCACGCTCTTTGGACTTTCCTGCCCAACCAGGCCAGTCGATATAAAAGACCTGACCAGAACTGTGGCCTTCTTTACCATTAGAAACACGCACAAGATAACGGCCCCATTCTGGGTACTTTACTTCCATTTCCCAAAACGCCTTTCCATTAACGGTACTAACTGTACCTGTTTCTTTTTCATCACCAGAAACGCGGCCGCGATAATTCGCCAAGTCATCCTTAGACTTATCAAACCACCACTTCCAGCTTATTTTATACAACTTAACAGTCAAATCTTTTACATCAACTGGTTTTCCATCTTTGTCAACAGTACGAATTTCTACGCGATGCTTCTTATCTGTTAACAACATATTACGTTTCGCATCACCTTTTGGCAAACGCACCCCTACATAGACGGTATAGGGATGATAAGGTAAGGAAACTTGATTGACACTAAAATCGCCTCCAGGTTCAAATACCTTAGTCAAAAAAGTGGCTTTTAATTGCCCAGGGCTAAGGTCTTCTACATTTAGTGCTGTTGTAATATTTGCCAAGCCTTCTTCGTTCAATTCGCCTTCAAAGATTACCTGATCGTCTACTTCAAAATTACGTACAGGATCTTGAAAATTAAAATCACTATATTGGTCAAATTTCGTATAGCCTTCTCTTAAGGTTACATTTACTTTTGCTTTTAAATTCTTAGCAATCGCCCCATGCAGCCAAGTTGATTTAAGGGTACCTTTGATTTCCTTCTCTTCGGAGGAAAGTTCTTTCTGACCAAAATCTAGATTAATTTTCAAGCGATTGGGCTTGATGCTTTCTATTTTTAAAGTCTTACTAAAACTAGCTCCTCCCACTCTTACCGTTGCTAGATAATTTCCTGTAGGAGCATCCTCATCTGTTTGGCAAGTAAAGTTATACATCCCTCCAACAGCTTGCGTGCTTGTCTTTTTGACAACGATTGCTCCCTTGGCATCTTTAAGTGTAAACACCACTGGGTGATTTGCTGGCAATGTCTTGTCTTTGTCTTCTAAGATAAAATTGAGGAATAATTCATCCCCTGGACGCCAAACGCCGCGTTCTCCATAGATAAAGCCTTTAAGGCCTTTATGGTAAGTGAGTCCTGCGACATCAAAACGACTCATTGATAAAGCGTTTCCATCATCTAAACGCAAATAGCCACGTTGCTTGCCTTGCTTGGCAATCAAGAAAAATGGTTTCTTTGGCAACTCTGGACGCGCTAAACCTTCTTTATCTGTTTTGGCACTGGCAATTTTTCTTTGGTGATAATCGTAGAAGTCTAATTCTACGTTTTTGAGTGGTTCAGTCGTTTCTATATTGGTTACTGCCACCAACATTCCATTGTCGCCACGTTTTACAACTAAACCCAAATCAGACGCTAAGATATTGCGTTTAGCTACCAATTGTTTTCGATAATAATAACGGCTACAAGGATCTTTTAGATCATCATAATCATAATCGTCTTCGTAATAATCCCAATAGCTATTCCCATAACTAGGGCTGTCCCAATTCGCATCTAGAGCCAGCATGTTTTTCTCTTCTCTATTCTGCTGATCAGCGGTTTGCTCTTGACAAACATACAAAGAGTAAGAATGCTTGAACCCCAAAGCGATTTCATAAATGGCGCCAGGTTCTGGTTGGATAAGGTTCGCCAAATCCAAGGAGTGCTTAGTCCAATCCGTTAGATTTAATCCTGCCATTTTATCTAGGGCAATTTTCTTCTCTAAGACCACATCTCCTACTCGTTTGAGCTCTTGGCTCCCTGTAATGTCATTTACTTGGAAGAACTGCTTGACATTCTGCTCGCGTATTTTGATCACCCGTACATCAACAGCGTTAATGTTCACACTCTCAAAAACAATTGGCATGCGCTCCGAGTTAGGAATAATATTTCCTTTCCCAATCCAACGCACTTGTGGTTTGATGTCTGAAAAAGTTAAGGTCTCTGTTAGTGGTTCAATAAGGACCTCTCCTGCTTCATTCACAATTGCCTCTGATATTTTTAGCGTTTTGTCGCCTCTCAATTTCTTATCGGTAAAGATTTTGATCAGGTTATTCTCAATACTACAATCAATACTTTTACCTCCCAACTGTACCAATCCTTCTAAATTCTGACTGGCGTCTAATACATCCGAAAACTCTAATACAATCTGTTGTTTAGAGCCTTCATAACGATAAGTATTGAGGTGTTTAAAATTATCTTTTGCTGGTACCGTAATTGTTAAAGCACCATCTTGGGTGGCATCAATCGCTTCTCCTTTCCATTTCCAAGTAATGGGATAAGCTTTTTCCTTTTGAGGTAATTGATGAATGGTAAATTGATGATGGGTGGCATCTTCATGTACCCAGTCAATATCCAAGCTTTTATTGCCATTATACGCAGTCAAAACACGCTCAATGGTTTCCACTTCTTCCAAATCATTCAATTCTAAACGGCCACGTTGTTGTACCCATTTTTTACTATTTTTTTGGCTGATAATGCTCGCCATAGGACGCACATTAACAAATTGATCTTTTACTTTGAATTGAAATTGAAAGACAGACAACTCTTGTGGTAAATTTTCTAGGAAAGCGCTCATGCTTAAACTGGCGGTATAAATCTGACCAGATTCTAAGGCAACCGCAGGAATAAACTCCAAGGCTTGGGAGCTTTTCCAAATTGCTTTCCCCTCAATTGCGGGTTCAAAGCTAAAAGGGTTTTTAGCCAACTCTTCTTGTTCTTTTGGTCCAATCTCTTCTTGAAATAAGACAGTGATAGGAGAGCGTTTAGAGATTTCTCCCTCTGTAAAACCAGAAAGGTATTCGTCAAACTGGACATTGTGGGCGATGCGTTCGGGCTGTTCTTTCTGAACAGGCTGACAAGCTGTCCAGACAAACATCAAAAGCAAGGCCCAAAGAATTAATTGCGTTGTTCTCATTGGATTTGGTTCTCGTTGATCAATTAAATTATAGTAAAATGGGAAAAATTATTAGGGGGTATTGGGTAAGGCAGTTATACAGTTTGGAGCTGTTTCTGCTAGAGCAATTTGATAGCGCCGTTGCTCAATCATACAATAGTCACATTCCAACAATAATACGAGGTGCTCTTCATCTGTCCATTCGTAGGTGTACTTGATTCTACTACGATTATCTTCAGGCAAAGCAATACAACCTAGATAGCGTTTAACCCCTTGATTTTTGCTAGGAGAATATAGCAATATTTCAGGAGTTTGATGCATCATTCTATCTTTTTGATAGAGAATTATCTGTTGTTCTCCATTTGGAGCAGTAATTTCTCCCCAAAATTGTTGAGAATCACTTTTAGTTTGCAAAAGCAATATAATTGCCCAAACAAACAAAGAAAGATATCCTATAACAGTTGTTTCTTTCTTCATACGCTTTATAATAAGAATCTTAAGGTCAAAAATAAGGGTTTTGTTGCGCTATTCACCTAGCTTAACTTGACAAAAGTAAACTAAAAAAACAAAGAAATTATAGCACAAAAGGCACGTTGAGTATTTGGTGGCTTGATTGATTAGTTGGTATAACTCCTAAAACTTAATAACTTTAAGGGTTGAATCTTAGCAAATTTAAAATTTAATTCTCCTCATGCAACGCTTACTTGTCCTATTTCTAGCCTTTTTATTTCCCTTCTTTACTTCTGCACAAGAAGGCCTTAAACTCAGCGCTCAAGTTACCCCTAGTTTCTCTTTTTCGTTCAACTTACAGGATACCAAAAAAGGAGCAGCTCTTCAAGAACAAGCAGCTTTTGGCTATACTGCTGGCATTCTAGTTGGGTATGGCATTACAGAAGCTTTTAGTTTATCTACAGGCGTCTTTTATTATGAACATAGTGCTCGTTTTAACCACCAAAGAACAACCTTAAGTACAGGAGTAGAAGATCCCAACCTTGGACAAACTGCTTTACGTTTTTCCAACTACATACGTGTTCCACTTCTATTGGGCTTGGCTTCTGATCCCAATAGAAAATGGGGAGTCTTGGCCCGTTTTGGTCCACATTTTAATTTTCTACTCCAAGCACGGTATTATGATACGCGACTTAATGGTTATAGTAAATACAATCAAGAGCAAGGAATTGATCTACGACAAGAGATCACTTTGTACCAAGAAAATGGTACTACAGGCGGTTTAATTCGCGAAGGCGGCAAAGCTCCAGTTTACAAGGGTTTCATTCCAGGCATTTCTGCTGAAATAGGCCTCCAATTACGCCTCAACGACCAACTGAAATTAACAGCGTTGGTTCATGTAGAGGGTTCCTCTAATCCTGAAGCAGAAGGTGCGGCTAGTTTTGCACACAACTTAGCCCGAGGAGATTTTCTAGTCACTTCTAGTCCTTTTGATGCACCAGAATTAACCAAACAGGATAATGACAAATTTCAGGCAGAAGCAACACCTTTTGATGCGATGTTTCCCAATTACACGGAGGAAGATTATCAGAATGTAACTTCAAGAGCGCCCACTTGGCAAGTCATGGTAGGTCTTCAACTGGGAATCGTTTATACTTATAAAAAATAATAAACCTTTCTTCCTGTTCTTTTGCGAAGGTGCAGAAAAGGTATAATTTTACAGAACAAAAGGAAAGCACACACGAATAGCTTCTAGCGAGCTATTTTTCTATACAACCTTAATTTTTAAACAACTTCCTAAAAATTATTTTTACCTTTGACCGATTCGCTTTTTCGGTACATTTAAAATTTATACAATGAAAAACTTAACTTTATTAGTTGCTGCGCTACTATTGGCAGGACACACATTTGGCCAATCAGGCTTAGAATTAACAGCTGGTTATACTCCTGGTATCTCTTTCGTTTTAAACGATGATGATTTTGCAGAAGGAGAAGCGCTCAATTATCAGGTTACTTATGGCTCTCAATTAGGTCTAACAGTAGGGTATAACTTTTCCGAAAAGGTTGGTGTAATGACTGGTTTTGGTTTGGCATCTATCAATCAAAACTATATTAGTGATTATGATAACCGTACTAAAGAAAACCAAAGCACTTTTAATCGTAAAACAACTTACATTCGTATCCCTTTGATGGTCCGTATTGGTGGTGACCCAACGGCTCCAAGTTCTGCTTTCTTCCGTTTTGGACCTCACTTTGACTTTTTAGCAAGTGCAGAAGGAGATTACGATACGTTTATTGGTATTGGTAATGTTGGTACTAGAGTCGATGGTACGATTAATTATCGTGACGACAATTTTGAAGGCGCCTTTAGCAACTCTGTTATTGGATTAACAATGGAAGTAGGTGGTCGTATCCGTATTAGTGATGTAATGGGTGTGTTATTATTGTTCCACCTAGAATCTTCGTTGACCAACCCAGAAGGAGATGATGCTGCTAATTTTTTCGTTAGTAATAGTGCAGGAGAACGCGCTGGATCATTTAACGTAATGCCTGGTATCAACGTAAGCTTCCAATATGTATTGAGTTTTGAATAAGACCACTTGTCTAAAAAGACAGTATTAAATATATAAAGCGTAGCTTCCTTTAAGGAGGCTACGCTTTTTTTGTCTTTTTTATTCTAAAATAGACCCACCTGTTCTTAACGAAAAACAAAGCCGTTTGCAAATACTCCTGCTGTGTAATCATCTACTAAGGTACCATCTAACCGATAACGCTGTATCAAAGCAGGATTAACCCCCGAAGAGGTCGCAGCATATAGATAACCCGTAGAAGGATCGTACCCCAAGCCATAAAAATTCCCTGAAAACAAAGTTTGCTCTTGTCCTGTTACCACATCAAAGCTCCAAACTTGCCCTGCTTTAGTATAGAATAGACGATCGCTAGGGGTTCGGTTGACAGTCAAGTTACCTATCGGGTTGCCTTTTCCGAAGTTAATTTCTTGCGCAATTGTATTGGTCGTAGGATTAATCGCTATCAATTTGCTGGCGGTGCTATTGGCCGTGTCGATATTCGGGTAGGTCAAATAATTTACTTCCCCTGCACAGGCCACCCACAATTGGCCTTGTTCATCCTCTACTAAACCGCTAGGCTTATCTGCCACTGTAATTGTTGTGGTAACTTGACGTTGTTGTACATCAAAAACTGTCACTTGGTTATTCGTTCCAAAACCACCCACATGCGTGACATATAAAAAGCCATCCTTTAATAACAAGCGCTCTGGTCCCACTCCTACCATAAAACGCTCTATCAATGTATTGGTTGTCAAATCAATCCGCGCTAAGCTCCCTGTCAACCCATCTGCCCCCCATTCGCTGACATATGCTTCTGTTGTAGAAATAGGCAAACAATAGCGGGGCAAACGCAAGTTGGTAATTTGTGCTTGTTCCACAAAGGTATTGGCATCGACTACCTCTATTTTATTAGAATTATTCACTACTACATAGCCCTGATTTCCTTGAAAGACCAAGGATTGTACGACATCTCCTAAATCGCGTTGGTTCTTTTGCCAAAAGATACGTTTGGTGGTCTCCTCTGCCCGATCAAAATGGGTAATTGTTCCAGAAGTATTTCCAAATAATCCTTCATTAATCGTAAATACGCCCTGATTGAATTGGCCTTTAGGGGTTGGTTCTTGGTCTCTACAAGCATTTAACACCAATAAAACACCCAATCCCAGCCATAAAATAATTGTTCTCATTAGATGCCTAAATTTTCTCTGATGCGTTCCCAAAGGGTTAATTGTTTTTTCTCACCATACGGCCCTTCTTCGTAATAACTGTAATCATAATCCCCACGACGAATAGAGCGTTTGAGCTGCCACCATCTAAAGATTAAGATCAACAATAGTATAGGTACCAAATATCCCCAAAGCATAAGTAATTGTTTTTAGTTCTTTAATGCTGCTGCCCTTTCATAATGGCAAAAATATGCAGGATCGCAGGAAAAATAGCGTCCATGGATTCTTTGGCGCCTTTTGTAGACCCTGGTAAAGTAATAATCAAGGTTTGCTCTTTGATCCCTGCGACAGACCGCGACAACATCGAATAAGGTGTCCGTTCTTGTCCATAGTTGCGCATGGCCTCGGCAATTCCTGGCACTTCTCGATCCAGTAAGGGTTGTATCGTTTCAGGGGTCACATCTCTAGGCGACAAGCCTGTTCCTCCTGTGAAAATCAGCAAATCAATTCCCGCTGTACACCAGTGGTTGACTTCCCGTTCTATCGCTTCTTTCTCATCTGGAATAATGGTATAAGCAGCAAGGCTTGTTTCCGTCGTTTCCAGCTTTTTAATAATCGCTTTCCCTGCTTTGTCCTCCTTCTTTCCAGCAGAAATAGAATCAGAACAAACGATTACTGCCGCTTGCAAGTTCTTAGGATGCTTGCCTCTGTAATCGGATTTACCGCCGCGTTTTTTCAAGAGTTTAATGGTAGAAATCTCGATGCCTTTGTCAATTGGCTTTAGCATATCATACATTGTCAGCGCCACCAAAGACGCGCCATGCATGGCTTCTACTTCTACTCCTGTTTTATAAATGGTCTTCACCGTTACCTGAATGATCACTGTCCTATCCTTTATTTCATAGGACACATTGGTGTATTCAATAGGCAAGGGATGACAATCAGGGATCAATTCAGCGGTTTTTTTGACCCCAAATAGGCCTGCTACTTTTGCCATTTCTAGGACATCGCCTTTAGGAACGGTTTTATTTTTGATGGCGGTAATGGTGTCGGGATGACTGACTAGTACTCGTGCTTCGGCGGTTGCTTCCCGCAAGGTGCTGCTTTTATGGGTAATATCTACCATGTTGACGTTCTCTTGATTTTAGTATAAAAATTCTAGCCCTTGTAGTGTGTTGCATGCAACACACTACAGCCGATTCTCTTTCCATTGATGGCTTTCATCTTCAAAAATTTCCTTGCCAAAAATGGGCACTTCCTTCTTAATCGCCTCTACAATATGGCGGGAAGCTTGATAACACAAATCTCGATGAGGGGAAGACACAAACACAAACAAACAAATCTCGCCTGCGGCGACGGGCCCCAAGCTGTGATGGATATGCATACAAGTAATATCAAAGAGATCAAAGGTCCCTTCTCGAATGGCGTGCAATTTTTCCATCGCCATTTCCTCATACGCTGTATAATCAATCGCCTTGACAGTCTTGCCGTCCACAACATCCGCCCGCACTTGCCCCAAAAAGATGTTGTGGGCTCCAATATCTGTTTTGCTTTGGTGCTTGGCAATAGACGTTGCAATAAAGGCCGCAGGAATGCCTCCCTGCATAAATACTTTTTTAGGAATCTTGAGTCGGCTCATTGTGGTGTTATTTTTTTGTGAAGGTAAGAATACTTCCAAGCATCAAAAGGAATCTTCCTAGGATAAAGACATTTTTAAGATAGCTTTGTTATCTTTAAGCTAAGTTTTTTTGTTTTCCAGTCTAAATTAAAAGGCATGTTTGTAAGTGGAATAGAAATATCAGAACATAACCAGTTTAAGGGTTTTAAACTGGACTTGACTTATCCAGAAGGGCATAAGAAGGCTGGGCAGCCTTTGGATAAAGTGTGTTTTATAGGGCAGAGTGGGACTGGTAAGACTACTTTGCTGGAGGAGGTAATGCTTATTCCTCCTATTATGATAAATAAAAGAAAAACTTCACCTGTTCCTAAAGGCGATGTTCAGATAAAAGGAACTCCACCTAGTTTCAGAGCTATCTTTAGTATCAACAATTATAAAGAAGGAGAAATCTATTATAGTCCATATGAGGTGCAAGAAAAAATAAAGCACATTAAAAAGAACATACACAATTTAGATAAAAGAATAAAAAATAAAGAGGGCATATTTAGCTCATTATCTTTAGAAAACTTTACAGAAGAATTAAAATCATTAAGAAGAGAAACTCAATACCTACAACAGCATGAAACTATCTTCTTCTCAGATTTAAATGCACACAAAAAAGAAGGTGTAAATGGATGGCTTAATATAAAAAACAAAATTGAGGCACATCAAAATAAAAAGTTACATTACAGTAGCTTAATTAGTGATGCGTATGTAAAAGGAGCTATTGATAAAGCTAATCGTTATGTTCAGGAGCTAAAGCAATGGCAAGAAGAAAATGACACACCTTTACAAGATTTAGCAGATGAGTATTTAGATTCCATCTTAAAACATTTTAATCTACAAGTCAAAACAACAATCCAAACAATTACAGAAGCTGAAAATATTCATTTAGAAAACAAAACAACCCACCAAGTCATCCCAATGGAACATTGGAGTTCTGGAGTAGAAAACATTATCTCTAGAACACTCCCGCTATATACTCACCAATTCAAAAATGCAATTATCTGCGTAGACGAACCCGAAAACTCCCTCTATCCAGACATACAAAGAAAAATAATAGACATCTACACCAAATTAGCGCCCGATTCTCAATTCTTCTTTGCTACCCACTCCCCTATTATTGCCTCTAGTTTTGAGCCTTGGGAGATTGTAGAGTTAAAATTCAATGAAGAAGGTTATGTAGAACGAGAACTGTACTACAAAGGAGAAAACCACGTCGACAATTACCACCACTACCCTCAATATTTGCGTTGGGATGCGATTTTACAAAATGTGTTTGACTTAGAAAACGATGGCAGTGAAGCCCGTCAAGAACTGCTACAAGAATTTTCCAACTTAGATACCAAACTCAAAGCCCGAAAAGCAAAAGGAGAAAAACTTTCTAAGGAAGACCCTGAGGTACAACAACTAATGGAAATGGGTAAAAAATTGGGTTGGGACACTAAAAAAGGCTAAAGTAATGCGAAAAATAGATAAAACCTGTCATCTATCAACTGCTTATTTTGAATGGCAACAGAACTTGGGGACAACCGCTCCTTACCCTAAGTACAACAGTTCTAACAACAAATACTATACAGACATTATCACCCAACTGCTACACTGTCAAAAAGGGCTTTGTGCCTACACAGAACAATATTTAGCAGAAGAAGAGGCCTATGCTAATACACATTGGTCAGAAGGGCGCTACAATTCTGATAAACCAGAATTCGAAGGACAACTAGAGCACTTTGATGAAAGTCAAAAGGCTAAAAAAGCAGACCAACAAGGGATTGCCGACTGGGCTTGGGATAATTTTTTTCTAGTAACGGATGTTATCAATAAAAAAGTAAAAGGTACAAAAGCAGTAGATAACATTCTCAAACCTGATGCGCTCAATTATGATCCTTATACTAAGCTCGCCTATGATCCAGTTGAACATCGTTACACTCCTCATCCTGAGTTAAGCAAGAAAGACTACAAACGGGTAGAATATATGATTAAGACTCTAGGACTTAATTTTGGCCCTGTCATCAGAAGAAGAGGTGAAATATTAAAGCAGGCATTAAAAACTAATTTCTTAATAGAAGAAAGCTATGAAGGCCAATTCCCAACGGCTTATGCGATGACTAAAATAGCTCAATCCAACAACCAAGACCAATCTATCTATTCCGACTTTCAATAAACTCCTCGGCACTCATCCGCTTCATATAATATAGTCTAGTGTAAGGTTTTTCTCTCCAAGAACCTTCTTTTAATACCTCCAGCTCTAATATATCATTCTCTAAAAACCGCGCTCTAAGAACACTTCTATCTTTTCTAGAGCTACCTGATCCAATAATGTCTCGACACAACCAATACCTTCCACTAGGGCTAATTTCCCAAGGTGTTGTACGATCGGCATAAAAAAACAAGGTACGTAAACTATCTTTTGTGATCGCCATTCTAACCAAATCCGCTTCAGGATAAGGCAATGGTGGTGGAGGTGGCGGAGGAGGTGGTGGTCGCAAAAAAGAGGTTTTTCCTGTAGACGTATCCTTATAAGAAATCGGAGGAGGAGTTGTTTCCTTCCAATAGCCTATAAAGCTTTCTTTTTGAAGCTTATTGGCAGCTAAAGGTTGTTTTTTGAGGGTAGAATAAGCTTGTGCTTCATGACTCCAAAGCTGAATCGAATCGTCATCAATAGCAACTATTTGGACCGTTTGATATTGCCCGATGGCATTCTCCCAAGAGAAAAACAATTCTCCTTCATAAATATCCAATAACCAAAAAGAAAGCCCTGTTTGCTCCCATTCAAACCATTGAGGAAAGAAAAGTTGCTTATTCTCCAAAAATTCAAAAACAATACTAGTGTCCGCAAAAGACGTTTCTAGCGTATAAACCTGATTGTTCAACATTCCTCGGAGTCGTTCTTCTTGATACGATTGCTGAAACTTTTTTAGAGGCTTTAAGACTTGGTACCAAGAATAATCTTCTTCTACATAGATTAATAAACTATCGGTATAGGCCTGCAATGTTATTCTACTCACACTGTCTCTTGCTGTCACAACCAATTGATGGCTTCTGCCTTCTTGTTGCTCTACAAGTTCATAAGCAACAGTATTTCTAGCACTATACCCCAGTCTATAATTCGTCAGACTATCTTCTGTAAAAGTAAAAATAAAAGGCAAGCCCATTTTAATGTCATCTTGACGTTGGTTTTTATAAACTCTTTTTTGCAACATCCACGTTTGTTGGATATTTGTGTAAGGAGTATCACAACTACTCCAGAAAAGCGTAAAAAGTAGAAAAAACCAATAGGGAGAGCGCATAGAAGGATTGTTTTGAGAAAATCAATAGCTGGTCTATGTTATCAATGGCAATACCCTCTAAAAAATTCCCCTTGCAAAGTATTTTTTAGACCTATAATTCTGCCTTTACTACATCCAAGCAATAGCGTTTAAAATTAGGATGCTCCAAAACAGTTTCACTTCTACTCCACCCTATAACAAAAGCACCTTCAGCGAGTAATTTTTCACAACGATTAACCCCAAGCCTTTGCTAGATCCTGTAACAATAGCTACTTTATTTTTTAAGTTCATACTGCTCTTTTATGTGCTTCATTATTTTATCTCCATGATCTCTGGAGTTTTCTATAAACCATTCTCGTGTATTTCTTCCTCCACAAACAACACCCGCCAAATAAACCCTAGAACGATTGGTTTCCATGGTTTCTGTATTGTATAGAGGATTGCCTGTTGTTAAATTCATTTCAACACCTAACATCTTTAATAAGCTCCAATGTGGCTGGTAGCCTGTCATGGCGTAGACAAAATCATTGTCAAGTTCCAAGGATTGCTGTTGATGTTTGAATAAGACCTGCTGTTCTTTAATTTCAAGGACTTCTGCCTCAAAATACACTTTAATATTTCCCTCCGCCACTCTACTCTCAAAATCTGGGCGAACCCAATATTTTACACTCTTACTAATCGCCTTACCTCTCACCAAAACCGTCACTTCTGCCCCTTTCCGATAAGCCTCTAGGGCAACATCTATAGCGGAATTAGAAGCTCCTATTACCACTACCTTTTGACGAAATAAATGATGTGCGGCGGTAAAGTAATGCTGTACTTTTTTGAGTTGTTCGCCTGGTACTCGTAGTAAAGTAGGTGTATCGTAAAACCCAGTAGCATTCACAATAAAATCACAACGATAGGCTGTTTTTGAAGTATGGACTTCAAAGCATTGCTCACCAGTTTCCTTAGTATTTTCTTTTATGGATTCTACGATTTCATAAAACCCCATTTGCAAATCAAAATGCTGCGCTACCCTTCGATAATATTCCAAAGCTTCTTGTTTGTTCGGGCGGACAGAGAGCGAACTAAAAGGAATATTCCCTATTTCTAATTTATCTGAGCTAGAAAAAAAAGTCATGTTGGTGGGGAAATTATGCAAAGAGTTCACCAAACAACCTTTTTCAATGATTTTATAATCAATGCCAAGAGCTTGAGCAGCGATTCCACAACTGAGTCCTATCGGCCCTGCACCAATGATTAATAAGCGAATTGAATTCATACTTGTTTTTTTTACAAAATGGTCGTTAGAGTTTGTTTAAAATGTATTAAGGTTGAAAATCAATAATTTGTGGTTCTGACAAAA
>JBOEFW010000003.1:0-276 GCA_050633105.1 Aureispira sp. | reverse complement strand
AAATTTAAACTTGCTCTTACTTTAACCTAAAGTATTAGACAAATAGAAAAAGTGTTTTGTTTAATTTATTAGGTGCTTTCTCCATTCTAGGATAAGGGCTTCTTCTCTTTTTCAAACAACTTAGGAAACAAAAATAACATTATGCCTGTTTCTTCTTTTACGACGACCAAAGCCCTTATATAAAAAAAGATAATAATGCAGTTTTCTGCATTATTATCATCCCTTAAACAACTTTCACTCCAGTAAAATCAGTGCACTGTAACAGAAGTTAATTTA
>JBOEFW010000002.1:229848-236123 GCA_050633105.1 Aureispira sp. | reverse complement strand
AGCTAATGACAAAAAGTAAAACTCAGTCCACTTAAAATCTTAATAAACTTACGTTACAGTGTACTTAATGCTGGTCTGCTCCTACAAATGGGCCAACAACAGTGTCTCTAAGCGACCCCACTGTTTCGATTGATCCCATCAATAATGCTAATAATATTCACGGCATCAGCCTGATCAAAGACCCCTAAAAGGCCTCGATCGTGCAGGTTTGTAAAAGGGGCCTCAAACAAGAGTTGTTTGTCGATCGTTCCGTTTTTGGTGAGGTAAGTAATGATGTTTTGAAGGAAGGTCATTTGATCGGCGCGAAGGGGACCAACTTGTAGAAACGTGGCAAAAGCCGCTTGGGCAGCGGCTTCTTCTAAGCCCAAAATACTGCGTACAAATTTCCCCAAGGGCTGTTCTCCATATTTTTGCACAAACTCTTCCTTGGTGCCGCGTGTTGCGCCATCAAAAAGCAGTTCTTCTAAGGCTTGTAATTCTTCTGTAGTGATCGGCTGGTTGGTAGACAACTTGGAAATGGTGATGTTCTCCTTGTTTTCTCGAAGGAAGCGCTCCACGCGATTCTTATAAAGCGTATTGGTATACGGCGCTACAGGCTCTCTGGTATGGGTGACCGAATCAGAATCTTGAATGTCCGTATACATAGGCTTGGTGCCTGATGTTTCTAAGAATTGGACCAGCAATCGAATCTCTTCGCGCAGTTGATCCAGACGAGGATGCGTCAAGGCTTTGTAAAACTCTGGCTCCTTCATTTCCTCAATCAACTCCCGTGCTTGCAAGACTTGTGGCACCGTATACTTAGTACTCAATTGCGCCGCAATTTCCATTAAATGCTCATAATAAGTGGCCTCTCTAGCTTGCCCCAACAAAGCCGCTATATGCAGTTTCAAAACCATTAAATCAAAGCGACGAGCGCGCTCACTAATGGCCTCTGGCGCAGGCAATGCAGCCAACCGTTCTTTAAGAACATGAACGTCCTCTGCATGGAGGTTGTTCCAACGCTCGCGTACCTCAAAAACATCCACGTGGCGCAACTGCATCGCTACCCGAAAATGGTTTCGATCCAAGGTAGCAATCGCGGTGTGCAACTGATCTAATAATTTATGGGTCAAGGCCAAATGTGCTTCGGTGCCTGTTTCTTGGAGCAACTGGCTCAAATCCAAGCGCGCTTCAAAGATCTGCTGCGTCAAGGCTTTGGTGGAACGGCTTTCTCTTCCTTGTGGATGAACATCAAAAAATTCAAAGTTCTGACACACATCAAAAATCAAGAAATATTCCTTGTCTTGTCCAGGGCCAAATACATCAGGACAAAGCCGTGTACCTCGCCCAATCATTTGCCAAAACTTTGCATAAGAACGCACTACTTTAAAAAAGACCAAATTCAAGACCCGTGGCGCATCAATGCCTGTATCCATCATATCCACCGACACCGCAATTTGAGGATTGTTTTCTACGTTCTTATCACAAAATCCTTCAATTAAGCTCTTAGTATGGGAAACCCCATTATGAATCATGGCTATAAAATCCCCTGATAATTCAGGATAACGTTCAACAAAACAATCCACTATAAATTTGGCGTGTTTCTGATTGACTGCAAAAATAATAGTCCGCCCTAATTTGTCTCCGCCTTCTATCTTTAACCCTTGTTCCATCAACGCATCCAAGACCTTATTCACGGTATCTTTGTTGAACAACCACTTGTTCATTGCATTCGCGCCAATTTCTTCGGGGTATAAGCCTGTTTTTTGATTGGTAAACGTGGCCTCGTACTTTTTTTGCTCTTCGGACGATAGATCCTTGTATTTAATCCCTTCTCGTAAGAATTTGGTGGTCAGGCTAATTGTTTTATAAGGATTAAGGTACATCGGGGTCGCCTCTTCTAATCCATAATTGAAGGTTGGGTCATCCGTACTGCACTCAAACAAGGCATAGGTATCATGGTCAATACTGCCCTTGGGCGTGGCTGTTAATCCAATCAACAAGGCATCAAAATAATCAAAAATAGCTTGGTAGCTGTTGTAAACAGAGCGATGGGCTTCGTCTACGACAATCAAATCAAAATGCCCCACCCCATAAAAACGCGCGTTGTCGGTACGGGCATGGTCAATGCGATTCATCATGCTGGGATAGGTGCTAAACACCAAACGCGTCGTATCGGCTTCTTTATCTACTGATAAATCAACACTGGTTAAATGCGGCAAATGTTCCTTAAAATCCTTCTGCGCTTGTGTGACCAAAGCCGTGCGATCGGCCAAAAATAAAATGCGCTTGACCCAATTGTTCTTAAACAATAGATCAACCAAAGCAGCCGCTGTTCTAGTTTTGCCGCTGCCTGTTGCCATCACCAATAAACCATGGCGTTTATTGCCGCGCCATCCTTTGGAGCCCTCCACGATCAAACTTTCTGCCACCCGCTGAATCGCTTCTAATTGATAAGGACGTCCCGCAATATCGGCCCGCACGGTGGCCGCTCGAAGGTCTTGACGGCTTTGGCGTTGTTGGATCAACCACTGCAAGGCGTCCTTGCTGTAGAACCCATGAATCGCGCGGGGTGCACTGTAAAATACATCGTCCCAAATGGCCGTTTCATAACCATTGGTATAAAAGATCACAGGGCGCTGTCCAAACATTTCTTCCAAGCAATTGGCGTACAAAAACGCTTGATGTTTCCCTGTTTCTATCGCCACACTACTGCGCTTGGCTTCAATCACCGCCAAAGGCAAGCCATTGTCATCCCACAACACATAATCGGCATAGCCCTTGCCCTTGGGGTTGTCTTTTGTTAAGGGCATTCCTTGGACGGGGAACTCTAGGTGGTATCCTTTTTTGAAAGGCCCCCACCCTGCTTCTAACAAATCTACATCAATCAAATGTTGACGCGTTTCGGCCTCGGTGTAGGCACTTGGTAGATTGCTGCGTCGTGCGGCTTTTTGTGTCTGAATGGCCGCTTGTTGGCTCTTGATGCTGGCTTTGTAAGCGGCTAAACTGGCGTCGCTTTGTTCGGCTTGCTCCAAAGTGGCTTTGTTCTTTGCCAATAAGCGCTTAATCTGCGTTTCTAACTGTTGCCGCTCCGCTTCGTTCTCTTCTTGTATTTGTTTTAATTGGCGCTGTTGGGCGCCTACTTTGGGCAAGATACTGGTATCAAAGGGCAGCGGCAAGGCAGGCGCTACGCCGCTGTATTGCTGCGCAAACCAGTTCAAAAACCCAAACAAGTATTGCAGGCTAATCAAGGCTTCTTTGCTGCTCACTCGCCGCCCATAATGCACGGCATTGTTTCCTGTTTTGCGCACAATGTACAAGCCTTGGCGCTGTGTGGGAGGCACTAGTGCCTTGAATTCTTCTTGGTTGAGAAGATTCGCTAGGTCTTTGTTATAAGGCCATTCTAAATAATGGGTGGTATAGATTTCATGCACGCATTCTTCCAGTACCAAACGACAATAACTGGCCGTTGAAACAGGCTCAATGTACACCCGTTGTTCGGCCTTCTGCATCTTTTGGTACAAAGCCAGCCATTCGTCTTGGAGAAAGTGGAAGTTGCTCATGTGGTCTAGTTTAGTTGGTTCTTGTTCTTATAATTCCCCTTTAAAGGCTTTTTGTAATAAGTTATTAAAAAGATCCTCGGAAGCGGCTAATGCTGCTTGGGCTTTTGCTTTTTGGGCTTCTATGTTTTTTACTTTTTGGGCGAATTGGTTTTGTAAATCCTCTGGTACGTTGAAAAGTTTATATGATCTAATATCTGAAAAATTCAATCCTGCTTTAACTCCTCCTTTATCAAGTTTCCTAAAGAAGGACTGTCCTCCTTTGCTAGCAATATAAGAGCTAACAAATGCAGGGTTGAAAGATTTTTTAATTCTCAATAAAGCTAAGTGTTGATTTATATTAGCAATAGGAAAATTATCAGGAATTACTGCTGTTCTGCCTAAATCAGCGGTTATACTCAATAAAACATCGCCTGTTTGAACTAAGGTTCTTTTAGTCTCTGCGGATTCAGGGGCATTAACATAAGTTAAATCATCAAGTTTAAGTTTATTATAACCTATATTCTGAATTCTTAAAAAAATTGAACCTGACATAGAATAATATTTCGCCCAACCACGAGAACCGCTAGTCAAAAATTCTAATATATTATCAAGTTTCACCCTCTCCCAGCTCATAGGATTCACCACAGGATCTCCAAACATATCCAAAAACAAACTCTGTGTCAAGGCATCATATTGCGCTAGGACTTGTTGATTGAGTTGGCGCACTTGATCGGCTTTATCTAGGATATTGGCGATGCGTTTTTGCTCTGGTAGTGGGGGGAGGGGAATTTTGAATTTTGCAACTCGGCTTGCAGATAACTCTATTTGATTAGTAGACCCTGTATAACTTTTATTAATTACAATTTTTCCATATGGTGATAATAACCAATAGAATAAAAATTTTGAAGCCAATTTAGCATTTGGACGAATTAAGGTGACGTGAGAATCTGGAACAAATTCCCCTATTGGTTTATTCAACACAATTCCTGGTCGTCCAAGAGTTCCTGTCCCTGTTCCATTAAGCAACACATCACCTTCTTTTAAATAAAACTTTTCATTGCATTTTAAAACAAATTCATTACTTAACGAAGGACATTGTTCCCATTTAATTCTTTTAGGATAAACTTGAGCAGATTTTACTGCTCTTACATTATCACTTTCTCCATATTTTGGTGTTTTTCCTCTTGATACTAATGTTGTGCATTCTCCAATAAAAGCTTTTCTCCAACTCATCCCAACAAATTTTCAAGTTCCAACAAAGCAGCCAAACGTTCTTTATCCAAGTTCTTAATATGAGCAATAATTTCCTTAGGCGGATCATAGACCACTTCCTCATAAACAATCTCCTTATAGCGATTGATGCTGAGGTCCCAATCATTTTCTTTGATTTCCGCTAAGGGCACCAAGAAACTGGCATCGGTACGTTGGCGCTCCCCTTCTTGATCCAAGTGATGAAAACGGTGGATGATGTCAGGAATGTCATTGGCTTCGGTGGGTGTTCGTTTGTCGTTCAGCGTATAGCCATCGGCTTGCATATCGTAGAACCAAACCTTGTTGGTCCCGCCGCTGTTGGTTTTGGTAAAAAAGAGGACGGCTGTACTCACCCCCGCATAGGGTTTAAATACGCCACTCGGCATGGAGATGACCGCTTCTAGTTTTTGGTGCTCGGCAATTTCTTGGCGAATCTGTTTGTGGGCTTTGGAGCTGCCAAACAAAACGCCATCAGGAATAATAACGGCACAGCGTCCGCCTACTTTGAGCATTCTCAACATCAAGCCCAAAAAGAGCAGTTCTGTTTTTTTAGTTTTAACGGTTTTGAGAATCGATTCCTCAACGGCATCGTAGTCCAAGCTTCCTTTAAAAGGCGGATTGGCTAGAATCAAGGTATAGGCCTCTTTGAGGTCGCCATTGCTTTTGCTCAAAGCATCTTTGCCAATCAAATTGGGGCCTTCAATGCCGTGCAATTGCAAGTTCATGGCGCCAATGCGCAACATCGTGGGATCAAACTCCACTCCATTAAACATTTGATCGTTGAAGTGTGCACGAAAAGCAGGCTCCATCAACCAATCGGGCTGCTGCTCGTGTATATACTCCCCTGCGGCCACCAAAAAACCAGCGGAGCCACAAGAAGGATCACAAATAATCTCTTCTTTGCTGGGGCGAACCATCTCGATCATCATTTTGATAATGTGTCGCGGTGTACGGAATTGCCCGTTGGTCCCTGCGGTAGCGATTTTAGACAAGAGGTATTCGTACAAATCGCCTTTGGTATCGCGGTCGTCCATCTTGATTTTGTCAATCATTTGGACGACTTGATCCAACAAACGCGGCGTTGGAATCATAAAAGTGGCGCCTTTCATAAAGGTTGCAAAAGCTCCTGCTTTGTCCCCAATCTGCTTCATGTGTTCAAAAACCGTTAAGTCGTCTACTTGGGGTTTTACAAAGCGCTCAAACATCGCTTCTGGTGCGCTGTTTTTGAAGTGGGACCACCGCAAGCAGTTTTGATCTTTGGTATACAAGGGATTTTCTAGTGGCTCACCCAGCAGTACGGCTTTTTCCTCTTCTTTCTGCTGCCGTTCATCCAAGCGACGAATAAAGAGCAAAAATGTAAATTGCTCAATAACGGTTAAGGGATTGGATATTCCGCCTGTCCAAAAGGCTTCCCAAATCTTATCTACTTGTGACTTTAACTCTCCTGTAATCATTGTTGTTTTTTGGTTATCAATGGGGTATTCTAAGAGCAAGTTTAAATTT
>JBOEFW010000002.1:168061-229825 GCA_050633105.1 Aureispira sp. | reverse complement strand
ACTTAGTATCGGCATTTAGCCCGCTAGGTTTCTCCACTAACTTTTTGTCAGAACCACTAATTATTGATTTTCAACCTTAATAAATTTTAAACAAACTCTAAACACTAGAATTGTTCTTGCTCTAAGGTATCTCTTTTAGGTGAAAAATTCTATAGTAATTATTTTTGAAGTTGTTTAAAATATTCACTTTGTTAGTGGTGCTTGTGTTTTTTGAGGGGCGATGTTCTCCCTGTTCTTGCGAAGAACTGTTCTATTCCAAGGTTTTGTTGGCGTTGCTAAATCGAGTTATGGGCACCATTGGGCAAGCGTTCTTTTAGCACTTTTTTAGCTTTTTCTTTATCGTTTATGGGGTTGTCATGCAAATAAAGGTATTTCAATTGAGGGCAGTGGAACAGTTGTTCGGGGATTTCGGTCAATTGGTTGCCGCTGAGGTCTACATAATCTAGGTGCCTTAATTCCTGAATGCGGTTGGGGAGTTGGGTGAGTTGGTTGTTAGCCATTTTTAGGCTTTCCAAAGCGGGTAGGTCTCCTATCCCTTCTGGCAAGGCCGTCAGGTTGTTTTTGGTAAAATTAAGTTGTTTTAAGCTCTTGAATCCGTTCCAATTGGACGGCAAGGTCTTTAGTTTATTGTGGTGTGCATCCAAACGTTCCAATTGATCCAATTGTGCTAAGTTCTCAGGGAGTTGTGTTAATTTATTGTTCCATAATCCAAGGTCTTTCAGCGCACTCAAATCTCCAAGACTAGTGGGAAGTTGTTGGAGTTGGTTGTAGGATAAGTAGAGGTACTCTAGCGAAGAGAGTTCGCCAATGGAGGCGGGAATTTCTGTTAATTTGTTGTTGGACAGATACCAATTCTTCAACCCGTCTAGCCCTTTCATATTGGAAGGCAATTGCGTTAATCCATTTTTTTCCAGATAAAAGATCCGCAGTTTTTGAAGGCGGGTAATGGCGGCTGGAAGTTGCTTTAGTTGATTGTTGTTAAGGTTAAGGTAGGTTAGTTCTTGAAGGTTTCCTATGCTACTGGGTAGCTTCTTCAATTGATTGGTTTGCAATTCTAAAGCATTCAGTTGCTTAAAATGGGTTGTGTTTTCTGGAAAGGTTTGAAACCCTTTATTGCCTAGAATAAGGTGTTTGGCATGATCCAATAAATTAGGCGCGGTTTCACTCATCAATGCTAGGGCTTGCTTTTTTTCGAGCCGAAGCCCTTTCCGCAGTTTTTCAAGGGCTTTGTACAATCCTCGGATGGTTTTCTTTTGATAAAAGCTCAAAATAGGCGCATAATGGTCTTCTACCTGCTGGATTATGGCTTTATTTTTCTTAATCAATGTCAGCCCTAGTTGGAAGTTGACTTCTTCTTTGGATTCTAATAGTTGGCAAATTTTAACAAAGTCTGTTGCTTCCATTTTTTTGATGTCATGGTTATTTAAATCGCTACATAAAGATATCCAAAAAATCCCAGCTCTTCTTAAGGAGCAACCATAGGAACATTTTTTAAGAAGGATTGATTGGTCTTGTTGTCTTTGTTAAAAGGATTAGCTTTTAATAAACACTTCGCTTCCAACCAATACGCCATCCTGTCGCACTTCCAACACATACCAACCACTCAACAACTCCCACACAGGAAATACATAGGTTTTATTGGATACATCACTTGTATTGTAACTTTGTAGTATCCGCCCTTGCTCATCCAAGATTCTAAAAGTGAGCTTTTCTCCTACCTGCTGATTTCGATACAAGACATTCAAATAATCTGTTGCTGGATTGGGATAGAGTTTAAGTTCTGCTTGTGGTTGAGCACCAATAGGCAGAATACCAATCGTAGAACTATCTATGTGACACCCTGGTACAAGACATCCGTGTTCATCTAGTTTGAGGAGCCAACCTTGTTGATAGGGGCCTTGTCCTGTAAATTTAGCTTGTCCTGCTATTAAATAGCCGCCATCATGGGTTTGTTCTACATCAAATACCTCATGTCTCGCCCAAGGTTGTTGCATGTAGCGATATTGATGTGACCAAAGACTATCTCCATTAACAGATAACCGAGCAACTAATGCATTATACTCACCAACGGCAATGCCATTATTTGTGAAAGTATCAGCAGTAATTCCAAAAGTCATCAAACTACTATCGGGTTGCTCGATTACTTTCATGACTTTACTATATTCACTATAGGTATACCCTCTTAAAGGTCTTCTCCACAACCAGTTTCGGGCACTGTCAAGTTTAAAAACATAAGACTCTCTACTAAAAGTAGAAGTACTAGGATTTGCATTGATTATTTCTTCCTTTTTATAACAGTACCTTTATCTTTGGTTTGTATCAAATCATTTGCTCCTTCTATTTGTACACTACTATCGTTTTGCCATTCCCAAAGCACATTACCATTATAATCCATCTTTTTGATCTGACAGAGGGTGGTATAATCAATCCATCTTTTATTATGGTCAGTATTAGAATAGCCCATTACAAAACCATCTGCTAAAGGAACTATGCTATGAAATATGCAATAGTTCCAGTCATATCCAAAATTTTTATGCCATCTAATGCTTCCATCTCGTTCTATCTGCATCACTACAAAGCTGTTAGTATCAGTAGTATTGGTCTGTCCTGCTAAAATATAAGAACTATCAGGAGCGATGACTAACTCATCCGTTCGATTAAAAAAACCTGTAGGGTTACTAGGATCTGGATATTTACGCAACCACAACGTATCTCCATTTGGTAAATATTTTATTATAAAAGCAGAAATTTGATTGGTATCAAAATATTCTCCTCCTACTATCAAATTTCCATCTATATCCGTCCTTAGACAATGTTGCCAACCTTCCATTTTACCATTAGAGTTGGTATATAATTTTTGTACTTCTATATTACCAAGCGTATCTAATTTTAGAAACAGCGCACTTGTTCTACAATCTGCTGTATCTCTAGCTATACCTGTTACATAATAACAGGAATCGGTAGCTTCTATGCTTGTTAAAATCGTATTGGCACAAGCTACTTTAAACCGTTTATTAAAAGCAACTTGACCATTGCTGTTAAGATTTATGAACAAGAATAGGGTTAACAGTAGAATATACTTCATAATTCGAGCATTAAAATGGAGGGACTCCAAACTGGAATCCCCCTATAAGTTACTAAAACATTCTTACTTTCTAATAATAAGCTGTGTCTGCTCCACAACTTCATTCTCTGTGTATAATATCACAAAATACGTTCCTGTGAGCCATTGGCTTGTATTTAAAGTTAATACTCCCTGCTCTTGTTGAATAATAATATTCATTACATGTTGTCCTGCTGTAGAAGTAATGACTAATCGCCCTTCTTTTATATTTTCAGGAAATTTGTATGTCACATCTGCCCAGTCAGTAGTAGGGTTTGGATAGATGCTTAGATTACCCTTTTGTATTTTTACTAAATTCGATTGTATGCTTTTTCCCTCTGTTGCTGCTGGTAGAGTTGGATGATAACGGTAAGTATCACTATAAAAGAAATCTATAATATTAGCGGCTTTCATCGCAGCAAAGCCATTGTTGTTTTCGGTCAGTTCATTCAACAAAATCACCTCATCTTTGGTTAAGGTCGCTTCTGTTCTATCAGCCTGATACGCTGTATAGAGCATATTCAAAAGCGCTTCATACTCTTGGTGATTATTCAATACCACATCTTCTAGAGTATACATGTCAGCAATGGTTGAAAGGTGGTTTAATGCCTCTTCATACTTAGTGCCACTCCAATAATGCTCTATCAATTCATATTCAGCAGACAGGCCTACTTTGTTTCCAATCCAAACCGCTATGCTGTCCCAATTATTATTGGTTGTGTCATTTCTGTACGAGAAAATTACTTCATTCGCTTTACTCGTCAACGCTTGCCCTTTTCCGTCTATTGTTTAATAAACACTTCGCTTCCAACCAATACACCATCTTGTCGCACTTCCAACACATACCAGCCGCTCAATAACTCCCACACAGGAAATACATAAGTCTTATTAGACACATCACTGGTAATATGGCTCTGTAATACTCGTCCCTGCTCATCCAAAATTCTAAAGGTGAGCTTCTCTCCAATCTGTTGATTTCGATACAAAACATTGAGGTAATCCGTTGCTGGATTGGGATAGAGTTGGAGTTCTGCCTGTGGTTGAGCACCAATAGGCAGAATACCAATTCTAGAGCTATCTATATGACACCCTGGTACAAGACATCCGTGTTCGTCTAGTTTGAGAAGCCAGCCCTGTTGATAAGGGCCTTGCCCTGTAAATTTAGCTTGTCCTGCTATTAAATAGCCTCCATCATGAGTTTGTTCTACATCAGAGATTTCATGTTCTGCCCATGCTTGGTCTATATAAGAATATCTATGTGACCAAAGACTATCTCCGTTAGGAGATAACTTGGCCACCATCGCATGCCATTGAGCTATCGTTGTTCCATTTAAAGGAAAAGTATCTGTAGTAATCCCGAAGGTCATCAAACTACTGTCTGGTTGTTCTATTACTTTCATTACTTTGGCATATCGGCTATACGAGTAAGCCCTTAATTTCCTCCCCCACAACCAATTGCGTGTGCTGTCGAGTTTGAATACATAAGAATCATGTACCAATATAGAACCTGTACCTCCTGTAGTTAAAAATTCTTTCCCTATGGCTGTTCCTACTACCCAACCTTTATCTTTGGTTTGTATCAAATCATTAGCACCTTCTAGTTGTAAACTAGTATCGCTTTGCCACTCCCATAGCACATTACCATTATAATCATTTTTTTTTATATTACAGAACATATCATAATCAATAGGAACTTGATTAGTATTAGTATGAACATACCCTACTACAAAACCATCCTCTAATGTTACTAAACTATGTTCCCCATTATAATTATAACCATGCCCTATCGTTTTACTCCATCTGATATTTCCATCTCGTTCTATATTCAAGATTTGAAAGCTATTGTTATTGCCATTACCTGTTTGGCCTACTAAAATATAAGAACTATCAGGTGTTATAACTAGATTATCTGATCTATAAAAACCTTGCAAGTTTGCTTGATCTCTATATCTCCTTGTCCAAAGGGTATCTCCATTACTGTTATATTTTATCATTAGAGCGGAAACTTGGGTGGTATCAAATACCTCTCCTGCTACTACTAAATTTCCATCTATATCTGTTCTTAAACAGGATCTCCAAAAATCTAACCTATTTTCCACTACCTGAATAGTATGTAACAATGCATTTCCTAGTGTATCTACCTTATAAAACAATCCTCCCAAATTACAATTAGGAGTATCTTGCGCTATACCTGTGATATAGTAACAAGAATCCGTCACTTCTAATCCTGTAAAAATAGTTGTTCCACAGCCTAATTGAATTCTCTTGTTAAACGTAGTTTGGGCATAGCTTTTAGCTATTGTTAATAGTATGATTATTGACAGTAGTAATTTCATCTTTTTGAATTTAAAATGGGACACCTTACTTAAGGTGCCCCTAGATACTAAAATTTAGATGCTTATCTGATAATCAATCGTGTTTGCTCTATCGCTTTATCTTCTGCATACAATACTACAAAATAGGTTCCTGTTAACCACTTTTGGGTATTTAAGGTCAAAATCCCTTGTTGTTGTGACAATTCTAAGGTCAATATCTGCTGTCCAGATGTAGAAGTAACTACCAATTTACCTTTTTCTAGTTCCTTTGGTAATTTGTAATTAATGTCAGCCCAAGTAGTTGTTGGATTGGGATAGATAGCTAGATTCCCTTTATTCACCGTAATCAGCGATTCTTGTGCACTTTTTTTGCTGCCTTCTGGTAAGGTGGGATGATACCTATAGTTGTCATTATAAAAGAAATTAACAATATTCGCTGCTTTCATGGCAGCAAATCCATAGTTGTTTTCAGCCAACTCATTCAACAAGATTACTTCATCTTTGGTTAAGGTTGCTTCTGTTCTATCAGCTTGATACGCTCCATAAAGAATATTCAAGAAGGCGATATAATCTTGATGATTATCTAACACCGCTTCTTCTAATATATATTGATCCGTAATTGTTGAGAGATGATTTAAGGCGAGAATATACTGTTGACAACTCCAATAATGTTCTACTAATTCATATTCTGCCTGTAAACCTATTTTCTGTCCAATCCAAATAGCTATACTATCACAATTGCTTGTTGCAGTATCATTTCTATAATAAAAAATAACCTCATTAGCTTTACTAGTTAGCACTTGTCCTTTGCCTCCTATTTCACTTGGAAGAGTCGTACTAGTAGGATTGTTTTGATAATTCTGTCGTAATTGTTGATATGCTTCCCAAGTCTGGTAATATTCTGTTTTTAGGTCTGATAAAGTTGCTAAATCATTATTATCTGATAGCGGTTTAAACGTTCCTAGATTGGTGTAAGTTAGATTGCAAAAACCTAAAGCTCCAATACCTGATGCTCTTAATACGTTTATATTGATCGTATCTATAGGTTGTTCTGTTTGAACTGGATTAGGTGGAGTCCAATAATTGATTCTACCTATCAGAGACGCATCATTACTCATATGCCAATCAAATCCAAAAGAATTATTTAATGGATAAGAAAAGCTATTGTAAGCGGGTTGATTATTATCTCCTTGATCTGTCGCAATTGCTGCTCCTGTAGGAGCTTGATAGGCTCGGTTAACAGTTAGATCAAAAGCATTACCTGTTTGGCCATTACAGAAATAGGATAGTCCACCAAATTGATTATTATTATCCCTTCCATTATTCCCATGCACGAGGTTCGCAATCGAAAGGTTTGTAAAGGTATTATTCCGAATACGATTAAATCCACTCCCCAAATCATCTACCCAAAAACCCACAGAAGGGCGACTTGATGGCGTGCTACTCGCCTCTACAAAATCATTCTGCTGGGCAACAAAATCCCCTTGGCGTAATATACTTACTCCATAAGGTTGAGCCGCCGTATAACTATTGTCATAGCCTCCAATGGTAAAAGTATTCCGCAAAACTCTCAAACCACCACTCGCCCGAACAATCACTCCACGATTATTATCCATAAAATCAGTCTGATCCACCACCGTAGAAAATTGGTTGGGTGTACCACCAAGCACAACCCCTCTTGATAAGCCCTCAAAGCTATTGCGTTGGAAGTTGCCCCCATTTTGCCAAGCGGTGAGCTGTACACTGGCCGAAAGCGTCAAGATACCATAAGCATCGTCCTGTTTCTGATTTCGAGTATCACGAAAGTCACAGCCTTTGATTTGCAAACCGCCCACATCCCAGGCTGAAATATGACCCAAAAAGTCTTGGCGCATGTCCTCATTTACTTCAAAAGTACAATCTGAAAACTCACTCAAATAGCGATTCGTGGAACGGTATTTCATAAACTCCGCACTTCGCCAGTTGTTCAGGAATTGGGTATTGCCTGCTAAGACAATACCGCCTGTTCCGCCTGTGGTACTCGTCGCATTGGGATAATCGCCCACTTTCCAGAGACGCACGGCCTCGCGTGCATGTTCGACGGTAGAATTGGTGATATAGAGGAAACCTTGGTTGTAGGGCGCTTGGCTGTTTTGTGTTGCTCCCCAAACTTCTATCCCTTCCCATGTTTGGCCACAGAGGTTGGTGATGGTGCTGCTGTCTACTACCAATTGGCCGCCTGGCTCTACGACAATCAAACCATTTTTAGGCATGTTCAAGGTCATGTTATTGAGCGTAAGCGTGACCCCTGCTTTGACTCGAATGTCTCTCGACATATTTTTATTCGTTGTCCACGTCTCGTTTGCATCTACACTTCGAAAGCTTCTAAAAGTACTATTGTCCTCTGCGGGTAATAAATCGGCTTCCCACATGCCCCGGCCAAAGGTCGCGGCTCTGAGCTTGCCCACACAATAGTTGATTTTTAGCTCGGTTACACGAACGTTCGGAAATTCCTCCCCATAACGAAGCCAATTGCCCTGTCCTTCTCGAACATAAATCCCTGCATCCGTGGCAATGTATAAGCGGTCATTGGTGCCTCGCTGGTAGACCATATGATTAATAGGCAGATTCAGCCCTGCTAAAGAGCCATCGGCGTCATCCCAACTTACCCACGTGTCCCCTGCATTAGGAGAATGATACACTTTGTAGGCACTCCCATAACCAGAGAGGCTAATCCAAACGCGTTGTCCATTTAAAGGATCTACTGCGATACCTGTGATCGGGTTCGGGTCACCTGTTGTTCCATTCGGATCTACTGGAATATTGGCTGTTTTGATATTAAAACAGGTATCACAGCCCATACTATTCGCATTATTCACATAAAAATCACAGCGCCTATTACTTCTCGTATCCCCTAGTGTAGCTAAATAAGTATAGTTGGTACTATCATCTTCCGAGAAGGCTATTTCTAAAATACGGCGATTCCAATCACTAGGATTATGCTTTTTAAGATCTGATTTTAAGGGCATCATATAATTCAGATAAGCTCCTTTTGGAATAAGCCGACAGATGGTATCTCGTCGCCATCGATCTATTGAAAAACCTGTTAAATGCAAGGGGCGGTAGACAAAATTAGGTGCTACACGGACAACGGTTCCACCAAGATCCACACAACTTGCTCCATCCGCATTTTGAGCGGCGATTCCTGGGCGGGTAAGTAAGGCCGTATCGGTATAAAAATCTGCTCCTTGTAATAAGGAATCAATCGTGGAAAATGCTACTGATCCATCGTATTCATACACTTCATAATCCCGACGATACAACTCGGAAAGCCCCATATAGGCCGCTTCTGTTTTAGGATGGTTGACCATAGGAAACGTATTTGGTATTCTTGCGGTTGTCCCAAATAGTCCATAATCCAAAGGAACTATGCTAGGAAGCATTCCTGTAGGTGTTATTAATTCAGGATCAATGGCCGTAGGATATCTACTTGAAGAACGATATAGGCCTGCATAAGAATTGTATTTGATATAAAAAGTTCCTGTATGGTCATCTATTTTTGCTCCAAAACCATCTTGTGGAGGGGGGCCTGCTCGCCAGAGTTGCCCCGCATTGCTGGTTTGTACAACGCCATTATCCTGATGTGCTGTGATCAGCACACTATCATTCCCTTCCCAATCATCAAAAGACCAAATTGTAGAAACTCCTAGACCATTATATTTTCGTTCTCGAACTCCTGTATACCTATTCCATATTTCTACCCCTCCATGTGTTCCTGCAAAAAGAATACTGTCTGCATGAGGGGGATAAACCAATACATGAATGTCATCATGTAGGATGCGAATAGAATAATCTATCAAACCTGTTCTTGCACTATTCGGACGAAAGCCTGTTCTTTGAACTGCCCCTACATGAACGATACTATCTTCGGAAAAGGCAACAGCAATACCTGCCCAATCTGGATTATCGGTATTAAAGGCTCCAAATAACGACCAGCTATTATTTTGGTACAAGTAGACACCACTATAAGAGGCGGTATCTGCAATAACAAAGGCGTAAAGATCATTCGAGCTGGCAGCTGTTGTCGCTATATTGATTCTTTGAATAGGACAATGGATGGGAGGAGTGGCATTCATCGTATTCCATGTACTTCCTCCATCCGTGGATTGATAGACTTCTCGTCCACTTGCATAGACGACATTCGGATTGGTCGGATGAAAGTTCAGCCCTCGCCATTCCGTATCTAAGAAATAACCTCCTGCTGGGTCTACCGCTCCCACCAAAACTTGTTGCCAAGTTGCCCCTCGATTGGTCGTTCTAAAGACCCCTTGACTCGTTGCGATCAAAAGGATATTGTCATTGGTTGGATGGACTAGAATCTCTCGCATTGTCCCACCATTTTGAAAGACGGTTAGCAAATCACTAACTGTACTTCCGTCTATCATCGTCACATTATTTCCATTCATGTGTTGCCAAGTAGTGGTTCCAACAATATTGTAATACACTCCTTGTGTGTAGAGCAGACTAATATTATTCAAGCCTCCTCTTAACGGTTCATAATGGGCTTGTTGTCCGAATTGAGAATAGCCATAATCCCCACTTCCTGTACAAACAAACACTCTATTGCTGGAAACGGCCACACCACTCACAGAGGTTAAGGACAATTCTCTATCTGTATGATAATTGTACCAAGTGTCGCCTGCGTTATCAGAGCGATATAGGCCTCCAAAGTGAGAACCAGCATAGAGCGTTTGATTGCTGCCTCCATTATATTGTGGATGAAAAGCGATTCTATGGATTTGTCCTACCCCTCTGCCTTGGTTAGAACCAGTAGGTTCTACAAAAGGCCCCAGCTCCTTCCAAGGTATAACAGAACTATACACAGGAGGCAATACAATACCTGTGGCACTTGCCACGCCACCAACATTCTTGTAGGCACTGGTATAAGCGGTCATAGCCTGTGTGGCATTGCTCATGTTGCCGCTTGGAGCAAGGCGAGTCCCCCAAGTCATGACATCTCGTCGGACATGGTTATATATCCCGCCTTCGGTGCTGTCGTCTTGATGGTAGTGATAAAAAGAGTCCAAAAAGGTGTAAAAAGAAGAATCTGGATGCACTTTAAATTGTGCAAAAACTGTTTTGGGGGCGCTCCAAAAAAAGCCTAGGAGTAGGCACAGTACCCCTTGTCGTATTTTAGACATAAAATACAAGGTTTAAAAGTGTGAAATAATCAAATGATCGGTTTCACCTTCTTACTGTGGGGCGTAAGTTGGGGAAAACCAATTGGTAGTAAATTATGCTATATAAATCTCTACCAATATGGTTTATTTGCTTGGATGTCATAAATATAATTCAATCCCATTAAAATTCAAAACAATTCTTTTTAAATTCTATAAAAATCATACTTCATTTAAAAAAAATGAACTCCAATAAAGAAAAAAGCACAACACTTCAATCGTTCTTTTATATACTTCTGAGTATTCTTTTTATAGTACCACACCCCAAAAAAATTATACGTATATTAGCATTACTTCCCCCTCTTTATTTTCAAGCTACTTATTGAAGTTATTAACCTTTTCGTTGGATCATTAAGTATAATCTGTCATCATGAAAGACTTCCAAAAACAGCCAGAATCGTCTCAAGAGGAACAACAATCTTCTCCACAGCAAAGCGCTAATAAAACAGGAATCCCTGATAATTTAAAAGCCAGTATTGAATACATGAGTCAAGTATCTTTGAGTGATGTACGTGTGTATTACAATTCTAATAAACCAGCCGAACTAGCTGCTAAAGGTAAGATCCAGAAAGATGGGCAAATTGTTCAAGAAGCATTTGCTTATACCGAAGGAACGAATGTATATATTGCCCCAGGGCAGGAAAAGCATTTGGCGCATGAGTTATGGCATGTTGTTCAACAAAAATTAAAACAACTGAGTGCCGATCAAGAAGTGGGGGGTACTAAAATCAATACGGAAATCAGTGAGGAGAAAGAAGCAGATCAACAAGGAAAAAAGGCACAAAGTCTAAAAACACCACAGGGTATACGCAGTTCTGAATTAGCCAATTTGCCCGTTAAAAATCCTGTTGCTCAAGGTGTATTTAATTTCCAAGTCAATCCTGAAACAGAGATGATGGAAAATCTTGATTATAAACGAGAGAAGCAAACGCATTTCTTGACAGGTAATAAGCATCACAAACACACCACTGCTGATGCCGTACGCGATAATCTATTTAGTAGAATTGCACAAGGAAATATTACAGAATTTGCAGAAGGTTTAGCCCTATTATCCGCTAGTTATTTAGCCATGCCTGGGCTAGATTTAATGGAACAACATAAATCAACGCCTGATTCGGAGGAAGAAATCGAGGAGACTCCTTCTTCTTCTTTAGGCAAACGAAAAAGAAACGAACCGATTGGCTTAGATCCTAGAGAAAAACGTAGCAACCTTGGAGGTGGAAATTACATCCGTAAGAAAGCCGATACCTCTATAGCAGAAAACTATCTAAAATATAACAATTCTTTGCACACGCTGCAAGATAAGTGTAGGGCCTTAAAAGAAGTCCTCACTAAGTACAAAAAAGAGGAGAAAGAAGCTTCGCTCTTAGAGTTGGTCTCTATGGTAAAAGGCACCTTAACACCCTTAGAAAATTTCATGGATTTAATGCCTTTAACAAATGTAGTTGACCCTCAACGACAGAAAGGCAGTGGTGAAGGGGCCTTAAAGGAAGCAATTACAGCAGATGACAGTGGTAGCGAAGCCTTGTGGGGATTTTTTGACGCAGCAGCAATTACTTTAGTCACCAAGGCTACCACTAAAGAAGGGCTTTCTAAACCGCTTCCTTGGATGGATGCTAGTAAATATGATGAGGAGACCAGTTTAGAAGATATTAAGAAAGATATTGCTCAGAAAATGCTGGCCAACCATGTTAATATCATGAATATGGCCTACCCAGAAGTAGTCCATCGTTCTCAGCAGGAAGAAGAGAAGAAGAAACAATTTGGAACGAAGGAAAACATTAAGGCTTATCTCAAGGAAAAGAAGCTGGAAGAACTCAATGCCTACGATGATGATGATGTAGTTGTAACGCAACAAACAAAAGACTTTAAAGAAGCAACAGTAAAGGAAGATACCCCAACTACCTTACCTGAGCTAAAAAATATAGGCAATCAAGGCCCACTCTCTTTTAACATCGATCCTAATACCTATAAAATCGTAGATCCTATTTATAGGCGTAATACCCAAAATAGTTTTCTAATAGGCAATAAACAAGGAAAACATGTAACGGCGGACTCCATTCGAGATAATATGTGGATGCGTATTGCCACGAATAAAACCCTTGCAGAGTTTGCACGAGGAGCCATCGATCTGGCCACGCTTTATCAAAACCTTCCTAGTGTTGATTTATTAGATCATCATCTCCTCAAAAACGAATCTGAAGAAGAGCAGGAAGAACATCCTTTATATCCTCCATATGCCGACTTCAAGCTTATAAAGGATAATCTAGTCAACGTTATTGCAGATGTTACGGCTTCCTTAAATGGGCTTGAAAATGATGCTACCAAACAATTTCAATTGTTGTATCATGTTCAAGATTTAGCGGCAGAATTAGAGACCTTCATGGACTTGATTCCTTTGGTCAATTTAGATTCTACGATTCAAAACAGAGGCAAAGAGGTAGAAGCTAGAAAATTTTTAGGAAAAGGAAAAGCATCTGGAGGAATCGATAGTACCAACAAAGCACTTTGGGCATTTTTTGATCGAGCAGCAATCGATGAATTTTATACTTCTCAAAAAAACTTTTTAGAAAAAGGCAATTCATCTCTTCCTTGGTTGGATCATGAAGAGTTTCTCAAAAACAATAAAAGAGAAGTCATTTTTGGCAAAATGATCGGTAATCACATCAGAATTGCAGAGGTGGCTTACAAAGAACAAGTGGACGAAACGAGAGAAGAAGAGGAAGTAGAAGAACAGTTTGGCACAGAAGCGAACATCAAAAAATATCTCTATCTACTCAGTGAGGACGATATGGTTGTTACCAGTGATGAATACGAAGAAGACAGCGAAGATACTCTAGAGCCCTTAACCTTGAATATGAAAATACTACTAGAAAATGCTCACCCTTATAGTGAATAAAAGAAAATTGCACTGCAATTGAGCAGGGTACTAGTTTTATGAAGTTGGTCCAGATAAACACAAAAGAAATAATACATTCTCCTAGAAGCTCCTTTTCTAGAAATGGAAAAAGGGACTTCTAGGAGAATATTATTATAGTGCTCGATCTGAAGAAATAATCGGGACTTTTTTAAGCTTCTTAAGATTGGTATAGACCTCTTCTAGTTTAGTAATGTCCTCTGGTACTGCTTGAATACTTGCTATCGTTGCTTCGATTTGGTCAATCAAGTCCTCATAAAACCCTTGTGCATTAATCGTTAAAGCGTCTTCTATTGTTACATCATCTTGTTCCTCTAACGCACTAATTTTAGTTTTAAGGCTATTAATAGACTTTAATAATATTTCTAAATTCGCTTGTTGTTCTGTCAATTGTCCTCGGAGCGCAGTTAGATCTGTTTGTTCGATTACTCCTAGAGATTCTCCTATTGTTTGTATGAAATTCCAAAAACCACTGCTATTTTCTATTTGCTCCTCAATAGCTTCTTGTAACGCTTTTGCTTCCTCTTGTAAGTCTTGAAAACTATCTAAAGCGGCCAACTCTGTTTCTAAGGTCTCTTGCGTCTCTTGATTCTTGCTGGCTATGGCAGCATTGATTTCTTGATGCGATTGATATATTTTTCTCAACAACATAATTAACCCAATCAGTGCAAATAATGCATTGGTCAGTTTAAACCCAGCATTAATCATTTCCTCTAAGGCTTCTATCTTTTCTTCTTTAGAAGAGGCATTTTTATACTTTCCATACGATTCTTCAAAGATTTTCCCTTGTTTTTCTATCGCTTCAAAGTGTTTTTTAACCTTTGGTAAGTTTTTAAGCTTTTTAAGTTCTCCCAGCACAATAGCGCTATCATCTTTGATGATCCCTTGAATGGTTTTAGAGACTTTTCTTACAATTTTAATTTTCTCTAACAAGGATAATTTATTGGAACTGGAAGAGGATTCTATGCTTTCTTCTAGTTTTACTAAAGCCGTTTCTTGCTTTTCTATAATCGCTAAAGCCGTTTCTTGTTCTGGTATAACAACTAACGCGGTTTCTTGCTCTTCTATCACCATCAAACGATTCGGTTCAGGATCAAACAGTACTAGGTTAGCTATAGGTGTTTCATAAATCGCCAGAGCATGATTTTCTACTGTTAATTTTAATACATCTCCATGAAGTTTAAAAGGAAGCATGCCTAACATATCTATATCCAGATCCAGATCTAATTGTTGTAGACTTGGAAACTGTTCCACTAAAGGTTTTTGAGCGGCTTCTATAGAAAAAGTTAGTTCCTCAAAAATGGCTTCAACTTTAGTCTGTTCTTCTTTAACTTGTTGATAAAAATCTAACTCTTCTACACTGTATTGTCGTTCTGCATTATAAGTACTTAAGTAGTGGGCAAGTTCTCTCCTGTCCAACGCTATTCGCTCTTGCCTTATCATCATATCTCTTAGATTGAGAACAGAAGAGGTTTCGCTAAAGGAACGTCTAAACTTAAACATATTTTGGTAAAGGTTTCTTTTGTATAGAATCCTATTTCCTGTTGTAAGAGCTCTGCTAAATGTTGGAGCCGCTCCATAAAATCTTGATAACATAACTATAGTGTTTTTAATTTTTCATCAATTTGTTCCAACTCCTTTAAAACAGACAATAAAGTCTCTGCATCTCCACTTTGAGCAGCTGTTTCTAGTGTTGCATACAATTCGACGGAACGACTCAATAAAGGTTTGATGGTTGGCCAACTCTGAAGAATGTCTGTCAGGAGCGCCTTCGCTGCTTGTAATTCTTCTGCAAAAGCAGATTTTTTACCTTTTACAAATTGTTGCCACCGTCCATAGTAATTTTTTAAGTTACTAATATTGGTTTCTATTAAATCCACGTCTAGTAATTCTCCTTTCTCTATATTGGTATAAAATTGTTGAATATTACTCGCCAACTTACCATACAAACGCTCTTCTTCTATTGTATTATCCTGTTCATTTCCTCTGCCTTCTTTTGCCGCCTTTCTTCTCTCAAAAAAATCTTGCCATTCTTCATAGATTTTTTGCCCTTCCTTGTAGTTTTTTTCTTGATTGACCTCTTCCCTACTTGGAACAATTTGTTCTTTCCAATCCGCACTTAGGTGTTTGAGGCGACGAAGGATTTGTTGATATTTGACTTGTAATTTGGCTTGTTCTTCTGGCTTAAGAGTAGAAATGTTCTTTTTGATCTTCTTAGCCGCTGTATCGTATTTTTCTAATTCTTTCCTTAATTCATGAACAACTTTAGGAAGATCTTGTCCTGTATCTTCTGATACAGGTTGCTCTGTTACGATTTCAACAGCATCTAAATCAGCCACTACTTCTAAAAACACCTTCGGTTTAAAACCTTTGAGTACTTTCTTAATTGGTTTTAATAGCTTTTCATCAGTGAGTTTTCCCTTGGCAGGGTTTAAGTAAACATGAACGGCCTTTCCAACAGGTACAACCTTACATTCTCCATAAGAATAGCCTTTGAGGTCGATGGAAGAACTGCTGCTTAGTTCTGTTTTCCATTTAGTAATCGGCCCAATATAAAGCAGGGGTTGTTTGTCTTTTTCCTTGGGTTTTGTGTTTTTCCACAATAGATGTTGCCCCTCTACTAAAGCATAACCAAAACTTGCTTCAGGGCTTTCCAGCAACTCAGGTAAAGATTTTCGCAGGAGCTTTTCATAAGCCCCATAATCTAATTTCTCTAAGCTATCCAGCTTCTTGATTTTCATTTCCATACTATATATTTTATATAAAAAACAAATACAAAATAACGATCGGGGGAATACTCAAGTTATCATAATAATAGAAGTCCTTATAATATTTCTCTTGTTTTTATGTGAAATATTATTTCAAATGACAAAGGATACTAGTAGTAAGGAATTTAAAAACTACCAATTGGGGAAAGTTGGATTATCAAAAATACTCCTTATGCTCTATTTTCTGTGTGATACCAAAAATTTTCTTTTTAGAATAAACAATGAAATGAAAGTCTGGACGAATGAGGTAGTCATGAAGTTTTGAGATCGTACCAACTTTAAAAAGCTTGCTTTTATTAGTTCGGAGAAACTGACATTAAGGTAGAGTATTCTGGATGCCATTCAATAGTTTGCAGACGAGGAGGACGCTAAAGAATGGTTGTTTAAATAATGGATGCTTAGGAGGCAAGCAATTAATTCTAGTGCTAAGTAGTTTTCAAGGCCCAGAACAATTGCTTAGTCTTCCAAAAACCACAACCAATAATCGGCATCTTGTTCCCAATCTTCTTTTTGGATTTCAAAGAGTAACTGATTGGCTTCTCTAGGAAGCGGTTGCATGCCTAAGCGTTTAGCGACTTGCTGACTGGGAATATTATCCACTAAACAACGAATTTTAATTCCTGTCAACCGATGGCTGGCAAAAGCCATCGAGATCAAATGTCGGCAAGCGGTGGTGGCATAGCCTTTGCCTGTATAAGCAGTGCCCAACCAGTAGGCTAGTTCAGCACTTTTATCTTTAAAACGCCCACTGTGTACGGTCGCCAAACCTATAATTTGGCCTTCTTCTGTCCACATTTCATAAATGTGTATGCCTAAATAAATATCTAAGAGCGCATATTTTTTGACATAGGCTTGTGCCGTCGTGACATCAACAATCTCCTTCAAATTTGGCAACCAAGGCTCTAAATGTGCTCGATTGTCTTCTAAGATGGAGAACCACAACTGGGCATGTTCAAGTTTCGCGCGTTGTAGATAGACCATAGTTAAGAAGGGTTGTTCAAGAGAAGTGTTCTAAAATAGGGAAGAATTTTTAGTTATTACTAAGCCTTATCAAAAAAGATAAAAGAGCTGTAATTACTAGGGTTCTTATAAAGAAGCGTTGTTAAAAAACAAAAACCTCTGCTCTATGAAGTAGAGGCAGAGATTTTCATCCTTTTTTTATTGGTTCTATTAACCCATAACAATAGCTAAATCAAATGGATCTTCATCATCTTTCATGATACCACGTATTTCGTCAGGAATCCGTGCTTCTACGCGTTCTACGTATTTGAACAATTCCATCAATAGTTTCTTCAATTCTTTTAAGCGAGCTTCTTCTGGTGCACTAATACGCGGCACTTGGTGCTCTAAGTTCAAGATGGCCTGTATTGCAGGTTCCGTTACAAGGCGTACAAAATAGCGCCCTTTAGAAGCAGGAACATTTAGATCGGCCAAAGCCATAAACAACAAAGACGCTTTTAATTGTCCATCTACATCAAAATCATCAGGATTAAACTGTACATAGGCTTTTGTAATTGACTTATGTCCTGTATTCGTACTCCCGATATAAGAAGGATGTATCCCCGCATGCAATTCTCCTAAGAATCGGCTGACTCCTTGCCATTCTTCTTCTAGAATAGTATCTACTTGTGTTTGAGCTCGTGCTAACTTGTATGTCACTTGATTTGCTCCCATTTGTTCCCAATCATCTAAGGTCATTGAGTTTCCTGCGGCAATCTCTTCTAACTGTGCTTTCATAGAACGGTAGGTGTCGTCCAATCCTTTTAAGATTTCTTCTGCCAATTGTAAATATTCAGCAGCAGCTTCCTGCATTTCTATAGATTTTTCTAGCAGCTCATGCTTCATCCATTTATCATCAAATGGATCGGTATCATCATAATCAATCTTACTCTGTGTTAATTCATGTTTGTATTTATTAAAGTTATCCTTCCAAACCTTGGAATATTCCTTTTTCTCGTGCTTTAGCTTCTTGATAAGTTTTGTTACATTGACCTCTTCCTCTGTTCCTGACAAAGGGTGATGATTCATTACTTTAGGCTTAAAAGCCAATAAATTCATACAGTGGTTATATAAAGTCCTAATTTCTATTCCCAAATTATCTTTCCCTTTGCCCCAAAATAGAGGAACATCAGAACCTCTTACTGTTTTTCCTAGGATTTCTTCTTCTGATGGACTGAGATCTAACTTATGTTTGAGATTTAGCTTAATACTACCTTTTAAACTTCTATTCGGATCCATGATATTTTTCTTTTAAAGGTTGTTCAATTGTTGAATGGCTTGATTAACACTTTTGGTTAAGCGGGCAATTCTAGCGGCATCATCAGCCTCTATAGCTGCTTGCAAAGCAGAATTCGCCTTGTGGTAACGTTTCAAAAGCGGTTGATACTGTCCCCATTCTACTTCTAGGTTTTGCATTTGCGTTTCTACCGCCTCCAATTCTGCGCTATAATTGCTTTCTTTTACTCCAATAAAAGTTTTCCAACTTTCAACATGTGTTTTTAAGTTCTCCAAATCCACCTCAATGACACTAGGATCTAGATCTTGACTGTGCTCGATGGCTGTAAAAAACTGATCCAAGTCTTCTAATGTCTTGGTGTATAAACGCTCTTCTTCCAACTGTCGTCCTTCTTTATCATCACTTTTTCCTTCTTTGGCAGCTTCGCGTTTCTCAAAATAGCCATTCCATTTTTGATAGATCTTAGCCCAAGTTATACCAGGTTCTTCTGTGATCAACTCCGCTGCATGGGGTAGAATATCTTCTTTCCAGTTCATGCATAAGTTCTTAAGACGATTCAAGACCTGTTTGTATTTGATTTGCAACTTAGAGCGTTCTGCTGGTTCCGCCCCTTCCATTGCTTTTTTGATCTTATTGGTTAGTCGGTGGTACTTCTCTAACTCTTGCCCTAATTCATGAAACTCCGTCTCGATGCTAGTGTTCTCATCGATACGCACTTCTACTTCTGAATGCTCCACCGTACTCAAGTCCGAAACTACTTCTAAAAACACTTTGGGTTTAAACTTCTTCAAGGCCTTTTTAATGCCTTTAAGGTGTTTCTCATCCGTTGCCTTTCCTTTAGCAGGCACCATATAAACATGCATATCTTTTCCAACCTGCACCACTTTACAACTACCATAGGAGTAATTCACTAGTTCTAGGTCTTTACTGCCGTTTAATTCTGTTTTCCATTTAGTCAATGGCCCTAAGTACAATAAAGGCTGTTCTTCTTTTTCTTTATCTGTTGCATTCTTCCAAGGCAGCTTACTCCCTTCTATTATTGCAAAACCAACTTCCTCTACTCCTAATAAATCCGCCCAACTAGCTTTTAATAGTTTTTGGTAACCATTGTAGTCCAACTTGGTTAAACTGTCTAGCTTTTTTAACTTACTCTCCATAATAAAATTGCTTTTATGTATTTGTGATAACGTGTTTAGAAGTTACTTTCCTATAAAACTATCCTATTTCAATTTTTAGTATTTCCACAGTCCATCTTTTTTATAGTAACATTTTGCTTTATGCACTTAAGTCACTCAGAACCAAATCATTATTATTGTTTTTATTTTTTTTAAAAAAATCCTTGAGCTTGTCTCTATTTTTATCAAAAAAAAAAGCATTGTGCCAATAGACACAATGCTAAAAAAGTCTTCATTATTCTTCAACAGACTAGCAGCTTCCTTCCTCTTAAGTTCAACCAATTTGGTCTCTACTCCAATACCTCAAAGTAAGAACAGCCAGCAGGTGCTTCATAGTTGGTTGTTAATTTTTGATAAACGGGGTCGTAGATTTTGGAAATAACATAGCTTCCTTTTGTGAGCCAGCTGTTGCTGTCCCAACGCCCCTGCTCCTCTAGTTTTTTCTCAATGGTGTACGATTGAATCAGAGCATGGCCCCAAAACAACCATTTTCCTTGGATCTTTTGCACCAAAAACTGCCGCACAGGATCTTTATGTAAGACACGTACACCCGATTTTACAAAAGAGAAAACCTGTCCTTGTACTGCCTCTATAGGAATCGCTGCTTGCTGGTGTTGCTTCAAATCCAAAATTTCAGTAGGAAAACCTTGCGCTGCGGTCAGCAATAAGGTATCATTTATTTCTAGGGTACTTCCCATAAATCAAGGGTTAATGGGTTAAACAAATAATTTCAAAACTCGGAGATCCATGCTCCTTTTTTGGACTTCCATTGATAGGAGTCTGAACCATTTGGGCGGCAATTTTGGCCATACCATGCATATCATTCATAATCGCAGAATAGAGTGACTTAGGTTGTCCATTAAAAGCAAGTTCTATCCCTTTAATCATGAGTGTAAAATGCTGATTAAAATGTTCATTTAAACGATCCAATTGAGGTGTATTCTTAAAATCTGCTGCTTTACAATTCATTTTGATAGGATAAACTTGATCCCATTCCACCAAAAAGGGATCGCCTGTAGGAGGTTTTCTAGGATCATCATTGTCTTTATATTTTCTTCCTTCAAGAATTTCATTAAATCGAAAAAAGTGCCCAACTTCTTCCTCTTGCCCAAAGAAGATATGATCACTATCCAAAACACTGTCTAGATTGGCCCCTTCTCCTTGCTCCACAATCACTTCAATAGCCTCTAAAGCATCCTCTAAGGTATGTACTTCAAAAGGCTTTCCTCCGCCAGACCAATAAAAGTCTGGCCCAATTTGATGGGATGGGTCCCCTATAAAGACCTTTTCTTCGCCTATATCTTCACACAGCTCTTTTAGTTTTAGTTCTATTTCTTTATAGAATTCGCCAATAGTGTATCCTGGAACTTCGACTACTGATCGAGCCTTTAAGGAAGGTTCATTCCAACCATCAGGCAACTCTATTTGCATGAATGTATCAATCGCTGATTTAGAAAAACGTTCTAGGTTAATATCAAATGCTCTGTCTTTAAATTCCTTCCCCTGAAATTCTAATCGTAAAGGATAAGTTGGGATATTTTCCTTTTTCAACTTCACTTGCCCTCCAATTGCATTCATAATATTAGCTGCCAAAACCATGTGCAACATCTCCTCCATATAAACAGAGTGTATGATCTGAAAACTAGAACGATTGTTTTGAGCACAAAGGCTAAAAGCTGCTGTTAAGTAAGGTGGGATAGTAGCAAATTCTAATTCTACGGCCTTTTGTAACAAAGCAAAAAGTTCCTCTAGTCTATCCTGAATAGTAAGATTGGGCTTGTTCAATATGGGTGTTTTAGCAACTGGTGTTGGTGTTTTAGTTAATAATGGCTGGCTACTAACGGCCTCTATTTCTCCATTTAAGTGATCTCCTAGGCGCAAAGCTAATGCTGTTAGAGTCAAAGTAGGATTAACCGCTCCTAAAGAAGAAAAAGAAGCATTGGAGCAAACATATAGATTATCCACTCCAAATACCTTAAGGTTCTTATCTACCACTCCTGTTGTTGGAGAATTAGACATTCGGGTCAAACAAGCGGCATGGTCTGCTCGCCAAGACATCATTACTTGTGTCATGTCTGTAGCGCCCATTTTATCAAACAGTTTTTTGACAGTCTCTTCTACAAATTTGATCCGTTTATCAAATGTAGTTGGTTTTTTGTAAAATACATCGGTCTCTATCAATCCTAAATGATTGGTTTTATCATAATTTCGTATGGTATTACTCCTTTCACTAAATACCTCAATAATCCCATGAATTTGTACAAAAGCATTACTAGAGACTTCTCTATCAATCTCTGCTCTAGTCTTTCCCAATTGCATCAATGCAGCAATAGATGTTGCCTTATCTTGACTGTTAATAGGATCAGGAGACCCAGGAGGAGAAACTAAGATGAATTTACCTTTTTCCTGCTCTTCGGGACTATCAAAATGCCTAGACACCATAGTAGGAAAATTCATTTCTGATTGTAGGCGATCGGGATTAGAGGGAATTTTGGCTTGGTAAATAAAATAAGGATGGGTAATTAAATTGCGCCCTACAAGGTCGTTGTCATTTCCAATCCCATTAGGCCAAGAGGCGGATTTAGAACGCAACAATAATTTGGCAGATTCGATAGCTCCTGCTGCTAAAATTACTTGCTCAGCATTGATTTTTTCTATTTTGTGTGTTTGTTGATCTTTGTATTCTACTCCTACAATTTTAGATTTTTGATGAGGATCAACTAAGAGTTGCTGTACAAAAGCTCCTTTTCGGATCTCAAAATTAGGATAATCATTATAGCGTTTCATGTCATCCAAATAATTAGCTGCCACATAGCGCGCTCCAAAGGGGCAATACTTACAGGTGCCTGTTGTTTGACAAGGGGGGTGGGTAGATTCTGAATCACCAATACCATGTCTAGCAATAGGCATGTTATTATGCCCTATTGTCAAGCTATCAAAAGCTTCTCTCAGGGGCTCATCTTCCAAGGTATAAGGATAAGGAGGATAAGGGTAAGGCGCATTTCTTGGAATTCCTTCCTTCACCTCCCCATTGCCCGCGACTCCAATATAATGCTCTGCCATTGTATAATAGGCCTCCAAATCTTGATAATCAATTGGCCAATCAATACCCTGCCCTGTTTTTGTATATAAATTAAAATCTTCTGGTTTCAATCGAAAAGACCAACCTCCCCAATGAACTGTACTTCCACCATACATCATCAATCTAGCTCCTCGCAATTTTAAATCAGAATTATTAGTCTTATTTTCCCCTGGGTTATCCCGTTGAGGGTAATTATAATCTTGCTTATCATTGCTTTTACTTTGATAAGGGGCATAACCCGTGAGCATATAATTTTGATATTGTGCAAAATCACGCATCGGCACTTTACTTCCTGCTTCTAACATTAGAATAGAAGCATTGGGATTTTTATCAAGTAGCTTTTGGGCAACAGCAGCACCTGCTACTCCTGAACCTATAATCAGTGTGTCAATTTTCATGGTTTATTATTTTGTTCTATAAGGAGCTGGTTGGCCTTCTATATAGGCACCATTGATATAGCTGGGATAGTTTTCTGCGCCAAAGGCTTTAAAACCACCTACTGATAATTGAAAGGAAATAAATTCATTAGAAACCTTTTGTCGGGCATAGGCTAGTCGGCTTTCAGGTGGATTTTGAAGGCCTTGAGGATCGGTAAAAAAAGAAGCATAAGCTTTTTCTAGCGTATCATATTCTTGCTTAAATGCGTCTAATACTTCCTTCGCATTTTTATACTCTCGTAGATAATTGGCATCTAGGCTAATTCTATTGATCATAAAGGTGTAGAGCTGTTCCTTTAAATCTTCCTCTTCTGGGCTATTTTGCCAAAACACTCCTATTTGGGTGAACAATTCATACATGGCATCAAACAAAGCACCTTCTAAGGTAACCTCTTTGTCATACATTGAGCTTTCTCGCTGCTGATAATATTTTTTTTGCATCATCATTGTTTTATATTTCAAGTTGATTACTTTTTAAATATAAAAACAAATTATTAAAATGAGAAAAATAGTCCTTTTAAATAGTTCTAACTATTTAAAATTAATCTATGATAAACTATGAAATAAACCAAAAAAATCATCGTGTAGCTCCAAGCACTCGTGCTTCAGAATTAGGGGAGTATTTAGATATTTTAGTCCCGCGTCTTATCATCAATCCAACCCAACAGAGCCTTCTTAATCCTTTCGTACTCTTCTAAGGTCAAGCCATATTGCTTCAAATATTGAAAATCTTGCTCCATGCCACTCCAAAATTCTCCTTTCTCCTCAAACGCTTCCCAAGATTGCTGGTAATGCTTTAGTGCTTGTTCCTGTTCGTGCTGTACTAAATAATAATGGCCTAGGTTTCTACTTGCAAAATCCATTAGCCCCAACGCTAAAGAACGCTTCAAATAAGGCAAGGATTGTTCGGGGTCTCCTGTCATCAAGTACAGATACCCAATGTTGTTGTTGTATACTTCATGGTCTTCGTCCATGGTCAGGCTTTGCAAATAGATCTCTATTGCCAATTGAATTTGTTCATTCTTATAATAAACAACCCCTAAATTACTACGCGCCTTTTTATTGGTTGGTTGCAGTGCCAAACATTGTTTATAATTTTCTATGGCAGCGGTATAATTGCCGATCTCATGATTTGCACGCCCCAATCGGTAATACACATAACCATTGCTGTTGTCTATTGAAAGGCTTTTTTGGTAGTACTCTATGGCAATGTGTATGGAACCTTTGCTAAAATAGACATTGCCAATTAGTGTAGACGCGGTGGTATTTCTAGGGGCTAATTCCAAAACTTTTTCATAGTTACTAAGGGCTTTTCCCCATCTTTGGAGTTGTTGATAAGCTCGGCCCAATTCTATATAAGCAGCTGGGTTCTTTGGATTTTTTTGGATGCTCTCTTGTAATATTGCTAGGACTTCTTCTTCATTGGTATCCAATGCTTTTGCCAAAGTATTTTTTGCCAAATCCCATTCTTTTTGTTGTTGATGAGAACGGGCTAATTGGAGGTGCCACTTGGTGTAGTTGGGCTCTAATTCTATTAATTCTTGAAGAAGTTGTTGGACTTTTTGAGGTTGCGTTTGTATTTGTTGATAAAGAGTTAGTAATCGTATACGATTCACACCGCTTTGAGGTCGGAGTCTCAATACTTCTAATAAGGCCTGTTCTGCTTTATTCCATTGTTCTTTCTTTAAATAGACTTTACTTAATTGTACAAAAGCATAAGAATCTTCTGGGTCAATTTGAAGGGCTTGAAGCAACTTTTCTTCTGCTTTATCCCATTCCTTCAAATGTTGATACGTTTTACCTAATTGCACTAAAGCATAGCTGCTATTTGGATCAATTGCAATTGCCGTTAAAAGGATATCCTTGGCACTACTCCATTCTTTTTTTTGTTGATAAACTTTGCCTAATTCTATTCTAATAGAAGCATTTTTCGAATCCATCTCAATGGCTTTTAAAAGGATATTTTCCGCATTTTGCCCTTCCTTTAACCGTTGATACACTCGACTCAACCCTATGTACAATTCAAGGTTTTCACTATCAATGTCTTTGGCCTTTAAGAGTACTTCCTTTGCTTTATCGTATTGTTCTTTGGTAAAATACTCTTTATACTCCTCTAAATACAATTCTACTGTTCCCCCAAAGCGCTCTGCATTTGCTCCATCTCCTGCCTGTTCGTAGGCATAAGCTACATCCCTTCGAGTGATCTCTCCTACTTCCAACCGAAACTCTGCCTCTTGCGCATAATACTCCCACGCATCCCGATCAATTTGTTCTTCCAACTGAATCGTTCCCTTCTCCTTCAAATCTTCCAAGTATTGTGCAAGGTTGGCAAATTTAGCAGCAAAAGAACTACGGTGTATGCGCTGCTTTCTATCGGAGAACAAGACATTTTCCCCTGCCGAGTATTGTGGCATATCCTCCAATAAAGTTTTTTCTAAGTAAAAATCTCGAAAAATATCGGATCGAAAAGCCGTCGGTAATTCTGTTTCCCAATATTCCATAAGTGGCTGAAAGTTGGCTACAAATTGGTCCGCCCAATGGTCAAAATTGGGATTATTGACGTTAATTCGAGAGAGGACAGGCAAAATGTACTTCGTTCGGTATTTGTCTTGGTGTTGTGTGTAAGGATGGTTGATGATTTGTTCAATGAGGTTCTTACAGCCTTTCATATTTTGGCTATTGGCCGCCATCACTACAATATTAGCATCGGGCAAATGCAGATTACAAATCCCTGAATAATCATTAATACCAGTACGGCTGTCAATCAAAATGTAATCATAATCCAACGTCTTTAGTTCTTTTTTCAGCCATTCTATATACACTTTTCCATCTAACCTGTTGTAAAATTGAAACCAGTTAAAATTATTGATCTTAGCCGTATAGTTTTCATTGTAACAACCTGCGGGAATTAGATCGATACAACCAAGTGCTGCTTCTTTCCAGCCTTGGGCGTTTGCGATGTTAATCACACTATCTCTATCAAATATTCTATAGTCAGCTTCTGTCACTTGTTCTTGAGTCAACATCATAGCCATGTATTCCTCTAACAATTCTAGGCTTCCTTTAACTCCAATATCATGGTATTCTTCATCAAAAAAATAATGCAACCCTGGGGCCTCAAAATCCCAATCGAGAAGCAATACTTTTTTATTTCTTTTGTGACATAAATAGGCAGCTACATTGGCACATAATTGTGAGCGGCCTACTCCTCCTTTATAAGAATAAAAAGAAAAAATCATTGTTATTTAATTTTGTGCATTTAAATCGAAATTCATTGCTCTAATCGCACTCTCTTCCATGCTTTTATTGTAAATGTCCTTCGATAGTTCTTCTAGAAAATAGTAGACTATAGCTTTTATTTGTTTTATACTATTTCCAGATAAATTCATATTAATTTCTTTTAAATCATGTTGTACAATTGGAGTCGTCACAAAGTAACTTTGATTCACTTCAATATCCTTAGTAAATAGCTCATAAGTTACCTCACAATCAGGAGCCACGTATTTTGCCCATTTACTATCATAACGCAAGAAACCACGCCTATTACTTGGTTTCAAAGCTAGCCAATCTAATATTGCAAATGTTTGAGAAAAACTTTCATCTAGCTGCACATAGTTCTTAGCTTGACTCTTCCAATAGATGATTTCAAATGGATATTTATTTTGACAAATTTTCAATATATCACCGATTGTTACAGGATCATATTTAGTCACAAAAGGCTGCCAGGCTTGCACAGCTGTCTTGTCGTACCGTTTTCTCAACCAATCTATACGCTCTTTTTCATCATACTTCTTTTCTAAGTTATCTAAAGTATCTGTAAAAACATAGCAATATACTTTGGCTTGACTAGGTGATTTAGGAGTGTTTTGACTTTTTTTAACCTGCTCCAATTCTCCTTCCAAAAAAAGGATACTTTCCCTTAACTCTTCTAGTTGATTTTGATATTCACCTTTTTTACTATCACTAGCACGTCCAAACCGTATTAACAATTTTTTGTGTCTATCCATAGCACCTTTCAACGCACACTCATAGGCTTCTATTAGATTCATACTCTGTAAATTATTTATGAGTTACTCTGGATTAATGTTCACATTACAAAACTACACCATACCTTCTATCCCTAAAGGCTTATAAAACTAAGCTCTATCATTCAATTTTTTATAAAAAAAGCTCACTCCTCTCCTTTCAGAATACCCAATGCTTGTGCTTCATGATAAGCAATCTTCTCTTGTGTTTGTTCTATCATATTCTCATAGTCTCCTTGCATAGCCACTCCTGCTTGCTTATACTGTTTTAGTAACTTTTTGTGCTTGACTACATTGTTATTCAGTCCCTCAAAATATTGCATCAATAATTGTACATCTGCCCCTGATAGGTCAAAAGCATCTCTTACAAGCACTTTGAAGTCCTTGGTTGTATGAACCGTATTAGTGATGTGCTTTCGAATCAAATCAATATCTTCTTGACTGACTTCCTCTTCCTTTAATTTATCTACTTCTTCCTGATCTTTGGCAGGAAGAAGCTTCTTTAAATTCTCTACAAAAGGATAGGTTACAATAGCATCTGATATTTTCTTTCCCAATTGCCCAGCAGCAGCTTTTAAAGTAATATCAACTAGTAAACGCTCTATTCCCATAGTTTGTAAATATTAGTGTGTTTAATAAATTAGTGTGCTTTAAAATAGATAATAGCAGACATTTAACAAAGAAGTTGTTAGAGAAACTGTTGGCTTTATTTAATCGATTTCCTCGCATCGCATTTCTCTTTGGAGTCATTCCTTTAGTAAAACATTTAAATTTTATTGGGCGTTCAATCTATTAAAAAAGAGAAGACAACAATGGGACGTACACAAGCGTTGGAGTTTAAATTCAACCAATTTTAGTACGAAAACCTTGTTTTAAAAGACGTTTTTATTAAAAAAAAAAGTTTTTTCTTGATTTTAAGAATAGATTCCACAATTATGGACTATTTTAGTTTATATTTTCCTACTTTTATGCCATATTCAACAAGCTTTTTGGGAGACTTATTATTTTATACTATTAATTCCCTCAATAAGCTAATTCAATCGTTAGTCATACATTATAGTTTCTAGGTAAGCTACTACATGTCCTATATTTAGTCGCTACTATTAATCTGCTTAGACACTCCAATTCCCTTTTTTATGCAATCTACTGTTTCTGAACGTCTTCGGGAGTATTTATTCATATCCAAAAAGAATGTTAAACAATTGGCCGGTGAAATCAATGTTTCTCAAGCATCTCTCAATAATGTCGTCAACGGCAAGAACTTACCGAGCTCTAATTTATTGATTCGTTTGGCAACAACCAAAGGAATTAGTATCAATTGGGTTCTATTGGGCGAGGGCAATATGATGCGCTATGAAGAAGGAGATGGTGGCACCATCCAACACCTTCCTTTAGACAAAGTGGAGCTCTTCTTGACACAATTTAGAATTGCAGCCAACGAAAATCACGATATCTGGAAGCGTCTTGTTGATGAAAAAGACGAACACCTAGCCTCCAAAGAGCGACTGATTGAGAGTAAAGATGCTCTTATCAATTTATTACGCTCGGTTACTCCTTAATAGTCTATTCATTGTAGATGTTTTATGTATTTATTATTTTTAAAAATTCATGCATAGTTTTTTCTTTGCATTCCTATCTAAACATCTATCATCATGAAATAAATAACAAGCAGTACTCTTTCAAGGTATTAAGCGTAGGAATCGACTGCTATAACTCCCACTAGGCAACAAGCTACTAACACGCAAAAATAAACATTGCAAAACGCCCAAAAGTCCCTTCTTAACCATACCAATAGACCAACTGCCTCAAAAAATACATCCAGTAAGAATCGGATTTTTCTATTGATCCCATTTGTGTCTTCTACCATTCAGGAAAACCTGAAAAGTAACAAGCCAAGACATATACACAAGACTATGACTTCGACTTAGCTTCTGGTCAAGAATATCTAGAATCGAAACGTTCGCACATCGTCCAAAAAATTAAAAGAAAAGTCACCACCATTATTGTTAATAGCCCCTTCTATCCTTATGAACTCTCTATGCTAGGAACAGTTATGCAAGTTGCTAATAAAACATCGAATGGTCGGTATATGATGTGCTCTAAAAATGGCACCATTGACTATATGCCAATTAGTAATTGCTAAGCTTTTGAGTTCTATTCTAATAAGAAATCGCTCTAGATTTTCTTTTGTTTTTCTACCAGAACAAGCAATTCTTTATAAATAAAAATAAGGCTGCCTTGAATCATCAAGACAGCCCTTCTATTTTTTAAATCTTCCCTAAAGGGAATTTATGCTAGTATTTAACAATTTTCTTGATCACATCTTCTTGACCATTGTTAAAACGGATAAAGTATACCCCTGTACTTAAGTTAGATACCTGTAAGCTACTGCTACCCTTCAATTCCCCACTTTTCACTACCTGTCCTTGAACATTGGTAATTTGGTAAGGTAAGATCCCTTGAATGTTGGTGTGTACTTCTAAGTAATCGTTAAAAGGAACTGGCGCTACTTCCAAAATAGCTGCTTCCTTTCCTACTGTTGTTGTATTAATAGAGGTCGTAGAAGCTACCTCAAAACCATCAATCGCCATATCAGAAGAGAAACCTGTTCCAGTTGTTCCTCTGAAACGGAAACGCACATCATTAAAAGAAGTATAAGGCTGTAAGTTGATACTGATCTGAAGCCATTGGTTTCCTTGATCGCCCGTACGTGACCATAATGTAGTCCAGTTGGTTGTTCCTGTACGTACTTCTAACACTAAAGATCCCATAGAATTACCAAACATGTGGTAGTTAAAAGTCAATTCTGGATCTGTAATAGCTGTAAGATCAAAACATGGACTGTTAAGAATGGCTATTTTGCTAGGGTTATTAGGAGCACTTGCTTCTGTATACATGTAGAAAGAGCCTTCTGTAGCCGCTGTTGGTCCTGTTCCTGTAGAAACAGTCGTGCCGCTATTACGAGCCCAATCAAAATCATCTCCTGTATCTTGAATCCAATCTCCTAAACCTGTTTCAAATCCTTCATTATAAGGATAAGAAGTTATCGTTGAGCTACAAGACAAGTTAGCCATAGCAATACTAACAGCATCAATTGCCATATCGGATTCAAAGCCATTTGTTAAGCCATTAAAACGGATACGAAGATCGGTTGCTGCTCTATAAGCAAACAAATCAACCGTTGCTGTAGCCCAAGCCGTTCCTTGATCCCCTGTAAGCGTCCAAACACTTGTCCAAGCACCTCCACCAACACTTACTTCAACATTCATGGTTCCCATACCTGCTCCCAACATGTGGTAGTCAAAGGTTAGTTCTGGGAAAGAAACATTAGTCATATCAAAACAAGGACTGACTAAGTAAGCCGTCTTATTAGGGTTGTTAGGAGAAGTCGCTTCTGTATACATGTAAAAGTTCCCTACACTAGCTGCTCCTGGCCCTGTTCCTGTAGAAGGTGTCGCACCACTGTTACGCGTCCAGTCAAAATCATCTCCTGTATCTTGAATCCAGTCTCCTAAGCCTGTTTCAAAACCTTCCGTATAAGGGAAAGTACTTATTAGATTACAATTGACTGGCCCTGCCTCAACAGTTACATCATCAATAGCAATGTCAGAATTAAACCCTGTTCCAGTTACTCCATTAAAACGCACGCGCAATTCTGTTTCCGAAGTATAAGCGTTAAGATCAACCGTATCTGTGATCCAAGCTGTTCCTTGGTCACCAGTACGTGTCCACAATGTTACCCAAGTTACACCATTTGTACTTACTTCTACACTCAAATCTCCCATATCAATACCAGACATGTGGTAATCAAAAACCAATTGAGGGTAAGCAACACTATTCAAATTCAAACATGGTAACCATAAGTTGGCGTTGATGTTTGGAAAGTTAGGCGTTGAAGCCTCTATATAAGCGTAATACTGTCCATCATTGGCAGTTGTTGGCCCTGTAGAAGCGGAAGGCGTTGCTCCTGTAAAGACTGTCCAGTCTATATCATCCGCAGCTCCTTGAGTAAATACGCCAATGTTATTGCTCTCAAAACTTTCATTGTAAGGGTAAGAAGTAATGGTTGTATTACAAGAAGGAACCACAACACCTGTTCCTGAACTGTCAATGCCACAAGAAGGCATATCTGCTCCAATCGCTGTAATTAAACGATCACTACGACCAAAAGATCCATTGGTACAACCACCCGTATTGTGAATTGCAACAACTAAGTTGGTATTGAAATTAAATACAGGTGACCCTGAACTTCCTCCTTCTGTATCCGCAAAATAACGTGCGCCATTCGCATTAATCTGGTTAATCATAGCAAATCCGCCTGCTGTTCCTCCTTGATCGGTATTAACAGCAATCTCTTTGCGACGACCACCTGGGTGCTGTACAATATAAATACGATCATTAACAACTGGAGCAACAGAACTCAAGCTCAAAAAGCCATAAGTATTCACAATCCCTGCACGAGTTCTACCAGTCGCTGGTATCAACTGTGTTAAGGTATAATCTAAGGTTGCATTCGTTTTGATAAAGGTAGCAGAACTAGCAACTACATCTGATGTTGCATTGGCAGTCCCCGCACAGTTTGTGTGTTGGAAATTGAAAATGAAATCGGTATTGGATGCATCATTAGCCGTTCCAATACAGTGTTCATTAGTCATAATGTGTCCATCACATCCCAACAACCATCCTGTACAAGATCCTGCACCACCAATAATCAAACGGCAAACTGCACGACCTTTGTCAAACATATCGGTACCATTATAACACTCAATAGGCTCTTTATCATCTGTTCCACAGATAGATTTTCCTGCAAACAAGTTGTTAATGCGCGCTTCTGAGTAACCATAAGCAACCTGTGTCAAATCAAAACCATATGAATTAGAAGAATGAGTCGTATACAAACGAACACGAACACGCTCATCAAAAATCACTTTTGACCAAAAATTGCTAAGCATTTGACCATTTTCATCAATGATCTTTCCAAGCTCTGAATAAAGAACCGTTTCTCCTGAATTTAAACCTTTGATTTCTACATAATCCCCTGGAGCTAAATTAAAGTTCTCAAAGTACAACTTGATGTAGGAAGAGTTTTTATTAAAAAACTCTTGTTCAAATGCCAACCGTTCTCCTCCTGTTGCATTATAAGGATGTGTTGGAGCAATTTGAATGGGGAGAACGTCCCCAATTTTAATTGGTTTAGAGGTATAGCCATCTGCTGTAAAATCTGGTGTTGATCCAGATGGCGTTTGTGCATAAGCATAGTGGCACAAGAATACTAAAAAAAGGACTAGTTTTTTCATGTTGAAAACGTTATTGGTTTGTGTAAGCGAATTGTTGTAATGATTCTTCTTGACAAGCTATTGTAGGGAAGGAGTTAAGCAATAGAATATCAACAACTTAATTTGTGTTGTTTTGGCAAGGTAGGTTAGAATTGGATCGTTGGTTATGCCTTACTATTATTAGACAGACAAAAGTGGGGGCTGGTTGCCTAGAGGGAACAAAATAAGTAAATATTACAGCATTATCAGGGTATTTAACCTAAAAAACACTATTTTTACAGTATTAACATTTATTGTTTGTGGATTTAGCAGGTTGTATAGACTTTTTTTTAGGACAATAGTTGATTGATACTCTTCTTTCTATCAACAATTACAAAGCACCTATTTCTTAGTCAACTGCCAACTTATTAGGATACAAACTTCGACCAAAAGCACACAGCGCATATGAGCAAGGAAAAATACTTAGACAAGGTTATTACTTGGGTAGAAAAAAGAAAGATTAGCTCTCTAAAAACTGCTCTTGAAGGTGGCTATGAGGATCCAAAAATCTTTACCAATCAAGCAACAAACGTACAAGTACAACCTGATGTGTCATTTACTATTGACAATGCTACTCACTATTCAGAAATTGCCCTGAAATGTGACGACACGCGTGGTCTAGTGACCCGTTGGAAGTTGTTAAGCCTCATGGCCAATGTAAAAAAAGGTCAATTGCACTTGTTTGCCCCTAAAGGGCATAAAATCTTTACTAAAAAATTGGTAGAAGATAACAATATTGATGCGTTGATCCACTCTCTATAAGCAGAGTTGGAACACCAGTCTCCTTATGAAAAATGCAAAAAAGCAATGGGTATACCTCTGAGAATAAGGTTATCTATTGCTTTTTTTTATGAGCCTGTTTAGATTTTTCTTAGGACAATCAAGAGCTACTCCAAGCCTCTCCTTAGTCCTTCCCTTATTTATGCTCTCCTACCCCTCCAAGGTTTTAAGATCTACGAACAAACCTTACTAGCTAGTATTATTTACATCAAAATAAACCATCAATAACGACTCTATAATAGAACCTGTTGTTGATCAGAAGACATTGTACATGACATTTGAAGATTTAAGAATTGTTGACCCTATTTTAAAAGCATTAGAGCAACAAGGCTATACCAACCCTACTCCTATCCAAGAGCAAGCCATTCCTATTTTACTACAAGGAAAAGACCTCTTGGGTTGTGCTCAAACAGGTACAGGAAAAACAGCTGCTTTTGCCATCCCAGTTTTACAAAATCTCTACCTCGACCAACAAAGTCGTCCAAAAGCCAAAGGCAAACGACAAATCAAGGCATTGGTTGTTACTCCGACTAGAGAGCTGGCCTTACAAATTGGAGAAAACTTTGAAGCCTACTCCAAATTTCTTCCTCTACGCAGCACCGTCATTTTTGGAGGAGTAAAACAAGGCGCTCAAACTCAAATTCTAAAAAAAGGAGTTGATATTTTAATTGCAACACCAGGTCGTTTATTGGATTTAATCGGACAAGGATTCATCCGCTTGGGCAATTTAGATTATTTAATCTTAGATGAGGCAGACCACATGCTAGACATGGGTTTTATCCACGATATTAAAAAAATCATTGCTAAGATTCCAGAAGAACGTCAATCGCTCTTTTTCTCTGCTACAATGCCTCCTGAAATTGTTTCTTTGTCTAAGAATATTTTAGGCAGCTATGAACGGGTTACTATTAATCCAGAACAAACAACGGCCGAGCGAGTAGAACAATTGGTTTATTATGTCGCTAAGAAAGATAAAATAAAGTTGCTCAGTCATTTGCTCAAAGAAAAGGCAATGGACACTGTTTTGGTCTTCTCGCGCACTAAATATGGAGCCGATAAGATTGTTCGACAGCTCAAAAAGCAAAATCTACAAGCAGCAGCTATTCACGGTAATAAATCCCAAGGAGCTCGCCAACGTGCCCTGAAAGATTTCAAACAAGGCCGTATACACGTTCTAGTTGCAACAGATATTGCAGCACGAGGAATTGATGTTGATGAACTCTCTCATGTCATTAACTACGATTTGCCCAACATTCCAGAAACGTATGTTCATAGAATCGGTCGTACTGGTAGAGCCAATGCAAGTGGTCAAGCCTTGTCTTTCTGCAATCAAGAAGAACGCGCTTATCTGAAAAAGATTCAGCAACTCATCAAGCAACAAATTCCAAGCATCGACGAGCATCCTTTTATAGATGATACACCTGCTGCCCCAGTAACTGCGGCTCCTAAAAAGAAATCTTCGAATAAAAAACCCAAAAAATTCAATTACCGACGCAAGAAACGCCCGTTTAAGAACAAGAAATCTTCCTAAACTGCTGCGATCAAGGCTATAAAAACTCGTTAAGAATGTTCTAAAAAGACAGGAATTAACGAGTTTTCTTTATTTTTGTTCTTCTATAAGTATTTTTAATACGAAAGGACTTAAGTAGGGGACAAAAATAGCCGTTTTTACTTTGTGAGCACAAGCTCGATTAGTATGTTTTTTTTGGAGACTACTTAAATCATCCCCTTTCCTTATCCGTTATCATCCTATGTCAGATTCTTCTATCAGTTTAAATAAATTTATTAGCGCTACAGGCATTTGCTCTCGTAGAGAAGCCGATCGTTGGATTGAAGCAGGACGTGTTAAAATTAACGGACAAGTCGCCAAACGCGGTAATCGGGTAGAACAAGGTGACCAAGTTACCTTGGACGACAAACCTCTACAAACCAAAGCAGCATTAGTCTACATTGCCCTAAATAAACCGCCAGGGATTACTTGTACAACGGAATTACACGATCCTAAAAATATCATTGACTTTGTTCAACACCCACAGCGAATCTTCCCAATTGGGCGATTAGATAAACCATCTACAGGGCTCATTCTACTCACCAATGATGGGGATATTGTCAATCGCATCTTGAGAGAGGAAAATGAGCACGATAAAGAATATATTGTGCGAGTCAATCGTCCCATTACCAAGGATTTTATTGCCAAAATGCAAGCAGGAATTGCCATTCTAGATACCATTACTAAACCCTGTAAGGTAGAGCAATTAGGCAAAAGCCTCTTTAAAATTACACTCACCCAAGGCCTCAATCGCCAAATTCGCCGCATGTGTGAAGCCCTAGACTACAAAGTTGCTACACTAAAACGCGTGCGCATTATGAATATCCGCCTCGGAAAATTGCCTGTAGGAGAATGGAGAGACCTCACTCCTCGAGAATTAACAACCTTGAAAGATTCGTTATAATTAATTGTCTCAAAACTTTATCAAGCCAGATAAGGTTAGTAAAAGGCTGAACAGCCTTTTACTAAAGAAAGTAATGGTGCAGAATCGTCAGGTTCTTGTTTTTTGATTTTTTTTTAGCGACTTTTACAGCGGTTATGCGACCAACAGAACAAGCCACAGGCTATTGTCTCCTTGTGGTTTCATTAAATACAACGTTATGAAAATTATTATTGCGGGTGCGGGAGGAGTAGGATTCCATTTAGCGGAACTACTCTCTAAAGAAGATCAAGATATTACAGTAGTAGACATCAATGAAAATGTATTGATGCACATCGCCACTCATTTGGATGTGATGACGCTAAAAGGCGATGCAACGTCCATTGAGGTCTTAAAAGAAGCCAATGTCAATAAAGCAGATTTGTTTATTGCAGTGACCACCTCTGAATCATCGAATCTACTCATGTCTATTCTAGCCAAGCAAACAGGGGCTAAAAAAACCATTGCACGGGTGAATAACCCAGAATACTTTGAACCAGCCCAGCTAGAGAGCTTCGAACGCTTAGGAATCAATTCTTTAATTTCTCCAATTCTATTAGCAGCCCAAGAAGTAGTACAATTATTAAAACAGGGTTCTTGCACGGATATTGTCAATTTTGAAGGAGGAAAAATTTCTGTTGTTGGGTTCACCTTAGACAACTCTTGTCCCTTAATCAATCGCACTATTTACGATATTGACCAAGCGCATTCTGATTTTGATTTTAGAGGCGTTTCCATTTTACGGGGCTATGAAACGATTATTCCACGTGGAAAAACAATGCTTCAAAAAGGTGATCATTTATACATTGCGGCAGAACAAAAGAACATTGATAAGGCCCTGAATTTTGCAGGCAAACAAATCAAGCCCATCAAAAGGGTAATGATTATTGGTGGTACACGTTTAGCCTTGCAGACGGCCAAATTACTAGAAAAATGCTATGAATTGACGATTGTTGTGTCTAGTGAAGAGCGCGGGAAGGTATTTGTAGAACAATTGCACCACAGCTTAATTATTCATGCAGATACCAATAATATTGATGCCTTAAAAGAAGAAGGATTAAAGCGAATGGACGCTTTTATTGCGTTAACGCCCAACTCTGAAACCAATATTATCACCAGCCTTATGGCGGAAGAATTAGGCGTTTACAAAACCATTGCTTTGGTAGAAAATGTGAATTACACCCACATTTCCAAAAACATTGGTGTAGATACTATTATCAATAAAAAACTCATTGCGGCCAATAAGATTTTCCGTTTTATCCGCCGTGGTAAAGTAAAGGAAATCATTAGTTTGAAGGGCGTAGATGCTGAGGTAATTGAATTTGAATTACACAAAAAGAACCGTCTGCTTAAATACCCTATTCGCGATTTGCACCTCCCTGCTAAATCCATCATCGCAGGCGTTGTACGAGGCGATGAGAGCTATATTCCTGATGGCGATTTTCGTTTTGAAATCAACGATAAAGTGATCGTCTTTGCTCAACCAGAAGCCATTCACCAAGTAGAAGAAATTTTTAAATAAAATGATAGATTTTGGCACAATCTCCAACGTTGTTGGAGCGCTGTTAATCAGTTTGGGTTTATTTATGTTGACCGCATTGCCCTTTTCCTGGTACTATGGTCAAGGAGATGCCCTACCTATTGCACTAGCCGCAGGAACAACCATGTTTGCAGGAGCACTCTCTTGGTGGTACAAGTTCAAAGTAAAAGAAGATGTTGGTAAACGCGAAGGGTATTTAATTGTTTTGATTGGCTGGTTAGCGATGTCTACCTTTAGCATGTTGCCCTATCTTTTTAGTGGCACCTTCACCAATTTCAGTGATGCTTTTTTTGAAAGTGTTTCTGGGTTAACCACCACAGGAGCGTCTGTCCTCAATGACATTGAAGCGGTTCCTGCTGGAATTTTATTTTGGAGGAGCTTAACGCAATGGATTGGAGGAATGGGGATTATCGTACTAATGGTTGCTATCTTCCCCTTATTGGGCATTGGTGGCGTAGAATTATTTGTAGCAGAAGCTCCAGGGAGCTCGTTAGAGAAGATTCATCCGCGTATCAAAGAGATTGCAAAACGACTCTGGTTTATTTATTTGGGCTTAACCACCTTGCTAATGTTCCTTCTCTGGGCTTTGGGAATGACCTTTTTTGATGCGATCAACCATGCTCTTACCACTATGGCAACAGGTGGTTTCTCTACTAAAAATACCAGTGTAGCCCATTTTACAAGCCCTGCAATTCAGTATACTATTCTAATTTTTATGTTCTTAGCAGGCATCAACTATACTGTTTTGTATTATGGTCTTACTAGAAAATTCAATAAAGTATGGCGCAGTGATGAATTCAAAGCTTACTTAGCGCTCGTTATTTTTTTAACGATTGTTGTTAGTGCCACCATTTACGGTGTTACTGATTTGAGTTTTGAGCAGTCCTTTAGAGACGCCGCTTTTCAGATCGTTTCTATTATTACCACAACAGGTTTTGTTTCGGCGGACTATACTTCGTGGACACCAGCTTTGTCGCTGCTTTTCTTCTTTTTATTGTTTATGGGCGCTTGTGCAGGTTCTACCAGTGGGGGAATTAAAATTATTCGTCACTTGGTCTTTTTTAAGAATTCTTTTTCAGAATTCAAACGTTTGTTACACCCCAATGCCATTATTCGAACGAAGATTGACAGCCAAATTGTAGCCCCTAAAGTAATGACACATATTCTGGTCTTCCTACTGCTTTATTTGATGCTCTTCTTCTTTGGTTCTCTAATCATGGTGGCTATTCTCAATGACTTTGATCGTCCACTCTTATCCGCGTTGAGTGCTGTCGCTACCGCTTTGGGTAATGTAGGCCCTGCTTTGGCGGACTTAAGTCCTGTTGATAATTTTGCAGCTGTTCCAGCTAGTGGTAAATATGTATTAACGGTATTAATGTTGTTGGGACGTTTAGAATTGTTTACAATTTTAGTTGTATTTACGCCCTATTTTTGGCGAGCCAATTAGAGGGTTACCAATACATTAGTCCTCGCTTATAAAAGGATTAATTGTTGATTCAATCAAACATTATCGAGATTGTTCTGAATCTCGATAAAATTACTATATTGTAGACAACAAATAAAACGGCTGACTTTTACTAACCTACTTTACTAAGAGCTTAGCAACTATCTATAATTCTTAAGACAAAGGTGAATGAGTACAGCTGTCAAAAGTTTCTGGAACGAACGCTGGGCGAAAATCCAATGTAAAGCCCCTACCAAACAAAAAGATTACTACTTCTCTGATTATGGTAGAATAAAAAGTGTACAGAAAGCTACCCAAAAAGAGACCTTATTGCGGGGCTCGATTACAATACAAGGCTATCGACAAATCAATATGAAACTTCAGGACGATTTACGTCAAGGATTTTATGTGCATAAATTGGTCGCTCAAGAATTTTGTGAGCGTGCTAGTGACGATGCCAAGTTTGTAATCCATATGGATCGTGATAATCTCAATAATTATTATGAGAACTTGAAATGGGTAACCCAACGAGAAATGACCGATTTTCAGATTAAACAAGGTGTTTACAAACCTGAAAACAGAAAACGCCCCTCCCATTGCAAAATGAACCCTGAACGCGTACGTTTACTCAAACGACGCCTTAAGGAAGGTAAAACCAAAAAGAAAATTCTAGCCAAGAACTTCGGAATCACTGTAGAACAACTCCGCAAGATCGAAAAAGGTATTGACTGGAAATATGTCACCTTAGATGATGATCAAGATCAATAAGCACCTTTTAAGAAATGCTTGGAAGTTATAATCTAGATAAAATACCAAAGGCAGAAAATACTAAAAAGTAACCCTCGAAATAAGGGCGTAGAGTTAGTCCATAACTTATACGCCCTTATTTTTTCGATGCTATCACAGAGTTCTTCTCTTTTAAAATAAAGCCCTCCCCTTGTTCCTAAGCAATAGTTCCTGTCCATTTATTCCATTATTTACGGGTTGATTCTTTGTTTGTTTATTGGATGAATTCAACAAGGTATAAACAGCATTAGAGCCTTATAACCCATTAAAAGAATTCATTCCCTGCTACACTCTATCTATATAAAAGCCAAGTACAAACCCCAAAAAAATTCAGCTTTTTTTTTTCATTATTACTAATATTTTTGTACTTTAGTATCTTCCCTTATGAGTTAAACATTCATAAAATTTCACCCCTAATCACAAAAACCTTACTGCATCATAACATACAATTCTGCTAAGAATTCTAATTAGCTTATGGGGTTTGGTCTGTTAAAAAAAATATTTTTCTTATTTTTCTTATTTTTTTTTGTTTGTTCCATACAAGCAGAACAGTATTTTACACCTAAGACCCAACAGCTTATTGCCAACACCAATACGTTAGTTTATAAAACGGATTTTGTCAGGGCACAAGAAGCTGTAACCGTTTATTTAGAAGATAAATCGCTTTCCTTAGAAGAGCAATTTTATGGTTATTTCCTACAAGCAGACATTACTAAATCGGCAGGCAACCCTCATCTGGCGATTTCTATGCTAACCTCAGCCAACGAACTACTGATAAATTTAGAAGAGGAAAAGCAACTTCTTTATAAGTCTTTATTGTATGGAAATATAGCAGAATGCTATTTCAATTCCTTGGACTATAAGGAAGCCAAACAGAACGCGTTAAAATCCATTAGTTTTCATCCAAGCAATGCACTCAAAAGTAACGGTCATGCTGTCAATCATTTAATTTTGGGCTACACCCATCGAATTGATGGAGAGTCAAAAAAAGCCTTAGAATACTATCATTCTGCTATCCAATCTTACCAGACAACCGATAACATTTGTGAGCTTCCACTTTGTTATCTAAAAATAGCTGACTTACATGTTTTAAAGAAAGAATTCAAACAAGCAGAAGCTTACATTGATCTAGCGTTCTACCTTAGTGACTCGTGCAACATCAATCAATATAAATTATTATCTCATCTCTCTAGAGTAACCTTATTAGAAGAAAAAGGTCTCTATAAAGAAGCTTTCCAACACTTAAGAAAAGTAGAAACCTTAAGGCAAAAAATATCGCGTAAAAAGCAACTAAAATTAGTTAGTGATTTACAAATCAAGCATCAAACAGTACTCGCGCAATCACAAAATCAAAAATTAAAAGAAACGGCCCTCATTCTCCAAGAGAACAATACCTTTAAATTCATCTTACTCTCTGGTTCCCTTATTGCCTCCATCACTTTGGTAATCTTTGGCTCTTTATTACTCCGCATTCGCCGTAAAAAAAATGCGAAACTAAAAGATCAACTCACTAAGATCAACCAACAGAATAAAGAGCGAGAGGCCCTTTTAAAAGAAGTCCATCATCGTGTCAAGAACAATATGCAGGTGATTACCAGCCTACTGCATTTACAAGCTACGGATACCAGCAAACTGCAAGAAGATCCCACTAGTTTATTCCAGAGCAGCCAAAACCGTATTAATGCAATGGCATTGGTACATGAAATGCTTTATCAATCGGAAGATGTCTCCAAGATTTCGCTTCCTGCCTATATCAAAGACCTCACACAATCGCTATACACTACACTTAAAGCACCAGAACAAGAGATTACATTCTCTTTAGACATTCCCGACATTCCACTTGGCTTAGATACTGCTATTCCATTGGGTTTATTGCTCAATGAATTGCTAAGTAATGCTCTTTTACATGGGTTAAAGAACCAAGCTACAGGAAAAGTCTATGTTCATATCAAAACATTGGAACAAAACCATTACCAACTGTCTATAGGGGATAATGGTATCGGATTCAATCCAGCACAAGACATCTTACGACAGTCCAGTTTAGGCCTCTCCATCACCCAAAAGCTAATCCGTCAACTACAGGGCTCCATCAAAAATGTAAAAGATCAAGCTGGTTGCCATTATCAAATTGATTTCCATGCAGTGGACTAATTTATGTTTATGGCTCGTCTCTTAGAATGGTTCCTCTTTCCTCCTAAACGCCTCTCCTCTGCTGCCCTCCACAAAAAAGTAGCCCACAAGACAATTCTTCTTACAGGAGCTAGTTATGGTATTGGTGCTCAAACCGCTGTTTTATTAGCGGCGCCTCAAGTCCATCTTATATTAGTAGCACGCAGTGAGGCCCCATTACAAGCCTTACAAAAAAAACTCCTAGCCAAAGGCGCCCAAGTTGATTATTACTCCACCGACTTAACCATTCCTGAACAAGTAGATCAACTCCTACAACAACTGCAACAACTGGATCAAGGCTTAGATATTATTATTAGTAATGCTGGCCATTCTATTTTGCGTTCCATCCATCAAGCTAAGGAGCGCTACCACGATTTTGAGCGAACAATGGCAGTAAATTACTTAGGGCCTGTTCGGCTTTTATTACCCTTGTTAGAAGGCTTAGAAAACAATGGTGGACATCTAATTAATATCTCTGCTGTTAATGTTTTACTGCTCCCTGCACCTTATTGGTCAGCGTATCAAGCCTCTAAAACCGCTTTTGATCAATGGTTAAGATGTGTTGCCCCAGAACTACGCGCTTGTGGTGTACAATGCAGCAGTATCTATTTCCCCTTGGTCAGAACACGCATGATTGCCCCAACTAAAGCTTATCAAAAAGTCCCCGCGCTACCCCCCGAACAAGCAGCCCAAATCATTGGACAAGTAGTACTATCACGCAAAGCACAATTTAAACCCTGGTGGGCTAATTTTGCACAATTGGGGACGGCCTTTTTTAGGGTGCCTTGGGAATGGGGCTGCACACAATGGATTCAGTACAAAACCAAAAAACGTTCCTCCAAATAAGTGCTTAAATTTTATCCAAATCGACCAACATCCTCAACTTTTATGTATCTTGTTAGGTATTTTTTATGTTAATAGACAACTATGGCCCTTCCAATAAAAGCCTTATACCAAGCTAATTTAGCAACGCCTGCTGGTCTTTTTCGCTTTTCTCGTGCCCTCCTACGCCAAGGAAGTAATCTAATGGTGCTCTTAGAAGTAGCCGCCAAAACACAGGGAGAACGCATCGCAATAGCAGAGGCAAACCAAACGACAACTTATACCGAGCTGTACCAACAAAGTTTACAATTAGCGGCACAATGGCAGCTACAAGGTTTAGGCCCTGATCAAAACATTGGTCTTATGGGACGTAATCACCGTCATTTTGTGGTGAGTTTGTTTGCCTTATCAGCCTTGGGCGCTTCTTGTTTTTTACTACCAACAGGCCTTCCTTTAGAACCGTTCAAAGTTCTTCTAAAACAGAAAAAATTACAGGGCTTAGTCTATGATTTAAAAGACTGGGAAATTGTTTATCAAGCAGGTTTTGACGGACAGCGTTGGCTCTTTGAGCACTTAACCTTACCCAATGTACAAGCCTTACTAGAACGGCCTTTGCCTTCTAATTTTAAGTTACCAAGAGTAGCCGCTGGTCAATTGGTTACCTTGTCAGGAGGTACGACGGGTATCCCTCAAAGCAGTAGTCGTCGCCCTGCCCTACGGCAATTTCTAGCTCCATTCTTTGCCTTGTTGCGTCAATTAAAACTACAAGAATACAACAGCACGTATATTGCTACGCCGCTCTATCACGGTTTTGGCCTTGCCGCTTTATTAACCTCAGTGGCCTTGGGCGCGACCATTACCCTTGTTCCCAAGTTTGATAAAAACACCATTGTTCGTTTATTATTACAACAAAAAATACAAGTTTGGGTCACCGTTCCAACCATTCTAAGACGCCTTATTGATAGCAATAAATTGGAGCTGATCTATACACGCCTTATTCTAAGTGGTGGTGCCCCCTTATCCCCTATTTTAGTGGAACAAGTGCAAGGGAAAGGCAACATTCAACTCGCTAATTTATACGGTACTTCAGAAGCTGGCTTTTGTGTTTTAGCTAATGGGGACGATCTAAAAAAATATCCTTCTACCATTGGAAAGGCCATTAAGGGGGCAAAATTGCGTTTGACCGATGAAGCGGGGCAAGTAGTCCCCACTGGAACAATTGGACAATTGCAGGTGCAAACTGCTTGGCGAGCTAAACAAGCTGAAGATGCTTGGGTAAATACTGATGATTGGGCAAGCCAAAATGAAGAAGGTTATTACTTTTTGCAAGGACGCCAGAGTGATCGCATTGTTTCTGGTGGTCTTAATGTTTATCCTTTGGTGGTACAACAACTCTTAGAAACACATCCTGCCATTCAACAAGCTGCCGTTATTGGTATTCCTGATGAAGAATTTGGGGAGCGACTAGCCGCTTATCTTGTCTTATCCACAACCACCAATGCTTCCCTTAAAGAATTACGCACATGGTTCCAACAAAAGGCCAGCAAAGAACAACAGCCCAAACAGTGGTATTTATTAGAACAATTACCCTATACCCCTGTCGGAAAAATTGACAAAAAGGCCCTAACAAAAGACCCTTAAATCTTCCAATCCTGTTTTTATGAATGCGCCTATTTTCTATAAATAGCTCTAGGATAATCTGCGTATTTATACCCTGGTTTACTCCATTGTTTAAGGGCATCTTTGCCAATCCATTGAGCACTTTTTTCGGGACGTAATAAGAGGCGTTCTGCACAGGCTTGGGCTTCTTGATGGAGATCTATATTCCGTTTTCCAATGTTTCTCAAAGCCCAATTTACTGCCTTTTTTACATAGAGCCGTTCATCGTCTGCCGCAGCCTCTATCAAGGAAAAAAAGGGTCTAAAGGAAGCATTCTCTACTTTCTTAGCAGCCATACAATACGCAGCCAAAGTGGCAAAACTAGCACGTCGTTCATACTCTCGTTCTTTATTCGCCCAAGCATAGATTTTAGAGGCAGCTAATGGGCCTTTAGCAAACAACCCCATACAAAAGGTATCACAGATCTCCCAATTCTCAAAATCCTTAATCCAAACTTCCATTTGCTCCCCATCTAACTCTTTCAAGGGAAATATCTTGGCACACAAAATTCGCGCTTCATAAATACCACTCTTGTATAAATCCAACGCAAGTGTCTTATTCTTTGGCAGTTCTTTCGCCAAAGCTTTTAAGTCTGCTTGATAAATACCTAGCGTTTGTTGAGCGTGCACACCAAACTTTTGGGCCTTGTAAGCCGCTTTTTCTGGATTAGATAAGGTGTGTAAGTGCGCTAAAACTGCTGTTGCTGTTGCTTCCATTACTTCGTTTTAGAGGATAAGAACCTCTATTAGATATTATTGTAAGACTATGTTGGTTACGATGCTTTGCTTCTTAGTGGTTATTTTGGAGGGCATCAATAAATGCCTTCCAAAGGTACATTATATGTCTTGTATTCATTAGACAATTGTGCTCTATTATTCGTGTGTTCTCTTCTTAGTTTTTTCTTTCCCTATATCCATTTCCATTCCGAGAAAAATAAAATGTTAAAGGAATCATTTATCACTATTTTGCGAAAAAATTCAATTTTATCACTTTTAAAGTGATTTTTGTTTGATTTTTTAATGATAAAAACTTAGTTTTGAGGCTCTTCCAGAATAAGGACCAAAAACACTCCATTCCTAAAGGAAACTTTATTGGGTTCTTAAACAGTTAATTTTCATCGCATTATTTCCTGTAGAGATTTAAAAAACTATAGAAAGAATAGATTGAAAACAACTCAAAAATTCATTACACTATAAACCATTAAAATTATGATCTTAGACGAACCGAGACCCATTTCCCTTTCTTTTAAAGGAGATGGAGGAAAATTATTTGGCCTATTCATCGTTAACTTTTTACTGACTGCAATAACACTAGGGATTTATTACCCTTGGGCAAAGACAAAAATAACTCGATACATCCATAGTGAAACAGAGTTAGAAGGTAAACCTTTTGTATTCCATGGCACAGGAAAAGAAATCTTCATTGGATTCATCAAAGCGGTAGGGCTGCTCCTCTTAGTATACGGCTTAGTTTTTTTATTAACAACATTACTTGGTCAAGTTGGAGCATTCCTAGGGATGATTCTATTGCTTGCCTTTTTTATTTTTGGGGTACCTTATGCGATACATGGCTCTATGCGTTACCAAACTTCTCGTACTTCTTGGAACAATGTTCACTGGGGATATAGAGGAAATTTAAAGGAATTCACCCAAAAATTTATAGTAGGGTATTTATTAACCCTTCTTACACTTGGTATTTATGGCGCTTGGTATGCCCAAACGCTTAGAAAGTACATTATTGGTAATACTCGTTTTGGCAATGTAGAGTTTGATTACAATGGTGATGGAATGGAATATTTATTGTTGAATTTAAAAGGCATTTTATTGACCATTTGTACCTTTGGAATTTACTTGTTTTGGTACAGTAAAGATATTTTCAACTACACGATGGAGCGGATTTCTGCCAAACATGTAGAGCAAGATATTAAATTCAGTTCTGAGCTAACAGGTGGGGCCTTATTTGGCCATACTATTGTTAATATGCTGTTGTTAAGTTGTACTTTAGGAATTGCCTTTCCTTGGATTCTTGTCCGCAACTTGCGTTTTATATACAGTAATATTATTATCAGTGGTCAATTTAACCCAGAGAAATTAGAAGATACAGAAAGCGCTTATAACGATGCTCTAGGAGAAGAATTAGGTGGGGTGATTGATGCTGCATTAAGCTAAACAACACTCGCTCTCTAGTTCTAAACTAGCACCAAAGGATAAAAGTTAAATAGGAGACTCCTAGCATTAGGTGGCTCCTATTTTTTATACATACTGCTCCTAAAGAAGCAAAAGCAACACCTCTATTGAAGCGCTGCTTTTACTAAAAATGTACCTCTTTTGTAGAATTAGAATATCCTACAAACAGTCAATGCATTTGACCTTATTTCTTTTTCAAGAATTCGGTACGCAATACAATCGTTTTCTTACCAATACGACACTCTACCGCATCATCATCTCCTGTAAGGCGAATGTTCTTGATGACCGTTCCTCGCTTCAAGTTAAGCGAAGCACCTTTCACCTTTAAATCTTTGATTGGCATGACGGAATCTCCATCATTTAGAGGATTGCCATTGCTATCTTTTACTACTATTTCGTTATCCATGTTGGTTGTTTTTCAAGACATCTATTTAGAATGTCCAAAGATACATTTATTTCTTTGATGCTTCTTTGATTTGACGCTGTAGTTCCTTAACCGCCGCTTCAATTTGTAAATCCTGTCCATTGGTAACAGACTTAGGATCATTCGCAACTTTGATATCTGGTTCCAACTGGGTGTTTTCCATATATTTTCCATCATTGGTAACCATTCCCACTTGTGGAATTCCAAACACATAGCCTCCTGGTAGGCGTTCCCACCAAACAGCCGTTCCTGTTCCAGGGACAGGCATTCCAATTAATTTCCCTACTCCTAACGTCTTATAAACATAAGGAAATAAGTGTGCATCGGAGTAATTGCCCTCTCCCATTACAACAGCAGAAGGTTTGTACCATTTAAACATGGGCTCTTTTGCCAAATCTTGTCCTCGTGGTTTCACCTGTAAGTAGACCTTACCATTTAAGAAAGTCGCTAAATCGTCGTGTAACCAGCCACCGCCATTAAAGCGCGTATCTACAATGATGGCTTTTTTCTCTCCATTCAAGCCTAAAACTTCTTCATATACCGTTTTATAACTCTCATTATTCATCCCACGTACATGCACATAACCGACCTCTCCGTTGGATAGTTTTTCGGTAAGGGCACGACAGTTTTCGACCCAATGCTCGTAGCGCAAATTCATTTCTTGCCTTCTGCTAATGGGTTTTACTTTTTCTTCCCAACGCTCTTTGCTGGTAGGATTATACAAGGCCAATAAGGTGTATTTGTCGACCTTTCTATTAAGAAATTTATTGTAATTTGTGGTAGCGGTAATTTCTTGTCCGTCAATTTTTTCAATAATAACCCCTGCCTTAATTCTAGAGTTCTTGGTCAACATTGGATGCTGTGGCATCACTTCTGCAATTTTCAACCCTGTTCCTTGGTAGCTATGATCATAAAACATTCCTAAAGAAGCAGTTTGGTCACCGTTTATCATTCGACCACCATAATAACGACAGCCCGTATGAGAAGCATTCAATTCGCCTAATAATTCGGATAACATCTCTGAAAAATCATATCCATTATTGATGTGTGGTAAGAACTTCTGGTATTCTTTCTTATAAAAATCCCAACGAACATCATGTAAATCTTCTCGGTAGAATTTCTTCACAACTTGTCTCCAAGCATGTTCAAACAAATAAGCACGTTCTTCCGCTTCTTTCAGTACCATTTCCCCTTTGAGGACGATAGGTTTGCTTTTACTTGTTTTTAAATCAATGTGCAGGATTTTGCCACCATTCGCTACAAACAATTGTTTGCCATCTTTAGAGAGGATTAAGCCTCCTCCTCTAGCGCCTAGTTTCTTTAAAATTTTGGTTTCACGTGTTCTCAAATTGGTTTCCCATAAATCAAACCCTTTCTCAAAAGCAGCTAAGTAATATAATTTCTCCCCATCCTTAGAAACAACTGCCCCTGTTAAGGCAGAAGAATGCAAGGTCAGGCGACGTTTCCGATCAAAAACACCTTCTAAATCAAATACTAAAGTTTTGAGGCTATCTTTTTTCTCCACAGTAGCTTTATCCTCTTTCTTTTTCTCGTCTTTAGTAGGTTTCTCTTTCTTTTTGTTGTCTTTTTCGGCTTCTTTTAGTAATTGAAATTCTTCTTTGGTGAGGCGCATTTTATCCCAAGCATCTTGAGAAAGGTACATGCCATAAACATCGGTTTGTCCGCCCCAACTTCCTTGGTTCTTCATTCCATCGCGTCTAGAAAACCAAGTGATCATTTCTCCATTCATCATCCATCTTGGACGACCGTCACTGTAACCACTTCTAGTTAAGTTAATAGGCTCTTCTGTGCCATCCGCTTTGAGCAAACCTACTTCTGAAATCCATTGGCCATTTTTTAAATAACTCACCAAAAACCATTTTCCATCAGGCGACCATTCATAATGTTGATCTCCATCAGAATAAGAGTAATTTTTCTTTCCACTTAAAACGGTTCTAATTTTCTTAGACAACAAATCAATAACTTGTAATTCGGTTCGTTCTGACAAAAAAGCAACTTCTTTGCCTGTAGGCGAATAAGACGGCTGAAACGTTTCTTTATTATCAGCTAAAACGACTTCTTCTTCAATAATCGTTGCATTAAAAAAGTACTTTTCTTCTTCTCTAGCCAGCTTACTTTGGTACAAGTTCCAAGAGCCATTGCGCTCAGAAGCATATAAAATAGAACGGCCATCAGGACTAAAACTAGCCGTACGTTCTCGTTCTGGGGTATTGGTAATACGCTTGGTTAAACCACTCTCGATCGAAGCAACAAAAACTTCTCCGCGATTCACAAACAGTAATTCCTTACCATTAGAAGACACATCCATCTCTTGTGCCAGACGAATGGGTACTATTTTTTCATCGTTATAACGATCATCAGCTAGAATAGAGATCGCTACTTTTGCAGGTTTCTGTCCTTCTTTATACGTATAAATTTCGCCGTCATAACTAAAACATAATAGACCATCTGAAGCACTCGTCAGGTAACGAACGGGGTGATTTCTGAGGCGAGTCAATTGCTTCTGCTCTCCTACTTTTCCGTTCTTATAGCTTACTTTATGCACATTATACGTCCCACTTTCTTCGGACAGATAATACAAGCCTTTACCATTAGGAGTAAATATTGGATTTCTATCTTCTCCTCCAAATTGGCTGATCTGGGTATAATTTTTTCCTTCTACATCATAGACCCAAATATCTCTTGTTACAGAAGATTGGTGGTGTTTTCTAAATTCATCTTCATACCCTTTTGTATCATGATAAGCCAATAAGGTACCGTCTTTATTGAACTTAGCGGCACTGGTAGGAATCGTTAAATACTGTTGAGGGCGGCCACCTTCTCTAGAGATCTGATAGGTTTCTGGCAATCGTCCTGAAGGAAACATACGATTCGTCACAGCATCCGTTCTCAGTGAAGTAAAAATAACAGAGCGATTATCACGGGTAAAATCCATTGGATAATCATCTGAAGAATGGTAGGTCAACCGAGTTGGTGCTCCTCCTTCGGCAGACATTAGATACACATCAAAATTGCCATAACGATTAGAAGCAAAGGCAATGTGCTTGCCATCCGTTGACCATACAGGTTGGTAATCATGGGCATTGTGCAAAGTCAATAGCTTTGCTTGCCCGCCTTTAGTCGCTACTTTATACAAGTCGCCTTTATAACTAAATACAATCTGCTCGCCATCTGGTGAAATAGCGGGATAACGCATCCAAAGTGGATTTTCTTGGGCTGTTGCCTGTCCTAGACACCAACTAATCGTCATAATAGTGGCTATCGCTCTCAATAGTTTCATAAAATTGTGTTTTTACTAGAAATTTGCGGTTACTTAAGATTGGGGGAGTTCTTTAAAGATAGGGTTTTATTTGCAGGGCTTCTGACTCTTCTTAATTTTGCCGACCAGTATAGCTTCTCTATCGACAGAAGGCACGCCTAACAGGGTATTTTTTTGTATCTTTGAGCATTCTAATTCCTACTTATGACTAGCACAGCCTCTACTATTGCTTTTTTTGATTCTGGTGTAGGTGGTTTAACTGTCTTGCAAGAAGCTTTACAGTTACTTCCCCAAGAGCACTATGTCTATTTTGCAGATTCTGACTCGGCGCCTTATGGTACTAAATCCAGTGCTCAAATCATAGCATTAGTTGACAACGCAATAGATTTTTTAGTGGCACAACACCCCCTCAAAGCACTTGTTATTGCCTGCAATACCGCTACGAGTGTTGCCATTCATGGCTTGCGAGCGCGCTATGACTTTCCAATTATTGGGATGGAGCCAGCGCTTAAACCCGCCTTGCATATTGCCTCTGATAAATCGGTCTTGGTTTGTGCCACAGAAAGAACCTTAAAAGGGCCTAGCTTACAAACATTGGCTACTCGATTAGGTGCTCAAGATCGATTACAACGCCTTTCTTTGCAACAATTAGTCGTTTTTGCTGAACGATTAGAATGGGACAGCCCTGCGGTGCACCAATATTTGCAACAACAGTTAGGGAACATTGATTGGGAGAGTATTCAAGCGGTTGTTTTGGGCTGCACACATTTTCCTTATTATAGCGCTCTTCTAGAAACGTTGATTCCTAGCCATATTTCTATTTTGGATGGTCATGCAGGAACAGTCCGACAATTACAAACAAGTATCCAAGCAGCACCTCTTACACAGGCTCCTAGTTTATTATATTATCGATCTAGTAAACGCTTGCCTACCACTGACTTAACCCCTTATTTAGCGTATATGAATGTATTTTTATAGTTAGCTACGTTCTAACCAATATCTCTTGCCTTTGTATCCGATAACCCTTCCTTTAGTCTTTTTAACATGAGAATCATAGGTTTAGATATTGCCCGCGCCATAGCTGTATTCGGGATGGTCATTGTCAATTTTAAAATGGTCTTGGGGAGTCAAGGGCAAGGAGCGTCCAAGGCTTGGATGAGTCTTTTGGATGGTAAGTTTGCAGCGCTCTTTGTTATTTTGGCAGGTGTTGGCCTAGCCTTAATGACTCGAAAAGCTCTCCAACAAGATACCATACCGCTTTGGCGAAAAGCACAAATCAAGATTGCCAAACGAGCACTTTTCCTCTTTGTATTTGGCTTACTGTATTGGTGGATTTGGCCTGCTGATATTCTACATTTTTATGGTCTTTATATGCTGTTAACTTTGTTATTGCTTCGTCAGAGCACTCGACGGTTGTTAGGCGCTAGTCTAGGCATCATGTTCCTTTTCCCATTGTTGTTACTCGTCTTTAATTATGAAGCGGGTTGGAATTTTGCGACCTTGGATTATATTGATTTTTGGACAGTAGAAGGCTTTTTAAGAAATTTGTTTTTTAATGGCTTCCACCCTGTTATTCCTTGGGCTGGATTTATGTTTTTTGGCTTGTGGTTAGGTAGACAGCCTTTAGAGCAAAAGGCTTGGCTAAAAAAAGCAGGGACGTGGAGTTTGGGTATATTTATCGCCCTTCAAGCTTTTTCTTATGGGCTGCCTTTACTCTTTTCAGAAGCCGCTCAAGAAGGGCTGAACTTGTGGTTAGGAACTGCTCCTATGCCCCCTATGCCTTTTTATTTATTAAGTGGTGCAGCTTCTTCTACTGCGCTTATTACTGCTTGCATTTTGTGGGGACAAGCTTCTCCTTCCTCCTTTTTTTTGCGCCTCTTAGTTCAGACAGGCCAATTGGCATTGACGTTGTATATGGCGCATATTCTACTGGGCATTGTTGTTATCGAAACTTGTTTTGATACTCCTTTGGGAAGCTATTTTTGGCACTTTTCCTTAATCGCAGCGCTTTTATTTAATTTATTAAGTGTCTTTTTTGCTAATTTGTGGTTACACTTCTTTTCTTCTGGGCCTTTTGAAGCATTGATGAGGCGAATTTGTGGTTGATTGTTGGACTTTTTCAATACGGTTAATAGGGTTCTATGCTCTTTTTTACTAGTTGTTGCAAAATAAATTTAATACTCCTTATGTCTTTAATTACACGTTTTCCCTTGATTTTGGTGGCTTGCTGTATGACTTTTGGTGTTTTGGCACAATATCCTCCTGCTCTCTTAACTGTTCCAGAAAAAACGGCCTTTGAACGCACCTCTAGTTCTGATGAAGTACTAGATTTTATTGCTGCTATAGCGCAAACAAGTCCTTCCGTTCATGTAGACACAATTGCTCAAAGTGACAGTGGACAAGTTATTCCTATGGTAATTTTGGCCCGTCCTAAAGTGACTTCCCCAGCAGAGGCTCGTGCTTCTGGTAAAACCTTGGTTTATGTTCAAGGCAATATTCATGGTGGAGAAGTAGAAGGCAAAGAAGTCCTCCTGTTTTTAATGAGGGAGATTTTATTAGGCAAGGAGCAGGCTTTATTAGAGCATCAAATTTTGTTGTTTACACCTAATTACAATCCTGATGGCAACAACAATTTATCTCCCAAGCATCGCTCTTCACAAGAACATTGCCCTCACTTAGCAGGCGGTCGTCGCAGTGGTGGCGATTGGGATCTCAACAGAGATGGCATCAAACTGGATGCTTTAGAGACACAAGGTTTGTTTGAGCATGCTATTGTGCCTTGGGATCCAGATGTATTTATAGATTTGCATACCACCAATGGCGTCTGGCATGCCAATGAATTGACCTACGCCCATAGTTATCATACCATTGGAGATCCCGGAACATCGCTATACACCCGCGACAGCCTGCTCCCTGCGGTACAAAAAACACTCTTGGACAAGTATGATTTACATACCGATATTTATGGTGGCTATAGCTTGGCGCAAGGCTGGCCGCCTAAAAACTTATACACCTATAACCATCATCCTCGTTACTTGGTCAATCAATTTGGATTACGCAATCGCATGGCGATTCTAAGTGAAACCTTTGCCCATGATAAGTTTTATCATCGCATCAATTCTGCTCATAAATTTGTCCTAGAAGTTTTGCGCTATACCAATCAACATGCCACGGCAATCCGACAAGTCAATCTAGCAAGTGAAGCTGCTACTATTGCCCAAGTAAAAGCAGAAGCTGGACGTCTAAAAAAAGGTGTGCGTTTTCAGAAAGTTCCTGAAAAACAGCCGATGACCTTAAGAACCTACAATTATTTAACGTACCAAGATTCTACCGAGCAAACACGCTATGTGCGCACCCATGAAGTCATTCGTGTTAAGGATGTCAACAATTATAGCGCTTTTGAACCCATTCTATATGCAACCTTACCCAAAGCCTATGTTTTCCCTGCCAATTTGGCCTACTTGGTTCCACATTTACAACGCTTAGGGATTCAAGTAGAAACCTTATCTACGGCCCAATCTTATCAAGGAGAACAATTCAAAGTCCGTCAATTAGAACTTTCAAAACAAGCTTTTGAGCGCCACCACTTGGTTACCTTGGCGGGAAAATTTGAGGCTGCCAACCAAGATTTTCCAGCAGGGAGTTTTTATGTAACAATGGAACAACCATTGGCTAATTTAATCTTCTATTTGTTAGAACCACAATCGGATGATGGGTTGGTCACTTGGAATTTCTTAGACAAACCTTTGTATGCTTTAGGAGTATTAGAAGCACCTGTAATTTTTCCAATCTTCAAGGTTTTCTAACCTAAACACCTTGATTTATAGTACTTTTATAAGTAATTGATTCTTATAAAAGGAGAAAAGCACTCTAAAAATTTAGTATTTTTTTGTAAATTTACAAAAAGCGTCCACTTCTTTAGGTTTGTTTTTAGCCCTTATTAATATGGTGTTTATTATCATCCTATAAACCATTTACTCCTCTTGCGAAATCCTTTGTTTTATATCCCTATTTTCTTGTTGTTCTGTTGGTTAAGTTCCTTATCCAAGATACAGGCACAAGCCACTATATTGCCTACCGCTATACAACAGCCCTTAGAGGAAGCGGTGCAGCTTTATGATAACAAACATTATAAAAAGGCCAGTTTAATTTTGGATGACTTGATTACGCAAGTTCAAGCCATGGATAATAAACAGTTGCTTGGCCAACTGTATTTCAACTTAGGTACGTTTTATAAAACAAGAAACGTAGAATCAAAATCCTTAGATTTATTCTTGCAGTCTAGTCAACTCTTAGATCGTCAATTTTCTACAGAGCGCTCTAATATTATTGTACCACCAATGGAGGAGAGTCCCAGCACCTATTTGCTAGATATTCCCAAAGATGCGGCCATGATTTGTGATGTGTACAACAAGATTGGAGGTGTCTATTTTAAGCAACAGAATTACAAGAAAGCTAAAAAATATTGGAAAAAGGCTTATAAAGTGGCCAAGCGTTACAAAAGTGCTAGAGCGCTTGCCAAAGCTTATAATAATTTAGGAGAGTTAGATCGTATACAAAATAGACCAACACAAGCACTCAATTATTATAAACAGGCTTTATTATTACAAGAAACAATCAAAGATTCTACTGGAATATTGATCAGTTGGAGCAATATAGGCACCATTTATCTTGAAAGAGACCACGCTGATTCTGCTAAATATTATTATGACAAAGCTTATCAGGCAGCACAACACTTAAATAATCCCACCAGTTTATTGTGCGCTTACAGAGATTATGGGGTTTATTATCACCGTTATCATTCTTCGAAAGAAGCCTTATCATGGAATAAAAAAACACTTCAGTTAGCCCAGCAGGAACAAGATCTTGATATTTTAGTGAATGTCCATAAACGTCTTGCTAACCTCTATGAGCAACAACAAGAATGGGATTCTCTCTTGATACATCAAGAATTATGGTCCAATTTACAACAGGAAAAGTTCCAACAGAAACGCCAAAAGATGGCGATGCAGATAGAAGCAGAATACATTGTTCACCAACAAGAAAAAGAAGTTCAACGCTTACGTCAACAAGCGGTATTAGAAGAAGAAAAGAATCGCCGAAGAGATACCTTACAATGGTCCATTTCCATTGGCCTGCTCTTTCTTTTATTAGGCACCTTGTGGATTCTCCGACTCACTAGAAAACGCGATCAGGAAGCCACTGTTCACCTGCATGAAATCGAACAACAAAACGCAGAAAAAGAGATTTTACTCAAAGAAATTCATCATCGCGTCAAAAATAACTTACAAGTTGTCACCAGCTTATTGCACTTACAAAGCTATGATATTGAAGATCCTGCCACTAGGCTCTTATTCGATCAAAGTCAGTATAGAATCAACTCTATGGCGATGATTCATGAGATGCTTTATCAATCGCATGATTTATCAGCGATTGATTATCAACAATACTTAAAGCAATTAGTGAACAAATTAGTGCGTTCTATAAAAGGGAGTGAAGAGGCGATACAATTAGACCTCTCTATTGCTCCCATTCGCCTAAATATAGATACCGCTATCCCTTTGGGCTTATTAAGCACAGAATTAATTACCAATTCCCTAAAATATGGGCTAGATCAAGGCAAAGATAGCATTCTAACCGTCCATCTACAGCCCCACGATACCGCATACTTATTAAAAATAGGGGATAATGGTAAAGGCATGGAATTAGATTGGACAAAAGCGGTTAGTCCGCAGTCACTAGGCTTGCGCCTCATCAAACAATTGTCTCGACAATTGGATGGGAAACTTGTGCAAACCAAGGAGAAGCCTGGCGTACATTATGAATTGTCTTTTCAGGAAGTTGTCCTTCCTAGTTAGGTTTTTGTTTAAGAAATAACAATTCTTAAACAGAAGCTACTTTTCTATTTCCTATCAAAACAACAACTTATGACACGTATAGAGTTAGCTTATAAGGTTTTGGAAGAAGAAAAACAATTGCTGTGGGTAGATGATATTTGGCGCCTTGCCACAGAGAAAGGATATGTTAATCAATTGCCTCAACAATACGATGAATTAGAACACAACATCAATGCCTTGGATGATGCGTTGTATCAGAAAGTGGGGCAAGGAAGATTGAGATTATTAGAAGAAAAAGGACAATATTATTTAACCAACTTCAAACAACTTCCATTAAAAATAGAAAGTGCCCTTCATGGCCCTAGTTGTATCCATTTTAAAGAGGTCCAAGAAACAGGCACTGCTAAACATTTTAAACCTTCTACTAGAGGTTTTGACGGCATGGTGTTGTTCTTTATCTTGGCGATTGGCTTACCGCTTAGTTTGTACCTCACAACTATTTTTCAAGGAAGTTTGGCACTGAGCTTGCTTTCCATGTTGCTAATGGCGGGATTATTGAGTTTTTTTGCACTTTTAGCCTATGCCTATTTGCAATTAACCAATGCTACCCTTATCATTGCTCCTGAACACTTGGAATGTTATTACCTTTTTTATCCTAAAAAGCTCCAATTCAAGGTCAATTGGACACAGTTGACCAAGATAGAAGCTTGTGGTTTAGGAGAAGAGTTACAACTAAAAAGTGATGTAAAATACTTAGTTTTTCATTATCAAACAGAAGAAGGAGAAGCCCGGACTCGTACCATTCGTTGTCATGGCTACATCAATCCTAGTCCCCACTATGATCCCTTCTCTATTTTGATTAGAAATTATGAAAGCTTTGTTCTACTACGCGCCTTTCTAAAGGAAATAGCGGAACTATACGCTATTACTTATGAAGAGCGTTAATGCAATGATGCCCCCTTATATTTATGAAGGCCACTCTAAGTAGAGAAGACCCTTCGTTTTTTTAATTCATTAGGGCACCTCTATAGGCAGGATTGTTCATTTGTTTTATAAGGCAACATAGCTTTATGAAAGAAGTGTTGCAGTCCTTGAGGTACAATCACTTAGCAAAACATGAAACAACTACTGTTGCCAGTATTATTATTGGTTACTTTCTGGGCTAAAGGCCAAGAAGTAGAAGGCATTTGGAAAGGCTACTTAGACCAAACAAAGGAGGCCCTGCAATCGGAGGCCTATAAGGAATATTGGGAAAAAGGAATCTGGAAGAAGGGGGTTAAAACGCACGAATTGAAAGTAACCCTTCTTTATGATGCCAAAAAAGAAAAGTATGTAGGGGAATATTTCATCAATGAAACCTTACAGAAGGCCCATTTTGCACGCTTTGAATTGGTCGCAACCTATCAAAACAAGCAATTGTCTTATGAAGCCCCCATCAAGCTTTTTGAAGTAAAGAATCAATTGAATTTGGGCTTTTGTTTTAGTGCCGCTGACTTAGTCTGGTCGGAAGATACTTACTATGAATACCTCAAAGGTGATTGGGAAGGTTGGGGAGCACAAAATCAAGCTTGTGCTGCTGCCAAAATGGTCTTGCGCCGCCTTAAAGATCCCAACAAACGCCCTCCAGAAGCAGAAAAGCCTGTTGAAATCAACCCTGAAGTAGCGCCTATTGATCCTGTTCCTCTAGAAGAATCTATCTCCACCACACTACAAGAGTATGACGCACGCGCCAAAATTACCAAAGAAATAATGACGGTAAAAAAGGATTCTATTTCTATTGATGTCTGGGATGGCAATAGGGAGGATGGCGATGTAATTTCTCTAGTTTTTAATGGGAAAGTTTTGTTAGAGCAACATACCTTAACTAAAACGAAACGCAGCTTTAGAGTTGCCTTGCAACGCGGGCAAAACATCTTGACCTTGATCGCCCATAACTTAGGGGATATTCCACCCAATACGGCTGCTCTGGAAGTAGAACGCAATGAAGGACGTAAAAAGATCACGCTTTCTTCTGATATGAATCGCAGCGAATCGGTTTTGATTTTGAAGGAATAAGGTTCTTTTTATGATAACAAAACAAGCATGTCCAATCATCAACTCTTAGATGAAAAACTACCCAATTATACCTCAACTCCCCTATCCTCTAGCCTCCTTGGTCTAGCGTGGTTAGGACTCGGGAGTTGGTTGCTTTATTTGGGATGGGATGCTTATCAGATAGCTTTAGATGGATCTTTAGGTCTGTTTAAATTCATTTATTATAGTTATGGAGATGCTTATCATTGGGTTGTACAAGGCCCATTAACCCTCCTCATTGGGTTGCTATATGTCAATCATAATAAACAGGCCATTCATTTTGCTTTTGGAGCATTGGTAGCGGGGACTACTTTTCATTTCATAGACCTCCTTCAGATCACTGTATTTTCCTATAGTATTCTTACTTTTGAACATGCTATAGCTGGCCTGCTTATTTTTATTGGCTGGCAACGTTTTGATAGCACTCTTATTCAAAAAATGCGCGCCAATCGCTTTCTTTTATTGACAGTAATTGTTCTTATAATGATATCTGAACTTGCTCCACACCAAGACTTAGTATTATTGAGAGCTATTGGAATTCTATTTTTTTGGCGCTTTCTGTGGAAAATCTCCCCTTTCTCCTTGTCACGGCTTGTCCAAGAAAAACGATGGTATTATTGTCTCTTTCCTTTTATAGGCACACTCCCTTTTCTCTTGATGCGATTCTTTCCTTAAATAACACTCCCCCTAAAACCAATCCTATGAAAACTGCTCTACTCTTTTTATTTCTCCTAAATATCTCCCACATTAGCCTTGTGTAAGACGCCTTCTCAACACCTATTCTTTCCATCTACACCAAAGCTTATGCCTCTGCTGGTTGCTTGGAAATTACTTTAAAAATACAACCAGAAGAAGTAGGCGTCACCTTTCCATTACAACAAAAAAAAGACTAAAGAAGGTTTACGAAATGCCTACAGCAGATTTAAGTAGTCACTAAAAAGTATAGAACAGGAACTTATTGCGACGAATTGTGATTATCATTATCCTATCCATTTTATGCGAGTAGAACAAGGGTAGGAAAAGAAAAATAGAAGGCGAAACGTACAAGGTTGTAATTCGCCCAAAATACGCCGTTTCATGAAACCATTAGGAAAGGTTTTGCAAGAGTAGCAAGCGACTATTATTTATGATTAATGCCTTGCCATTAGTACGGTAGCCACTCCTTTACCCTATTTTAATCCGCCCATAATGAGCAAAAAAAACGATGCCTTAAGAATTCTGTTTATTTGTAGCCAAAATAAATGGCGCAGTCGTACGGCAGAGCATATTTTCAAGAATAAAGCAGGTTGGAACGTGCGCTCGGCAGGGACCGATAGAGCAGCTAGAGTTCGCCTCAATGCCAATCATGTGAACTGGGCAGAGGTGATCTTTGTCATGGAAGATAAACATAAAAATCGCCTAAAACAGCATTTTAGACCACAGTTAAAAGAGCAAGAAATTATTGTGTTGGATATTCCTGACGATTACCAATATTTAGATCCCGAATTGATAGAAATGTTGGAAAAGTCAGTCCACTACTACTTAGAAGAAGATTAGAAAAGCATGGTTAATAAGAGTTGTAAGAAACCTGCTACCATTCCTAAAATAGCTCCTGTTAGAATTAACTTCCATTCATCTTCTTGGAAAACAGGGCGTAAAAAGTCAACAAACTCATTGGGAGGCAGCTTACTCATACGCGTATACATGGTATCCTCAATATCCAAGGCTTCTTTGGCGTAGCCAAAAACGACATGAATTTGTTCTGGAGCAGCCTCTACAAAACGTCGCACGGCCACCTCTTTGATCTTATCATAGGTATCTGTTCCAGAAGTCAATTTAATCACAGAGCTATTAAAACCTGCGGTCTTATCAATTCCTTCCTGGGTATGTCGAGCAATAATTGTTGCTAATCGATCTGCTCCTGCCCCTTTAAACATCTGGTTGAACACATTATCCATCGTCATCACATTATCAGAGACCAATTGAGCGTAGCCTTTAGAGACTTCATCTTGGCGCTTAATGAATAAGCCTTGTATTTTTAATCCTAAAAAATTAATGGGATTGGTTGGAGAAAAAATCATACGCAACGCTAGTACATTGGTCAACCACCCTACAACTAATCCCCCGACAGGCAATTGCCAAGGCGCGCCCCAATAGACCCACAAAATAGCTTGCAATATTCCAAAGCCAAAGCCAAAAACAAAACCAGAGCGTTCAATAAAGGTAAACTCCTTATCTCCTACTTCTAGGAAGATACGATTTAATAAGATTTTATTCTTTGTTAAATGCCCAATAGCCATGGCCTTCAGATCAAATACATCAGTGATGTTGTTTTTGACATCTTCCATGATTTCTTCGATTACTACAGGGATTTCTTCCGCAGCACGAGCATATATTTTTTCTTTGCGTTGTTTAGGGAAAAGCTTCCACATAGGCACATTAGCAGTCATTACTTCATCAGTAACCTCTCTTGCCAAGCGCAGTATATGGGGTCCCATTTGTCGAGCGACAACAGCAGGCTCTATGCGTCCAAACTGATCTTCTACATCAATCAATTTGTTCGTAATCATATCGGTTGCCTTCCCTGCCATGTGCTCTGCTTTGGAGGGAATAATTCCCTGCCATCCCAATGCGGGAAGGCCATCCCAACCAATTGCTTTTAAACCTTTGATCTCAAAGCCTACAAATTCTAAGGGATAAAAGGTCATTCTTAGAGCCAAGACATTCGTTCCCCACCCAATAAACGCAGAGATAAAGGGCAAGAGTACAATGTCCAAATTTGTTAGGATCCAAGTAAGCACGATCGTTTATATTTTTAGTAGTGTGTCCTAAGAAGCTTAGGAGTTGGCTGAATCTTGGTCGTCCAAAGGCGCTTCTCCTACAATTAAAGCGATTAACTCACCAATAGCCATAGCAATATTTTCACGCACCTGCAAGATAGTCGCTTCCATCATATAACAAGGCGCTGTCACTATTTTATTGGTATAATCAACAATAACCTCTTCAACAGTAGCCATAGTAATCATTGCTCCAATATCTCCCATACCTTGGCTAATGCCTTCAATATCATAAGGAGAAGGCGCTTCTGTCGTGCCAACAGTCAAGCTAGCAAAAATACCTGCTCCTTGCAAAGCCTTAGCAATAACGGTAGGCCCCATACATAAACCTGCTAGTGGTTTTCCTGCTTTTACAAAATCGATTATCAATTGTTGTACGGCTGGTTTAATTGCTCCAGCAGGGCCTTCTAGTGCCCATTTATTTAAATTCTTAGCCGCACCAAAACCGCCAGGAATCACCAAGCCATCAAAATCATCCACTTGAATTGTTGCTAAATCGTGCACGGCTCCTCTTGCAATACGTGCCGCTTCCACCAATACATTGCGTTCTTCTTCCATCTCCTCTCCTGTCAAGTGGTTGACCACATGGTGTTGAGGTTCATTGGGAGCAATACAAACTGCTTCTACGCCAAATTCTTCTAAAGCTAATAAAGTAAAAACAGCCTCGTGAATTTCGGAGCCATCGTAGACCCCACTTCCTGCTAGTAATACAGCAATTTTCATTGTTCTATTTTATATTGAGTGCCCTCTAATCAAGGTGGATTGGTTGGAGAATAATAAGAAACGTATTCTATTATAGTTAAAGGTACAAAAAGCCCTCAAAAACTACGTATTCTTCCACTAAGTTCTCTACACTACCTTTCCCTTTGCTTAGAGCAAGTTTAAATTTTT
>JBOEFW010000002.1:0-168037 GCA_050633105.1 Aureispira sp. | reverse complement strand
ACTTTTTGTCAGAACCACTAATCATTGATTTTCAACCTTAAATATAAATTTTAAACAAACTCTTACTTAAAAACGAACTTGATACATTAAGTTAGGAAAAAATCCAAATTGGTTGGTACGAATCACTCTTTCCTCTCTTGCAAGGTATATCTCCCCTGATTCATTTCTAAATTGAGGAACATTTAACACCTCTACATAAACATGATGAGAGATTCTTTTTTTACGGTGATTAAGGCGTAAGCCAATTCGTAAATCTATTCGCTTATAATCAATTACACGCTTTGTAAAAGCATTGTCCATATCTAAAACGGTGCGTCCTTCTGCTCTAGAGTTTGCTAAATCAACTGGAATATAAGGCAAGCCTCCATGGGTATTTACCCGAATGTCCGCATAAAAAATATTTCGTCGCTTGGGTCCAATTTTGAACTCTTTTCCTGCTGAGAAAGAAGCAATATAAAATACATCAAAAGCACTACTCCGCCATACCTGATCGCTGCCTCTGTAAAAAGAGCGTTGATAAGATCCTGAAAGTAATCCATAATATCCCTTCCCAAAGAACTTCTCTAAAGAGAGTTCGGCTCCATAATTATATCCTTCTCCTGTGTTTTCTAAATTAGTATACAATAAAGAGGTTTCATTAGGGCCATTATTCAGCACTGAAAAACTACTAGGAGTTTGTTCTACAGGTACATTGTCTTGGTATTGGAAATAGACGTTGGCTTTGACCGACCAGTATTTACTCAAGGACCAATCATAAGAAAGGACACCATGGTGGCTACGTAAAGCGTTTAGTGCTCGATTACTGTTGTTATAACTTCCGTCAAGCTCAGGCTCTACATAAAAACTCAAAGACGGGGCAATCGTTCGACTGTGCAAACCATAACCAAGGCTAAATTTATGTTGTGGATGTGGCTTACAAGTCAATGATAGACGAGGATCAATAGACCATTTATCCGCGCTCAAACTCCAATACATACTTTGAAGCCCTAATGTCATGCTCCATATTTTGGAGAACTTGTATTGTGCTTGCACATAAGCATTGGCCTGAATTTGCGGTTCTTGAGCGTAAGTACGTAACACATTAGGAAAAAATCCCTGATCTTTAATGTTGTAGAAATACAAATATCCTTGTACCCCTGCTCGTACTACAAATCGGCTAGAGATTTTTCGATTGAACGTTGTAGCGGCTCCAATTCTTTGATAAATCCATACTTCTTCTACCTGTGCTCTTCTACTGCCATCCTTTAAGATCGTATCTTGTATATTGTAGTGATCCTGGTGCAGATAAGACAAGGTTGTTTTTAAAGAGGTATGGTTATCAAAATAATACAAATGATTGGCTCCAATTAATCCTGTATTGGTTCTAACATAGATATCTTGCCCTTGCACCGCAAACAAATCATTCGGATCAATTTCTGCATTTAAGAAACTCACACTAGATAACCCTCCTACTCCAAAAACAGAAAAAGTTCCTGCACGTTCTGTTGGTAGATGTATTTTAAAATTCAAGTCAGCATATTGAGGAATAGCATTTGTCCCTACCTCTATTTGCAAATCTTGTAGCATATCAAATACACTCCCTCGCACATTCACCACATAAGAACCTTTCCCTTTTTTGAAGGGGCCTTCTGCACTCAATTCTGCTCCTAACAAACTAATTTGTACCATAAACTCATGCCGACGGTTATTTCCTTTGCGTAAATTGGCATCATAAACCCCTGAGTACACATTACCATACTGGGCAGAAAGCGCACCATTCGCAAAGTCAGAGTTTGCTAAAGCATTGGTATTTAGTAGTGGAAAAACCCCTCCTGTTCTTCCCAGTTGAGCAAAATGGTGAGGATTTTCAATTGGAACACCTTCTATCAAAAATTGAATGCCATAAGAACTATTGCCTCTTGAGATCAGGTCATTTTGAGAATCATCGGCATTAAATAGGCCTGGAAAGTTAGCAATAGAACGTACTGGATCATTAAAACCACTAATATAACGCCCAACTTCCTCCATATTAACAGGGCGAGCACTCACGGTGTTCATTTCATCAACCGTCTCTAGTTTTGTATTTTTATAATCATTCACTTTTTTATTGATTCGATCATCGCGTACCGTTACAACAGCCATTCTCACCTCCTCTTCTAAGGCTATGGTAATAACAGCTTGTTTTCCTGCAACAACTAATTGAGAATGAATCCCCTCATAATATTGTTCTAAATCTATGTGTAACCGTTGATTACCAACAGGCACTTCTTTCAATTCAAAATACCCATCTCTATCAGAAATAGTAGAAATAGTAGGATGATAGTTCAGTAACTTAATATAGGCATTCGCTAACCCTTTCCCAGTGGAACGATCAGTGACATAACCGCGAATGATTTGGTTTTTGAGTACTGAACGTTGTTGTGCAGTAGATAGGAAAGGGAGATAAAACAGAAAAATACAGCCTAAAAGATAGCGCAGAGGGACGTTGTTCATTTGATAATGTCTATTTAGTAAAAAATAACTCCAAACAAGGCTTACGAATTTTTTTGTGCTGACAGGGCGAACAACACAACAAGCAGTATTTTACTGCTTTTGAAAACCAAAAGCTCAGGTTTGTAACCTAAATAAACTTAGACTTAATTAAAGAGAGGGCTTGCAAAATACAAAATTATTGCTTTTATACAAGCCCTTTCTCTTTATATTTTCTTTCTAGAAACTAGAATTGAATTCTATAAAAAACATTCGGAATAAATCCAAATTGTTTACTAATTTCAATCGTTTGTGTGGCTGAATCATAATAGTGTTGTCTAGGGTTTGATAGATTGGCTACGTTAATCAGGTCTATAAAAAAGTAGTGAGATACTTTTTTACTGTTGATCCGTGCTCCTATTTTAACATCAATACGTGTATAAGGATCCAAGCGCAAGCTATTGGTCGCTGTTTCATCATAAACTGCGGTTCCTGCTGCTTGTGATTCAGCCAATAAAATAGGGGTATAAGGAGTGCCACCTCGGTGCATCACCCGCAAATCAGCGGTAAAAGCATTTCGTTTTTTAGGCCCTATTTTAAATTCTTTTCCTACTACTAATTTAGCCATGTATTGAATATCAAAGGAGGTGTTTCTCCAAACTTGATCACTAGCTTGATACAAGGAACGGAAATAAGACCCTGATAAAATACCATAATACCCTTGACTGAGGAACTTCTCTACAGAAACTTCTCCTCCAGCATTAACCGCGACTCCATCATCCACCAAATTGACTCGACGAGGCGTTTCATACACCCCATAATTAATTAAAGAGAAGCTACTTGGCAATTGATCAATTGGAATATTAGTATGGTATTGTCCATAAGCGTTCACATTTAAAGACCATTGCTCCGCAAACAATAAGTTATAAGACAAGACCACTTGTTGACTGTTTAATAGTCCTAACTCGCGGTTGCTGTTGTTGTAAGTATTTGACGTATTTTCTTCTTGTACATGAAAAGAAATAGAGAAGGGTTCAAGACGACTGTTCCAACTGTATCCAAAACTTACTTTGTGGCGGCTTCCTGGAAACCAGTTAAACGACAAACGCGGCTCAACAGACCAAGAGTTATTATTGAGCGTAAAATATTGTCCATGTACACCTAGATTCATTATAAATCGAGGAGAAATTTTAAATTTGGCTTGCATAAAACCACCTGTATGAATCAACAAATCATCAGAGAAATAAACCTGCTTATTCGCCAATAAATCTTGCTCATCAATATTCAAGAAGAAAACATAACCATAAATCCCTGCTCGGGTCGTCAATCGAGGGTTCCATTTGGTATTTAAAGTACTACTCAACCCAATTCTATTGCGCATAGAACGTGCTTGATAATAATCTATTAATACATTTTGGGCACTCGTTCTAATACTATCTCGTATTCCTGTTGTAGTGTCCGTGAAGACATAAAAAGTCCCTTCACTTAAAGAATCCTTGTCTGATTCATAATTTTCAAACAAATAAGAAGCGGTTGTTTTGAGGTAGTGTTTCTCTCCTATAAATTTCTTATTGCTCAATCCAACCAAACTCATTTGTGTTGCCGTCTTCACATTGACAGATTTGAGCGCAAAAATATCAGAAGCTTGGTACTCATTCGCTAAAAAGCTAACATTTGAAATACCTCCAAGCGCAAAAAGAGAAAAATCTCCTGCTACTTTGGTAGGAATATCAATTTTAAGATTCAAGTCTTGATAAGTGGGACTAGAATTACTACTGGTATTAATTCCAAAAGCTTGCGCAAATTGAACAACGGAATATCGATAACTCAAAATAAAAGAAGCACCTCCTTTTTTGATCGGCCCTTCTAACATTATCTCTGCCCCCCATAAACTAATCTCTCCTGCAAATTCCAGTTTTTGATTGTTTCCTTTACGGGTACTAATGTCAAATATACCAGAAAAAGCATTGCTATATTCTGCCGAAAAAGCACCTGTAAGAAAGTCTGCTCGATCCAATACATTGGTATTAAGAATTGGGAAAATAGCGCCTGTATTTCCTAAACGCGCCAAATGATGTGGGTTATCAACAGGAATACCGTCAATTTGCCAACGCACACCAAAAGGGCTATTTCCACGAATAATCATGTAATTTTGAGGATCATCAATATTATATGCTCCTGTAAAATTAGAAGCCGCCCTAGCAGGATCTTCTAAGCTCCCTGGATAACGATTGACTTCTTCAAACTCAACTGCACGATAACTCACACTAGTCATATCATTGACAGGATCCATTTTGCTATTACGCATACGACGACGATCTTTTTGAGTAAGATCATCCGCAGGTTCTGTTCTTTCGGTTGTATATTCTTCTTCCAATTCTACCGTTAAGATCACCTCTTTTCCTGCTCCTACCAAAACAGTCTCTATGTGGGCATAATACTCATGGCGATCTACTCGAATTCGCTGGTGACCAATGGGGACATTTTGCAACTCAAATCGTCCATTCTCATCCGTTACGGTACTAATAATAGGAGAATGATTCAATAATTCTACCGTTGCATAAATCAAAGGGGTATTAGAAGCTTGATCAACTACTGTACCTCTAACAGATTGTCCTTGACGTGTTGTCTGGTTAGCATAACTATCCTGTTGAGCTTGAGTAATAGTATATTGCCAGAGTAATAAGAACCACACACAGCTATACTGTAGGAATAATTTCATAGGAGAACTCCTTTTAGTAATTAAAATAATATATTGTATGAATAGAAAGCACTAAGCAAGGTGCTCCATTTTTTTTGGATAGGGGAAATTACAAGATCTATTGGGTGAATACCAAATACTGCCTTGTAGTTAATATACAGTATTTCTCAAAACCTAAGTATCTTTAAAGGGAACTTTTTTGAACTTTTGCATTTTAGTTCCTGTCGTTCATAAGGGCGCTGTGCGATCTTCTCGTTCTTTTTGGGTTTTATGAACCGTTCAAATCGTCTATTACAAATCAAAAATATATTTCTAATAAAATGATTACCAAAACTTTAAATCAAATCATCTTCATACGCTAGCGTATCTCTATTTTTTTTCTCAGCGTACTTCGCATAAGATTAGCGGTAGAAACATTCAAACCTTACAATTAAAACTTCAATTAGAAAACGACTTTTCAACCTTAGAAATCCGTCCATAGCTCTATTAAATAACACAACCTGCCACTCTCAAAAAAAACAACTTGTATGCTGTTGCTCAGCCGTACAAGTTGTTTAATTATTCTTTTACTCTGCTTATTTTTTCTTCGCTTCTTTAGATGCTAGCGTTCCATAGAGGCGTAATTTCCAATAATCCGTCAAGAAAATATTTTTAGGATCATTCTTCTCTCGAAGCGCTAAGAAATCCTGCATTTTGGGCAATTGAGTGCTGTAATACGCTGACCAAGTTTCAAAATCATAATCAGGTACAAATTTCCCCCAATGCAAGCGGAAAGGGATGTTATTGTTTTTAAATAATTGCCAGAACTGGGCATAATATTCTTTCTTTCCATTTGGCGCCCCATCATTCGCAGTATACCAGAATAAATCTACGCGAATAGTGCCATCTTTGAATTCATCCGTTCCATTCGTATAGCCTTGGTGCATCCAATAAGAGGTAGGGTGCCCAGCATACAATTCATTAGAAAACGCTCCTGTAGCAGCATAGCCATTATCTTTGTAATGCTGGCGCAATAAACTCATCACTTGTTGGGTGTATTGAATAGGAATCCAAATCTCTGTAAACTCTGTCCCCATCATAATATCATCGACTACATTATCCATAGGCAAACTACGGTAATAGTAATCCTGAAAGGTTTTTAGTGGGTTCTTAGTAGAAGTAAGGGGTTGTATAAGGTTAATAATAACGGGTAATAGCTTTTCTGTAATGGGTTTAAAAATTATCAACAATACAATAGGAATAAACAACAGTATTCCTAAAACAAGCGTCAATAAAAAGGCAAAAACACTCGCTAGAACTTGTCCTATTTTCTTACTCCAAGCACTTTGCATCACTACACAAAAGCGTCCAAAATCATAATAAATATTAGCCAATGTTCTTATAAAGCTATTAATACCTAAAATACTATACAAAATAGCCGCAGCTAATTGTTCTACATTAGTGATTAATGTACTAGGTGAAAACTCATGATAAGGTTTTAGAGGACTCGGTTCTTCATTCGTTCGCTCTGCCGACCAAGTAACAATTCTATTAGACCCTCTCTGTGGCCACCACATGATTCTAGTGTATGGAGTAGTTTCTAAAAAAGTTTGCAAACTAGGTTGATCAGGGGATCCTTCCTCAAATAAATCTATCTGACATTTAGATTTAAGAGTGAGTGTTGTTTTTTCTTGACCTATAATGTAATACTTAGGGGTAAGCTTAAATCTTATTTTAGTAATTAATCCAAGAACTCCCAAAGAAGAACCCAGTGCATAAAACTCAGGATCGGTTGCTTTCTCTACCCATTTGACTTGTCCTGTACCATCAATCAGACGGAACGCTTCAATATTGGTAATCAAATCGTACATAGTTGTTCCTCCAGCAGAACCAGTCATCATAAATCCACTGATGGTTTGATGGGTAATCCCCCCTAAATCTTCTAGCGCCCAGCCAGTTCCTTTGTTCCATATTTTGTATAAGAAACTCTCTTCTAAAGTAGAACGTCCTGGGTTCGCCCCTAGATTAATGCCTGCCTCTGCTTCTACAATACCGTTTGCTTCATCAATCCACTCCATCGCCTTAAATCGATCCAACATGATATTGATGTTTGGACCATTTGGAGGGGTCTGCTCGGAGACTTTGTTGGGAACCGCTGGACTTCCAGCCGCAGGATCTGTATAAATGGCTTGTGCGACAGAGTGGGCAGCCCCTCTACAACGGACTTGTAAGCCATCAGCATAGGCTTTCTTGACTAATTTAACCAGCTCTTCTTCTGTTTTAGGATGATAATAACCATCGATACCTAGCGTCAAACCATCAATGTGTTGTTGATCTTGATACTGTAAATAAAGCACCAATTTGGCAATAACATACAATCCTAAAACTACTCCACCTAACAATAAGAGGGCAATAGAATATAAGGCAACAATTTCCCAAGTAGGAGCATTACGCTCAAAGCTTTGAAAAATCAAATGACATTCAAAAGAGAAAAACACCAGATTCACTGCTATGCCAGACAACATCAATGCTAAAAAAGAGCGTGTTCGAATAGAGGAAAATCGCCAAAGCCCATACCAAACCATCAATATATTAAATAAGGTCATAGAAACATCAAATAGATGAATCGTGATAATACATCCAACGCCCCCTTCATCACAGGTGGTCCAAGGATGTCCTATAATTGCAGGAAGATGAGCGGCAGCAATACCATAAAGAACAACGGCAAAAGTGAGGTAACAATAAAAATTGACCCACCATTTCACTTGATCCCAAGTGAGGATATAGCTAGGGGATTTCATAAGCTTTAAATTTTTACGAATAAGGAATATCAGACAGCAACTATTTGAGTTTACTTGCCTCACAATATAAATTTAAATAAAATATTACACTAGAGTATTTATACGGGTTCTATAATTCAGGTATAAATACGCATTGCACTTTATAACGTTGTAAAGTGCAATAATGCATTTCCTATTATTTAGCTATAAATAATGGAGAAAAGGAAATATCTCCTCCTATGATCAAGTCCTTCTTACCCTCATTATTTTCAAGGCCTTAGTAGTATTTTTGTTGGCTATTTCTTTCTTTTTTAGTCTTTTGAACATTTTTTAAGACTTTTTTAACGTCTTTTTTATTGGGAAATAAAGGCTGAATTGCCTTTGTTTCCTACATTATTTTTTTCTTTTACGATAGAGGAATTGCTTTTTTTGTCTTTGAATTGCTGCTTCCTTTCCCGCATTTTTGTAAGGATGACACTACTACTTACTTGGGCAAGGAGGTAGATCAAGTGCTTCATCTACTCTATTCTCTACCACTATCATAGCAACAGCTAAAGGGCTTTTTCCGAACACGAAAAAGTTTACTGGTTATGATGAAATACCTTCTATTGTGCTGCTTAATAAGCAGCAGTGTCTCTCTCTGGGCACAAACGACTGGTGGTCTGTATGGACAAGTCACCGATAAAATGACTGATGAAGGCCTTATAGGGGTTACCCTTGTGTTGATGGATGGTGAGGTGCAAGTCGCTGCAACCAACACTGACATTTCTGGCAATTACAATTTTTCTAATATAAAAGCAGGAAGCTATCTATTGGTCGCCATGTATATTGGTTTTCCCGACACTAGGTTCAAGGATTTGACAATTTCAGCCGATCAAGATCGCAATTTTGATATTGTGATGTCAGAGACGATTGATGGTCCTAGCGTGACCGTGATAGCAGGAGAAAAGATTGTTGATCCAACCAAACCACATGTCACCAAGCGGGATGCAAGTTTTCTTAAAGCTAGTCCTGAACGAGGCATTAGCAGCGCGATTGTAAGTACAACAGGCATTGGTTCTCCTGACGAAGGAGAAGAATTCAGCTCTTCAGGGAGTCGTGTGTCTAGTAACTTGGTTATGATTAATGGGGTCCCTATTTTTAATACCAATAACATTCCCTTAGCGGACGTTGAAGTACTGGAAGTTCAAATAATGACAAGTGGTATTCCTGCCCGTTATGGTGATGCAACTGGTTCTGTGACCAACATTGTGACCAAAGGTCCTTCTACCCGTTTAACAGGTGGAGTACAGTTAGAGAGTTCTCAATTTTTAGACAATTTTGCAGCAACAACAGCCAATGCCTTTTTATCAGGTCCTATTATTACCAAACCCATTATCACCGCCTTAGGAGACACCCTAAAACGAAAAGGAAAAGTGGTAAAAGCAAGTATTCTAGGTTACCGTTTTTCTGGGGCTTATTTTACCACCCGTGATAATCGTCCTTCTGCCTTAAATACCTTCAAATTGAGCGATGAAAAACTCGCTGCTCTTTTAGAGAGTCCATTGGTGCGCAGTGGTGATGGCGTTGTTCTTGGTTCTGAGTTTATAACACAAGAGGATTTAGAGGCAACAAATGTGCGTTCTAATGCGCGTAATTCTTCAGCGAACTACACCACCGTCTTAGAATTCAAACCAAGTCCTGATTTCTTCTTAGCCTTAGGTTCGGAAGGTCAATTCCGTTGGGGAAAAGCAGCATTGGTGGAAAATCAATTGTTCAATTACGACTTTAACCCTGACCAGCGTAGAAATAACTTGAATTTCACCCTGCGCTTTAGACACGAAGTATCCAGTACCAAACCGAGCAGTGATTCAACAGACAAAGAAAAAAAACGTCTCCTTCCTGTTTTTCAAAATTTGAGTTATCAATTAATTGGTAGTTATACACAAAGTAATTTTACGTCTAAAGATCCTCGTTATGATGATTTTTGGGAATATGGCTATGTGGGTAAATTCTACGAAAGTAGACGTCCTGTCATTGATGTATTAGAAGAAAAACCGATTTATAATTCCAAGGGAGAAATCATTGGTTATGAACCACAAATTGGTCACGCAGCTTTCTTGAACTCCTTTGATGGATACGAACCCAACATGGATATCAATCCAGGATTAGCCGCTTACAACCAATTGATCCCCACTCCTTCTGATTGGAGGAATCCAGGGACCTTCGATCCAAATGCACCAACCTCTCTCAATGACATGGAAATTGTTAATGGGTTGATTAATAACAATCGAAGTAGTGCCTACGGCTTGTTTAATGCCCCACACATCACGGAAGAAGGGTTCACTAAAACAAGTAACAATCAAATTCGCGCCAGCATACAGACTAATTTTGAACTGTATACCAATCAACGTTCGAACAAACCGATGCGGCACAAAATTGAGCTAGGTGGCGTTTTTGAACAACGCATTGAACGCCGTTACAACATCAATCCATTTGCGTTGTGGAACTTGGCGTATCAATCTGCCAATTCTCACCTCTCTAATGCAACCGATGTAACTCGCCCTACGGGAGAAACTTATTATGATCCGAATTCACAACGCACCTTTGATTTGTACGATGCCTTGATTCGGAGCGATGCTGAAGGGAATGAAACACCTATGTCTAATTTTGGAACCAACTTGCGCCAATCCTTAGGCTTGGACAGAAGAGAATGGGTAGCTGTACATGAGCTTACTCCTGATCAAATGGACATCGGTTGGTTTGAGCCCTCTACCTTAATCACTGGCCAGCAGCGAGTTACTAACTACTATGGTTATGATTACTTGGGTAATCCATTAGGAACAGGCGTTAAATTCAATGACTTTTTCTTTGAAACAGATGAAAAAGGAAGAAAAACACGGCCAGTAGCTGCCTTTCAACCTATTTATGCCGCTGGATACATCCAAGATCAATTTATCTACAAAGACATGGTCTTTAATGTTGGATTGCGTTTTGATAGCTATGATGCCAATACTAGTGTTCTAAAAGATCCTTATAGTATTACTGGTTACGAAACAGCAGCGGAGTTTGAGAGTGATAATTCTTTGTATAATAAAGGCCAAGAACCCAACTATAGACGCCCTGCCAATATTGGGGATAACTTTGCCGTTTATGTAAGTGAGAACAGTGCTGACGCCAATGTCATTGGTTATAGAGATGGCAGTCAATGGTATAATGCCTCTGGTCTTCCAGTCAATACCCCTTCTGAATTAGGAGCAACTATTCTTCCTGCGTTGAAAGGGTTTAGTACTTCCGAAATTGATCCACAGGGAGAGAATTATAATCCCAATCTTGCTTTTGAAGATTATACCCCAACAGTTATTGTAATGCCTAGACTTTCGTTCTCCTTCCCTATTAGTGAGACGTCTAACTTCTACGCTAACTACGATATTCTTTCTCAACGTCCACCAACACGCGCTTATTCTTCGGCTTATGATTATTATAACTTTAGAGAATTGACCACCAATGGAGGAACCATCAATAATTCTAATTTAAAACCAGAACGTACAATTAATTATGAAGTTGGTTTTCAACAAGCCTTAACCCAATTTTCAAAAATAACCATGGCTTTGGTTTACAAAGAAGAACGCGACTTGATACAAAGACGCCAGTACATCAATGCTTATCCTAATACCTATACTACCTTTGGAAACGATGATTTTTCTACTACTAAGATTTTTAAGTTAGAATATGAAACCTTCCGCAACGAAGGGCTACGCATTATTGCCAACTATGCGCTACAATTCTCTGATGGAACGGGTTCTAACCCAACATCTTCTGCTGGTGTAGCTGCGCAAGAGTTAAAATATGTTTTTGCCTTAGATTTTGATCAACGCCATACCTTTTTTACCAATTTCGACTATCGTTTCAAAGCAGGAGATGATTATTTTGGTCCTAAAATTGGCAATGTACAATTGTTGGCTAATATGGGTTTCAGTATGAGTATCAATGCCAATTCTGGTCGCCCTTTTACTCGCAAACAAATTGCAGGAGGTTTGGATGATAGCTTTCAAGATCGCTTAACGGTTGGTTCTATCAATGGTGCTCGTATGCCTTGGAACTTCCGTTTAGGTATCAAAATTGACCGCAATTTCATCATTGGTAAGAACACCAACAATCCTTTAATGGCTAATGTATTTTTGCGCATCAGTAATTTACTCAATACACAAAATGTATTGGGGGTGTATGCTGCAACAGGTTCTCCAACCGATGATGGTTTCTTGACGAGCGAAAATGGTCCTGGGCCTGGTTTTGCTGCCTCACAAGCGGATTCGTATGAGTTGCTGTATGGTTTGCGCAACAATAATCCTTATAATATTTCTCGTCCTCGTCGTATTTTCTTGGGCTTGAATGTTTTCTTTTAATGGAGACTAAATCTTCAATTATCGCCATAGATCTCTTATCATTTCTTTTCAACTAGGCGCTTACGAAAGAAGGTTTCTACTATAAAATATATGGAGTTTGCAAAGAATATTTTTTTGCAAACTCCATTTTATAAGAAAAACTCAATCCCTCTTAGATACCATTAATAATGGTCGACTTTGCTTTCTTATACTGTTTATCAGCACTAGCAAACATAGTACTTAACCAAGTTATAGTTTCCTCGCTTGACTTCTCTGGCGAACCAGCATCAAAAGGTCGGTTGGGCACATAACCTAAATTTAATTGTACGGCTTGTGCATAAGCTGTTCCTTCTAATTCTTTGACCAATAAAAGGGCCAAATCAATCCCTGAGGACACCCCTGCCCCTGTTAGATATTTACCATTAATGGTATATCTTTCTTTCGAGAAGTCCACCTTATAATCTCCTAAATAGCGGCCTGCGTACCAGTGACAAGCAGCAGATTGGTTTTCTAACAAACCTGCTTTTGCCAAGACTAAAGAACCAGTACAAACAGTTGTAGTATACGTTGTTTTGGGGTCTACATTTTTCACCCAATTAATGGCTTTTGCATTTTGCATAATTTGGGGGGTATTTGTTCCCCCTGGAATAAATAAAATATCCGCTGTTTTCAATTCCTCAAAAACACAATCTGCTTGATAGCCTAACAACATATCTGAAGGAATTTCCCCTTTTTTGTTTGCTACAAACTTCATCTTATATCCCAAAGGTTCCAATGCTTTAAAAACTTGATAAGGCCCTGTTATATCCAACATCGTAAATCCTTCATAAAGCATCATTGCAATCACTTTTTGAGGAATAATAGTATCTTGTTTTTCGTGGTGTAATAATTCCGTTGCAATCGCTTGAACCATAGAATCTGATTTTTCAAAGATCGTTGGTTGAATTGGCGGAGAAGGATCATATTCGATAAATAACTGCATCGCTTTTGCATTTTCTACTCCTGAAATTTCACCAATTACCTCCAAAACCATATCAATAGAAGCAGATGCACCTATTCCTGTATAGTACTTCCCTTCTTTGACGTAATTGCTGTTGTCATAAGTAACATCATATTGCTTCAATGCCTCTTGATTATACCAATGGGTAGCAACATTCTTCCCCCTCAATACACCTGTTTCTGCCAATAACAGACTTCCGCCCCCAACAGCTAACGTATAGTTACTAGTTTTATCAACTGTTTTAACCCAGTTTACAAGGGCTTCATCCTTTAAAATGGCAGCCATATTTGCTCCACCAGGAATGTATAAAATATCCGCCTTTGTAATCTCCTCTATACTGTAATCTGCCTCTAAAGTTTGAATATGACTAGATTGAACAGCGCCTGCTGTTTTTCCTACAAACTTCATTTTATAATTATCCATCATTAGCCCTGGAAACGTTTGATACGCTCCAACTACTTCTAACATTGTAAAATCGTCATACAGAAGAATTGCAATCGTTTTTTCTGTCATCCATCGATATACATAGAACATTCCAACCAATAAGAGGGCAACTCCTAGCAATCTTAATACATTTTTTTTCATCTTCTTTCTAAAAAATTAATAAATAGCATCCCTGATTACACTTGATAAATCTAAGGAACGCTAGCTGGTTCATTATATATACATATACATTACACCTGTTTCTTGCGATGCCGCCACCAAAGCACCACTCCTAAAAGATGCACCCCCATAATCGCCAACACCACCAAAACAATCACCACATCTCGTCCTTTCTTTCCCAAAGGCGTATCCAAAAAATGATACTTATGCAGCATCAAAAAACTCAGCGCCTCTAAGCGTTTACTATTTTGGATCACGGCGGCGACAGCCCCTGTACTAGTCTCTATATAAACCGTATGTTTTTCAGGAGTTCGATACGTCACTTTGCGGACAGGAAGGCGTTTATTAATAAAACCATACTCTCCTCCAAATTTGACAATAGGTTCAGTGTTTACAACCAAGTCATCTGGTAATCGGGTATACAACTTGGACTGAGCCAAAGCATATTGTTCATCCCCTTGACTAATGCGTTGTAGGTCTTTGGCATTAAAATATCCTGTTGGTTCATGTTGCAACAACCATTGGATCTGAAAAAAGGTCTCCTCTTCTATCTTCACTAAAGAAACATTGCCAACAGGGCGATCCGCAAATTTTACTTTCAAGACAGGTAATTGCACTACATCAGCTGGGCGATACATTGGCGGAGGAACAACCTGCGGTTGTTCTTGTTGCGTTTTTGCAAAGGCATGATAGCCCCCACTAAAGGTAAAGGCCAACGTAGAGATGGCCACCATTAAGCCCAAACGGCGATGCCAACGACGATGCCGCGCATTAGGGCGTTTTTCACTGAAATGCTTCCATTGTACCCCATAAATCCACAAGCCGCTTACTGCTGTTAAGAAGCCCAGCAGCATGAACAACATCATTAGTCCTGTTTTGGTATTGGGCCAGGCTTGGAGGAAATCCCAATTGTGCAAGGCACCAAAAATAGCCATAGAATTCTTACGCAAGTTGTTATTCATCGTTCCCAAGCGCGAACTTTCTGTAGAGACATAAACATCCATCCCATCCGCTCGATCAAAACTGACCTTATATACTGGCAAGAAGCGGTTAATAAAACGATATTCCCCTGTAAACTGCTCAATTCGTTCTATCCCTACAATAGCACTGCTAGAATCACCTAAAAAATGCCGCGCCAAAGCTTGAGCATACACTTTATCTCCTTCCTCCAATACTGCCCCAGTTTCTTGGTGTAAGTAGACCGCTGTTTGCTTTGGTTGAATAATTTGATAATAAGGCTGTCCACCATAGCGCATCCAACGGACTTGCTGAAAGCTTTGGATCTCTTGTCGCTCCAAAATATCCTTCAAAGGAAGTGCCGTACTATCCAATTGGGGCGCTTGGACTTCTATGGTACGATGGGCTGGCCTAATCTTAAAAAAATTGGCCATAATAGGATGCGTGAGGCCGCTAATACACCAACCTAAAATTGGTAAAGTGACTAACAGTCCTAGGCGATGGTGCCATTTATAGAGGGATTTCATCATGGTTAATTGATTCTTATTTTTACTATTTTCAAAAAATAAAAGCAAGCACCCGTCATTCGACGGATACCTGCTAAACAAACCTCTTATCTTCCTACAAAACTATATCCAATCCCTACATTCACACTCAATGGATTACCTACAGTAATGCTCTCTCCCCAACTAGATAAACTTGCATTGGGAGAATACAATTGATTCGTAAAATTCAACACATTACACCAAACTTCAAAACCTTTAAAGGTATAGCCTGCACGTGCATTAAAGATTAAAAAACCAGGATATGTTTTGCTATTAGCTGCATCCATAAAATACTGGTTCATGTGCATCATTTCTACACCTACCCGTAAACCTTTTACAAAACTAGGCTTATAAATTACCTCAGAGTTAAAGATCCAGTTGGGTGCACTAGGCATTAAATTACCTGAATAATCAGTCCCATTTTCATCATAATCTATGAAGGTATGAACAGCATTAGAACCAGATACACGAATAGAAACATCTGCAATTGGGGTATAATACAAGCCATACTCGATTCCTTGGTGGCGCGTTTGTCCAGCATTCTGATTCACTCGATCACCATTGTCTAAGCTTACGGAAATGATCTCATTAAAACCATCCATCCAGTAAACACTCCAATCAAAGCGCAATTTATTTTTCAATAGATTCAACCATCCTCCTACTTCATAATTATTGTATTGAGCAGGTTGCAAAACTGGTACTTTTACTCCGCGATACAATTCACCAATCTGAGGTGGAACAAACCCTTGGCTGAAATTCGCATAAAAACCAACCTCTTTATTAATGTTATAGGTTGCTCCCACTTTAGGAGTGAAAGCCCAAAATTGATCGATATTATCAGGTGCTCCTGAAAAAGCAGTACTAGATAGGTTGTTCTCATAATTGTAAACAAAAGCATCATAACGAGCAGCCACTACTAATTTAAACCCTTTAAAAGGACTCAATTCGATTTGTGCATACGCGGCAGGATTAACTAAACCAACTTCATAATCGGTCAACATAGAATCCGCCTCATTTGTATAATCTGTATAAATCCCATCATCACTACGTACAATAGAGATGTAATTAGCTTGATAAGTATTTGGGCTGTAATCAATAGATGTTCCTACGGTCAACGCACTCTTCCAAAAATCAAATTCTTGGCGGTGTTGTACCAACGCACCAAAACTCTGGTAACTATTATCATTACTCTCTCCATGTGCTAGATTGCGATTCCCTGTAGGATTTCCCCAAGGAGACCAATCATCCCGAACACGATAAGAAGGGACTTGTTTAATAGAGTTGTCACGGAAAAAGACAACAGCACTTGTTTTTGATCGCTCATTCCAATACCGATGATAATTAATTTTAGAACGCAACGCCCAAACATTTCTATTTGTAAAAGTTTGTAAAGATCCATAAGAACGGCTATAAAAAGCAGCACTGTCTAAACTTCCTGTCATATCTGCACGGTAATCAATGGCGGTAACATCAGCCGATAAAAAGTCCCGCTCAGAGATTGCATAAGTCGCTTTAAGCGTCAAACCTAACTTATCCAAGTCGCTGTGCTCTCTAAAACCATTTCTACGGTTGGCATAATAACCAGAAAATGCCAAACCGAATTTTCCAAAGGTAGCAGCCGCTCTCAAATCGGCTCGTTTATACCCCAAGTTATTGGCTTGCAAACGCACACTAGCTGTTGGTGTAGCCGTAGGGCGAATGGTAATAAAGTTAATGGCACCTCCAATTGCCTCACTTCCATACAAAGAAGAAGAAGGGCCACGGATTACTTCAATCTGTGCAATGTTTGCTTGGTTCATTTCCAACAAAGCATTGTGATTAAATACACCTGTAGGACGAATCGGCAAGCCATCTTCTAAGTATAAGAATAAGCTCTTGTAAGACAAGGGTTGGCGAATGGCCATACTGTGTTGCTCATTCCCTAAATCTACCATAAAAACACCTGGGGTTTTGTTGAGCAATTGATCCAAAGAAGTTGCCCGAGCGTCATCAATTGTAGTTGCAGTAATCGTACTAATCGCGGCAGGTACTTCATAACGCGATTGTTGAGAACGACTAGCAGAAACTACCACATCATTCAATTCAGCAATGTTGGAACTCAAGGCTAATAATTTGCCCAACTCCTTGGCCTCGACTGTTTGGGTCGCATATCCAATAAAAGAGACGGTTACTATATCGGTTGCTTTTGCTTCCAAATTATATTCACCACTGATATCCGTTGTGGTACCCGTTTGCATACGTTCTACCCAAAGATTAACGCCCATCAATGGTTCTTGACTTTGGTTATCAATGATTTTGCCGATATAGGTATTTTGGGCTTGAGCCCAAGAGGATAAAAATAGGCATAGCGCTGCCATTACGAAAAAAGAGTTATTTTTCATTTCAATAAAAATAAAGGGGGTTATGAATAAGAGTAACTACTTCCGTTACTCCAAGTCAGCAATAAGTTTTTATCTAATAATTAGAGAAGAATAAATAGGAAAATAGGAAGTTTATAAAGGCGAATGCCCTTCAAACGAAGATTCCTTATTGTCTGCGTAGCATACACTGCTAGCGGAGATTCTAAATTGGAACGCTTCATAGTTTTGCCTCTTCTCTGGGCCTGCACCCAATCGAGAAACAACAAGCATAAAGCAACCATTATGAGAAAGCTAGAACTTTTCATTGGTATATAATCAAGGGATAATAGTTGGAGGTCATTCGAGGAATGGTTCCAAACAGAAATAAATTCTAAGTTAGAATAGTAGACAGGAAAAGGCAAAGCGAACTAAAGACTATACGATAGTCAAGAATACGAGTTAATAGAAACTACAGATACTCCAAAGTATCTCTATAGGAAATACCAAGTTCTGCACTACTGCTTTACACAGTTGCGTCTCTAATGATTCTAAACGTCTTTTGTAAATTTGCCTTAAATAAAGCGGGGAGGGTGCCAAACCCCAAGCAAGGGTTCATAGGCATAACAAAACTGGTAGTCAAAACTTGTTTTGTTAGCTACTGAAAAAAGAGTTTTTCCAGCAAAAGCCAATAAAGGCTTTACATTTTGAAAAAAGAGAGGCGGCAATTTTACTTCTTCTAAAGAAGGTAAATAAGGTTGCTGTTTATCCTCTGAGGGTGCGGCCTTAACATTCATGACTCTTTTGAGGTGACATTTACCATCACATTTCAAAGCAGGCTTTGCTTTGTTCTCACACAATTGCTCTATAATATATGCCTTATTGCAGACATAGTAAGTGTACACCAAACCTTTATACAAGCTTTGGACACTAATTACTACTACCCACAATAAAAGGAGTATACGAGCCATTGGTCAATAAATTTAAGTACTACAAAGGTAGAAAAGAATTCTTTTAGAGAACTACTTTTAAAGTTTTTTTTCTTTTTTGATTTTTTTATTGGAATAAGCCGCAATTATCAAGGAAGGAACTTTTATACCAAAAACGAAGCTACAAAGAACTTTGCTGCTTCTATCCCTTTCTTTCCCTCTCTTCTTTTTAAGAAGAATAACAACTCTAACCTTAGTACATAAACTTGATTCTACAGAATCTTTCTTTTGTTTGGTTTTCTCTTCTTTGAAAAGGCACTTATTTAATTTTTTATTTTTTTTTGTACCACACACACCAAAAGCAAAAACACCTGCATCTATACCAACAACGCGGCTACAAAGAAGCTTCTTCCTTTAATAAAGTTCTTCTCTGTAGGGTCTTTTTTGAGAAGATTATGGGCTTAGATTGGAAAAATAAATTAACTTTGGTTTTACAAAATGATTCTTTTGCTGTATTGGTTTTTATTATAACAAAAGAGCAAACTGTAACACTTTACATTCATTAATTCCAATAGATTATATTCTATGAACTTTCCAGAAAATTTAAAGTACACCAAAGATCACGAGTGGGTACGCGTAGAAGGAGATGAAGCCGTTGTAGGCATTACTGATTTCGCTCAAGGTGAGTTGGGTGACATTGTTTATATTGATATTGATTCAGAAGGAGAAACCTTTGAAAAGGATGACGTATTTGGCAGCATTGAAGCCGTGAAGACTGTTTCTGACCTGTTCATGCCTGTTTCAGGAACCATTCTAGAATTTAATAGCATCTTGGAAGATGAGGCAGAATTAGTGAATACAGCTCCTTATGAGGCAGGTTGGATGGTTAAAATTAAAATCACAGATGTGGCTCAATTAGAAGGATTGATGAGTGCAGCCGATTATAAAGCAAGTGTTGAAGCATAAACTAAGAGGAATACTATATTTTTTACCAGCTTTAGCTTGGGCGATCTTGATTGCTAGTTTATCAACAACTTCTGCTTTACCGCCAATTCCTTGGGATTTTTTATCCCCTGACAAAGTCGGTCATTTGGTGTTTTATGCCCTACTAACAGGATTTTTGTTTTGGGGAATGCTGCAAGGTCAATGGCGAACCGTTTTATTGTCTAAAGGGATGCTTGTCTTGGCTGTTTTTATTGCCAGTCTTTATGGTACGTTTTTGGAGCTAGTACAAGCAACATTACCACACCGACAGTTTGATTATGCCGACATGCTAGCCAACTGTTTGGGCGCCTTGTTAAGTCTTTTGATTTATTGGTACGGTTCCCGTCGATATTTGTTGAAATAGATGACCTCTGTTGTCCAAAAACACAAAGGTAAATGAAGAAATATAGAAGGCCTTATTCCTGATAGATCATTTTATCTTTTATTAGGAAACTAAAATAATAATAGCTCTAAGAACAACTTAACAAAATCAACTACCTTGGTAGTCCTTCCAATTCTTTATTAAATTGGTATTTTTTGTTATCTTCGAGCTTAGGTTTAATTCCCAACAAGTGTGGGAAATTAAAGAGTGCAAACACTTATTTTTTTAATCAAAAAACATAGTATTATGTCAATCAATGGACTGCACTTTGGGACTATGTTTTTGTACGCAGGTCCAGAGATCACAGGTGCCCAATTGGGACTCAGTTTACTTGCCATGTTTGCCTTAGTGGCAGGTGGTATTATGGGTTACAAGGCTTACTTGAAAAGCAAATCTCAGGAACTTATTAATAAGTACAAAGATAGCCCTGAAAGCAATGCAACCCTAATTAGGAAGTATAACGAGGTGAATACACATAAACACCGTAGTAGTATTTCTGGAATGGGTGGTGTTCTTGCTTTATTGGGAATTTACCTTGTAATCAACTGGACGGATGTTACCGTGACAGAGATTTTCGATTACAGCGATATTCCTGATATTGAGGATATCATGACGGAGCCACCAAATACACCACCTCAACCACCACCGCCACCGCCACCACCGCCACCACCACCGCCACCAGCACAAATTGAAGAAGTGGAAGAAGAAGTGGAAGAGGAAGAGCAGGAAAATCAGGAATTGGATGAGGAAGATGAAGTAACCGATACGGATCAAAATTATGATGGTCCTTACGGTGATGGTCCAGCTCCAGAGCCTGAACCAGAGCCTGAACCAGAGCCTGAACCAGAACCAGAAATTTTTACCATTGTAGAGCAAATGCCTCGCTTCCCAGGTTGTGAAGAGCAAGCAGGAGATAACAATGCTAAAAAAGCTTGTGCGGATCAGAAATTATTGAAATTTATCTACAGCAACATTAAGTATCCTACTATGGCTCGTGAGAACCAAATTGAAGGAATGTCTGTGGTAAGTTTTACTGTAATGGAAGATGGTTCTATTGTAGATGTTGAAATTTTACGTGATCCAGGAGGAGGATGTGGTAAAGAAGCTAAGCGTGTCATCAAAATGATGAATAAAATGTCTAAAAAATGGACGCCTGGCAAACAACGTGGTAAATCCGTTCGTGTAAAATACAATTTACCTGTTCGTTTCAAATTGAACTAATAAGATACAGGGATTTATCCCTATCTATATAATCGAGGACTGCTTTTTGGGCAGTCCTCTTTTTTTTGCTTTTTATAGACTACTATGAAGATTGGACTTTTTTTCGGCTCCTTTAACCCCATTCATACAGGGCATTTAATTATTGCCAATTACTTAGCTAGCCATACCGATTTAGATCGCGTTTGGTTGGTGGTAACGCCTCATAATCCGCTCAAAAAAAGAGCCACTTTAGCCAATGATTATGACCGTTTACACTTGGTGAACTTGGCAGTAGAACTAGAACCACAACTAGAATCTTGCAACATAGAATTTGGCTTACCAAAGCCTTCTTATACCGTTGACACTTTGGCTTACTTAACAGAGCAACACCCTAATTATGAGTTTGTCCTTATTATGGGGGGTGACAATTTGGGTTCTTTACACAAGTGGAAAAACTACGAAGTGCTCCTTAAGAATTATCAAATCTATGTATATCGTCGCCCGAATTATGATTTGGGTGAATACGAAAACCATCCTAATGTTACCTTAGTGGAGGCACCACAAATGGAACTATCGTCCTCCGCTGTTAGGAACCTCATCAAGGAAGGAAAATCTATCCGTTATTGGGTGCCCAATAAGGTATTGAGTGAAATTGAACAGTCTGGTTTGTACTTGTAAGCCCGCAAAGAATCGCTGATGTTTTGGTCTATTCTGTTGTGCCTTAAAAAAATGATTTTATGCCCCAGATAAAGCTACCTACAATAGGATTTTGCAGTAGGGTGCCATTGGAATGGCCCCCTACTGCTTCCTTCTTTCTTTTGTTATTTTGCTGCTTTATCGAAAGTAGTTGTGGGTATCAAAAGCCTAACGAGACAACACCTACCAATAAAACGACTCTTAACTTAGCTCCTTTACCCACCACTGTTCAACAATTATTAGAGGCACAGATTAGCAGCCAAGAAGCACTTTTTCAATTAGCCACTAGAAAAAAACTACCACAACTTCCTGAAGAGGCCAACTATTGGCAAGAGCTGCATTACAATGCGCTCCTAGCAGGAAGCCAACGTAGCCTCCGACGAAATTACCAACGCATTGGTTCCTCAAAACGCCAGTTGACGAAGCACCTAGATCTGTCTTACCAAAACATCTATTTCCTTCCAGATCATGTCTGTTATTACCACGATTTACGTTATTTGTCTCTTAGTAACAACCAATTACAAGCGCTCAATCCCAAATTACAGCATTGTCAACGATTGCGCAAGCTCGACCTCTCTTCCAATGGATTGAAACAGCTTCCTAAAGGGATTTCCTATTTAAACCAAATAGAAGAACTTGTTTTGGCAGATAATAGCCTTCATAGTTTACCCAATTACCTTAGTAGACTTAGAAATCTCCGCGTTTTAGACATTAGCAACTTACACAACAGTGCCGCCTCTTATTATAATAACATACAGCGCTTACCTCTCGTCCTTTTGCAAATGTCACGTTTAGAGAAACTCTTCTTAGACAAACTACCTTTAAGAAACCTCCCCCGTCAAATGGGATCGTTAAGAAATTTACAAGTAGTTAGTTTGAATGGCAATCGTGCTTTAAATCTTGCCCAGAGCTTTGAAAGTCTAGCAACCTTGCCCCATCTCCTAGCCCTAGACATCTCTTTTTTGGGGCGGCGCTCCTTGCCTAGCAACATCAAAAAGCTCCAACACCTCAAAGTATTGATTTGGCATGAAGAGCGACAAGGCAATAGAGCCTTCATTGAGCAGACTTTAAAAGAATGGTTGCCCAATACACAGATTTATTATGGAAAAGAAAAGGTAGCTACGCCCTTTTTACGCGGCAACTCCATTGCTGTTATTAAAAGCTTATCAAAGTAAGGAGACTTATTGCCCACGCATAATCCTACGCGCAAGTCTAGGACTTATTCGTTGTATAAGCGTCAATAATTTCACCTTACCAATAGGCACTTCTAGTTGATCCCTCTTAAAAGCCTTTAAGAATTCTTGGACCAATTGCTCTGGGCTAATTTTACCTTTGCCCCGTCCTTTTGTCATCGCTGTATCTACCAAAGGAGGAATGATTTCAAAGACCTTCACCTCCCCTATTAGTTGATCTCGCAACGCTTGCGAAAAAATATGTAGGCCTGCCTTAGTAGCGCAGTATACAGGAGCCGCCATTTTGGGCACCAATCCCAAGCCAGACGAAACATTCACAACCGCAGCATTTCTATTGCTAGTCAGAATAGGCAATAAATGACCAATAAGCTGCAAAGGCGCTTTGAAATTGACTTCGATTTCTTGATTTATTTTAGCAGACAATTGTAAGGCTTCTAAAAAATGATAATTGTACTGCATTCCCGCATTATTAATAAGTATATTCAAATCTGTATGCTCTTGCTCTATCCAAACTAATAAATTATCCATTGAAGCAACTTGCCCCAAATCACAGGAAAAAGTAAAGATACGCGCATCCTTTTGGGCCAATGCCGCCAATTTCTCTTGGTTTCTGCCGACAGCAAGAATTTGATTATCCAAAGCTAAAAATTCTTCTAATAAGGCCAAGCCAATGCCGCTTGTCGCTCCTGTAATCAATATTTTATTGCCGCTTAATTCCATGATAGTTCTTGTCTATTGTTATAATAATAGTACAAAGCTCTATCAATTCTACTTCAAAAACATTTACATAGGTAAAGGAAATCCTAGCGCCTATTTTTAAGAATAAGAACTTATTTTTATGCCACTTTATTTCAAGAGCCGAGCGGCTCGAATGCGACTTAGTTGTGTTGCACTTATGCCCAAATAAGAAGCGATATGATATTGCGGAATCAATTGTTCTAAGGTAGGATAAGCTTCTTGAAAAATCGGATAACGCTCTTTGGCTTCTAACGTCACCAATTCAATTTCACGTTGCTCCTTTCTAACAAAATACTGCTCGGCCAACAATCTTGCTAGGCGTTCCATCTTAGGATAACGATCAAATAAAGCGGTGAAATCCTTATAATTAGCCACCAATAAATCACAAGAAGTGAGGCATTGAATAGGAATGGCGGTTGGGCTTTGTGTTACCAAGGACGATAACGCGCCCACAAAATCGCCTTCTACAAAAAAGGTCTTATTGTACTCCTCTCCTTTTGTATTGCGATAAAAAGCTCTCAATACTCCTTGCTGTACAAAAGCAAATTGCTGGGCATAAACCCCTTCCTGCACTAAGTAAGCTTTCTTCGCATACTGTTGAAATGTAAACAGCCCTGCCAAAGCATCCCATTCTTGGGAAGTTAACGGCAAAAATTGCTGAATAAACGCTTGTACTTTTGTTAAGTCTTTACTCATTTGGAAGGTCGAAGTTCTTCAAAATCCTTTAATTTAATTCGTTTAGTTCTCTTGCGAAACGTAGTTGTTGGGCCAGGCCAGAGCGTTGGATTTTTCCCCTCTTTATTAACATACCAACTCTTACACGCTCCTGTTGACCAAACCATCGTAGAAAGTTCCTTTTGGATCTTTTTATTAAACGCGTCTTGTGCTGTTTTTTTGACGTTTAGTAAACTTCCTTTAGGGAGTTTATCCAACTGTGCCCAATAATCCATTAAGAAATTAAATTGAGACTCCATTATATGAATAACAGAATTATGTCCCAAGCCTGTATTGGGCCCAAGAATAAAAAAGAAACCAGGATAATCAGCAACAGCCGTTCCATGATACGCCTCTGGAAAAACATTGGTCCAATGGGCAAATAACTCCATTTCTGTTAGACCTTTTATCGTTAAATTGCGCTCGGTATAATCAATGACTTGGAAGCCTGTCGCATAAATAATCACATCAAATTCATGCAATTGCCCTTGCTGGTCTACAATTCCTTTGGGCACTATTTCTTGAATGGCGGTTGTTTCGAGGGCTACTTGCTCTTTTTGTATCGCAGCATAATAATCATCAGAAAGTAAACGACGTTTACAACCCACCGTATAATTAGGCTTTAGTTTTTCTCGGAGGACAGGATCAGCTACTTCTTTTTCTAGATAGTCCTCTGCTAATTTACGGCTGAACTTTCGGTAAAAGTTATCCTTGAATAAGCCTTTGCCGCTATATTCCATATACATAAAAGCTTTGAAGCGTTTGATTCGTTGCTTAAAAGGCTTCTTTGCATACAACTCCTGCTTAGCAGGACGAATAGGATGATCGTTCTTGGGGAAAATCCAAGGTGCGGTGCGTTGAAAAATCGTCAATTGGGCCACTTGATCAGCAATTTCAGGGGCAATTTGTATCGCGGAAGCCCCTGTTCCTACAATCGCTACTTTTTTCCCTGTTAATTCCACGTCTGCTCTCCAATTAGCAGAATGAAACTGTTCTCCTACAAAAGTCTCTTTTCCTTTCAAGTTAGGTATCTGAGGGACATTCAATGGCCCCAAAGCAGCCACTACTGTTTTGACACGCCATGTCTTACCATTTGTCGCCGTCAATAACCAAGTTAACGAAGCTTTATCAAAAATAGCGGAAGTAAATGTAGTATTGTAATGAATGTGTTCGTCCAAGTTATACTTATCCTTGCACTGAATCATGTACTTCAATATATCCGCTTGAGGAGAATAAATCTGTGACCACTTAGGATTTAACTCAAAGGAATAAGAATATAAATGAGAAGGGATATCGCAAGCACAACCAGGATAGGTATTATCGCGCCAAGTCCCTCCAACTTGTGCCGCACGTTCTAATATAATAAAACTTTTCTTCCCTTCTTTTTGAAGCCGCATCGCTAATCCTAAACCACCAAAACCTGTCCCAATAATTCCAATATCGTAATCTACTACTGCTTCTTTTGTTGGTGTCATTGCGCTTGTTTATAGATGGGTAAAAAAAAGAGGAGGTATTTTAGTTTACTAGAATAGTGCTTTTTTTTATAAAGAACAATTTATGCTCTTTGAATTACGCTAAGATTTTTATAAAAAACCTTACAAAAAGCATTTAACTAAATCTTTCGTTATTTCTTCCTTCTGACTTTCAGCAAGCCCACTTTCATTCTAACAAACTAACTTTAAACAATTTACGTCATTTATTTTCAACATAAAGATTCCTCCTACAAAAGTAGGCAACGTCAAAAGTTCCCAATTATTATCTTTTAACTTTTCTTTGGCATTGTATTTGGATTTTGGCTGTTGGTTTTCATGAAAATTATTCCATTTTTTTTCAACAATCTAAATTTTTAATCATGAATTTTAACTTGATTAAAAGGGTGCAAGTCACTCTTTTAAGCCTCTTTCTATTGTCTTTTCAGCAAGGTTTTGCTGCTGATTTAGTCGTCATTGATGCGGGCCCTACAGGCACCTATGGTAGCATTGGAGCCGCCATTACTGCCGCAACTAACGGCGACCGAATTATTGTGACCAACAAAGCTAGTTTAGCTCCTTGGGTGGAGAATTTGGTCATCAACAAATCCTTGACTTTTGTTTCAGCGACAGATAATGTTCGTTTCAAATTACAGGGAAATATTACGATTCCTGCAGCTAATGGTAGAGAAATCAGCTTAATTGGTTTGGAGTCTATTGGGGGCACAGTAGATGGTACTAGTAACACCACTTCTAGCCGTACTATTGTTAATATCCTAGGTTCTTCTTTTACTTATAATGGAACAGCCATTAATTTTAATTTCAGCGGTTATGATTTAACAGTAGCCAACTGTGATTTAGGTACGACAGGAGATATCCGTTTTAAATATGGCAAAATATTGGGCAACCAAGTAGGAGATATTTCTAAGACAAGTGTTGCTATTAGCACCACTGACAAGGTTCTTATTAGTGGCAATAAATGTACATTCATTAGTGTTTCTGCTGCAGGAGATCAACTAGAAATTAGAAACAACCTTACATCAGAAATACAGACTAATGTATTAACTGCGGGCAATCATGCTATTACCAACAACACTATTAATATGAATGGTCGCAGAAGAGGTATAAACATAGGAGGACTTGCAGCAGGTAGTTCTTTGATCGTTTCTAACAATGTTATTACGCAGTATGTTTCTGTTAGTAATGATAACTCTATTGCTCTTGGGAGTAATAGCGGATCTATGGTAACAGAATACAACTATATTAGAAATGGTGCTGGCTTATTGGGAGTTATTGGATTTAACTTGAGCACAACGGATGTTTTTAATAGTACAGTAGGAATTAATACTGTTGATGGACGTAATTTAGCTGGTTCTCCAGCCGTGAATGGTTCTAATCCAAGTATCCAATATTATGATTTAGATCTAACAACAGGAGACGCAGGAGCTTATGGCGGGTCTTTTACCTTAGATAACTATTTCCCATTAACTACAGGAAGTTCTAGAGTTTACCATGTTATTTTAGATAGAGGGGTCTTTCAGGGATACAACTTGGACGTAAAAGCATTAGGTTTTGATCGTTAGAGTACTCTCCACCCTACTCTTTGGTATCTTCTTATTGTTGTGTAGTTGGCCTATTCTAGGTCAGAACACCGTAATTGAAGGCGAATATTTCTGGGATGTTGATCCTGGGCAAGGCAATGGAACCACGGTTGTGGCTTCTGATGGTAATTTTGATGAAACGCTAGAAGAAGTGTTAATCAACTCCTCTACCCTTCCCACCACAGGACTACACAGCCTCCATATTCGTATCAAAGGACAAGACGGTTCTTGGAGTCCCTTATTTTCTCAAGTGATAAATATACAAGGGACACCACTCTCTACAGGTCACCAAATCAACATCACCGCTGCCGAATATTTCTGGGATATTGATCCTGGACAAGGCAACGGAACGGCTTTATTAGCCTTTGATGGTAATTTTGACCAAGCACTAGAAACAGCATTTACCAACGCACCTACAACCTTACCTACTGTGGGATTGCATACCTTACATATTCGGGTACTCGGACAAGATGGAACTTGGAGTTCTACCTTTGTTCAAGTAATTAACATACAGAATACACCTTTAACTACAGGTCACCAAATCAACATCACCGCTGCCGAATATTTCTGGGATATTGATCCTGGACAAGGCAATGGAACGGCTTTGTTAGCCTTTGATGGCAATTTTGACCAAGCGATTGAAACCGCTTTTAGCAATGCACCAGCCACTTTACCAGCCAATGGATTGCATACCTTTCATATTCGAGTACTTGGACAAGATGGGGCATGGAGTCCTCCCTTTGTACAAGTCATGAATGTAGCGGCCACACCTTTGGCAACAGGCCATCAAATTAATCTGACCGCTGCCGAATATTTCTGGGATGTTGACCCTGGACAAGGCAATGGAACGGCTTTATTAGCCTTTGATGGTAATTTTGATCAAGCGATTGAAACCGCTTTTAGCAATGCACCAGCGACTTTACCAGCCAATGGGTTGCATACCTTTCATATTCGAGTACTTGGACAAGATGGGGCATGGAGCCCTCCTTTTGTACAAGTCATGAATGTAGCGGCTACACCTTTAGCAACAGGCCATCAAATTAACCTGACTGCCGCCGAATATTTCTGGGATATTGACCCTGGACAAGGCAATGGAACGGCTTTATTAGCCTTTGATGGTAATTTTAACCAAGCCTTAGAAATTGTTGGGGATAATTTACCAACCTTTAGTTTGACATTAGGTCCACATGCTCTTTATACTAGAATACAAGGGCAAGATGGGACTTGGAGTCCTCCTTTTGGGGTCGTAGTAGAAATTGATACCAGCCTAGTTCCTATCATTAGTAATGTAGTAGGAGATTCCGTTTTTTGTTCGAACAGCACGCTAACCAATCTTAATTACAGTACCAACAGTCAACCTAATGCCACTTATAATTGGACTATTATTGGAGGAAGCATTGTTGGAAGCAGCACAACCAGTGTTGTAGTGGTAGATTGGGATACGATGGCAACAACACATGAGTTGCGCTTACAAGCGTGTAACAGCTTTGGTTGTGGCAATACCTTTGTTAAGACCGTTCTGATTGCTCCCAATCCATCCAATGTGATTAGTACCAATACAGGAAGAGATAGCTTTTGTTTTGGCGACAGCTTAACTCTAACAGCCAGTAGTGGTAATTATACCTACAATTGGACAACAGGAGCAACTACAGCAAGTGTGGTAGCCACCAATTCTGCTACCTATCAAGTGACCATCACCGATGCCTTGTCAGGATGTATTTCCGTGGCTCAAAAGACCGTCACAGAAGATTGGGTTGATACAACGGTTGTTGTTAACGGTTTCACTTTGACAGCAACGGCCACCAATGCCACCGTGCAATGGTTGGACTGTGCGACCAACTTACCTGTTGCGGGTGCCACTAACGCTAGTTTTTCTCCTACGGGGAATGGCTTATATGCAGCGCTTGTCACACAAAACGGTTGTCAAGATACGTCTAGTTGTTATGACATTACTTTCATTTCAACAACTCGATTGTCTAGTCAAGAAATGCCTGCTATCCAAGTGTATCCGAATCCTAATAAGGGTTTATTTACCATTGATTTTGGGACCTATGCGTCTCCCAATGCACACATTGAATTATTAAATGCACTAGGGCAAATCGTTTACCAAACTACTCGTCAGAGTACGCTACAAAGTATTGAAAAAGTAGGCTTACCAACAGGGGTTTATATGTTACGAATTGATAGGCAGGTTACCAATCGAATTATCATTGAGCAACATTAATCACTGCTAGTATTTATCCTAAAAACACCTTAAAAGCCTCCTGTCTAAGTACTCGACAGGAGGTTCTTTTTTGTGGTTGGCATGGTATTAGAATAGTCCGAAATAACATTCGTTAACGGTTTGTTACAAAATTTATTATTACACTACTTGTTTTATTTTTTTATGAAGAAAAAGCTACTTAATACAACTCTTTAAGGTGGAACATTAGCTTTCTTTTTTTTGCACCCTACCTAATTTTCTTCTTACAAAGAAACAGGCTTTTTAAAGGAAGAGAACGGCTCTCTAAATTGTTCTTTTGTTAAAAATTAGGTTAAATACCTAAAAGGTTATCCTCCCCATTTATACCTTGAGCAAACAAAAAACACTACTCGTTTTTCAACAAGATCAATTGCCTTCACTTATTCTTAGTGGTATTTTAAGGCTTTGGCTAGCCACGCCTATTCTTATTCCAAAATAAAACAACAAACAATTTAATTTTTTTATGAAATTTAATCTAATTTTTTCCTTATTCCTATTAGCTCTTATTGGCTTTACGGCTTGTGATAAAACAGATGATGGAGTAACTACCAATAAGATATTGGTTATCGAAAATGGTGCAATCAACGCTGCCCCTGATGCTAATATTACTTATACTGCTGCGATTATTGATGTAGAAGGTAACAGAACTGTTGCCAGTAATGTAACTTGGTCTAGTTCTGACAATAATATTGTTGCGATTGGTAGCAATGGTCTTGCCTCTATTACAACAACTGGTAATGCCACCATTACTGCTAGTGTAGAAGTAGATGGTGTTACGTTGACCACTACTGCTCCTCTACAAATTCAGGCTCCTGCTTTATTTGCAGTAGCTCCTTCTGCGATCTTAGTAGATGTGGATTTTCCTGACATGCAATTGAATACGGTTTACTTGGGTACACAATCTACCAGTTATACCTATAGCTCTAGTAATACTAGTGTTGCAACCGTTTCTAGCACAGGAAATGTCAATTTTGTAGGCGCTGGAAATTGCCAAATTACAGTAACTGCAAGTGGCTTAAACTCTAGCTTTATTGTCCCTGTAACTGTTTTGGGAGCAATACAAATAGAGCTACCTGTTGTACGCGTAGTCGTCAGTCCTGAATCGTCTGATTTGTTGAAGAATGAAACAGCTACCTTCACGGCAAAAGCATACGATGTAGACAACAATGAAGTCAGCAAAAGTATCCAATGGTCAATAGAAGATAATGCCATTGCTACCATTGATGCCAATGGTGTAGTTACAGCTAAAACTGTTGGTGAAACAAAAATAAAAGCTATGGTGAGCGGTGTCGTTGGCGTTGCTGATGTTGCTGTTTATCCTAATAGCGCTATTATTTTAGATCCTTGGTATGCTGCTATTCCTGCTGGAAGTTCTAGAACCTTCACGGCGATGAAACATCCTGTTGTTCGTGTTAATGGAGAATTAGCCTTGGGTACAGGTACACCAACCACCAATGTAGATTGGATGATTCCTACTTATGGCGGTTTGGCTATTTTTGATATTGCGACAGTTGATGCGAATGGTACCGTAACCATGAAATCAAATGCTCAAATTGGATTAGCAACGGTTTTAATTGCGACAGACAAAACTGATCCAGAAGTAGGTGGATCTTCAAGCATTTCTGTTGCTGTTGGCAGTGGTGGAGGTACAGGTTGTAGCTGTGGTAGTCAAGCAGCTGGTGCAGCGTCTATTAACTTAACAAGTCCAAGTACAGTAAGTCTTTCCTTAGGGCAAACGGCTCAAATTCAAGCAACAGTAGTTGATGCTCTAGGCAACCCAGTTAGTGGGGCTGCGTTAGTTTACTGTTCTGACAATGTACAAGTAGCGGATGTGGATTTCCAAGGAAGCATTTCTGCGACAGGTTTTGGTGCCAATACCGCCAATATTACTGTTTGTCATGGTAACTTGTCTCAAACTATTGTTGTGAATACACAATAAAATACTAGTCCTTAGCAGTGCACTGCTATACGATAAAAGCCTCCTATCCAAATCTTGGATGGGAGGCTTCTTTTTTATGTATGGGTAGGGAGTTTAGGTGTTAATACAAAGAATACTTCTTAACACTACCATTGGGATGTTTGAGATACACTTCTTTTGCTTTGTACTTATAATCATACGAGTGGTATTCTAAAGGAACAATCACGCGTCCACCAGGAGCCACAACGCCCCACAAACCTTTTTGTTTAACTAGATAATTGCGATTGGGTAATGTTGATAGATCCTCATACTTGGGTGGCAAGAGCAGCCCTTTCTTAATGGATACAATTCCCCAGTTTCCTTTCTTATTCACAAAGAAAATATCTTTTTTGGGGCGGTAGTCAAATTTATCATACAAAACAGGAATCATTTCCTTGCCTCGACCGTTCAGCAAGCCCCATTTCCCTTTCTTTTCTACCATGAACTGGTTCTTATTCATGACATGAATTTTATCATAAATAATAGGAATCATCTCTTCGCCCTCAGGGCTCATCATCCCCCACTTCCCTTTCTTCTTAACCATTACTCGGTTAATTTCCTCATAGTACTGCACATCATTGTAAGCTAAATCAAATAAGGTTTGATCCACAAAATAGTAATCAACTTTATCTCCTAAGCGCACTTTAAGTTTAAAATTGTTCTCATCAATCCAAATATCACTGTACTCAATAGGCACTTCTACCTGCTTCTGTCCAGTAGAATCAATTCTAAATAAGCCCACTTTTTTGTCCTTTCCTACCAAAACTGTATTTAGGTACTTCAGGAAAAACGGCGCCATATAATCGTACTCTATCGGCAACACTTCTTTGGCATTAATATCTAATAAACCAAATTGGCTGCCTTGTCTTACCACATAATAAGTAGAAAAATAATCAATGTCATCATAATGAATAGACAGGGCACAAGGATTGTCTTTTATCCAGTTGTAAACCGCCCATTGATCGCCCACTCTAACCCGCATTTGATTCACATACGCATGGTCATCAATTTCATCAAAACAAGTAGGAATCAATTCTTTTCCTTTGTTGTCATGCAAGCCCCATTTATCTCCCTTTCTGACTTTATAACGATAACCATCAAAAAGAATATCATCGTACTCCGCCTCCAAAATAGACTCCCCTTTAGGGTTAAGTACTCCATATTGATTGCCCAGTTGGATGCTGATATAAGGCTGGTAACGTTTAGAAACATAGTTGAGTTGGTCATACTGAATAGGTACCCAAACCGCGCGATCTGGGCCTAACAGACCCCATTTCCCTTGTTCCTTTACTCTATAAAATCCCCTTTTTTCTGCGTTTAAATACCGATACGTAATGGTATCATACTTGGGTTTTGTCAGTTTTTCTTGTGTCTTTTCCTCATAAAATCCCCAATGGAATCGTTGACCGTTCCAAACCCGATACATCCCATCTGCCAAGAAAAACTCTTGCCCTTGTTCTAAATCTTGATAGGGATCGGCAGGCCTAAAAGCGTATTTAATAGTGTAAACAGCTGTATCTTCCTGAGCGTGTAAAAGTACAGCTACAGTACTGCACAACAATAACAAAGAATAACGCAACATAGAGTTCATTTAGCAGTGAAGTGGTACAAAGAATAAAAACCTAAACAAAAGTAGTAGAAGTATATTGTCTATACCTCTATTACTAAACGCACTTATATAAAGGTCTATTGCCTATTTCCAAAGTAGGAGTATAATGCCATAGCTTTCAACTTTTAGATTTACAGTTTTTTCCCTTTCATGGCATCCGCGATATTGGCATCCAATGCACGGTGGGCCAGTGGAGTTGTATATTCGTTCAGTGTTTCCATCGTTTGATGAATCACGTCTTTATCCTCTCCCTTACTGGCAATCTCTAAATCATTGACCAATCTTAACGTCTCTTGTGTCTCTTCTTCTGTTAGAATAGCCGCATTTTGAGTTAGAAATTTGCGCGCCGCTAACACGACATTCTGGGCTTCTGTTCGCGCCTCAATTAAAGCGCGAACCGTCATATCTTGCTTTGCATTCTGAATAGATTCTAACAACATACGTCCCATTTCTTCTTCAGAAATACCATACGGCGAGCGCATTTCTACCGTTTGTTCCACTCCAGAACGCAATTCTTTTGCGCGCACTTTTAGAATACCATCGGCATTGAGTAAGAAGTGAATTTCTATCTTGGGAATACCTGCGGCCATTGGAGGAATCCCTCGTAAAACAAATTCTCCCAATTGGCGATTGTCCGCTACCAAGTCTCGTTCTCCTTGAAAAACAGATACCTTTAAGTTCGTTTGTCCATCAATAGAAGTTGTATACTGACGCCCCGCTTTAATTGGCACTTTTGTATTTCGAGCAATGATAGTATCCATCAAGCCCCCTACCGTTTCGATTCCCAACGACAAAGGCGTTACATCAATCAGAAGAATGTCTTTATTATTTCCCGCCAAGATATCGGCTTGTACCGCAGCGCCTAAAGCCACGACTTCATCTGGGTTAAGTTCATTGTGCAGTTCCTTTCCAAAAAAGGCTTTTACTTTTTCTTGTAATAAAGCCAAACGCGTAGAACCACCTACCATAATCACTTCATCAATAGCAGCAGTGGTTAATTCTGCATCTTTTAAAGCATGCTCACAAGCCATTAATGTTTTATCTAATAAAGGTTGTACTAAATTTGTAAAAGTAGCTTGATCCAAACGATACGTCTGCCCCTCTAGCATGGTTACAAACTCCTCTTGGGTAGAAAGTGCTCTCTTAGCTTTTTCTGCCTCTAAGCGCAAGGCCTGCAAAAAAGCTTTACTTGTTGTTGGTTCTTGTTGTTGCAACCAATATTGTTGAATAGCACGATCAATATCATCTCCCCCCAAAAACGTATCGCCATTGGTAGAAAGCACTTCAAAAATACCATGCTCTATTTTTAGAATAGAAATATCAAATGTTCCGCCTCCCAAATCATAAACCGCTACGGTCTTAACACTCTCAGGGTCCAAGCCAATGCCATAAGCTAAGCTTGCAGCAGTTGGCTCATTAACAATACGCAAAACATCTAAGCCAGCTAATTTCCCTGCATCCCGAGTCGCTTGGCGTTGAGCATCGTTAAAATACGCAGGAACAGTAATAACAGCGCGACTAACCTCTGAACCCAAGGTTTTCTCTACTCGACGTTTGAGCTGTTCTAATATTTTAGCAGATAACTCAATTGGTGTATAAAACTTATCCTTAATTCTAACTTTAACCAAGCTATCCTCTACTTCATTATCAATTACTTGATAAGAGAAAAAATCTTGGTAATTCTCTACATCTTGATACGATTTACCCATGAGGCGCTTAATAGAGAAAATGGTATTGGCAGGATCAGCAATCAGTTTGGGTAAGGCATCTCGCCCTACAATTACAGAATTGGGGCGTTCAAAATGAATAATGGATGGAACCAAGGCGTTACTCCCTGTATGGTCTGTCACGACAACAGGTTGTCCATTCTCCATATAAGCAACCAAACTGTTGGTCGTGCCTAAGTCAATACCAACAATAATATTTTCTTTTGGGGTTTCTACTTCTTTAAGGGCCCCTTTATTGAGATCAATTGGAATTTTTGCCATGTTATATATAATGGTATAGAGGAAGTATATCAATGACTTACTTCACCCTTGTGTGAAAAAATTGGCCTACAGCCAACTACTTCTAACGCTCCACTGTTTTATCAACAGTTTTGGAAAGCACAAAAGTACTAAGAAGGACTTATAATATAAACCTTCTGCTACAAAAACTAGCGCTTAAATAATCCCTATTCTATTTCAAAGAGTTAAAAAATACTCGCAGAGTAGCATATTGCATATAAATGTATTTTTGATGATCGAGAAAGCACTCCTTCGCTACTGTTTTACAGAGAAAAAGAAAAAGGGTTTGTTTTTTTGATTTTTTTTTCTTAAATTTACCTGTATTCTAAAATATGCGTGAAGCGTGTTTGAGTACAATTAATATTCTATTTATTTCCTATTGCATCAAACCATTAACTAGTTAACTGTGGCATTCAAAATATCCCCTAAGTTCAAAGTAGGAGACATTAAAAGTAAAAGTTTAGATACTGCCTTTTTGGGTAAGTACTACAAAGGCATTCAACAAACTTTGCTAAAGAAAACTTCTGTAGAAAATTCTACAGAATACTTTTTCTGCCAAGATTTTACAGGAGGAGAGCCTCTTTTAGTTTTTGGAAATGCTTCTGCTACACACAGAAAGACATTTCGTGAAGCAGGAAAAGGCAAAGATGGCTTTGACAAGAATCAAGTTTCTATAGGCACCTGTTTTGTTCTCAAAGAAAACAACAAATCGATTCTTTGTCTACAGCCTAATATGTCTCTAGGAAAAGCCAAGAAAAAACTTTCTCTTAAGGTGCTTGACAAAATGAGACGCCAAAAACTAAAACAGTTTGCGGAAATTCGTTGGTTGGACGGCCCTTTAATAGTTGGTGCTGATGGAGAAGTAGAAGAAGTCAATACAGATCAAACCTCTACCCCAACAGAAGAAAATACAACGTCAACAGGTGGCGCTCCTTCTTCTGATTCTAATGCTTCAAAAGACGGGCACATGGTGCCTAGAGATAAAGTAGTCAAACGCGCTCAAGAATTACAACGCGGTATTGATAAACTAAAGAATGATTTAATGCCGCGTTACAAAGAGCAACAAATCACTCCTAGAGATGGTGCTTTTGTCAAAGCATTGCGAAAAGCAGCGTTGATTTTCTTAACCAAACTGGCACAAACAGACGCAAAAACACAAGCCGAATTTGCTAGCAACAAAGAATATTTAGATGTCGCCCTCCCTCAATGGAAGGATTTAGAAGGACGTTTAGGTAATCAAAAAGCTAACAAAGAAGCACGTAAAGAACTAAAAGACAAACTTGAAAAAGTAGTAGAAACTATGAATGATACACGTAAAGAGATCAAGAAATTGCTCAAACGTGTAAATTTAAAAACGTTAAGCTAACCCAAGTTGTACTCTATCCATAAACATCTTTCTAATCACAACTTTTTACGCTAAAATTATTATACACTATGTTCAAAAGTAAAGTAGATTTCAATGCCTTTGATACAAACAATGAAAAGGTAGCGAACCTAGAACAAACTAAAATAAAAGGGCTTTCTAAAGCTTCTGTAAAAAAATTAGTAGCGCAACCAGGAGAGCGTACTCCATTTCACCTTGTCTTGGATTATTTCAAAGATGATAAAGACAAACCACAAGGCCACTTCTTATGCTTTGGTGTGAACAAAAAAATGGACAAACACTTCCAGCAGGTAGAAATGAAATCTGGCAAACTGGACAAAAGTATGTCTGCTAGCCAAAAAGAAGCATCTATGGGTTCTGCCTTTGTCAAAATAGATGGTGGAAAGAAACTGCTATGCCTAGAGCCAGATGCTGCCTCAAAAATTCCAGGGGGTAAATGGTCTAAAATTCTAAAAGCACTAAAACCTTATCTATCTGGCTTAAAAGCTGTCATCTCTATCGCTGGAGAAATCATTGGAGAAGAAGATTCTGATGATCAAACAACAGGAGAAGAAACTACTGGAGAAGATACAACTGGAACCGAGACTACTGGAGAAGATACTACAGATACTTCTTCTGATACTGCTCCAGAAACGGCTGGAGAAGAATCTCGTCGCTACAAAACATTAAGCAAAGCCTTTGATAAAGTTAAAGGAAAATTAGGCGAATGGAAAGCAGAGACAGACTCTAAGAAAAAGATCAATCGCGTTAAGCCTTTATTGAAAAATGTAGAGAAATTGATCGAGCATGTTGATGAGTTTATCGGAAAAGAGGATACCTCTGAATCTGACAAAACAGCTGCTACAGAGATGAAAAGCAAACTAGATGGTTACAAAACCAGCCTTTCTCAAATGGATTCTACTATCAACAAGAAGAAAGGAGAAGCTACCGTTAAAGGAATGGATGACCTCTTTGCAAAAATCAAAGAAGAAGCCAACAAAATCAAAGGAGATCATGGTGATGAATTATCTAGCCTAGGAGAATCTGATGACCTTGCTGGTATCTTAGAAGAGCTTTTAGCTTAAGAAGATTAAACATTTTTTATTCCCTTTATGGAGAATAATGCCTATATAAAAGGTTCTTTTCTACGTGAAAAGAACCTTTTTTTCTTTGAAACGAAACTTTTTGCCCTGCTTTGAGAGTTCCTAGAGCAAAAATAAATATCATGAATCAAAGAAAAACAAGTAAATTCTTGAGCTACATCCTTCGTCACAATCCTTCTGCTATTGGTTTAGAATTAGATGCCCAAGGGTGGACAACAATACAACAACTCTTAACACAATTAGAAAAACACCAACGCCCCCTCTCACAAGAAGAATTAAGACAACTCGTTCAAGAAAACGATAAACAACGCTTCAAAATAGATGAAACAGGTTTGCGTATCCGTGCAAATCAAGGGCATTCTATCCCTATCGACCTAGCTTTAGAACCAACAACAGCTCCTGCTCTGCTCTATCATGGCACCGCACAAAAGAATAAAGAAAGCATTTTGCAAGTAGGTCTACAAAAGCGCAATCGCCATCAAGTCCATTTGTCTAGTCAACGATCTACCGCTCTTCAAGTAGGAAGTAGACATGGCAAGCCTCTCCTCTTTTTAGTAGATTGTTTGGCCATGCAAAAAGCAGGACATCTGTTTTATTTATCTGATAATGGCGTTTGGTTAACCGATCATGTTCCCAATCAATATCTAAAAGAAGAAGCTTAAACCTTCTCTGATTTTTTACTATTTTACTGCTATCAATCATTAACACAGAAGATCATGGAGAAATTTTATGCAGTAGAGCAAGAATTTGAGAATATAGATTTCACACAAACAAAACTCCAAGAAGGAGAATATGAAGCTTGTACGTTTAAGAATTGCAATTTCTCTGCTGTTGATTTTTTTAAAAACAGATTCATAGAAACCTCCTTTGTCAACTGTGACCTTAGCAATGCTAGTGTAGCAACAACCTCCTTGCAAGAAGTAGAATTTATTGGTTGTAAATTATTAGGGATAGCATTTGAGCACTGCCGCACTTTTGGATTGGCGATGACTTTTGAACAATGCCAATTGAACCACGCCAGCTTTTATCAACTTGATTTACAAAACAGCCGTTTTCAAAATTGTGAGCTCAAAAGCGTTGATTTTGCAGAAGCCAATTTAGCAAAAGTCCAATTGACGAGCTGTAATCTCTTACATGCTAACTTTGAACAAACCAATCTAGAGGGAGCTGATTTAAGGCACTCTATTCAATATTCTATTGATCCTAATAAAAATCGACTCCGAGGGGCAACATTCTCGTTGCAGGAAGTTGTTGGTTTATTGGATCAACACAAAATCAATATAGATGGATTATAGTACCATGCCTCTACAAATTGTTCACTTGCCAGAAACGCACTTAGTAGGAAAACATCTCTTAGTGTCTATAACAAACGGTAGAATTCAAGAGCTATGGAAAAGCTTTATGCCTATTCGCCCACAAATTCAACACACTACAGGGAAGGCTCTTTATTCTATAGAGCTCTATCCTGATCTTGCATTCTTTAAAATGCTAGATGTCGAGCGCACTTTCACGCGTTGGGCTGCCGTTGAAGTAAAAGAAATTCAGAATCTGCCTAAAGGTCTAGAGGCATTGACCATTCCCGCAGGACGGTATGCCGTTTTTACCTATCGAGGAACAGAACATCAAGCCCAAGGAGTCTTCCAATATATTTATGGTACTTGGTTCCCAGAATCTGCTTATGAACTTGACCATCGTCCTCATTTTGCAAAAATGGAGGAACGATATAAAGGAAACGATCCTGATTCTGAAGAAGAATTCTGGTTTCCAATCCTCTAATAGGCTCTTTTTATGAAATAAGTCCTTTCTTTGCTCTAAGTTCTTACCCATTACTATCATTTTATCATTCTCTACGCTTATCTACATGCAAATACGCGCCAACTACGTTGACATTCCGAATCGTCAAATTTATCCTGCTGAAATTCAAATTGAAGACCAAAAAATCAAACGTATTACTCGTCTGACGAATAAGGAACAGCTCCCCCATTATATTATTCCAGGTTTTGTAGATGCTCATGTTCATGTAGAGAGTTCTATGTTAGTTCCTTCTGAATTTGCACGATTAGCCGTCCGACATGGAACTGTTGGAACCGTCTCTGATCCACACGAAATTGCCAATGTATTGGGTATTAAAGGCGTAGAATATATGTTAGAAAATGCCGCCAAAGTTCCTTTCAAATTTAACTTTGGAGCACCATCTTGTGTTCCTGCTACTAGCTTTGAAAGCGCAGGAGCTGTTATTGATCCTCAGGGAGTCGCCCAATTGCTCGCTCGCCCTGACATTAAATACCTAGCAGAAGTAATGAATTACCCTGGGGTGATTCATAGAACACCTGATATGATGGATAAAATTGCGGCGGCCAAAGCAGTGAACAAACCTGTAGATGGTCATGCTCCTGGGGTACGCGGCAAGGATATAGAACAATACATCGCGGCTGGTATTAGCACTGACCACGAATGTTTTACCTTAGAAGAAGCATTGGAAAAACGCAGCTTGGGCATGAAAATTCTAATCCGAGAAGGATCAGCTGCCAAAAATTTTGAAGCTTTAATTGACTTACTACCAGAACACCAAGCCCATGTAATGTTCTGTTCTGATGATAAACACCCTGATGATCTCTTACTAGGCCACATCAATCAATTAGCCGCTAGAGCTGTCGCCAAAGGCATTCCTGTATTTGATGTATTGCAAGCTGCCTGTCTCAATCCTGTTGCTCATTATGGCTTGGACATTGGAGTACTTCAAGAAGGAGATTGGGCTGATTTTGCCTTGGTTCATGATTTAAAAGAATTCAAGGTTTATGCTACCTATATCAATGGCGTGCAGGTTGCCTTAAATGGCAAAGATCACTTAGAACGGATAGAACCTATGCTAATCAACAATTTCCATGCAACAGCTAAGAAAGTAGAAGATTTTGCGCTCTCCGCTACTAGTGATAAAATACAGGTCATTCAAGCTATTGATGGGGAATTAATTACTAAAAAACTTACCTGTAAAGCGCGCATAGAAAATGGACTTGCCCTCTCTGATCCGTCTAGAGATATTCTTAAAATGGCGGTAATCAACCGTTATCAAGATGCTCCTCCTGCCCTTGCTTTTATTCAAGGATTTGACCTCAAAGAAGGGGCATTGGCTTCTTGTGTTGGCCATGATTCTCATAATATTATTGCTGTTGGCACCACAGATGAAGCCATTTGCCAAGCTGTTAATCTACTCATCCAACACGAGGGAGGCATCGCAGTTGTGAGTGCCTCACAAGAGAAAGTATTGCCCTTGCCTATTGCAGGGATTTTGTCCGCTCAATCAGGAGAAGACGTCGCTGCCGCTTATAGCGAGTTGGATAGCCTAGCTAAAACAACCTTAGGTTGCCCTTTACGTGCTCCTTTTATGACCTTATCCTTTATGGCCTTATTGGTTATTCCTAACCTAAAATTGAGCGATCAAGGATTATTTGATGGCGGTCAATTCCAATTCACACCACTTTTTGTGTAATTGATTTTAGTTGTTCTCTGCTTCTCCTTTTTCATAATTCAAGCAAACTACTTCTAATTAAATAGGCTCAATTTGACAGAGGCCTTAGTCGAGTAAGATAGTGGTGTTGGCCTCCATTGGTTTACCTACGATCGCGGAGAATGCAATTTGTGGGGACATGGTGGTGGCAAGCAAGGGACTACAACCATGATGAATTTTAATACCACGACAGAATGTTTTGAGTTGTTAATCTTCCCTTTCTTTATCCCATTAGAATAAATAAAGCAGGCCAAATCTTCCTAGGAAGATTTGGCCTGTCTTGTATTTCAGGTCTTGATCAATTGGTATCAAGGAAGGAATTCTTAGTTAATAATCATCTTTAAAGAAGCGCCATCAATAGAGACAATATAAACCCCAGAAGCCCATCTAGTTGTTTCAATAGACAAACTTTTGGTAATACTGTTCTCATAAATCAATTGCCCATAAATATCATGAATAAGGACGGTTCTTTTCTGTTCCTCTGCCTCTGTAATTTCTAAATTAAAAGAATACTGTGCAGGATTAGGATAGGCTTTTAGATCAATTACTCCTCCTTCCAATGTTCTGACACTATTAAAAAGTGTATTCTCTGCATTAAAAGTAGCCATCATGGCTTGGAAATTCCCTGTTCCATTAGGAAAACGTGCATAAGCCGTATCGGTTACTTGTGTGGTATAGGTGATTTGATCTAAAACTGTCCCTGAAGTATCCGACAAATAAATCGTCTCTCCTCCTGCTGATAATTTAAAGTTAGCATGATAGCCTGCTTGGCTGCCATCATCATCCGCCCATACAATGAAATAACTGTTTGGAGCAATCGTCGCCCCTGCAGGAAACGTCCATTTTGATAAATCTAAGCCATCATCGGAAAGATGATAGTTCTCTAAATTAATCGTAGTGCTTCCATTGTTATACAACTCGATCCAATCATCGTATTCTCCATCTTGATCTGCGACTACAAAATCATTGGATGCTAAAAATTCATTGATGACCAGATCATTCGCAACAGCAGCAGCTGCGGTAATTGCATAATATTCATGTTCTGCACGTTGTGGAGAAAATTTCCCAATATTGCTGTTCTCTGCATAGATGTAATATTCCATCATAACGGTACGCATCGTCACAGTGGTTCCATAAACCCCATCATTTGCAGCACCATCATTATGAGCCCCATCATCATACATGAGTACGCGCTTAAATGGAGCACCAACCATTGTTCTATACCCCAGATAAACGGCATTTTCATCTTGTACAGTAGCCGTAATCGTAACCGCAGTATTCACTAAAGGAGTTGTACTCGATTGGCTAACATTTGAAATCGTAGGTTCTGTTTGTGTAAAGTCAGCCAGTCCTAATAAATAGAGGCTTCGGCCATCCATCAAATTAGTAATCCCTGTATAACGCCCTCCTCCTCCAGGCCCTCCACCAGTATTGATATCTGTGGTCAAGTTCGCAGTAAAATTGGCATAAGTAAAAAACTTGTTTCCATCGGCCTGTACTGCCGCATCAATCGTTGTTTGTAAGGCCTGTCCTTTGGTATAATAAGTCCCATTATCAAAGTTCTCTAACAACATTGTTTTACAATGTGCCAAATACATTCTCTTATACATGGGTACACTTAACAACTTTTGTATTAAAGGAAAGTTCGCATCGTTCTCATGCAGTAAGTGGCTCATTTGTTGTTTCGCTGTCGTAGAATTCAAATTGCCATTACCAGTAGACGAAAATTGACCAAAAGATTCATTCAAATCCCAAACAATGGGTAAAAATCGTCTGTAATCATCTCTATACAAGTAATAATTTTGAGCAAATTGACCAATATAACTGTCCAAATTCACCAAAACATTATCAAAGGCCAACATCCACAAAGCTCTATCCACATCTAATATGTCTTCAATCGAATTGGTATGACTGCTCAAGGTATCACAAAGGTCAATCAACTCGTCCCAGCCAATATCAGACTTCAATTCATAAGCACTGTAATAATTAGTACTGTCCGATCCTAGATCCACTAAATTTGGAAAAGAGGTGGTCCCCTGCCCTGCTCCAGCAGGTGGGTTACACTTTACAAAGGTATTCTTTTTGGAATAGAAGCGACTCTGTACAAATTTTTTACTAATCGATTCGGAGTTACTGTACAATCCCAATAAAGTGCCATTAACAGAAACATTCGCATAATTGGATAAAGGCGCATCCATGTATTGCCTTAAGATCTGATAGGATAATACTTCTCGAACAAAAGAAGGATCTTTGGCAACATTACTCAGCTTGATATCCGTGTAGGCTTCATAAATATGATCTTTGTACGTATCCAATTCAATATGAAAGGGGTTCTTTGTTTGATTAGGGTTGTACGTACTATTTCCCTTGTATTTTACCCCAACGCTATCAAACACCACTCCATTAATGGTCACACTTTGTGCCATAATGTAATTTTCATTGCCTGCTTTTTCTGCATCAAGGAGCTGGTCCCAATTACTTTGGGCAAAGGTGATTTCTATGGTTTGAATCGTATTCAAATCGTAGAAATTCTGCGCCATCAAACCATAGCTTAAGAGGAATAGGCAAATTGTATAACTAAACTTCATCATCTTTTGTATTTTAGATTCCTGAGAAGGAGTTCTATAAAATACTTTAGATGTCTCTTTAGAGAAAATCCTTCGGTGTTGGCCTATTTAATTTAGAGTTTGTTTAAAATTTATTAAGGTTGAAAATCAATAATTAGTGGTTCTGACAAAATGTTAGTGGAGAAATTTAGCGGGCTAAATGCCGATACTNNAAAAATTTAAACAGGCTCTTAGAAATTGTGTTGAAGAGCGATCTCCTTTCTTGGAAGACTAATTCCATAGACGCCCTAGCGATTCTCCTATTTCATACCCTTTTTGAACAACCAAGTCATCTTTCGCCGCTTCAATATGGCTTTGTCCTTTTTCTTTGCTCATTCTAAATAATTCTTCTAACCGCAAATTATCGATCAAGGAAGGCGCATAACTTGTCATTAATAATTGTCCTCCTCTTTGGGTATATGCCCGAAATTCATCCACTAACATTTCCAATAAACTGTGGTGTAAGTTGTTTTCTGGTGCTTCGATGCCCATTACAGGGGCAGGGTTAGGCAAGTGTAATAACAACAAATAAGCCCAGAATTTCAGATGTCCCTCTCCTATATACGCCATTGTAAAAGGCGCTGTAAATGCTCCTTCTTTAAATTGAAGCACAAGACGCCCGTCAATGGTCTCCACAACCGTAATCGTTTCTAAGGCAGGAATAACCGTTTGCATTTTTTGGACTAAGGCTTCAAAAGTAGCAGGCTGTTGCTCTTGAAGCATTTTAGACCATATTGCCAATTGACTAGAGTCCAATACTTTGTCTTTTTTAAAATCTACTAATTGCCAATTGGTGATTAACTCTCGTAGAAGATTGACGGCAGGATAACCGCGTACTTCTCCCACAATGCCAATGCACAATTTGTCTCTTTCTTGCAATTCAAATAGAATCGTTTCGATCAAACCATCCTTTTTATTGGCTACTTTCCCCAAACCATCGGTGACTTCTAACAAAACCTTATCAGAATTCATTAACTGAGAATATTGTTTGAGCAGTTCTTGTTTTACCAATATCTGATTATCCTCTTCGCCTATTTTTAACAAGTAAATCAGCTCATCATAACTACTGCTCGTTTCTTGTTTTACAGCCATGTGCAATTCTATTTCTATATCTTCTGCCTCCTCTTTTCTAGTTCTCAATCGACTTAACCCGCCTCTTTTCTGAACCGCAGCAGCCACATTAGTAACCATGGCATCGTGCAAAAAATCCAACACATCTAAAAAAGTGCTTTTACCACTTCCATTAGGTCCTGTAAAGACATTTAACCCTCCCAAAGAAGGGCTTGTTATGGCTTGAAATACGCTGTAATTTTTGATTCTTATTCTTGTAATTCTCATAGGACTAATTCTTCTAATCTATCAAAGCTTGAGGAGGAATGAAATGAAAAATACACTTTTTTTGCTATTTTTTATATCTATTTCTGCCTTATTCTATCATAAAATGAGGAATGAATGGTTCCTTTGTCTTTACTAAATAGCCTTGTTACAAAAGTACTTTTTTTAACTACTATAGTTTTTATGGGTGTTCTTCCTTAGAGTACACTCGATAGATAAACATGTAACTATTATACATAATGTACGTTGCATCAGAACAAGTAAACCAAGAACAATCCCTTGATCTATACTTTCTTAAAGCAACCTAACGTTACAGTTAACTAAAACAACAAATTCTAGGCATACCATAATCAAAGTCATGTTTCTTCTAAATCCCATACGATGCTTCTTGTTATTTTTCTTTTTGGGGATGCCCACAACATTCATCACCGCCCAAGGTGATATCTCAGATAATTTGTATGAACGTCATGTTTACATAGAGACAGATACGATTAAATACATGAAGCAATTTATTTATTGTGAGAGAACCATTAGATGGGCTGGAATAGTGGACGTAGATATTATTCCCCATCAAAAATCAAATCAAAGCTGGGATAATTTTAAGGAAAGCGGCTTTTCTAACCTCAATTTTAAACAATATACTACTGATACTTCCCTTATTGATACTTCCCTTATCCAATATATTATTAACGGTATCCAAAACAACAAGGTCCCTGTTTTCCAAACAGACAGTTTATCCTCCTTTAAAGATGTAGAAGAAAGTGCGTTTTATGCCCTTACTCCTAGTGGAAAAGATATCCACCATTATTATGATGCCAATGATTTTGAGATTATTCGCCTTCGATGCTTCTTATTTTATGTTGAAAATAACAATGGTTTTGAGTTAGTTCCTGTTGCTGCTGCTCCTATTCGAACAGAATACGATAGCTATACTCGTACCGCTCAACCCTCTTATTTACCACTAGGCTGGATAGATGTCACCACTAATACACCTAAAAATAAGCCTTGGCACAAACAGGTTCATTCCGATATCAACTTAAATAACATTCATGTATTCAAACAAGATTGGACATTTGATCAATCTATACAAAATTTAATTGAAGACCATCAAGCTCCCAATAGTACTTCTAAATTATATGATGCTAAAAGTTTCCAGAACTCTTCTCAATTAAGTATACAACAACTGGAAGAGCTTATCACTTACGAAGAAATTAGCTTTGATCCAGAGACATTTGAGCAAATCACTATACCTGTTCCTTATGAAAACTTAGGATTGGTTGGTCTCAATATATCTATAGAATTGGTGTGGGATAACCTTAACCACAAACTACACATAAAACCAATTCAATTCTCCCCTATTGCTCATCAGATGGAGATATATTGCAACGACTGTGCAGGTCAAAACATGCATCTTTATCACTTATTTTCAAACAAAAAATAAAATAGAAGATTCTTGGGGCGGCTATTCTTAGATCTGCTTGTCCTTGTGGTCAACGTAAAAGTGTACTTAAACTGTTTGCTCAATATTAAGAAGGAATAGAAACAGCAGGAGTATCTTCTGCTTGCTCCTCTTCTGTAGAAGAGATACCCATTCTAACGACAAACCATGCTCCCCAAACAGCAGGCAAAATCACATTCAACAACCACAAACTAAAGGTAGCCGCTAGAATGCTGCTGTTTAATGCACTAGCTTCTAGGCTTCCAAAAATGAATAAAGCAATGTTTCCTCTTGCTAATAAGCCTGTGGAAGGCGGCAAAGGAATACCTGTTTGTAACAAAAAAACAATTAAGACGCCTGCCAACATAAGGAGTAGACTACTTTCATAACCAAAAAAATACAAGAGTCCTACATACTGTATAGAGTAGGTCAGGGAACGCAACAGCGCATAAGCCAGCGCTTTCCAAAGCAACCGATGTTCGTAATAATCAAAAGGCGTCTCTTGGATTGGAGCCGTCCATTTTGTGGCCCACTTCCAAGTAATTGCCCAATTTAAAAAGCGTTTTAAATGAAAATAAGCTGTCAACAAAGCGATAGAACTAAGCAGTCCTATCCCTAATAAAACCCACAACCCAATTTGGGACAAAGGCAGCCATTCTTGAGCAAAGGCCAACATCAAGGCCCACCAACCCAATAGAATTAAAACAATCCACTGGCTACAAGCCCCCAATAAAGTCGCATAAACAGCTTGATAACGCTTTTTGGGGTCTAATAATAACAAACGGCCCCCATACTCTCCAATTCTATTGGGTGTAAATAAAGATCCTGTTAAACCCATTAAAACCACTTTCAACGCCTGAAAGACCCGCAGTTGTTGAATCGGTTGCAAGAGCACTACCCATTTTTGGGTTTCAATCAACCAATTGATCGGCATTAATAACATTACCCCTATCAAAATTGGGAGTCGTTGCATGGACAATTGATGCCCAAATAAGTCGTACAATTCTCCCAACGTCACCTCTTTTCGTTCAAATAATTGATAATACAAAATAGCGAGTAAGGCTAATACAAGTATTACGCGTCCCAAGACGATAAAAAATCGACGGTGATGAAGCAGCTTTATCAAAAAGCGGCTATCTTTAATAATTATTCGCGATGTAGAGTTTGTTGGCATAATGCAAATTTAATAAGAAATCAGCAGAATTGGAATAGGACTTCCAGCTTGGTTTCAGCCCCCTACTACAGTCCTCTATCCCTTTCCACCAATCAATCACTAGTTTTATGAAAGCAGCTCCCAAAATTATTTTAGGCATTGACCCTGGTAGTAATATCTTAGGCTATGCTTTTATACAAGTAGTTGGCAAAGGAAAACCTCGCTTAATTTCCATGGGAGTATTGGACATGCGCAAACAAAACAACCAAGGAGAAAAACTAGCCTACATTTTCACGGAATTGCAAAAGCTCATCAAAATTTATGAGCCAACTGATGCGAGTATTGAGGCGCCTTTTTATGGTAAGAACGTCCAATCTATGCTCAAACTAGGACGTGCTCAAGGTGTAGCCATGGTTGCCGTCACAGAACAGGGCATTGCTATAGAAGAATATTCTCCTAGAAGCATCAAAAAAGCAGTTACAGGCAAAGGAAATGCCTCCAAAGAACAAGTAGCCAGTATGTTACCGCATGTAATCGAAGGCGATATCAAGGGCCAAACCTTAGATGCAACAGATGCTTTAGGGGTTGCTTTTTGTCACCACATCCAAACACAAGGCCTTGCTTTAGGGCAAAAAAAATACAACAACTGGGACAGTTTTTTAAAAGACAATCCCAATAAACGAGCAAAATTATAACAGCATTCTAGTGCTAACGTTTTTTCCTATTACTTTGATTTCTTCCTCCTATTTTAAAACGTTTTTTATAGAACGAGTTAAAATCGCGCCAAAAACAACAAACACTTAAAAGGCAAGTATTGAAAGGCATTAAAAGCAGAACTTTTACAAAGCCGTTTGGGCATCCTTTGGATAGCCTAAAAATAAAGCCTATTTTTGTAGGCCCACCTTAAGGCATCTTACCTCCTTAGGTCCTCATTTTTTCTACCATTTAGAGTTACTGCGATTTTCATGGACGACAAAAAAAAATCCTTCAAAAAAAAGCCCCGTCAATTGGATCAATTTGCTGGGGCTGGCAAAGTTCAACCTCAAGCAACTAACTTAGAAGAAGCCGTTTTAGGAGCTCTAATGTTAGATAAAGATGCGGTTGCTCTAATTATTGACATTTTGCGCCCTGCTTCTTTTTATAGAGAAGCACACCAACATGTTTACAAGGCCATCTGTAATCTCTTTGAGAAAAGTCATCCTATTGACTTGTTAACAGTGACCGAAGAGCTCAAAACCATCGGTAAATTAGACATCGTTGGCGGCCCTTATCAATTGGTAGAATTGACCAATCGGGTAGCTTCTTCGGCTAATATTGAGTTTCATGCGCGTATTATTGCTCAAAAATTCATCCAGCGTGAGTTGATTCGCACCTCTACAGAAACCATCAAAAATGCCTACGAAGACACCATTGATGTTTTTGATTTACTAGACAGTGCCGAGCAAAATCTATTTAATATTACAGAACAAAACCTCAGTCGTGGTTCTTTGGGTATGAGTACCTTGGTCAATATGGCCGTTAAGCAACTCGAAGAAATGGCTGGAAAAGAGGAAGGTCTTACTGGTGTGCCTACTGGTTTTGTCAATTTAGATCAATTGACCTCTGGATGGCAACCTTCTGATTTAATTATCATTGCTGCTCGTCCTGGTATGGGAAAATGTCTAGCCAAAGGCACTAAAGTTTTATTATACGATGGGCGTCTACGCGAAGTAGAGCGCATTCAGAAAGGCGACCAACTCATGGGAGACGATTCGACTCCTCGCCAAGTTTTGTCGATTGCACGTGGACAGGAACAGATGTATTGGATTCATCAAGATCAAGCTATGAGCTATCGGGTGAATGCCAGCCACATTCTTTCCTTGCGCTGCATCAAAGCTACTGGAGATTATCAAAAAGATACCCTTCTCCACATTTCGGTCAAAGAATGGCTCACCTACCCTACTACTTTTCAAGCTTGTTTTCAGGGATATAAAGTGGCGGTTGACTTTCCAAAAAAACCAACCTTATTGCCCACTTACTGGGTCGGGTTACATTTAGCGCCACTCCTTTCAGAATGGCAAACAGTTCCTGAGCATTCTGGTGGCAATCGGGTACACCTAGAAGGAAAAACAAACTTCTCGGAGCCCCATCAATTATCACAATTAAGAAATTACTCCTTACAGCAAAAGCGTCTACCTAGAGCTTATCTATGGGGAACTCAAGCAGAACGTCTAGAATTATTGGCGGGTTGGGTCGATGTACTAGGCCGTTATTGGGCCAGTGAACAACGATTGATTATAACGCTCAATAATGCTCCTTTAGCCAAGCAATTAAAGTTTGTCGCCGATAGTCTAGGCTTTTGGACCAATTTACAACAAGAAGAGGGAGCCTTCCAGCTTCGCATTGGAGGCGATCTACGGCGCATTCCAAGTAGACGACATGATTTAGAAGTACCGTCTTTTCGAAAAGTAGTGGCTAATTGTAGTGCTATTCAAGTAGAAAAAGATCAAGTAGACGACTATTACGGTTTTACTTTAGATGAGAACAATTTGTTCTTGCTAGAGGATATGACGGTTACTCATAATACTTCGTTTACCATGGCCGTAGCACGTAATGCGGCTATTGATTTTAATAAAGGAGTGGCTTTCTTCTCTTTGGAGATGTCTTCTTTGCAATTGGTGAATCGTCTTATTTCTATGGAAACAGAGATTCCTTCAGAGAAACTGCGTAAAGGGCAATTAGAAGAATATGAATGGCAGCAATTGCATGCTCAAGTAGATAAACTAAGTAACGTTCCTCTCTTTATTGATGACACACCAGGTATTAGTATTTTTGAGTTGCGCGCCAAGTGTCGCCGTCTAAAAATGCAGCATGATATTCAGATGATTATCATTGATTATTTGCAATTGATGACAGGTGGAGGGGATAACAAAGGAAATCGAGAGCAAGAGATCTCTATGATTTCTCGTGGCCTCAAAGGTTTAGCCAAAGAGTTAAGTGTCCCTGTTATTGCTTTATCTCAGCTATCACGGGCAGTGGAAACGCGAGGTGGTGATAAACGTCCACAGCTATCGGATTTGCGGGAATCGGGCGCCATCGAGCAAGATGCAGATATTGTATCTTTTATATACCGACCAGAGTATTATCAAATATTAGAAGATGAAGAAGGCAATTCTTTAAAAGGTGTTGGGGAAATTATTGTCGCCAAACACAGAAATGGAGCCTTGGATTCTATTAAACTTAAATGGGATGGACAATATGCTAAATTCTCTAATCTAGATGATGATGCCTTTACAGGATTAGATGATGCCAGCTTCTTTGACCAAGCTCCTAGCCAATTGAGTGGGGAAACCTTCTCTTCTAAGATGAATGATGCCAATGAGAACAAAGGTACTGACGATATTGACGATGTGCCTTTCTAGTTTATTAACAATATTTCTTATCATCATTTACGCCTTAAACAATTGTCTTTTAAGGAGTAGTAATTAGAAAACTAAAAAATAAAAACACATTACTTTTTAGCTCATTCATAATAAAAAAGCCCTCTATACCATCATTAAGACAACGTTAGAGGGCTTTTTTGTAGACCGTCACTTATGGAATATAGGCTAGCGTACGCTTTTAAAGATTAATGCAGAAGAAACACAAACAACTTTTATTTTTTTGTGTTAAATAGAGTAAATAGAACAAATAGTTATTTATTCTTGCTTTTTAAGAACCAAAAAAAGATCAAAAAATATCCAATGCGTTTTATTTTATCAAATTAATTAATAAGGTTACACTCCAAGTTACTATTCGGTAGAATAGAAGACAAGGGTCTACTATATCTTTTTCTAGTACCAACTAGTTTTGCTTTTGGCAAAAAAGGGTAAAAAAGAAAAACACCTTTCACAAGATTTTTAGAAAAACATCTCTTGTCTGTAGCTAACTCAAAATACATACACACATACAACATGGAACAAAATACCGTGAAAAGTTTCTGGAATGAACGTTGGGCAAAAGTAAAAACCAGAGTTCCTACCAAACAAAAAGAATATCATTTTTCCGACTACGGCCGCGTCAAAAGTATTGACAAAACAACCCAAAAAGAACAACTCTTAAAAGGCTCTAAAACTGTACAAGGTTTTATGTTGCTTAATTTGAGATTGGATGGTAATAAAACCCAAGGCTGCTATATTCATAAATTAGTCGCTCAAGAATTTTGCCCCAAAGAACAAGAAGAACAAAAATTTGTTGTTCATGTAGATCAAGACAACCTCAACAACCATTACCAAAACTTAAAATGGATGTCTCAACGCGAGATGACCGATTTTCAGATCGCCAATGGTGTTTATGATCCTCAAAACAGAAAACCATCTCCCTTGAATAAGATGAACCCTACCCGTGTTCGCTTACTCAAAAAGAGACTAAAAGAAGGAAAAACTAAGAAACAAATTTTAGCTAAAAACTTCAATATTACCATGGCTCAATTGCGCAAAATTGAAAAAGGTATCGATTGGGGATATGTTAAGTTAGAAGACGAAGAGTCAGAAAATTCTGGGCAATAAGCCTCTTCATTTACCCGCTTTAGTTTTAGATCTATTATAAGTAAAAGGAACACTTTTTCAGATATCCTCCATACCTGTCCTTCGTTTAAATGTTGTTAGCAGTCGTATCTTGTATTGGTACTATGATAATAGTACTATTAGTTTTCAGGTTGTCTGCTATCGCCAGGGCAATATAGAACGTCAACTATAGGTCTATCTTAACAGCTATGTCTACGACACAATGTTTATTCGTACAAGGGCTATTCCAATTCATTTTTTGAGTTTGGGGTAGCTTTTTTTTATGCCCCTCCTATCAAAGTTCCCTTATGCAGCCCTTCTAGAAGGGAAATAATCGGAAAAGCACTTTTTTAGAACGGCATCTTCATTTTTTATAGTAAATTTGGTGCTTTTAAAAGATCTTACCAACGCGATTACGACAGTACAACACATGACTAAAACAGCATTTATTACCGGTATTAATGGACAAGACGGCTCTTATTTAGCCGAATTTTTAATAGAAAAAGGCTATGTAGTTTGGGGGATTCTCAAACGCAACTCTGTTGCTGAAAATCAAACTTACCGCATTGATCAAATTCGCAACCATCCCAATTTAAAGTTGGTCTATGGTGATTTGATTGATTTAGCTTCCTTGGTCAATGTGCTACAACAGGCTCAACCTGACGAGATTTATAACTTAGCGGCACAATCTCATGTCCGTATTAGTTTTGATCAACCGATTTACACGGCACAAGTTACAGCAATTGGTACCCTTAATTTATTAGAGGCCATGCGCTTAATTTGTCCTCAAGCACGCTTTTATCAAGCCTCTTCTTCAGAGATGTTTGGCAACAACATCGATGCGGATGGCTACCAGCGTGAAACAACGGCCATGAGCCCTGTATCGCCTTATGGGTGTGCGAAGGTTTTTTCTTACAATATTTGTAACAACTACCGCAATTCTTATAAACTGTTCATTAGTAATGGTATTCTATTCAACCATGAGTCGCCTAGACGAGGTTCTAACTTTGTCACTAATAAAGTAGCTAAAGAAGCTGCCCGTATTAAGTTGGGCTTATCTGATCAATTGGTGCTTGGAAATACACAAGCGACCCGTGATTGGGGCCATGCGAAGGATTATGTAGCGGCTATGTGGATGATGCTTCAGCACGATCAAGCGGATGACTTTGTCTGTGCAACAGGCATTTCACACTCTGTTCAATATTTGGTTGATTATGTCTTTCAATCCATTGACCTAGATCCCAAGCAGTATGTTACTACTTCTGAACGTTATATGCGTCCTGAAGAATTACATGACCTAAAAGGAGACAGCAGCAAAATGCGAAATACCTTAGGTTGGGAGCCTTCCTATACCTTTGAGAGCATGATGGATGAAATGGTGCAGTATTGGTTGGATTTTTATAAAAAAGCATAAACAGCATGGCAAAGCGATTGGTTACAGGTGGTACAGGAATGGTAGGTAGTGCAATTACGGCTGATCTCAAAATCGGACGTCGCGATTGTAATTTAGGAGATTGGGCAGCAGTTAATGCCTTTTTCGCTGAACATCAACCAGAAGAAGTCATTCACTGTGCGGCCAAAGTAGGCGGCATTTGGAGCAATATGAACTACAAAGGGGATTTCTTTCGGGAGAACATTCTTATGAATACCCATGTTATTGAAGCAGCGCGCCTACATGGTGTCAAGCGTTTGGTAGCCTTTTTGTCTACTTGTGTTTTTCCTGACCAAGTAACCTACCCCCTATCAGAAGAAAAGATACATCTAGGGCCTCCTCATACCTCTAATGATGCCTATGCTTATGCCAAACGGATGACGGATGTACAAATTCGGGCGTACCGTGAACAGTATGGGTTGCAATATGTCTCTGTCATTCCTACCAACATTTATGGCCCGAACGATTTATTTGATTTAGAAAATGGACATGTTGTTCCTTCTCTCATTCATCGCTGCTACTTGGCGAGAGAGCGAGGAGAAGATCTAGAAGTATGGGGTTCAGGAACGCCTTTGAGAGAGTTTATTTATGCCGATGATGTGGCTAAATTATCAGAATGGGCACTAGAGAATTACGATGAACCAGAGCCTATTATTTTTTCTACTTCTGAGGAAACCAGCATTAAGGATTTAGTGGAAATGGTGGCGGAACTCTTGCAGTTCCAAGGCAAATTGGTCTGGCGCACCGACAAACCTGATGGGCAATTTCGCAAGCCGAGTGATAATTCTAAGTTACAAAAATATTTGCCTGACTTTCAGTATACCCCTTTGTATGAAGGTTTGAAAAAAACCGTTGCTTGGTTTGAAGAAAACTATCCAAACGTACGTACTTAAAAGCGGGCGTATTCCTCCAACATGTCATCTTCCACTAAAATAAGCTCTACGAGAAACGGCGAAAAATACGCGCTTAGAGCTTGTTTTAATTGGCGGTATTGCTTTTTAGTTTCCGCTCCTAGAGGTTGAGCATTTTTATCAATAATTTCAAACGTACATTGTTTCTTCTTTTCATCAAACAGCCTTGTAAAAGAGAGATAAATGATCTTTTTTTCCTGTTTAAAAAAGCCCCAAGTGGTTAGTTTTGCTCCCAGTTGGCAGGTATATAATGGTACTCATCTAATATGTTTAATGGCTTTGTTCTGTCCATAACTTAACTGCTGTTTAGAAACGTGCATATTCCGCTTCCCAATCCTCATCTGTCAAAATGAACTCAATCTCTGTTGTTTGTAAAAAAAGTGCTAATTCTTCTTGCAAACGACTATAAACCCTCAGCACTTGCCTGTCTTTTGCTCGTTCTTCTGTTTCTATTATAAAAAAAGTATAGCGGGCTCGTTCTTCCTCTATATACATAATGCGTTGGCTGGTTTCATCAAAATAACCTAAATTGATCAATTCCTCCCCCAAATCATCTATATTTTCTATGTTCAGTTGACTACGATTATAAGAAATCACATGATCTAAACGACCATAAACACGACTAGCAATGGGGTCTTCTTCTAGGTCTACCACTTCCAATACTTCGTCTTCTATAGGCTCAATATCCCTATCATTTACTGAAAAGAAAAAATACGCACCTACAAAAACGATCGCAAGAATCAACATAAAAACTACCGCTAGTACCCCTGTCACCCGCCAACCGCTGTGCAAACTCCCCCCATCTTTCAGGTGCTCTGCAATCGCATCTTCTTGTTCTTTTTTATAAATGGCATTTGCAGCAAACATACTCAATAGACCATAGAGTAGATCGGGAATATCAATGATATAGAAACTAATACTGACCGCTCCAACAACATACACCAACATTCCAACAATAGCGATAAACCAAGCTGGGGGCACTTTTTCTCGTTGATTGAGTGCTTTGTAATTCTCAATCATTAGGTAGCCTGCTGTTAATGGCCCACCAAAGAAAGCGCCTATACACAACATCTTCTGGTTGTATACTTTCCCTTTGGATTCGATTTCATCTAAAATATTTCTAGTTGACATGGGGATAGGGGTTAATTAGAAGAAAGATAGAATGGAGTTACTATTGGGCTTTCTAAAAGCGTGCGAGCACTTCTTCTAATCCTTCATTCATAAGCAATAGCTCCACACTACTATCCAAGAGGGAGTTTTCTAAGCCTATTTTTGTATTCTTGTAAAGTGTTTGAGTCACAGAACTAGCAGGGTCAGCAGAAGCATCCGTAATAGAAAAACTGTACTCCTTTATTAGATTTATTTCTAGATAAACCACCTTTTGGTTTTCTTCGTCAAAGAAGCCCAAAATGGTTAATCGCTCCGCAAGGTCATCGATTGCTTCGCCACTAATGTCTCCTTGATTATAAACAATCACATGGGCCGCTGCCCCATAACTTCTAGTTTGGAATTCGTCTACACTGGTCTCTACCGTAGGCATTTCTATACTTGCTTCAGTAGAAGTTGGTTGGACGTAATAGAAACCAAAAGTGACGGCAAAAACGACTGCCATTACCACACATAAAATCAATAAGCTAATCCCTGTCGCACGCCAAGCACTATGTAGTGCTCCACCTTGTTCTATGTGTCGGGTAATCTCTTTTTCCTGCTCTTTTTTATAAAAGTGTTTAGTGATTAAGACACTCACTACCCCAAAACCTATCATTGGAACTCTAATAAATTCTTCCAACACATAATCTAGCCCTACTAAGAACAATGTTCCTAGAATAGCAATTGTCCAAGCTTTTTTTACTTTGTAGGATTGCTCTAAGGTTTTATAATTCTCAATAAATAAATAGCCTGCGGCAAGTGGTCCACAAAAGAAAGCGGCCATAGCTATCATGGTCTCTGTATAAACCTTCCCTTTGGGTTTAATTTCATCTAATACATTGGAGTTCATCATGGAGTTAGCGGGGTTTAGTAAACTGTTCTTTTTTAGCTCATAGAGCCTCTTTTTAAGGCTTTAAGCGTGATAATTGCATGTTGCCAAAGCGTTGGGAATAAACCAAAGTGCTTGCGCAAGATTGCAAAACGCTCCTTTAGGGAAGCATTTCTGTGCTGGGTAGAGATCCCTCCTTCTGCAAAACGGCACCAATAAGTTCCTGTATCGCGTACCGATTGACTTTTTTTCAATACATGAATTAACCAATCAAAATCCGCCACATAGCGGTAGGTTAAATCATATTTTGGAGACAAGGTTCGACGCACCAACATCGATTGGTGGCTAATTGCCATACCTTGCTTCATGGTTTTCCAAGTTAGCGTTTGAGCATTAGGATGTGGCTTGCGGGTCTCTAAACTGCGCTCCTCTCCTTGTTCATTTACCAAGAGTGCCTTGCCATAAATAAAATCTTCTTGGTTATGATTCGCCATAATTTGACTAAGGGTATTGGCAGCATATATTTGATCATCAGCATGAACATACCAAATATAATCGCCTGTTGCCTGTGCCATCCCCTTGTTCATGGCATCGTAGATGCCCTTATCAGGCTCGCTAACAATCGTACTGATTTGTTCCTTATAACGGGCTACAATCGCCAATGTATCGTCCTTGGATTGGCCATCAATAATCAGGTATTCTATGTTGGGATAATCCTGCTCAGTAACACTTTGTAAGGTCTTTTCAATGGTTGCAGCAGCATTATAACAAATAGTAATAATGGAAACGGTTGGCAAATTAGATGGCATGGTAAAGAATTATGAAGCTAAAAACAAATAAAGCATCAAAATACAACAATCAACTTGTTTTTGGAAGCTCAAAGCTTCTAAATGAAAGGGCTTTTTGATTTGGTCTCTAGCCATTCTCCCTTATTTAATCAAAATAGCCTTAGAAGCAGTCTATTTATTTTACAAAAAAGCTATCTTTATACGTTGTTGTTATCCCTTGATAATAACTACCCTTTTCTTTAACTTTTGTAGTTGGTCTCTATGAGTTTTCTCCAAAACCTATTTTCTACTTCTAATGATGATCTGCCTGAATTCAAAAATTTGGCAGAAGGCATTGGCTTTTTGATGCGTTATCTGCGCCCTTATAGTGAGGGTTTGTCAGACTATGAGTTTTACCTCAAACGTCGTTGGATGGAAGTACGCGATGATGTGGAGTTTCAAGAAGCGGTATTACATATCTTCAAAGAGGAAGGGGAATATCTGCACATTATTGATGGCGATGTATCAGGAGGGAGCTGGGAACATGATTTAAGAGGGATTATCCTACAGTTCGCAGGAGAACATGAGTTGTATGAATTGGTTTTTCTCAATGAGAACTTTTTTATTCTCAAAAAGCATGGCAACCACGATTCTAAGGGGTATGAAAGCCCTTATTTGTTTCTGGCTTCAGAAGGTTTGGCTAGAAGAGCAGAATGGCCAGATTTGCTAGCGATCATGTATGAATATTACAAAGACAACAGTAACTATAAGGCCATTGTATTTGGCGTATTAATCCTCGTCCTTGTTATTGCACTACTCTCTTTCTTATAAAACCATCAACCTACGAACGCAAATAAGCAATGGGTTTCTTACCATATTGTGCTAAATAAAGTTTAGAGAAATAGTGTACATTAGAAAAACCTACTTGGTGTGCGACTTCTGCTACCGTCTGGTAGCGTCTTGTTTCTAAGAAATTCCGAGCCATATCTAACTTAATACAACGGAAATATTGATTGGGGGTTAAGCCTGTTTTGGCTTTGATTTTACGCCTTAATTGTCGCTCACTTAGGTTGAGATCATAAGCCAATCGCGCCATATTAAACTGAGTATTGCCAACTTCTCGTTTGACAACTTCCTCTAAGTTCTCTGTCCACGGATCGGAAGCCACTTCTACTAAAACATCGGCTTCTTTCTCCTGCTGCACTTTCTTTGTAAGAATTGCTTTCTGTACTTCTTCCTGTTCTTTAATCCAGTCTTGGCGTTGTTGATAGTGTTCCAATAGATTTTTAATACGGGCGAGCAATTCTCTATTGGAAAAAGGTTTCTGTAAATAATCATCCACTCCAATACGCAAGGCTTTTAATTTATCCCGCTCTGCCGTACGGGCCGTCAACATAATAACAGGCACTTGCTCTTTTTGAGGCTTATTTTTAATCTTTGCTAACAGTTCAAAGCCATCTAAGACAGGCATCATCACATCAGAAACCACCAAATCAATTCCATGATTGGGCTCCTCTAATAATTCAAACGCTTGCTGACCATTTTCAGCGGTTTTAATGGTATAATACGGGCTCAACAATTCACTAAGAAACAAACGCATATCTAACAAATCCTCTACAATTAATAAGGTAGAAGTTATAGTGGCTGAGGGAGCTGGTAAATTAAAATCTTCTAGGCTTTCTTCAAATGCTATATCCTTATCATTAATAACTTTGAAAGGAATCGTCAACATAAACGTACTCCCTGTTCCTAAAATACTGGCAACTTGAATATCTCCTCCCATTAATTGCACCAATTCATAAACCAACGCCAATCCAATCCCTGTGCCTCCTTTTGCTTTCCCTTGTTTGGATTGATAAAAGCGCTTGAAAATATGCGGTAAATCTTCCGCCGCAATTCCTTTTCCAGTATCATTGACATTGAGATAAAGGCATCTAGTAGCGATATCCCAACGCGTACTCATTCCCACGCGTTCTCCCTTGGGGGTATGTTTGAGGGCATTGCTTAGTAGGTTATTAATAATCTTCTCTAGCTTATCAACATCCATCCAAACTTGTAAATTGGCGGGTACTTCTTGATCCAAAAACCACTCTACGGTTTGCAAATCTGCTTGTTCTTCAAAATTAGACCAAAGACGCTTCAGAATTGAAGCCAATACCTGTGGACGTTCTTCCAAAGCTAGTTGATTCGCTTCTAATTTGGACAAGCTTAGAATTTGCTCAATGAGTTGTTTGAGTTTGAGGCCATGCCTACGCACCAAATGAAGCAAGGGTTGTACACTTTCAACATCTTGCTTTTGGTTGTTATTTAAGGCGGCCTCCACTGGCCCTAGGATAAGCGTAAGCGGAGTTCTCAACTCATGTGAGATATTGGCAAAGAAGCGACTTTTCATTTCATCCAATTCTCTCAAAGCAGTTGCTTGTTCCTCTATTTTTCTAGTACGTTCTTGAACACGTTTTTCCAATAAGAGTTGCGTTTGATACAAACGGTGTTCGCGCGTTTTAATGTAAACAAAACACAAGAGCAACAGCAGGGCTAATATCGTAAGAACAAAAGGGGTTTGTAAATAAAACGGCTGCCGTACAATAATGGGGATCTCTAATAAAACTGGAGACCAATTTCCTGAGCTCAACTCTGCCTTTAAGCGCAATTGATACTCCCCTGGTCGCAAGCCATCTACTCTAATGGTAGGGTCCTTCGTAAATATCCATTCGTCTTGTACACCCTCAATTTGGTAAGCATAGGTTCTGTGTGCATTGACTCTAAAATCTAACAACGCTAGTTCTAAAATAAAAAAGCGATCGTCATAATTCAAATCAATCGCTGGCTTCTTTGATAGAGAAGCAGTAGCCTCTTTTAGACTTCCTTGCGCTCCATCAAAATATTGGTACTTTGTAATATGAATGGGTAGAATAGTCGCCGTTGTATCTACAAAATCAGCGGCATCAAAGCTCACCACTCCACCTAAGCCACCAAAAAACAAACGCCCATTGGAATCTTTGTAAAATGATTTTCTATTAAATTCTTCGTGTATCAGGCCATCTTCTTTTAAATAAGTATTAATAAGATGGGTAGTAGCATCCATTCTCATCAACCCCTTATTACTACTAATCCAAATATAACCATACTCATCTTCTAAGGTAGCATAGGTTACATCATGGGATAATCCTTGGCGGGTGGTCCACTGTTGGCAAATCCCTGTCTTAGGATCAAATCGCAAGACTCCTCCCCCACGTGTTGCCAGCCATAAATGACCTTTTTTATCTTCATTGATGTCAAACAAATAATCATAAGACAATTGGTAAGGTGGAACCTGTTCTTTGTTGTAACTAACCCAAGTGTCATCGTTGGCCTTTTTTAAGTAAAGTCCTGTGGAGCTAGCGACCCAAAGTCCATATTCATTCTCATGAAAATCATAAATCACACTCGTATTAAGGGCTTCACAGGGATCAGGAACTTTATAAAAACGAAGAGAGTCTGCTCCTAGCTCTAAATACCCTAATCCATTATCCGTCCCTATCCAGATTCTCCCTGTAATTGAATCTTCATGCAAGGCCCAAGTGCTTTGTAAAGCTACTCCTGTTTCTCTGGCTTTTTGAGCGTATTCTTGTTTTTTATAAACATACTTTGTTATTTGTTGGAGGCTTTCTATGCCTGTTTTTCGCAAGACAGGAGTATGGGTGACCCAGTAGTAATAACCAAATTTAGAGTTTAAGATCACATTATCTGCTAGGGTATCAATATACTGTTCCGCCAAAGTATTCGTACCCACAGTATAGCGTCCTGAATAACTGCCGATAATTAATTCATTTCGGTCTCTTCGCTCTATAATTGCACGGGTAGAAATATGTTTTAAGTGGGTATCAAATCGCTTTTTAGCTACGCTAATTTTAAACAGTCCTTTAGTCGCTACACCTAGCCATATATTCCCTTGATGATCAACAAAAACCGCTCTCAATTCCTGATTATTAGCAGAATAATTCTTAGAATAGATTAACTTCTGTTGAGCATCATAGAGCCTTAAATTAGAGCGATCAGAATGCAAATAAAAACCTCTTTTGGGATAATGTCCAACATGAAGGTCAACCGCATAGAAAGCGGTATTAGCAAACAAATTTAGACTATCTTTAGACAATAATTGCTGCTCTTCAGCATGCCACTCCAAAATGTGTTTCATTCTGTACCCATCATTGACCGAAATCAATAACGTACTACGATCCAGTTCCGCAAATAATTCTGCTCGATGATTCAAAGGGATCTCTAATCGTTGTTCATGAATAACCTTCTTCTGGTCATTGATTGCCAAAACTTTGTTGTTACTACAAATCCAAGTATAGCGCTCACCAAACCATAAATCTTCTATAGTAACCGATTCTTGTTGGTTGTAGAACAATTCAAAAGTTCCTTGCCCTTTATAGATATAGACGGTTCCTTTTTTTGTTGCCAAGTAAAGGTCTGTACTTCCTTCTCTCTTACAAATTCTATAAATATTCTTAATAGAAACAGGTAGCTTTTCCCCAAAATACTCTTGGAGTGATTGAATTTGAAAGGTATTAATATTGATAATATCAATAGCCTCAAAGGAATGGCTTAATTCATTATTCAAGCCATGTCCTATCCATAAATTACTATCGGCATCTTCCCATATTTGTTCAATATGGTCGCTTTGTAAAGTGGTATTTTTTTTATTAAAAACCTTAAAATTATACCCATCATAACGATTGAGACCAATCTTGGTTCCAAACCACATAAACCCCTTTGAATCTTGGTGTATACTGCGTACAAATCGATTCGACAATCCTTCCTCGGTCGAAATTTGCTCTACCAATGCACGATACTCCTGCGCCTGAACAGATGGCAATACAAAAAGTAGGAGTGTGTATAAGTAGAAAGCAAAACGATACATAAATCAACGATAAGAGAAAGAATATTAATACAATTACATTTTTCTAATAATATAGCCCTAAAAAATTCAAACAGCCCATTCCTACTAGAAGAATGAGCTGTTTGCAATAAAAAACGCTACTAATTAAGCGTCTTTTGGCTTTTTAGCCGCTAAATCCATAGAATCAATGAATTTAGTAGTAAAGTCACCTGTGATGAATTGTTCTTCATCCATCAACATACGGTGGAAAGGAACTGTTGTTTTGATTCCTTCAACAATAAACTCATCTAAGGCACGACGCATTTTAGCAATACATTCTTCTCTAGTTCTTGCTTTGCAAATTAGTTTAGCAATCATAGAATCATAATAAGGCGAAATGGTATAACCTGCATAGACATGTGTATCTACTCTAATTCCATGTCCCTTAGAGCTATGAAAAGAAGTGATTTTACCTGGACAAGGGCGGAAGTTCATAAAGGGATCTTCTGCATTGATTCGGCACTCAATAGCATGCATAGTAGGATAGTAATTCTCTCCTGAAATTCTCTCTCCTGCTGCAATTTTGATCTGCTCCCGAATCAAGTCATAGTCAATAACTTCTTCTGTTACGGTATGCTCTACTTGAATTCTGGTATTCATTTCCATGAAGTAGAAGTTGTGGTGTTTATCAACCAAAAATTCTACCGTACCAACCCCTTCGTAACCAATGGCTTTACCAGCAGCAATTGCTGCTTGTCCCATTTCTTCTCGCAATTTATCGTTTAGATAAGGCGATGGCGACTCTTCTACCAATTTTTGGTGACGACGTTGGATAGAACACTCTCTTTCAGAGAGGTGACAAACTTCTCCATACTGATCTCCAGCAATTTGGATTTCAATATGGCGTGGCTCTTCAACAAATTTCTCGACATACATTCCATCATTACCAAATGAAGCACGAGCTTCATTTTGAGCAGCGTTGAGGTTTGATTCTAGTTCTTCTTCATTCCAAACCAGACGCATACCTTTTCCACCGCCACCAGCAGTTGCTTTTAACATGATAGGATAACCTACCTCTTTGGCGATTACTTTGGCATCGTTAAAATCTTTCACCAAACCATCAGAACCTGGTACAACAGGAACCCCTGCTGCAATCATGGTTTCTTTAGCGGTAATTTTATCCCCCATTTTGCGGATATGCTCTGGAGAAGGGCCAATAAATTTGACACCAGTCTGAGCACAAATTTCAGCAAATTCAGCATTTTCAGCCAAAAAGCCATAACCAGGGTGTACAGCATCTGCATTGGTAATTTCTACCGCTGCCATGATGTTTGGAATCTTGAGATAAGACAAATTACTAGCAGGTGGGCCAACACATACGGCTTCATCAGCAAAACGTACGTGCAAACTATCTGCATCTGCTGTCGAATAAATCGCTACAGTTTTGATGCCCATTTCCTTGCAGGTTCTAATAACGCGCAAAGCAATTTCGCCTCTATTGGCAATTAATATCTTTTTGAACATGGTATCGTTTTTTACAGTCAGACATATTTTCCTGTTACAGGTGTTCGTTTGTGCAACAGCGTGTCTGTGGGTGATCAAACTACATCTTGTTAGACAGTTGTTAGGGCTGTCTTATGCTGGTTCTACCAAGAACAATACTTGTCCATATTCAACTGGACTAGCATCTTCTACCATTACTTTAACAATACGGCCTTCTACTTCCGATTTCACTTCATTGAAAAGCTTCATAGCCTCAATTAAACACACATTGCTATCGCCAGTGACATTGTCCCCTACTTTCACAAAAGCAGGTTTTTCAGGAGAAGCAGAACGATAGAACGTTCCAACCATTGGCGATTTGATTTCCAAATAGTTATTGGTCTCTTCTTTCTTAGGAGTTTCTGCTGCTGGAGCAGCCTCTTGAGCAACAGCAGGATTTACTACTTGTGCAATAGGCTGAGCAGGCATAGCGGGCATTTGCATACTTGGCATAACAGATGGTTGTACCACTACTTCCCGTTGGTTGGTGTAGCTTTTTGTGCGAATGCTAATTTTAGACAGCTCATCTTCGTATTTAAACTCGCTGATCTTCGATTTCTGAATCAACTTAATGAGCTCTTTGATTTTCTCAAACTCCATAATAAGTTCGTTTTTTATTAGGTCTATAATTACGTTTCTGTATAGTCTGGCTTTAGGGCAGAACGCTTATTTCATGCGTTCCATGTAAGCTCCTGTTTCTGAGTCGATGCGAATTTTATCCCCTTCTTTAATAAAAAGTGGTACACGCACTTCTGCCCCTGTTTCTACGGTAGCAGGTGTCAACGTGTTAGTGGCGGTATTCCCTTTCGCTCCTGGCTCTACTTCTGTTACAGTTAGAATAATATACTGAGGTAGAGAACAAGCTAATGGAATGGCTTTTTCGGCGTGAAACAAGACATCGATATCCATGCCTTCTTTTAAGAATTGTACGTTGTCGATCATGTCTTTCATCATATCCAACTGCTCGTAAGTTTCGTTGTTCATGAAGTATAGACGCTCAACATCATCATACAAGTATTGGTACTTGCGACGTTCTACTCGAACATCTTGAATCTTGTGTCCTGCTGGAAAAGTATTATCCACTACCTTACCATTCGACAAGTTTTTTAATTTTGTGCGAACAAAGGCATTTCCTTTGCCTGGTTTTACGTGTTGGAATTCTACTATAATATAAGTCTGGCCATTGTGCTCTAAACACATGCCTTTACGGATGTCAGATGTTGTTGCCACTGTTTTGTTGATTTATATAAAATGTGTAATTTCAATTCAATATGCTCTTTTAAATTCGGCAAAAACTACTGCTTGATAAAAAGATGCAAACAAATATAAGGGTTCTATAACAAAAAGCTAGCATTTGCCCTGCATATCTGTCGTCTATTTAAAAAGTGGCGAACTTGATTATTCATTTCAATAATGGCAATCAGCCACTTACGCTTTAAAAATGCCTCTTAATGAACCAAATTTTAATTTACAGTACACAGGATAATCCTCGACTGCGGTATACTTTAGATCTATTGTTTTGTCAAATTTTAGGTCTTTCCAATTGGCAATTAACCAACAACGTAGAGACTTTTTTAGCCACTACAGATATGGCTCAATTCAACTATAGTACACTTTCGTTCAAACATATTCCACAACTCTTACCACAAGGCTTCCTTTCACAAAAAGGTATCTCATCACTTACCATTCGTCCACAACTCTATCAAGGACGTATGGCAGCGTTTTTTGTTCCATCAAAAGAACCTTCTCAAGAACTTAATTATCCTTTTGATCTACTTTCTTGGGTCTTTTACTTAGTGAGTCGTTATGAGGAGTATTTACCTTTTGAGGCGGATCAATGGGGCCGTTTTCCTGTTACAAGCAGCATTGCTTTCCAGCAAGGTTTTTTGGAACAACCATTAGTTAATCAATGGGCATGGGATTGGGCCAAGCATTTACAACACTTCTATCCTAGTTTAGATTTTCAGCCGCGCCCCTATCAATTTACACCAAGTTATGACATCGATCATGCTTATGCTTTTGCTTTTAAACCTTGGTGGCGGCAAACCGCCGCTTGGGCGCGTAATCTATGGCAACGCGATAAAGAAAGCCTTCAATTGCGGTACGCGACTCGCCAAGATTCCAAGGCAGATCCTTATGCGGTCTACCCTTACCTACAACAATTGGCGGAGCATTACCAGCAGCAACCCCTCTTTTTTTGGTTGTTGGGGGATTATGGTCCACATGATAAGAATTTGCCGCCTCATTTACCCGTTATGCAGGAACTCATTCGTACACAAACCAACTATGGAACAGCAGGTATACATCCTTCCTTTGGCTCTAATGCTTCTTTTGAACAATTAGAAAAAGAAACCAAACGCTTACAAGATATATTACAACAACCTATTGAACAGAGTCGCCAACATTACTTACGCTTGCACTTGCCTAGCACCTATCAGAATTTGATAAAACTGGGTATTCACAAGGATTATTCGATGGGATATGCGCGTGCTTTGGGTTTTCGGGCCAGTATGGCCACCCCTTTCACTTGGTATGATTTGGAAAAAGAAGCGGCTACCAATCTGGTCATTTATCCTTTTGCAGTAATGGACGTTACCCTTAATTCTTATCTACAATTAACTCCTGCACAAGCAATAGAGGCTCTATTACCCTTAATTAAACAAAGCAAAGCCGTTCACGGGCACTTCATTCCTATTTGGCACAATAGTTCTTTGTGTGAGGCTTGGCAATGGAAGGGCTGGCGAAAGGTTTACGAAGCATTATTGGAAGCTGCCAGTTAATTTCTATGAATTAATGTCCTTCTTGATTTTCTTTTTGGCGTTGATATACTTTTAAGGCACTTTCTAAAGGGCATTTCATTTGCTCGGCTAGTGCGATTACCTCTTTTTCACTCCACAAACGCAAATCCGTTTTGATCGCCAATTCCAGCGTATACTCTTGCGCAATAACTAATAAAGCCCTTCTTCTATCCTGATCAAAACCAAACAAGTTCGCATAGTATAACAACTTCTCTTCTTCCTCTTCTTGAATCCTATAATCGGCCAAAGCCGCCGCTGCTACCACTAAAAAGACAGTTTCTCGGCCATGAGGACTAACTTTGACACAATCTTGCTGCACTAAAACAGGAGCCTGCATTAATACGCTTAATCGTCCTGTATCTTCATTCAGAAAATGCTTAAAAAACAGGCGTTCTTGTTCTGTAATACGCCCATCGGCTCTGGCTATTTCTACCAACATACGCGCCATGACTTTTTTATCATAACGCTCTCGTAAAGGATGTTGACGCAGAAAGACTTCAAAACTAGAAAACTGGGTCACCAAGTGCCATTTATCCGTCGTTTCCATATACACCACTTGATCTAGAATACCCTCAAAAGCACGGATAGCAGCAATTTTTAAGGCCGCCGTACTGTGCGAGGTCTTGGATATTTTTTTTTGAGCCACGAGTCCCTTATTTTTTCCAATTGTACGTTTTAGGACTTGCCCTAACATCGAACGTACCCTAGAAGGGTTACTCACCAATCTTCCTAAATCTACTTTCTTATCCATCGCTACAATCGTAGCACTGCTCTCAAAACGCTCTTCCTCCACTTCAAAAGTACAATGCAAGGTATCTTCGTCAATCTCTTGAGCGACTAAATAAGGCTGGATTGAACGATACGTTAGCTTAGGCATAATTCTAAGAATTCAAACAATGAATTAAATTTTGGGGCGTTTGATGTGGCGACGTTGAGGCTCTCCAGGGTCATCTTTCCCCTTAGGGTCTTCCTCACCATTTTCCTCTCGGGTGGCTTTAAGTTCCGCCTCTCGTTGCGCATCTAATACCAATTGGAAATTATTTACAATGGCTCCAATTACTAAATTGATGAGCAAGTAAGCCGCAATGACCATCCAAGAGACATGATAGAAGGTAACTACAGTTCCAGAAGCTTGCGGAGAACTTCCCTGCATATGTTCGCTGGTTAGTAAATTGTACCTCAAATCGGTCCAATCTTCTCCTGTTAATATTCTAAACAAAGTAAAAAAGGCTTCGCCCAAATTACCATAAGGATCAGGATTACTTACTGTTAATTTTAGGTGTTCTGAATTGTTGTAATCAGGATTTCTAAATAAAGTCACCCCAATAATCGCGTAGATGTACATAATAAGTAAAAACAGTACTGCGATATAAGAAAGAGAGCGAATAGACTTGATTAAGACCCCAATAAGCAGTTGCAACTCCCCTATTGCTCGAATGGAACGGGTCAATTGCACCACCCTCAAAATACGAAGGGTTGACAGAATATTCGTTTCTCCATCATCACTCTGAAGCAACATATCCGCCACTTCAGGAATAATTCCAATGACCAGAATAAAGATGTCAAACCAGTTCCACCAATTATCGACATACTCTTGTGTGGTACGGCGCCCCGTCCAACGTAAGATAATTTCTACGAAGAATATAAATAAAATGGACAATTGAATAACACGAATGTACGCAGGAGCGTTATCATAGGTCTGTACCCCAATCAATAATCCATTGAGGATAATCAGCAACATGATACCTATTGTAAACCACTTGTTTTCTACAATTTTCCTTGCCAGCAATCGATACTTGGATCTGTTTCGTGTCATGCTTACGCCTCGTCGATTTTTAGGTAGTTGTTAGTGTTGTTGGAGTGGTTTCTAGTCGATAAAACAAACTTGTTTCAAAGCTATTTTATCAACGCATTCTATTCATTACAATGATAGGGATAATCTAGGGTTTTAGCAAGTTTGAAGAGTGGAAATTGGCAAAGTCCAAAAGCATTTTTAATAAATATGGAAGTGTTGTTTTTGAACAGTACTTTCTTCAAAAAAAAATCCCACAAACTTAATAGTTTGCGAGATTTTGTAGAGGTCGGAAGCAGATTCGAACTGCTGTAGGAGCTTTTGCAGAGCCCAGCCTAGCCGCTCGGCCACCCGACCTGTTTGTGTTGCTAGACTGCAAATATAAACCATTGTATAAGGCAATCCAAGTTTTGAAGGGATTTTTTTATCACTTTTTTTTGTGTTTTTCCCTAAGTAGTTGATTTATTGGGCTTGCCACGGCAAATTTTCTGTCAATTCATCAAACAAATGTTCATAAGCCACCAAAGTAGCAGGCGCATCATTCCGATTATAGATTGTTTTTAGTTCGCCATTTTGACGCACACTACTAATACAAACAGGAAAATCAATGATGCCTAGACCTTGAATGGGATATTTGGGATGCAATTTGGTGTAATCAATTGTTGCTGCCTTGTCTAATAATTGTTGTACAATTGCGGGCGGTGCGGTTGTCGTATACTTACCCAGCAAGGGGACATTTTTTTTCCCTTCGTATACAGCACGCCCATCTGCATAGATTTTGATGCTGTAATAAGGGCAACGTCCATAGCAGGTCGTTCGCTCTAGAGAAAGCAATAACGGAGCCGTTGTATTTTGTTGTGCCCAGACACTACTACTCCCTGTAAGGAGCAGTAGGCCAAGCAAGAGCCAAAATTTCATTTATACAGTTAAGTCTGGGTTATTAGGATCAAAATCTGGGTTATCTTCCAAATCACCTGGCATTGGGAAATCTGGATTATCTAAATCGTCTGGAAAGTCTGGCACATCAATTTCATCTACATCATGCCCAGCAACATCGTCTCCTTCTTCATTAACAATAGGCGCATTAAAATCATCCACTCCTGGTTCGTAATGATCAACCACAGGTACGTCACCAAAATTAGGCGCTATATCGTTGCTATTGGTTGTTGGTGTTGGAGAAGCATTTGGATGTGGGGTATGGAAATTGATATTGGTTTCGCTAACAGGAGCCATGTATTCATTCATCAACTGTGTCAAACGGTAGTTAATGTCTTGTTGACTAGCAGTCCCCTGTGTCATTTCTTCTTTCAACTGCATTAGTTTTACGGTAGCATCCATACGCTGTGCCGTGGCTGCTTGAGCATTCGTTCTTTTGATTGCACTGATTTGTTGCTCCATTTTTACTTTAGCCGCTTCTTCTCTTGCTGTTACCATATCACGGGCCGATCCACTGATAAAGGTTTCAATAGCATCCACCATAGAGTTCAAGATTTTGTGTACTACTCTAGCAGAGAATCCACCTAAAAAGGCCAATAATGGTTTATACGTCATAAAACCACCCAATTCTCTAGAATTACTCATTTCCTTGGCCACAGTATCTGTTCCTGCATTCAAAATCTCAGGGTCTACAAAGATAAATTGTGCCAAAATCACCCCTGAAACAATTCCTAAGACAAAACGAATCCAATAGATAGAGTCGTACTTAGGATCATACAGGTCTTTAGTAATGTACTTGTATACTTCAAACAAAGCATAAAAGGAAGCCCCTAAAGCGGCCATACAAAGAATGACCAACTCATTGATAATAAATTTCCAACCACTGTAAGAAAAAACATCTCCATTGATGGTTTTAGAGTTGATAATATCTTCTGTCATGTTCCAATCCACGGCAAACAATCCTAAGAACGTCAATAAACATAACATGGTAATCATGTTCAGTCGACGCACCAATGGTACTGGTCCTAGAATTCCAAACACCCCTTTGCGTTTGTTATCTTCCATCAATAAGACAGTAGCAGGAGAAGCAGGAGCAATAACACTTGCTACAGTAGCATGCAAATCTCCAATAAGGGCCATATCAAGGGCCCTTGGGTCTAGTTGTGAAGTATCACCAGCAAGCACACGATCATTTAACTCATAGCTAATAGCATTCAACTCTGACAGTTGCTTTAATACATGCTGAGGAACTTTTTTACCTTGAGATTGGGCGTAACGCACCATTGTCTCACATTCCTGCAAGCTTTTAATCTGATTTCTAAAAGAAACCACATCATACAATTCTTTAATTTGTCCTGATTTTGCCATAATGCTATGCTGTGTCTGATTTAGTGTGTAATGGGCTTTCTGTTTAAGCGATGCTTCTTTGTCAAAAGCGGGTCTGGGTAAATATATCACAAAATTGGTACATTTTTTAAAGAGAATCTTGTTTTTGTCTAAAAAAGACGTACTTTCGCAGGGCTAAAATATGATTTAGAATATCTTGATTAGTAATCAATACAAACAACAATCTTATAAAATGGGTATCTACCTTACAAAAGAAATAACTGCTGAAATTTTTGCTAAACACGGCGGTTCTGAGAAAAACACAGGTTCAACTGAAGGACAAATTGCTTTGTTGACCTTTCGCATTCAAAAATTATCGGAGCACTTGAAAGCCAACCACAAAGACCACTCTACAAGACGTTCTTTGTTGAAAATGGTTGGACATCGTCGCTCCTTATTGAGCTACCTAGCTGGTAAAGACGTTGTTAAATACCGTGACTTGATTAAGTCTTTGGAAATTAGAGACGTTCTAGGTAAGAACAAATAAAGATACTACGATATTTTTTAAAGAAGTGCTTCCTTGTGAAGCACTTCTTTTTTTCTGCCTTCTGCAAAGAAGGCAATATGTCTCTCTTCGGAGAGGCAATCTAACTGTCCATCAAAGTACAGTTAGTTATTAGATGACCTGCTATGCAAACGGTATGGTAGGATGGATTATATTATTAATATTTTAAACAATTACCAACATGGGTAAGCAAATTCCAACAACGGTAACCAAAACAATTGCAGGGCAAGAATTGACGCTAGAAAGCGGAAAATTAGCCGCCTTAGCAGATGGTTCTATTGTTCTACGCCACGGAGACATGTGGCTCCTCGCCACGGCAGTTTCAGCTACAGAAGCCAAACCTAATCAAAGCTTTTTTCCTTTAACTGTAGAGTTTAGAGAAAAATTTTCTGCTGCTGGACGTATTCCTGGTAACTTTTTTAAACGCGAAGCGCGCTTGTCTGATACGGAAGTATTAGTATGTCGCTTAATTGACCGCGTTATTCGTCCAATGTTCCCTGATGGGTACATGAATGAAACGCAAATTTTTGTGTCCTTAATTTCTGGGGACAAAGAAATTATGGCTGATTGTTATGCGGCCTTTGCAGCTTCTGCTGCCTTAATGGCTTCTGAAATTGCTTTCGAAAATCCTATTTCTGAAGTACGCGTAGCACGCATCGATGGAGAGTTTGTTATCAACCCAAAACGCTCTGATTTAGCTGGAGCAGACATGAGCTTTATTGTTGGGGGAACCCTTGACAACATCGCTATGGTAGAAGGGGAAGCCAAGCAATGTTCTGAAGCGGATTTGATTGAGGCCATCAAAGTTGGTCACGAAGCCATCAAAGAGCAATGCCAAATGCAAATTGAATTGCGCCAGGCGTTGAACATTACAGAAAATCGCCCAACAGAAGAAAAAGCGACCAATCCTGAATTGCAAGCAGAAATCAACGAGGCAACTCGTGATAAGATTCATGCTATTGCGAGTGGTTCTTTGAGCAAAAAAGAACGTAAAGATGGGTTCTCTGCGATCAAAGATCAATTGAAAGTAGACTTACTAGAAAAACATGGAGAAGAATACATGGCGGAGAATGAAAAATTCGTCAGTGAATACTTCTATCAAAATATGAAACATACCATTCGCGAAATGGTAATGGCAGAGAAAGTCCGTTTGGATGGCCGTAAGCCTGATGAAATTCGCCCAATCTGGTGTGAGGTAGACTCTCTACCTTCTCCACACGGTTCTTCTATCTTTAACCGTGGTGAAACACAAGCATTGGCTACAGTAACACTAGGTTCTAAGTTAGATCAACCAATGGTAGATACCGCTATGGACCAGCGTTATGACAAATTCTTCTTACACTATACGTTCCCTCCATTCTGTACGAATGAGGTAAAACGCGTAGGTGGTGTTTCTCGTAGAGAGATTGGTCATGGTAACTTGGCTCGCCGTTCGTTGGAGATGGTATTCCCACAAGAATACCCTTATACCGTTCGTGTAACGGCTGATGTATTAGAATCCAATGGTTCTTCTTCTATGGCTTCTGTTTGTTCAGGGTCTATGGCGTTGATGGATGCAGGTGTGCCGTTGATGGCTCCTGTTTCTGGTATTGCTATGGGTTTGATTTCTGATGGAGAACGTGCTGTAGTATTGTCTGATATCTTGGGTGATGAAGATCACTTGGGAGATATGGATTTCAAAGTAACGGGTACAGCAGATGGTATTTGTGCTTGTCAAATGGACATCAAAATTGATGGATTGGATTACAACTTGTTGGCAGAAGCGTTAGAACAAGCGCGCGCAGGTCGTTTGCACATCCTCGGTTTGATGAATGACACCATTCCAACACACAACGAAGAATTGAAACCACATGCTCCACGTATTGTTCGCTACGAAATTCCTGGTGACAAAATTGGTGCAGTAATCGGACCTGGTGGTAAGATCATCCAAGGTATCCAAGCGGATACTGGGGCGACTATTACCATTGAAGAAGAAAACAAAAAAGGTATCGTCTTTATCTCTGGTGTAGGCAAAGAAACAGTAGATGCTGCTTTGACTATTATCAAAGGAATTGCTGCTGAAGCAGAAGTAGGAGAAGAATACGATGCAAAAGTTGTAAGCATTATGCCTTACGGTGCTTTTGTAGAATTCATGCCTGGTAAAGAAGGTCTTTTACACGTATCTGAAATCTCTTGGTCTAGAATCGAGAATGTAGAAGATGCTGTTTCTGTAGGAGATGTTTTGAAAGTAAAACTACTTGCTATTGATGAGCGTACTGGAAAATACAAATTGTCTCGCAAAGTCTTGATGGAAAAACCTGAAGGCTATGTAGAACGTCCACGCAAACCTCGTGGTGATCGCAATGATCGTGGCGACCGCAACCGTGGTGACCGTAACAATAGAAATAACCGCAATAACAGAAGAGACTAAGTCTTTTTTTCAAAAGGTTAAGAAGTATAGAACAAGAGGCTGTCGGAAAAATCCGCAGCCTCTTATTTTTTAGACCTACATTTATAACTGCTCTTTTTTGTCTCCGCAATTCTACCTACAATGAAAAAAATTATACTATACATCCTCTTCGTTCTTGTCCTCCTATTAGGCATTGGGGCAATCTACATTTATACTATCAATAACTTTACTAGAGATGGTAGCTTTGAAATAGTAGGCAATGAACAGCCCATACAGATACATCGAGATGAACATGGCATTCCTTACATTTTTGCTCAAAATAAACCAGACGCTATTCGAGGACAAGGCTTTATAACCGCTCAAGATCGTCTTTTTCAAATTGAATTTTATAGAGCCTTAATCAAAGGAGAATTGGCCGCTTTTATTGGGCCTTCGATGTTACAATCAGACATCAAAATGAGGGTGCTCAATTTGCAACAAAATGCCAAAAAAAACTATTCATACCTCAATAAAGAATCAAAGGATTTCCTTACTTGGTATTGTGAAGGATTTAATGAATATCTAAGAGTTGGGAAAGGAGAATTCCCAGTAGAGCTAACACTATTAAATATAACGGCTAAAGACATTACACCAGAAGAAATGGTCGCCATTATTCATTTCATAGGTTTGAATCATGGCAAAAATATGGAGGATGAAGTTCTCAGTCTAAACCTTGCCGCTCATACCGACTTTGCTCCTGTTCTCCTTCCCCTAAATGTCAATCCTGATCGAACAAAACCTTTGGTTTTCCAAGCAGATTCGTTGCTCTTAGGGTTCTCAGAGCAGTTATCAAAAGAGTTGCCAGTATTAGAATCCACGTTGTTGCCTGCGCCCAAATTAGGTTCTAACAATTGGGCTCTCTCAGGGAGTAAATCAAAATCAGGTATTCCTATTCTATGCAATGATCCACATTTAGATGCTCGTTTATTGCCAGGTATCTTTCATCCTGTAGGCTTGTTTTGCCCTAGCTTTAAAGGGGTTGGGTTAGCGATCCCAGGTATTCCAGGTTTAGTGGTAGGTAGAAATGAAAAGGTGGCTTTTGGAGTGACCAATGCTTATGGAGATAGTCAAGACTTATTTATTGAAAAAGTAGAGGGGGATTTTTATGAGCAAAATGGAGAAAAGTTGCCTCTAAAAAAACGACAAGAAACAATTGTTGTTAAAGGGGGAGTCGATGTACAAATAGAGGTTAGGTCGACTAGTAGAGGGCCCATCATTTCTGATTTTGATGTCTTTGGTATAAGAACAAAAGATATCGTGAGTTTACGTTGGTCTTTAGCAGAATCTAAAAATGGGTCTTTAGGGATAGAACATTTTTTAGAGGCGGAAAATGTCTTTCAATTTAGAGCGGCTCTTACTAATATAGACAATATGTTTTTCAATTTTGTTATGGCTGATACCGATGGAAACATTGCCCATCAAGCAACAGGGTTAATCCCTAAAAGAATTGCCCATCAAGGGGCTGTTCCTCAAGTTGTTCAGCAACAAGACAGTTGGTTTGGATTTATTCCAAAAACAGAATTACCACACTCCATAAACCCTAAAAAAGGATGGGTGGGAACCGCTAACCACGATACAAGACCAGATGATTATCCTTATTATTATTCTGCTCACTTCTCTCCAAATTACCGCTATTCAAGAGTTAAAGAGCTGCTCTTAGCACCTAAAAAATGGACTGCAGAGGAATGTTGGGATATGATTTTGGATTGTAAGAACAAACAAGCGGAACAGCTAAGTCCAATATTTGCAACAGCACTAGCCCTAGATAACCAGACTAAAGATTTAGCCCTTATTTTGCAAGAATGGACACACCATGATGATATCCATGAAGTTGGAGCCACCGTTTACAATGTGCTCTACAATGAATTGCTAAATTTAATTTTAGATGATGAACTGCCTGATGAAATAGAAGAAGCCTTCTGGGAAAATCAATATTATTGGACACAAAAAATAGATAGTTTTATACAATCCAATCACCCATTTATAGACAATATCCATACCGATAAAAAAGAAGGAATCAATGACCTAGTGATAGCAGCGGGGATAAAAACCAAAGAATTCTTATCTAAAGAACTTGGTACGGATCAAAAAGAATGGACTTGGGGGCGTATTCATTCCCTCAAATTTGTGAGCCCAATTAAACAAAAAGGCTTTGGGAGTGGCTTACTTGGTGCCGAAGAATTTCCCAAAAGAGGTTCCAATCAAACGCTTAATCGAGGTGGATATACCAAACAGAAAGAAAAGAGTTTTGAAACGGCTTGGTTTAGTACGTTTCGTATGGTCGCAGATTTAGACGACAAGGAAAAGATTAGAGGTGTTTTATCGGGTGGAAGTACGGCAAGAATCTTCCATCCCTATTATAAATCACAATTAGAAAAGTGGAAAAACGAAGAATGGATTCCTTATTGGCTGTCTGAAGACAAAATAGTAGCACATTCCAAACATTTATTGTTATTAAAGTAAGCGTTGTTACAACAAGTTTGTAGCGCTCCTCCATTTGTTAAAAATCCTTGTGTTAGCGAACCGACACAAGGATTTTTATTGTTCAAATACCAATCTAAATAACAATAGTACTAATCGCCATCATCAGGATTCGTTAGTAAGGTAATGGACACATAAGGAAGATAATCTTCCTCTAATAGATTGTACAATAGTTTCAATTCTTCATAAACGCTCTCTACTGCTGCATTTTGAGTTGTCAATTCCATCTTTAAACTTGCCATACGGTTATCCGTCAAAGTCACTAACTTATCCAGTTGTTCTGCAATCTTTTTTGTATTGCTGTTATCCCCTAATAGGTGGGCTAAATAACTCCCCATTCCATTTTTTTCTGTTCCAAATAAGGCTTGTAAGCCTAATAAATTCGCATGAATAATGGCCCAAGAATGTTCCGCATAAGGACTTTCCACTAATGTTGGTTGTATTGCTCCTGTACCGCTCTCCTTTCCTAGTGGTTTGCCTACTTTCTTGCGGGCAATTGTTTGACTTAGGTGCAACAGCACATTGCTAAAGCGAGCAATACCGCCTGTACTACTGTTGTCTGTTTGACTCGCTAATTCGGTCGCATAACTATCCTTCCATTCTTCCGTAAGGGCGTTCAATAACTCGGATACATGTACCCCACTGTAATAGACATAAGCACAACGACGTGCAGCTAAAGCATCACTTTGATACCCTTGTAAGATCGCAGCATTGTTACCAGCGCCAAACAATAAATATTCTATGGTTGCTAGGCCCTTTGTGTAAGAACCTCGTTGTTGCAAATAAGGCAAATCAATAGGTGTTGTATCCGCTAAAGCGGCCTCAATAGAAGGAGACCGCACAGGCGTATTATCCAACTGTAGGTATCTATATTGGTTCCGCCCTGGCCCAAAATTCAAGCCTTCGACTTTTGACCAAGCCTCCATGCTCTTTTTCCAAGCTGCTTGCGCGGTTTCTAATTTCACCAAATCAGGAGCCGTCGTAAATTGGTTAAGCGCCTGTTCCAATGCGCTCGCTGTTGTAACAGCGTCTGCATAACTGTCCATTACATAAGTAGTAATGATAGTTTCTAATAAATCTTGTTTGTCAAATTCTGCTTGTTTTTGACAAGCAACGAGGTTTATCAAAAATAAACCTAGTCCTATTCCAAGTAATTTTAGCATATTTTTGTGGTTATAAAGAGCGAACAAATTCAATGACCATACCTCTTTGATTAGCAGATAATTCTTTGAAAGCTTCCTTGCTAGAAGCACCTTCCCCTTCATGCCATAAAATGGCTTCTTCTATATTCCGAGCACGGCCATCATGCAACAACATGGTATGCCCATTTACTACCTCTATTAATCCAATTCCCCAAAGTGGAGGAGTTCTCCACTCCTGCCCTGTTGCCAAATACTCTGGGCGATGATCCGCCAAACCTTCTCCCATATCGTGTAAGAGCAAATCGGTATAAGGGTAGATTTTTTGATTGGATAAGGCAGGGAATTTACCATGTTCTCCTGTTCTATAACTTGGGGTATGGCATTTTTGGCAGCCTATTTCTAGGAATAATTCTTTCCCTTTGAGAATATCTTGATCCGACCAATTTCGTCGTCCTGGAACCGCCAAAGTACTAGAGTACAATTCCACTCGATCCAAAATTTGATCGTCCAATTCATACCCTTGCGCATTATTACCATTGGGAACTGTTTGACAATCGGGTTGTAACGTCGTATGGTTTTCTTCTAAGAAAAGAGCGGATGTAATTCCTATATCTCCGACAAACGCCCCTGCCACTTGTTGGCGGACATTCGGCTGCCCTGCCTTCCAACCAAACCGTCCAAGACTTCTTTGTTGAGTCGCGCGATTATGAACATAATTCGCCTTTCCAGAAATGCCATCGCCATTCGCATCATTTTCATCTGCTTGTGCAATAAGCGTTGAAGCAGGAATAGCTTCTAATAACCCTAAACCAATCATTTGATTCGCCACTCTAGGAGAATAAAGCAATTGAGGATCTGCTGCCCCATAAGCCCATTGACTAAAGGAATAACTGGGTTCTCGCAGGGAATAAGTATTTCCATCAGGGTATAGTCCTACTCGTTCGATGTAATCTACTTGTAGTTGTGCCTCTCCTTGAATCCCATTAATAGCGCCAGGGCTGAGTTGTCCTCCATAAATAGGATCGCCCAAAGGTCCGCCATTCGCATCTTGCCCTGGAATACTTAAACGCATCAAAAATCCATGTCCAAATTTTTCTCCAAATTCAGGCGCGCGGCCGCGGCCATCTTTAAAATGACAGCCAGAACAAGCCTTTTCATTGAACAAAGGACCTAGGCCATCTCTCCCTGTCGTAGAAGCTACAGCAGTGACCCAACTTTGGTTAAAAAAGGAATTACCGGTGGTAAATTCTAGCGCCTGTATTCCTTTCATGTTAGGCGCAGCAAAACTAAAAGCATTACGAGACGCATTAAAAAAGGTGGTTGCACCTCCTGCATATTCCTCTCCTGTTTCAGGAGTTAATAGGCTTTCTTTTTGGCACGCTAAAAAACCAAAGAATAAGAAGAGTGTCAGTAAAACGGTATTGTATTTCATAATAAATAAATAAAAAGGGAAAACCCAACAGCTCTCCTCACAGAGCCATTGAGTTTTTAAACTACATTTTAACCTTAAATCAAAAAATTAATCTGGCAATTCCGTACTAATAGTTAACCCCAAAGCAGTCGCTGCTTCAGCTATTTCATCCCCTTGTTTTTGAAGGGCAGTAACCGCCTGTAAAACAGGGCCATTATCCCCAATACTTTCTTCCGTCACAGTCTTATCAAAAGGATTAGGAATGGAAGCTACCTTAAACATAGCATCCGTATTAGCCGCCGTCAATTCGGCACTAGCAGTGGCATCAACTTTAGTCAATAAGGCTAAAATACCTTCCTCTGTATTTCCTGCTGTTATTCCATTAGGTCTCACAAAAGTACCTTTTAGGATATTAGTAATTCCTTGTGCATTGGTAATAACATCACGATTGGTATTGTCTGAGAAACAAGAGTGTTCGTCTTCTTGTGGGTTATCACTAGCATTGGCTTCTAAAGCAACAAAAATACGCTCTCCTGCCAATTCGGATTTACTTAAAACCCCTGCTCCTGTCAAGATTTTTGACAAAGCATCATCAGCAGATAAGGCCATAAAGCTGCTTCTATAAGCTCCACCCTCTGCCCAAGCAGTCACTAATGTTTCTAAGTCATCTACTAACAACTGTGCACAAGCTTTGATGTATTCTCCTCTACGTTGGTAATCAGAAGCAGTGCTTGTAAAATCGGTATAAGGACGATCCCCGCCTTGACCTGCATTGATGTTGACATCCATATAATCTTGCCCCCATAACAAAAACTCAATGGCATGGTAACCAATACTAATGTTCTTCTCCCCTCCCTGCTCATTAAGACCAGCCAATACGGTAGCATTAATGGTAGGATAAGTGGTAGCATCTGCAATAATCCCTGTGTTGGTTATTACCCCACTTGCATCAGTAGTATAATCAATATAATTCTCATCCAATGGCCAAGCATTCAAAGCACCTTCTGGTCCATTTTCATCATCAATTGGTCCATCATAAAAACGGTAAGCTTCCGTTTGCCCATAAGGCTCACGAGCAGCTTTCCACGCGGTTTTAGCGGCCAATAAGTTAGCTGCACTAGGTTGATCGACTAATGTATGGATAGCTGTTTGAAGCGCAACCGCTGTTTGATGAGAAGCTTCGTAACTAGCATGTACAATAGTAGCATAATTCTCTACTACTTTTTCTTTTAAATTAGCATTGGGGTCGGTGTCGTCTACTTTTTGACAGGCTGTCCAAAGCAATGCAGTAGCCATAAAAGTTACTAAGATTTGAGTAACGTTTTTCATAAAAAAATGAATCAATAAAAGGTGAATAAAAAAGGGTTGTGAGTTTTTATTTTTATTAAGATTAAGTCCAAATAATAATAACAAATGTAGCCTTCTTCATTAATTTTACAAATTTTCAGAAGACTTTATTCTCTTTTTTTCTTCTTTGGCCAGTACTGTGGTTGAATTTGCAATTGAATAAAATAGAGCCGCCCCATAGCTATATTAGCTTCACTACTAGTACCTTGGTGGTTGGAACTTGCTCCTGAACGCGCCACAGTTTGTACATTCAGAAGGTTTTTAATTCCTGCCGAGAGACGGCAAGATTTATTAAAAAAATGCTTGCTTAATGTAAGATCCATCAAACCGTAGCCTGCCAAACTATTCTGTACAATCGTAGTTTCTCCCGTCATAGGATTTTCTTGAGCACTATAACTCAACTGTTGATCATAATCTCGACGATACAAGGAAACAGAAGCCTGCCAAGGTTCATGATAATAACTAATTTCTTGGCTCCATTCTAGGGTATATTGAAAGGGATCTATTGTCTCTCCATAGCTTTCGCTTAATACATTGTAATGACCAATAACCGTCGCTCCTAAGCGAATTGTTAACCCTTTGTATTGATACATCAATTGGTTGTTGAGGCCCCAATTTTGATATTGTTCTAGGTTAAAATAGGCAAATTGGGTCGATTGAGCATCCATTACATAATTTCCAGCACTGTCTAAGGCATAATTGAACAAGGTAATCTGTTGAGCAATGTAATTGTAAAAAAGACTACTCTGCAAGCGCAATAAATGCCCCTCACCATAGACTTTACTAGAAGAAAAGCCCAAGCGTAAATTGTGGGCATATTCTGGTTTTAAATTAGGATTGCCCTTGATGTGGTGGTTGATGTCTACAAAATCCAAATATCGTTCTTTGAGAGAAGGTACCCTAATTCCTCGGGCATAAGAAAACTGTAGGCGCAGCCCTGCTTTAGGTGCCCATTGAATCCCTGCGGTATACGTAAAGGGCCATTGCAAAGCGCTGTTGTACGCCAAACGTGCCCCCAATTCTATTACCCATTGACTGTTGGGACGAAACCGCACATTACTAAACAAGGCATAATCTGCGATAGAAGCTCCTTTGCCTTCTATTCGTGCTCCTGTTGTGTAATCATAGCGCCAATCCAACCCTGTTTGGGTCTCCCAACGCTTTCCAAAACGCTTCGCCAATGTTATTCTACCATTCCAAGCCCCAAAGCTAGTGGTATCAGAATCCAAGGGGTCTAACGTATCAGGGCTTGGATTTTCCGCGATAGAGCGCACAAAAGCATTTTTAGCGCGATGGTATTGATTGTATGCAAAAAAAGCATCTAAGTAATAAGCCTTGTCTTTGTCCAAATACCCCAACACAGCAATACTATGATCTTGTGTAGTCGTTACAAATTCATAATCTCTAGCATACGCCAAACTGGGAAAACGATGGAGTTTAATAACCCCTCTGTTATCAATCTTTTCTTGTAAATAATCAAACTGATAACTTGCCCGCAAGCTACTTTTAGGCAATTGATAACTGAGGCGAGCCGTCATCTGTGCTTGACGTTTGGGGTTCCATTGCAAACTGCGCAAGGTATCCAAAGAGAAGCCATTAAAATGCTGGTAACTACCGCTCCAAGCTAAACTCCAACCTTTCCATTGTGCCCCTAATTGCAAAGAGCTATTATACAATCCATTGCTCTGTGCCTGTCCCAACAAACTAACCGACCAAGATTCGTTCATCGTCCTGCGAGTGATGATATTAATAGTTCCTCCTAAGGCATTGGTACCATAAGCCACCGACAAGGCATTTTGAACAATTTCTATCCGTTCAATATGGTGCACTGCAATTCGATCTAAATCAAGATTACCATCGCTGCGCCCCACCATAGGCACTCCATTAATCAAAACTTTGACATATTTCCCCTCCAAACCATTCATACTAATCGTTGTCCCCAAGACAGGATCTTGTGCCATACGAATACTAGGTTCTTGCTGTAGAACTTCCGTTAAGGAAGTAGCAGCCCGTTGTTGGATCATTGCTTTAGTGATAATACGAATGGGCAACAATGTTTTTTCAACAGCAGTAGGCGTGTATTGTCCCGTGACTACAACTGTCTCATCCAAATCGACTTCTATAGAAAATGGAATACTATCCAGCGGATCTTGCGCTTGCATCGTTATCGTACAACAAAACAGGGCAACAATTTCAATATAATGGAGTAATTTCATGGATCATTAGGCTTCTAAAACAGATAAATTGGCGACTACTTCGCGCCAAGCTGACAATTCAGGTATGCCTGGTTTACGCTTCCCAAAACAATACAAAATCTGATTGCCATATTCATCGAATAATTCCAAGCTTGTTACAATACCATCAGCGGTATTTTTCTTCACTACCCACACTTCTTCAATGCGGTCTAACTGTACATGCAAATTGAAGTTTGGATCTAGAATGTTGTACCAATTATCCATTGACATCAACTTCTTAACGGTACCAGAGTAAATTTGCAAACAAGCCTTATTGCCCAAAAAAACCATAATTGGTGTCTGATTGGCAGCTACAGCTTCTAGCATGGCTACCAAGGATTCTTTCTCTACCTGATACGTACTTCCTTCTGGTGCCAAACGAAATGCCTGTTGGCGTGTTAAGCTATATTTTCTTAAGAGCCCAAAAAAATCATGGGTATCTTTTAATTCTAACCAAGCTTGCTGGAAAGCTGGCAAATCAATCTCAGGCAATTCCTCAAAAGAAGCCAACTCTAGTATTGGTGCTTTTTCTAGGGCAAAAGGAAGGCGGGCTTTTTGTTGGAATTTCTGAACTAATTGGTAGTAGGCTTCTTCTTTACTCGCAGGCGTTAAGTAGATTTTATGGACCGCTTGACCATATTTATCAAAAATCTGTAAGCTGTGCATAGTACGTTTACCTGACTGAAAAACAACCGCATAAACGTGTGCCCAAGTACTGGTAAAGTAACGGGTGTCAATCAATTCATTGTGTGCCAAACCCATTGGGGCTTTTCCCATGAACTGTACATTATCATAAATACCTTTTACTTCATGTACCGCGTGTTCATTGCGCGTCAAAGCCATTACTTTTCCTAGTTCGTGTACTTCTTTAAGAACTGCCTCATATTGATCTCCTAGATAGACACATTGTTCATATCCTGCAATCTCTAGGAGTTCCATTTCGCTCACAGCTAGTACTTGGGCAATGGTTCTAATGCGTGCTTTAGGATGTGCTGCTTTATAAGCGCTATACTGTTCTTTTAATGTTGTTGTTTCCATAATTTAGTAAGTAGAAATTTGTAAACAATCAAAAATAGGATGTTCCTGCACAACTGCAGCGACCCCAAATGCTTGTTGAATCCAGTGATTAGTTAAGGTTTCTGAAGGAATGCCTTGTTGGATCAATTGTCCTTTTTTGAGCAAGGCAACATGGCTGGCATAACGCGCCGCCAAATTCATATCGTGTAAAATAGCCAAGACTGCTAACCCATTTTCTTGTGTTTGCTCTTGTACTAATTGTAATAATTCATGTTGATAAGCAATATCTAAACTGCTTGTTGGTTCGTCTAAAAACAATAATTTGGGGTTTTCCCAAGTACTGTCCCAAACTTGTGCTAAAACACGTGCTAAGTGCACCCGTTGTTGCTCTCCTCCTGATAAATTCAGAATGTTCTTATGGGCATATTTTAAAATACCTAAATGCTCCATCAAATCTTCTACAATTGCCCAATCTTTTGTAGTCGGCGCTCCTTTGCTAAAAGGATAACGCCCAAGCAAAACCACATCGATCACAGACATTGGAAAAACTAAAGTGCTGTATTGTGATAAGACTGCCCGTTCTTGTGCCAATCCATTAACAGACCATTCTTTTAAAGCTTGTCCTTGTAGTATAATTGCCCCTTTTTGATAAGGAATTTGCTGTGCTAGGGCTCGTAATAAAGTAGACTTCCCTGCACCATTCCCGCCTAAAACAGTCAAGATTTGTCCTGCGCTCAACTCCAAGTTGATATTTCTCAATATGGTATGGCGCCCCAAGTTTACCTGTAAATCGCGTGCGGTTAAGATCGATGAATTATTCATTAAAAGCATTGTTTTTTATTAATAAAAACAAGAAAAAAGGAGCCCCTAGTAAGGCGGTCAGAATTCCAATGGGCAATTCAGCTGGACGCACAATTGTTCGGGCAATCATATCCGCATTCGTTATCAAAGCTGCTCCTAATAAAGCCGTAGCAATCAACAATACTCTAAAAGAGCTTTTGGGTAATAATAAGCGGGTCAAATGTGGCACGACTAAACCGACAAAGCCAATCAGCCCTGTAAAGGCCACACAAGTTCCAACCACCAAAACAATCCAAACAATTAATTGGCGTTTGATGGCCTGCACCTCTACCCCCAAGTAGCGCGCTTCTTGCTCTCCCAATTGTAGGATTTCCAATTGCTGCGCTTGTTTGGTAATTTGCCAAAAAGCCAAAATAACCACCCCGCTAATCATCCCAACAATTGGCCAACGCGCTCCACTCAAAGAACCTAAATTCCAAAAAGTAATATCCCGCAAGGCAGCTTCATCCGCATAAAAAATCAACAGACCTGTTAAACTAGCTGCTAAAGCGGTAATCGCAATCCCTGCCAACAGCATAACTCCCACTTGAGTACGGCCGTTACGGGTTGACAACCGATAGACCAACCCTGTGGCTAGTAAGGCTCCCAAAAAGGCAGCAGCAGCCAAACCTAAAGAATAACCAACAGCGCCCAATTGATTCAACAATTGGTTTTGTAAAACAATAAAACTAACTGCGGCCAACATTGCCCCACTAGAAATACCGATTAAACTCGGTTCTGCTAGTGGGTTCCGAAAAATAACTTGGACCGTTGCTCCTGTCAAAGCCAAACCTGCTCCGACCACTAATCCGAGCACAATCCGAGGCAAGCGAATTTGCCAAAGCAAATAAATACTGCTCTCTTCTGGTACAGTTGTGTATCCTGTCCAAGCAAAAAAGAGTCGAATCAATTCTTCCCAAGACAACGCATACGCCCCTACTACCGTTGATAGTAAAACACTTAACAAAGCTATCCCTATCAACATAGCTATGATCCAATAAGCACGTTGCTCATTTTTTTGTTCTAAGGAGGTTCTTTTTGGAACTACTTTTTGGCGCGTGGAAAAAGAGGTCAATAACATAAGATTAAGGATGTAATGCTTGGGCTAATTCTAAAGCAGCAGCGCTAGCTCTAGGGCCAAAACCAGATAGGTATAAGCCTTCCATTGTTATTACTTTTTTATTTTTTCCTGCTGGTGTTTGTGCGATGCCAGGTGTAGCTAGTAATTGTTCTAGCGCTGTTTTTTCTGCCCCTTCTTCGGCCATGCTTTCTAAACCAGAATTAAACATCAAAATCACCTCTGGGTTGCTTTGTAGTAAGGCTTCTGGTGTTAATGGTTGAAAGCCATCAATCTCCTCTATTGCCAATTCTCCACCAGCTACTTTTATCATCTTCTCTGCAAAAGTATTGGTTCCTGCGACCATCATGGTCTGTGCCCCTCTAGCATAAATAAAAAGCACCTTTGGTCGAGTCGTTTTTTCTTCTAGCAACTGTGCTAGTGCTTGTTTATTGGTTGTAATTTTCTCTTCTAATGCTTTGGTATCAAACGTTACGTCCAATAATTTTTCGAGTTGACCAGCCGCTTCTAGACTCCCCTCTAATGTTTCAGGAATCTTGACGATGCCAATTTGAATCCCGCTATTTTCTAAAGTAGCAATTGCCGAGCTTTGGCTTCCTTTTTCATCAACCAAAATTAAGCTAGGTTTTAAAGCTAAAATAGCTTCGGTATTGAGTTGGCGAGTATGTCCTAAATTTGTTTTGGATTGTGCTGCTTCTGGATAAGTACTTGTTACATCTACTCCTACAATTTTATCCCCATAGTTGACCGCATAAAGTAATTCGGTAACGGTTCCATTAAGAGAAATAATGCGTTGTTCGGTAACTATTGCTTTTGTTTCTGTAACTATTCGCTCCTGCTCGGGAGCCTTGCCGTCTTGGCAAGACTCCATCATAAGCAGCAATAATAAAGACAAAATGATATATTTTGAGTGATTCATTGTTCTTATTTTTTAGAAAGGATAACTTGTTTTTATTGGATGATAACAGCAGTCGTCAATACTTCGTCTTGTGCTTGTAAGGTCAAGAAGTAAGTACCTCTTGGTAAGTGATTGGTAGGTACAACTAGACCATTTAAACCTGTTTGTGTCTGCAACAGTTGTTGGTGAACCACTTGCCCTAAAGTGTTACATAAACTCAATTCAGCACCCTCTAAAGAACGACTCAAAGAAAAAGTAACATTGATTTCTGTAGTAGCAGGATTAGGATAAGTTCCTAGTTGAGTGACTAGGCTGTTTGGTCTTTTTTGTAAATTATTCCATACTCCTAAGTAGGTTTTCTGGAACGTAGCAATCCCTGAGGAAGAGCCTTGGAAATCAATAAACTCTACTTTGTACAACTGATCATTCGCTGTTTTAACAAAATAGACTCTATCATTATCTACAGACCACCCTGTTGAAAAGTCAAAAGATTTCCAGTCATGCCCAACAAGAGTTAAACTATCTGCATGAGTCGTGTAATTAGCAATATCTACCGTAACGGGGTCAATTCCATCGGCCAATACAGCTTCTACCCCTTGATTAATTAAAATTCCTCCAACCGTATAAGGTGTAGGAGTTCCAGTACTATATAAAGTAGTTTCATAACGTGTAAAAAGAAAATCCCAACCACCCGCTGGTTCTGCGCTGCTAGCAGTGTTTGTAGCAAACGAAAAATAAGCTAAGGTTTGGTTGGGGTAAGTACTTTTATCAACACTACGTTGCTGTAAGTTGCTGCCATCCAAATCCGCATAGCGGAAATGATAAACGCCACTAACTAACCGATCTATAGTCATTTTTTTGTAGGTGCCATTTCCCCATTCTAAAACATACAAACGAGTTCCTAAGACTTCATGGCTAGTCATATCGTAACTGCCCCAACCATAATCCATCCAATCGCCTGCAACTTTAGTGGTATTAAAAGCTCCTGTAGACCAAGCTTCTTCTGGATTTGACAAAGTATTTCCAAAATCACTAGTAGTAATATTATCAGAAAAAACTTTGTTTGGAACAACATATAAGGTAGGTGGTGTTCCTGAAAAAGAACTGCCTTCGTTTATAAAAATACCTGCATCCGTATTGCCATACACACTAAAAGCAATATCCCAATTAGCATGGTCTAAAGAACTGGTATTGTCGTTTGATAAATTATAATATTGGCCTTGTACATAACTAGATCCTAGTGATATGTTATGCGTGGTTTGAGCCATCAAAGGTAATAGGGAAGCTCCCATAAATGCGAGTAGTAAAAAAAATCGGGTCATGATTCTATTTTTATTAAGATTAAATCCAAATAACAACAGCAAATGTACACTTTCCTTATTAAAAACAAAACCCTAACTGGATTTAATCTAAATAAAAACAAAAAACTCCTATTAAGTCAATTGATCGCACAACAGAACTCTCCTATAAATTTCTTCCAGTTCTTTTTTATAGATAGCCAGTAAAAAGGCAAAAATTATCAAACGATTTTTTCAGAATAGCATCAATAAAGTAAGATACTCAACAACTACATTTAGGGCAGAATTAAACTACAGGTATTGTCTTTTTAAGCTTTTCCTTTTCTATCTCTAAAACATTGTCAATATGAAAATTACACATGAATACATTTTCAATTCAAATGTCAATGTCGTTTTAAAGACACTTTCTGCTAAAAAAATAGTCTATTATTGTCGATAGGAATATAGGAAGTAAGAGTACTACAGAAATTATTGTTCAGCTTCTAATGACAATCCTTAAATCGTTGCCTTGTAGTCAAATTTTAGCTAAAAAATTTAAGAAGAGGCTCTTTTTTAGTTTTCTCCTATTTCTATCTCTGTATTAAATCCCTAGCTGCACTATTCTTTCTGCACTTTAGGTAGGTCTGCCATTTTTTAGACTTCTTTTAAAACTAATAATTACATACAAAATGAACAGTAAAAAGCATTTTCTCATAAGTGGATTTATGGGCTTATTAGCGTCAATTATTGTTGGGCTTGGGGAGTTCTATTTACATTATAGTCCTCAAGTTATTGGTAATGCAGCTAATTATCATTTTTTCAAATTTGTTCCTATTGAACATTTCCCTATTGGTCATTTCTTAGCGGTAATTGGGTTGCCTCTTTATTTTGCAGGGTATTATCACATTTATCTCATGCTAGCTAAAGGAAATCAACGCTTAGCGTCGATTGTTTTTTGCCTAGGAATTCTTGCATTTACAGTAGGAGGATTCTGGATTACCTCTCGCGGTTTTCTTGGTGTAATTGTACATCAAGAACAACATATACCTCAAGGTACTTTTCAAACTATTTTAGATAGCTATACACTTTTGAGTGAATCATTAGTACAAGCTCTACGTGTTATTGTATTGCTATTATCCTTGTTTTTTGCTGCTGCTATTCTAAAAGGAGGCACTTACTATAACAAGTCTGTTGCACTATTTAATCCATTTTTTTTACTACTAGTAGTCTTTTTGGTCTATTACATCAGTCCTTTTGTAGGGAAATATATAGCACCAATTGCTATGAATGTAGCCCATTTTATACTTTTCACTATCTCACTATATCAATTCAAACATAATTTCGAAAATGAAAATAATTAAACGAATACTTCTACTAACACTACTTTTATTCCTCCTTTTACTAACCTTTCTTGCGTTTCGTTTTGGGTTAGATGGCAGCAACCCTTACGACAATAAGGTTGCTTTAGAAAAAGTGCCTAATTTTGAAAAAATAAAATTAAATTTCACCCATAAATTTAATGGAGAACACTCTCTTCCTGTAACAGCTTCGGCTCTAATTGATATTGATAATGATGGAGTTGATGAGTTATTTTTAGGGGGTGGTTATGACCAACAAGATGAACTATTTCGGTATGAGAAAGGCGCTTTTGTCTCTATTGCGAAAGCCGTCAACTTACCTTTAAAATCAAATTTAACTTCTTTAGCAAGTGCTTCTGTTGATTTTGATCAAAATGGTTTTACAGATTTAATTGTTTCCAGAGAAGATGGTGTTACGGTTTATTACAATTCTAATGGAAAATTTACGGCTCAAAAAATTGATTATAAACTAGCGCCCAACGCAACTCCAATGGGTCTTACCTTTGGAGATGTAAATAAAGATGGATTCATCGATATTTTTATTTCCCACTATATTCGCAAAGACCAGATGGAGGGACAAAACAACTTTAGTAAAGATTATGGCCCTGTTAGTTTACTCTTGCTAAACAATGGAGATAACACATTTAAAGATGTAACAATAGCAGCTGGATTAGAGTATACGCACAATACCTTCATGGGGATATTAATTGATATTGATGGAGATGGTTGGTTAGATTTAATTGTTGCTCATGATACAGGAGAAGTTAGATCTTATCGTAATAAGGGAGATGGCACCTTTGAGATGAAAGAAAATCCAACAACCAACAAGTATTCTTATCCAATGGGAATTGCTGTGGGAGATTATAACAACGATGGTCGTGTAGACTTTATGTTCTCTAATACAGGTTCTACTGTCCCCCACTTCCTTGCAAGTGGAAATATAGAAGATAAGACCTTATTCAATTCTAATTGGTTATTTTTTGAGAACAAAGGTAACTTTGAATTTGAAGATGTTGCTCAAAAAACAAAAACTAAAGATTATGAATTTTCATGGGGAGCAGTCTTTGCTGATCTCAACAATGATGGCTTACAGGAATTAATTGTTGCTGAAAATTATGTTTCTTTCCCTCCACATAATGTATTTAGATTACCTGGACGCGTATTAGTTCAAAAAGAAGATCATACTTTTGTTACGGTAGAAGAACAAGCTGGTATTGCTAACCCGCATTATGGAATAACACCATTGGTCAGTGATTTTAATCAAGATGGCTATTTAGACATGGTTTGGGTGAATATTGCTTCTCCTGTTTTTGCGTTTATGAATAAAGGAGGAGCCAACAATTATATTCAAGTAGCCCTAGAGGATCAAGTTAAAAGCTTAGGGGCGAAGGTTCAAGTGACAACTACTTCAGGCAAAACTATTACAGAGGACTATATTATAGGAGAAGGGTTGAATAGTGATCAAACTAATCTCTTGCACTTTGGTCTTGGTCAAGAAAAAGCAACAAAATTAACGGTTCAATTTATTAGTGGAGAACGTCAAGAGATCGACAATCCAACGATCAATACCTTAATCAAGATCCCTGCGACAATAGTACAAGATTCTTTAGAAGTACCTGTTGTTCAGTAACTACTTTGGAAATCTTTAGTCCTAGAATAAGCTAATAAATGAATACATCATTAGGAGTTTACTTTACGTAGTAAGCTCCTATTTTTATCCCCTTTAGAGCAAAGGAGTCAAAAGGCTTTAAGGTTACTCTTTACTAAGAAAGGGCAATAATTCTTGAAAATAAAAGCCTGTATCATAAGGTGGGTTCTCCTCTTCTGTAGGATATTCTTTGTAGATCACTGCTCCTTTCTCAAATAACACAGGCTGTTGAAAATTGGGTCCATCAAAAACAAAGCTATGGAATTCACCATACTCTCCACATACATCAACATTGGCAGGAAGTTCATGGATGAAATCGGCATCAATCACACGTCCAACAAATTCTTCAGAGAGATAACGAGCATTCACACAAACGACTATTGCTTTGAAGCCTAGTCCTATAAACTCCTCAATCGTTTCTTTTACAGGTTGTTGCCAAATAGGAAAAACGCCTTGCAGTCCAATATTAGCTAGCTCTTTATCTCGGTAGGCCTTAAGATCAGCCAAGTGCAAATCACCAAAGATAGAAGCGGTTATCCCTGCCTCTACAAAAGCGGTCATTTGCTCTTGCATCAACTGGTTGTACAATTCCATGTTGGTAGAGGAAGGGAGGGGTAAAATTTGGAGCGGGAGCCCTAAAGCAGCAGCTTGTTGTCGAAGTAGGCTTTCGCGTACTCCATGCATGGTAATACGTCTTAACTCTGCACTAATTGTTGTGAAAAGGCATTCAATTTTGTATTCTTGGGCTTGTTGAATTTTGTATAGAGATAAGGTAGCGTCTTTGCCTCCACTCCAATTGAGAATCGCTTTTTTCATAGCAACGGCTGCTTTATGCTCTTAAATCCCTGTTGATTTGAGGCGTTTGGCAATGCCAGATACTTCTGTTTTAAAGCGAGTATCATTCTCCAACAGTGTTTCAATGGAGCGGCAAGCATGGATAACGGTACTGTGATCGCGTCCACCAAAAGCATTACCAATATGTTTTAGTGATTTGTTGCTCAATTGCTTTGCTAAATACATAGACAATTGACGAGCACGAACGACAAAACGTTTTCTAGTTTTCTCCTTCAATTTCTCTACGGGTAAATCATAGTGTTCTGCTACGATTCTCTGAATCAATTCTACCGTAATTTCACTAGAAATATTGTCTACAAATTGGCTAATAACTTCTTTCGCCAAATCAATATCAATATCTCGTTGATTGAGTGCTGCCTGAGCGATGATAGAAATCAATACCCCTTCCATTTCACGAACATTAGTTCGTACATTATAGGAAATGAATTCCAAGACATTGGGTGGTAAATCTACTCCATCATTATCCATTTTCAGTTGGATAATTGCCATACGAGTTTCCAAAGAAGGGATTTGCAAATCAGCTGATAAGCCCCATTTAAAGCGAGAAATTAAACGCTCTTCAATTCCTGCCATTTCCTTAGGAGGGCGATCAGAAGTTAAGATCAACTGCTTCCCACCTTGGTGTAAATGGTTAAAAATAGAGAAGAAAATATCTTGTGTCTTTTGTTTGTTCTCCAAAAATTGGATATCATCTACAATCAGTAGATCTACCATTTGGTAGAATTTCACAAAATCACTAATCGCATTATTTCTTAGCGCTTCAATGAATTGGTTGGTAAAACGTTCTGAGGAAACATACAACACCACTTTTTCTGGAAAAGAGGTGGCCACCTCATTACCAATAGCATGTGCCAAATGGGTTTTACCTAATCCCACATCACCAAAAATCATCAGCGGATTAAAAGCTGTTTTTCCAGGGCGTTTAGCAATCGCCATTCCTGCAGAACGCGCTAGGCGGTTACAATCACCTTCTATAAAATGTTCAAACGTATAATTAGGATTGAGTTGAGAATCAATCTTTAATTTCTGTATTCCAGGAATCACAAAAGGGTTCTTAATTTTGCCCCCTTTAAGGCTGTTCTTAGCCCCTCCGCTATTGCTCGCATCTTTGGTAAAAGAAGGTACTTTAGGTAAGACAGTTTTCTTTGGAATAAGGTATTCCAATTGTGCGTCACTCCCAATTTCTACTTGAATAGCATTCTTAAGAATAACCACATAATGCTCTTCCAGCCATTCGTAAAAAAACTTGTTAGGTACCTGTATGGTTAATACAGACCCCTCTAAACGTAGAGGTCGAATTGGTTCAAACCAAGTTGCGAAACTTTGAGGGTTCACATGCTCCTTGATTCTTGCCAGACATTGTTGCCAAATTTGTACGTGGTCTACACTCATACGGGCTGCTTGTACCTGAAGGGGTTAAAAAAAGTTAGCGGCTGGAGCCTAAAACAGTTAAAGTTTGCCAAAGATGGTTAAATTCACCTATAAACAAACAATAAGAAACAGCCCCGATATAAGCTGTTTGTTGACTCCTACTAAAAGCGATTGTAATGAGGAAAGCTAGTTTTTGGTTGTAATAAATAACCGAATAAATCGCTTCACCATAAACCAATGCTGTTGGCAATAGAAGTTTGGCTAAGGTCGTTAAAAAAAGTCGAAAAGTAAAAAAATCATGGCTTTGTCCCTTACAAAAATGAATTATTTCTAACTAGATAAGAAAGCCTTAGAAGGAATAAAGACCGACAGTTTCCTACTCAAAGGTAACAGGGCTCTATCTTCCCTCATTTTTTAAGAAAAATTAATGGACGGCCTCATTATTACATTGCATCGCTCGTTCATTAAAATTTTGTTCAAAGTAAATGTCCAAGCGTCCGAGCGTCATCCCTGCCCAACCTACTTGTGTGACCCAGACTTCTTCTTGATCTTGATTCGCAATTAGTGCTGGTTCCGTCAAATAAGTGTGGGTATGGCCTCCAATAATCAGATTGATATTCTTGCTACGCTCTGCTAATACTCGATCAGATACTTTGTTGTTCTTGTATTGATACCCCAAGTGAGAAAGGCAAATTACATAATGACAGCCTTCATCGTGTTTGAGTAAGGCCGCGTATTGATTGGCCTGCACAATTGGATCTAAATATTGCGTATTTTTATACAATTCTTTGCTCACTAATCCTTCCAATTCTACCCCCACTCCTATGACTCCTATCTTAATCGCTCCTTTTTGGAAAATTTTATAGGGTTTCACTTGCTGGTGCAATACGGTATCGGAAAAGTCGTAGTTACAATTGATTAATGGAAAGGTAGCATGGGCACTCGTTTGCTTTTGCAAATTGGCAATTCCTGCATCAAAATCATGATTGCCAATGGTCCCTGCATCATAGCCCATTTGACTCATGAGCTTGATTTCTAGTTCTCCATTAAAATAATTGAAGTAAGGCGTTCCTTGAAACATATCTCCAGCATCCAACAAGAGCACTTGCTCTTCTTCTTCTCGAATTTTATTGATCAGTGCGGTTCGTTTCGCGATTCCACCACGTCCTTCATTGCGCCCACCATCCATTGGAAAAGGCTCAATCCGACTGTGTACATCATTAGTATGTAGTATGGTGAGTTGGTGCAAGCGTCCTTCCTCTGTGGCAAAGGATGCTGCTGATAAATAGCTAGGTACTAGAGTAGTTCCTCCAGCTACTAAGGCATATTGCCCCAATTTCCCTAGAAAAGCGCGACGATTATACATGTGTGGTATTGTTTAAGAATCAACAAAACAAGTAAAAGGTTAATCAATAATCATATTGATTAACCTTTCTATGATGTACGTAATACTTCCTAATGAAGGAATAACTTACGCTTCTTCTTCTTGTTGTTTAGCCGTGTATTTGTCAAATTTAGCAAATTTCTTGTTAAACTTGTCAATACGTCCAGCAGTATCCACAAACTGCATTTTACCAGTGTAAAAAGGGTGAGAAGCAGAACTAATCTCTACTTTTACTAAAGGATACTCTGCTCCATCTAATTCAATAGATTCGCTAGAAGGCGCAGACGACTTCATCAAAAAAGTAGTATCAGTAGAAATATCTCTAAAACAAACCAAACGGCTGCTTGCTGGATGAAGGTCTTTTTTCATGACTATATTTTTAAAGTGACGGTTATTAATAATCTAGGTGGCCAGTTAGATGGCACAATTGCAGGTGCGAAGATAACACAAAAAATAAGATTGGCAGCACTTTATTCAAAAAAAATGTCTAAATACTACATTATTTATCTTCGCTCTATTAATTCTATGCACAAAGGTAGAAAATTAAATTAATTATCCTTGTCAGAAGTGCTATAAAAAATGGAAAAATCAAGGCCATTTTACAAGGGTATCTAGCAGCACGCTAACTGCCATAAAATCCCTCTCAATACTCCCTAATAGCTATATTTTGTCCTTATAAAAGTTGAGCGAAGGGAATACTTTTGAATTCTGTTTAAGGACGCTTTGTACGATGTAGATCTGTATTATTCTGAATAAAATACCTACCTTAGAAAATGGAAACAACCAACAACATTTGTTTTTTTTATTACCCTCTTTAACAACAATAATTTATGAGCCAATTTACAGAAGAACAACTGAGAGCGATCGAGCAACAATTGCGCTGCCCTAGTGGAGATATGGGCATTGAAGTTGGGCAAAGAATGAATAATTCTAATAAAGCCATGATTGATTCCACCATAGATTCCTTACAACTTCAAGCAAAAGAAGTCGTCTTAGAATTAGGCCATGGCAATGGTCAGCATATCCATCAATTACTAGAAAAGGCCACTCCTCTTCATTATTATGGGCTAGATATTTCTACCACCATGCATGAGCAAGCCCTGTTGATTAATCAGCCTTTAATGGAAAAACATGCGCTTGATTTTCAATTGTATGATGGCGTACAATTACCCTTAGAGGACAATTCTATTGATAAAATTATGACGGTTAATACTATTTATTTTTGGACACAACCCGAGCAATTAATGCAAGAAATTGGGCGGGTACTAAGGCCAAATGGAAGAGCAATTATCACCTTTGCGCACAAAAGTTATATGGAAGCGGCTGCTACCGTTGGAGAACTGTTTACTATCGTTGATAGAGCGGATATTCAGCGCTTAGTCGCCCCAACCAACTTAGAAATTGTGGAGTTTGTAGATTTGCAAGACCAAACGACCAATAGCTTAACACAATTGGTTAAAAGAGATTTCTGTTTGGCCATTTTAGCTGGAAGCTAACTTTTCTGTAGAGCGCGGTTACTCTATATGAATGTTGTAACTGCGCTCTACAGAAAATCATTACTTCTGGCACCAGCCCGCAATGCTCACCCCTACAGGCAAACTCATTCCACGGCGAATAAGAAAGTTATCAAAACGCAATAGGTTGCAAAAAATACGATCTACGACTCCTGGTAATTTAGGATGATCAACTCGTGGTTCTTTATTTTTGTTTTTAATTCTAGAAACGGCAACAAGAGGGTAAAGTAAAGTGTTCCAAGAATACATTTTCACCTCCTTAAAATCACTAAACAGCTCCTTCACCATTTTCTTATTGTAACGTCTAAAATGTTCTAAGGCAACATCATGGCTACTAAACAGTCCTGGGCCAGCAGGTACAGAATACACCAAAGAACCGCCTTTTTTGAGCACTCGATGAACTTCGTTTACCGCTTTCTCATCGTCTTCTATGTGTTCAAATACATCAAAAGAGACCACTATGTCAAAAAAACCTTCCTCATAAGGCAAATTGGTCGCATCTGCTAGGCGTTTTTCAAAACAATCTTCATCAGGCACTACTGATAATGCTTCTGGCAAAATATCGGTCACGTAGTTATTCCCAAAGGCTTTAAGGATTTTGAGGTCGTCCCCTGTCCCTGTTCCAATACTGAGAATTTTAAGCGGTTCATCGCTCTGTTTCTTACTATTTTTTTCCATCAACAACTCAATCAAACCATATTTGGCTCTAAACCAAAAATTATCGGCGGTTTGACCTGCTTCATAATCTTTATAATCCATGTCTCTGTTTTTCTTAATTTTTGAAGTTTAGCTCTTATTACTTCAACTTACCTTCTTTTCTTAAACGAGCCGCACGCTTCTTTTGACGGCTCTGGTTCGCCACGGCTTTATCATAATCTGCCTGCAACTTCAAAGCAGGAGCATAATCTGGCAGGATAGACAAGGAGCGTTTTAGCTCTGGAATAGCGCCTTGCCAATTGCCTGAGAGCGATAGTTTTTTGGCCGTGAAATAACTTTTCACCGCGTCATTGCCCATATTCGTTGCCACTTGTATCGCTAAGTCATAGCCTTGGATTGGGCGACCGCCATAGCGATCAAATAAGATTAAGCGATCCATTGCCGCTTGCATGTTGCTTTGACTCGCATAAATACGGGCCAAATTATAATGTCCAAAAACGTACTTAATATTAGAATCCGTCGCTCGCTCTAAGTAAGCGGTTGCTTCTGCGACATTGTTTGTCTGCAAATGATACATTCCCATCATTCCTAAACCATTGGAATAACTTGGAGAATAGCTAACTAAGGTATCCAATGCTGCTTTTGCGGCAGGCATTTGCCCCAATTGCAGGCGATATTGTGCCAATAACAACCAAGCACTTTCGTCTTTAGGATTATCTGTGACCGCAGCTTGAAGCAAACTTAGCGCCCGTTCATTGTCTTTACTCTTAAAAGCTTCATCCGCTTGATGCGCTGCTTTATTAGCCGCAGAGCGCTTCGTAATCGCCCAAATCATCACACCGTCAATTTCTCGACTGGCAATCAATTCTTCTCCTGGAGGAAATAAACCATTCTCTATAAAGTCACGATTGACAAAACGAGTAATGTACAATCCATAATCCCAATCGTGCTTGATGCGTTCATGGTAACGGGTATACACCGCTTGTACATTCTCATAAGGAGCAAAATAATGACGGACAGGTTTATGAGCTTGTGTGGCAATTTTCACAGGCTGTCCTGCTTTTATTTCTGGTAGATTCTCAATGGCCCAATTCGCTGCTTCTTTGGTAGAGTTCATCCAATAATCCGTCTCATGATGGTTGTAAGCTTGTTCTATACCACCAAAAAACTCATTAAAGTAAATATACTGATTGGGATGGCTGACAATCATCCAACGAATTGGAGAGTATAAGCCTAAGAGTAATACAGCGGCTGTTCCCAAGGTCACCATTTTGTTTTTTGCTTGGGCAACAATATACTGCACACCATAAGCAGCCATGATGACTAAAACAGGATACACAAACAAGAAGTGACGCATTCCGTCATACAAAGCAGAATCTTTATAAATCGCATACGCTACAGGGAAAACGCCTGTAAAAATGACCATCAAAAATAGCCAACGATTTTTTTCATCTTTGAGAATGGGATAAATAGCTGCCAAACTCCCTAATAAAATCAAGGCAGGCGTTGCAATACTAAACCATTTGATAATGTAATTCCAAGGCAAAAAGTCAGACCAATAATGTTGTCCACTCCACACCATACGAATCCCTGTTGTAAAATTAGACATCTCTGATAAAGCCAATCTTGGGCCACCAATAGGATCTTCTTGGGCAAAAGGCCAAAACAAAGACCCTCCTAAGTAACCCAGAACAGCAATAACAACCAAGAATATCCCTAGCTGGATTAAATGAGAAATCTTACTCCATTCTGGACGCAAACGCTTCTCCACAACATAAGCTCCTCCTGTAAATAAGAAGAGATAAGGAATCAATAAAATCCCTCCTACCCGTATATTAATACTAATAGCAATCCCTGTTATCAAGCCTATCACTGCCTGAACAGAAGGACGTGGTAACTGGCGCACAAAATTCATTAGGAAATACAAGGTAAAGACATAACTAAACGCAAAAGGAATATCCTTCGGGTTGTTCATAGAATGTCCAAAAATACGAGGAGACAAAGCCATAAACAACAAAGTCCAGAAAGCTACTTGCCAACGTTGGGAAATGGACTTCGCCAATAAGCCTGTAAAAATTAACAAAAAGGCTCCTAATAAAGCATTAAATAGATGCCGCATTTCATAAATATCCCACGATGAGAATACATACTTATGCAACCAAGCCATACAGTAATCAAATAGACCACCATACAAATATAAGTTCTGAAAAGTTAAGGCAGCGCCATCAACCCCATCAGATTCAAAATAATTCAAGACATGATCACCATAAATCCGCTGCACTTCTTCATCTGCTGTAATCCCATAATCAAAGCTCAAATATGGCATTAAAAACAATAAGGCGACTGACAGTATTCCAAACAAAAAACGATAAATAGGCGCTTCTTTAGTTGGACTTAATAACAAACCTCGTCCTTGCTCTTTGAAGGGTTGTACAAAGAAGAAACGCAAAATATTTCCCCAAACTAAGAAAAAGGCGCTGATTCCCATTTTGATCCCATCTGACCAAACGGATACTTTAGAATCGTCTACTTCTTGCCACTTAACAGGCATTTCAACAACAGGCACATTGTATAAACCAGCATTGTGCAATAGCTCTACATCATGTGCCCAGCCTTTAACAGCCATTTGCTCAAAGAGCCATTTTCCCAATTCCTTGGGATATAATTTAAAACCACATTGGGTATCTCTACTGTTATTTCCTGTAAGAAATTGTACCCAAACATTAAACAAACGCCCCAATGTACGGCGCTTACCGTTGGCTTCTATCACCGAGCCCTCTTGTTCTCGGGAACCAATATAAATCGTATTTTCTTCAAAAGTCTTTCCTGGCAAGCGTTGTAACCAAGCTTGTAACATTCTAGGACTACAAGCCATATCCGCGTCCAAAGTCAGTAAATGATCTCCTTCTGCTTCTGCAATACCTCGTTTTAGCGCATGGCCTTTCCCTGCATTTTTTTCTTGATTGACAATTTTGTACGTTACTAATTGTCCTTCTACAGCAGGGCCACCAAACTCTTCATTCAACAATTTTAAAGTATCGTCACTGCTCCCATCATTCACCAACAATACTTCATAAGCAGTTTTCCAGTGCGTCTCAAAGTTGCGCAATGCTTTCACCATACGAGAAAAACGATCCACTTCATTATAAAGCGGAATAACTAACGAGAGACGTCCCTGGTAGTTATGAGAAGGAGTAGCACTTGCTTTTTTATTGCCTGCCCCTGTACGGGGTTTCTTTTTTTTGTTGGACATGCTGCTAAATTTGTAGTGGGTATTGTTAGTACCTCAAACATACTATGGTTTCTAAATGGGAGCGGTTGTACCCTTAAAATTATCGTTTTTTTCTGAATCTTCTAAATGCTAGTATCAAAATTGGTATATCAGACAAGGCTTGGCGGACAATTGCCCACGAAGCACCTTTGCTTGTTCCTGTTTGTCGAGGCCAATATTTGGACTCCACTTCTAAAGCCTGATGTCCCAAATAAAGCAATTTGCTGCAAATTTCTGACTCCACCAAAGAACTCTTTACCTCTAACGATAAATCTTGTAAGGCTGCTGTTTTATAGGCCTTCACCCAATTGACATCTTTTAATGTCAGGCCAATAAATAAGCGATTGAGCCAACTATTAAACCAAGATAAAACATTGCGTGTCAAGGTGTAAGTCATATTCTCTACCCGATAGAAAGCTAGAATCGTTTTGGGAGCTATATTTTTATAAGGTAATAATTCTTGTAGATTAAATTGCCCATCGCCAGGAATCATAACAACATTTTCGGCGCTAGCCTGCCCATATCCTTGGTGTAAAGCCGCTCCAATTCCTAAATTCTCCTGCTGGTGAATATAATTGATAGGAGCTGCTGGATGTTTTTCCATAAATTGTACAATCTGCTCATGGCTCCCATCCGTACTGCCATCATTCACCACAATCAACTCTCCTCCTGCACTTGATAAGGCTGGTAATAATTCGTAAACGGTATGCAATACACGAGCAATATTACCGACTTCGTTATAGCACAAAATAATAATAGACCAACTTTGCTGGGCAGAATCTGACAAAATGAATAGCGTTTAAGAAATGGTGTAAGGCTCAAAGATAGTTTTTGTAAAGCGCCATTGCAATTGTACCGTATAAAAACTGAGTATAGGCTATAATACAACTTCTTTGCCCCCATTTTTAATGGATAATTGAGAAGCTTCTAAGAGCTGTACTACTTGTCGACCTGACCAAGCACTAGACAAGGGTTCTTTTTGTTCTAAAATAGCGCTTAAAAAATCAGCGGCAACCCCTGCTAAAGCCTCCTTCTGAGGCACTTTAGGAATATGAATATCTCCTACCCTATAGTCCACCAATACCCGTCTTTTATCTTCATCGCTGCGTTTTTCGGTATAGTGATAACGTGTGTCGTATACTCTGATTTTCTCTGTTGGTTCCGTATCATCAAAAACAATCATTTTTTCATCTCCTCCGATTAAGAATTTACGAATTTTCACTGGAGATGTCCAAGAGCAATTAAAATGCGCAATGCGGTTGCTCTGGTAATTGACCGTGAGGTAAGCAATGTTTTCTATCCCATTATTGGTATGAGAAATGCCTGTTGCCTGTACACTATAGGGAGCTTCCTTCACCAAATGCTGCAAAATGGAAATATCATGAGGCGCCAAATCCCATAAAACATTCACATCTGGCTGAAATAAGCCCAAATTAATTCTAGTAGAGTCAATGTATTGCAACTTACCAATCTTACCCTGATCTACATAATCCTTGATAATCTCAACAGCACCTGTATATAGATAGGTGTGATCGACCATCAATGTCAAGCCCCTCTTAGTGGCTATTTCTATGAGAACATCCGCCTCTTTGACAGTCGTCACCATTGGTTTTTCTAGCAAAACATGCTTTCCTGCTTCAAGAGCAGCTTTTGCCAATTCAAAATGCGTAAACACAGGCGTAGCAATGACTACTGCTTCTATTTTTTTACTCTTAATTATCTCCAAAGCCTCTGTGCTCGTTTGGATATGTGGATATTGTCGATGCAATTGTTGAAGGCGTTCAGGGCGGGCATCAACCACACAATGAACTTGTGCTTGTGGATGGGCTTCAAAATTGCGTACTAAATTTGGTCCCCAATATCCAAATCCAATCACGGCTACTTGCAAAGGCTGCGGCATGGTCTCTTCTTATAATCAACAATCAGATGAAAGACAAATACCTGATCAAAATAAAGGATAACTAAATTCACGGCGATAATTACTCCAAGAGTACACAAGCCTCATTGGTGATTAATGCCTTACAAAAGCTTATTCTTCCAATCCTTTTGCGACTTTACTTATCTTTTTATTATAGACAGGCACTTACAACTGCAAAATAACACCTTATTTTTAGCTCTTGGTGCAATTCCCCTGCTTTAATCGTTTTTTTGTTTCCATTGGTCTTCATTCTTCAAAATCTGTCACAAAAAATGCTTGGATAGGAACCTAATTGATCTTATTTTTGTACTTTTTAACAGACCTTTAACGCATAGAACAATAGCGCTGTCCTCCTTTCGAGAAAACAGATTTTCTAAAAAAAAGGCTAAAAAGCCTTTAAATCCAAAAAAAATGCGCCAAATGTTCACAAAACGCGTTCAAAAGACATTAAAGAATAGAGCTTAGCGCCAATAATGCGCTTGACTATCCCAACCTTTTTTTTATCAACAAAAAATCAACAATGATTAAGACGTTTGCATTAACAGTATTAGCTGTATTATGGACCGCTATGGTATTTGCCCAACAATCTACCATGCAACGATTTATTGACAAAGACCAAGTAGTTTTTGTAGTCAATATGCATCCAGGCGCTACCTACAATAAGCTCAATAAAGAGACCAAAGACAAGTACAAAATCCATGAAGTCATTGCCCCCATGCTTCTTCAATTTGCAGGTGGTCAACCTTCAGACGAATTAGTAAAAAAAGTATCTGCTCAGTTAGAAGACCCTAACAAGGTAGGAATCAATGTAAAAGATGATGTTTATCTTTGGGGACAACGCCCAACAAGCAAATCAGAGGAATTGTATAAGTCTTCTGACCTAAATGTCCTGATGATTAACATGGTCATTCCTGTGACAGACAGTAAGAAATTCAAAAAATTCTTACAAGACATTCTATCGGATCAACGCAAAGAAGAAGTGGTAACTTCTGGTTCTAACTCTACGGTTTTAAGCAGAGATATGATTGCTACTTGGAATAATGAGCGCGTAATTATTTCTGGTACTACTATGGATTACAATTTTTTTGAAGATCGCGAGGAATTTGAAGAACGTCGCGAGAAAGCTCTTTTCCAACACGCTTTAGATTTGACCAAAGTTGATCCTAAAAAATCACTAGAGGGCAATAAAGACTTCCAAACCTCTTTGGACAAAGAAGCAGATATGAGTTTCTGGGCAGATTATGGTTCCCTTATGGTTGACGCAGATATGGTGCCTAGAGAAATGCGTGGTTTATACAAATCGTTATCTAAATTAACAGAAAAGACTTTATTTTCTGGACAAGGTTACTTTAAAGAAGGAGAAGCAGAGATCAAAACATCCATGTCCCTCAACCCTTCTATGAAGCGTGTTACCGATGCCGCTTACAGCAAAGGAGGAATCAATAAAAAATTCTTCAAGTATGTGGACAAAACCAATTTAATGGGTTTATACAGCTTTTCTCTAGATTTGAAAAGCTTTATGATGACATACGGACAAGAGATTCACGCTGTACTCAAAGAGCAAGATACCAAAGAAACCCGTATCGCTATGAACATGATGGACATCCTAGATATTTTCTTGGATGAAGAAGAAACCTACGAATTGTTCACAGGAGATATGATGATGGCTTTAACAGATATGCGCGTTATCAAACGAGAAGTATCTGATTTTAAATACAACGAAGAATCCAATACTTGGGAAGAAGAAACAGAAATGATTGATGATGTCATGCCTGTTGTGAGTTTCATGATGGCCTATGGCAATGAGGCGAACCTTCGTCATTTCATTGACTTGGGAGTCAACATGGGTGGCTTAGAGAAAAAACAAGAAGGGGTATGGACCATTCCTCAATTTAAAGAAGATATGGGAACAGACCTTTACATCATTATAAAAGATGGTCTCTTGATTATGACGAATGATGATTTAATTGCTAAGAATCTCAATGGTCTACCTGCGTCTAAGCAATTGTCTGCTGCTTCTGTTAACGAAATGGCTGGTTATGTTATGTATGGCATGTTAGATGCCACACAAATTAGTCGTGTAGCACAACAAGCCTACAAAAAGAACGATCGCTCTATGCCGAATGAGATTATGGAGCTAGAAAAAATCTTTAGCAAAGTAGAGTTGAAGAGCATGACTCCTAACAATGGCGATTTTAAAACGGACTTGTATGTTCGCATGAAGGATCAAAAAGCCAATGCGTTACAGTTCTTAATGGATAACATGGAAGAAATGATGAATGGTGGCCGATCTAATCAACGTTACCAAGAAGAAGAGGAAGCAGTAGAGGAAGTGGAAGAAGAAGAAGAAGGTGTAAAACGTCTTTAAACTCTTTTTATCCCTATCTTTTTAAGATAAAAATAAGGAAGCAGCTTGCCCAAGGGCAAGCTGCTTTTTTTATGCTCCTTCAAAGCTTTAACAAAATAACAACTAAACCCTAGGACAAATCGTTGTATATTCCTTCCTATAAGGCATAAAAATAGAGCAGTCTTTCCCTCCTCTATAAATTTATTGGCATATTGGCCCTTATTATTGACGGGAAAACCATAAGAAGCAAGAAGGTAGTATGAGTATTTTGAACGAGTATGATGTGCGCGAAACGGGCAATTTAGAATTATTGGCCCGACAAGTAGTCGAAGGTTTTATCATTGGTTTACACAAAAGTCCTTTTCACGGTTTTTCTGTAGAATTTGCAGAACACCGCATCTACAATCCAGGCGATTCGATTAAGAATATTGACTGGAAAGTTTTTGCTAGAACAGATCGTTTATACATCAAGCAATACGAGGAAGAGACCAATTTGCGCTGCCAAATTGTGATGGACACCTCCTCTTCTATGTATTTCCCTGAAGCGCCCAACAATCGAAACACCCCCCATCTTAATAAGTTAACGTTTAGCACCTTGGCTGCCGCTACCTTGATGAACTTGCTCAAAAAACAGCGCGATGCTTTTGGTTTGAGTACCTTCGCAGCCGACCTAGACAAGCACACCAATGCCAAGTCAAGTACCCGCCATTACAATCTAATTATGGCCCACTTGGAGGAGTTGCTCAACAACCCTGTCCGAGATAAAACAACTTCGATTGCTCCTTCTTTGCACAAAATTGCCGAGGCAACGCACAAACGTTCTCTAGTTGTTATTTTTAGTGACATGTTTGAGAATGGACAAAAAAGTGAAGATCTTTTTGCAGCATTACAACACCTGAAATACAACAAGCATGAAGTGATTCTCTTTCATGTAGTAGACAAGCGGTATGAGTTAGATTTTGAATTTGAAAACCGCCCTTATATATTTGTAGATATTGAATCAGGAGAAAAAGTACGTGTTCAATCCAACCAAGTCAAAGAATTTTATGTAGAACAGGTACAGAAATACAAACAACAATTACAAATGAAGTGTTTGCAATACAAAATCGACTTTGTAGAAGCAGATATTAACGAAGGTTTTCGCCAAGTTTTATTGCCTTATTTGGTAAAACGTAGCAAGATGGGGTAATTTTTGTTGCTATATTGCTGTATCTATCTTTTGTACTGGTCACCTCCCAATACAAATGAAATAACATTTCCATACAGATCACGAAATACAACGCTCCCTATGAAAGGACTCTTTGTTATTCTCACTGCCCTATTTTTATTACAACTAACCGCTTGCACCTATACCGAGCGGATTCGCGATGGCAAAACGGCTTTTGCACGCAAACAGTTTAGCGTTGCCATTCCTATGCTTGAAAAGGAATTTACCAAGGCAGATGATAGCAATAAAAAAGGAGCAATCGCCTACATGTTGGGCGAATCGTATCGCCGCACTCAACAGCCACAATCGGCCTCAGATTGGTACAAACGCGCCCAAACACAGCGTTATGGAAAAGATACGGACCTCAAATATGCCCGCATGTTGCAGCAATTAGAGGATTATGACGCCGCCAAACAAGCCTATAGAAGTGCTGGTCGTTATGCAGGCAATGCCCGCATCTATCAAGAGCAAATGATTGCTTGTGATATGGCCAAACGTTGGAAAGAAAAGGAAGCAGAAAATCCTTATACCGTAAAAGTTGCACCACTCAATAACAATGACAACGATTTTAGTCCTGTCTATTATAGTAATAACAGTATTCTTGTGAGTTCTGATCGAGCCAATAGCGAAGGAAAAGAAGCCTATAAATGGACTGGACAGCCTTTTTTTGATTTATATGTATGGGATTTTACCGCCGAAACGGTAACGCCTTTTGAGTCCCCCTTCAACAACGCTTTTCACCAAGGCACTCCTTCTTTTAACGCCGAACAAACCATTGCTTTATTTACAGAATGTGGTAGTGAAGAAAAAATAGCGGTAGATTATTGCCGTATTATGATTAGTCAGAAAGAAGGAGGCAATTGGAGCAAAGCCACAGTTATTGATTTGGGCCCTAGTGATAATAATTATCTCCATCCTACGCTCTCTCCCGACGGGAGACGCCTTTACTTTGCTTGTAATAAAGCAGGTGGTTTTGGAGGCTATGATTTGTATGTCTCTAGCCGTGTTGGTGAAGGCGCCGACGCTACTTGGTCTGCCCCCATTAATATGGGAAACAAAATCAATACTCAAGGCAATGAAGTTTTTCCCTTTTTAGAAACAGAAGATACCTTATACTTTGCCTCTGATGGGCACCAAGGAATGGGGGGCTTAGATATTTTTCGCGCCACAGAATATGGCGAACGTTGGCAACAGCCTCAAAATCTAGAAGCGCCAATGAATTCAGGCAGTGATGATTTTGGTTTGATTCTTCGCTCTACCAAAGACGGCAGCAAAACAGGTTTTTTAACCTCTAGACGCTTTGCAGATGAAAAAGGAGACAACATTCTTCGTTTCAACTATACTCCCCCAGAGGAAGACACCATTCCGATTATTGATACGCCTCTACTAGTTCTCAAAATCAATTTAGAAGGAATTGTAAAAGAGAAAATTTTTAATGATCCAAGTGATCCCAATAGTGGCGTAGCTAGCCTTGATCCATTGATGGGAGCTTCTATTCAAATTAGCAGCGTAGATACCGCATTTACATTGGGTTCTGATGTAGATGGTACTTTCTACGCAACATTGGATACGAATACCATCTACTATTTTAAAGCTAGTAAACCAGGTTATTTTATTACGCTAGATACCCTCTCTACTGTAGGTATTGTTCTTAATGCCCAACATCCTGATACGACCTTAAGTCAAGAATTAATTTTAGAAAAAATATTTACCGATCAAGAAATTGTCTTAGACAATATCTACTACGATTTGGATGAGGCCTTCATCCGCGATGACGCCAAACCTACCCTCAATAACTTGGTAGAGTTACTTAAACGCAACCCTGATATTAGTATTCAACTCTCTTCTCACACCGATTGCCAAGGAGGAGTAGGTTATAATGAAAAATTATCACAACGTAGAGCAGAATCTGCCGTGCAGTATTTGATTCAGAATGGCATTGATCCTTTACGCTTGACGGCAAGAGGATATGGAGAGAGCAGCTTGGCAATAACCTGTAAATGTTCGGATTGTACGGAGGACGAACATCAAAAAAATCGGCGTACTACATTTTTAGTATTGGGAGAGTAAACGCCAAAATATTGCCTCTATTTTTTTTACGTAGGGTATTTACATGCCCTACGTAAAACCCCTTCTTATCGTACAAAGCAATAGCCAACTACTTCACTATTTTTAAGTAGGCGTTAAAAAGAAACCGCATAATGAAAAATGAATTATTTTTTAATGCAAGAACTTTTTAGTGACTACTTAAGCTTCATTTCTTCTACCAACTGAACGTTCAAGCGTTCATAAAAAGGAATATTTTCAGGGGTGTGGGTTAATACAAATACGTGCTTGACGTTCCAAGCATCCAAATCATTTGAGGATGGTTGGGGCTCAGTAATTCATGTAATAAAGGTTTATGAAGTAAGAAGAAACAAGTACTTTATAATAGAGGTTCGTATCAATAAAATTTAGCCAATTAAACCTATCTTAGAAGTAATCATTGAAATATTATCAAGTCCGTCAATTCTGATACAATACTTTAATAAGATAGATCATGAAACTGAGTATAAACCTACTGTATGTTGTAGCATTATTACTAGTCCTTTCTTCTTGCCGACAAGGCAACCTCAACACCAAAACTTTCCTAGAAAAAGATCCTACTGCACTACTTCAATCTGTCCTTGATAAGGATACCATCAAAATTGTCTTTCTAGGTGGTTCTATTACAGGAGGGGCAGGCGCGTCTTCTTACAACAATAGTTTTGCAGCACAAACGACCAAGCTCTTAAAAGAACATTGCAATGTTTCTATCATTCCTATCAATTTAGGTATTGGGGCATCCAATAGCGAATTTGGTTTATTCCGATTACAGCAGGTTCTTCAGGAAAAACCAGATCTTGTTTTGATTGAATTTGCCGTCAATGATTTGGGTCTAGATAGTCTAACAACCATTGCTCAACATGAAAATATCTTCAGAATCTTATTACAAGAGAAGATAGTCCCTATCTCCTTAAATCTTAACATGGTGGACAATCAATCGCAATATCCTATTTATAAATCAATTATTGACTACTACCAAATTCCCGATATCCGTGTTCTCATAGAGAATCAAAATCTCCCTGATCAAGTCCATCCAAACACACAAGCGCATTCAAAAATTGCCTACCACATTCTAGCTTTCTTTAAACAGGCCAAGCTTTATACACAAACCCAATCGTATCCAATTCCTCTTCCCTTATCTCCTCACCTACTCACAGAGGTAAGCATTGCCAATCATTATCTTCCTACTGATCAATGGTTCATCGCCAGCCAACATTACTGTTTGCCTATCCTAAAATGTACACAAGCAAGAGATACCGTCACGTTTTCCTTTACAGGGAGTCGTTTTGGGGTCGCGTTCCCCAGAAATCCCAGTCACCAAACACAAAGCGGCCATTTAAGTGTACAAATTGATACCCACCCCCCAGTCCTCATTTCTTGTGAATCTGAAACTGATTATAAGAGAATTAATACGTATATCACAGAACCGTTAGAAGTAGGCCCTCATAACGTGCAGATTATTACACGGCCTGAGCCGCTTAATAATGGTAGCATTCCCACTCAATGGGAAATTGGGAGTCTTTTGATTGGTCGGTAATACGCTTATAAAATAAAAGGGTATGCAATCCTAGTTTTACTCCTCTATATCCATCAAGTATGTACAAAAAGTTTTAATAAAAAAGCGATGGACCACTTTATTTACAGCGTTGAAACAGCAATCCAATAATTCTACCATAAAAGTCAAATATATAGGCCCTATATTTCTGATACTAACAATTAGTTTTTAGCTTTAAAAAGACAAATCGTAAGTGCCTAGCAATTCGAACGGTTTGTCTTGGATTATTATTAAAGTGAACCACCTACAAAAAAAATCACCAAATGGGAGAAGAACGTGTAAAGCTAGCATCCTCGCAAGGAGCCGATGAAATGCGCCATTTTGTGCGCCAATTGCTCAATGATGTAGAGGCTTTTGAATACATGTTGGAAAACAACTGGTTTGAGGACAATGTAAAATGCATTGGAGCAGAACAGGAATTATGTTTGATTAACAAACATTACAAACCAGCTTATAAAGCCATGGACATTCTAGAGGATTTTAATCCTGAATGGCTAACTACAGAATTAGCAAAGTTTAATTTAGAGCTCAACCTGAACCCTCAGGTATTTGAAGGCAGTGCTTTGGCACGAATGGAAGCGGAATTGCGCGAAAATTTGCGCCAATTGAATAACGCTGCTGCCAAACATGATACGCGTATTCTATTGACAGGCATTTTACCTTCCTTGCGTAAGTTTGATTTAAGCATGAAGCAACTTACTCCTAAACCTCGTTATCATGCCTTGATGACCGCTTTAAAAAGCTTGCGTGGTTCTGACTATGAACTTCGTTTAGATGGTATTGACGAATTGAATTTGCTGCATGATTCTCCTCTCTTAGAAGCTTGTAATACCAGTTTCCAAGTCCACTTGCAAGTAGCACCACAGAACTTTGTTAAAATGTACAACATCGCGCAAGCGATTACAGGGCCTACCTTGGCCATGTGTACCAATTCTCCTGTCTTATTTGGGAAACGTCTCTGGCATGAGACACGGATTGCACTCTTTGCACAATCTATTGACAATCGCCAATCCAAGGACCACTTACGCCACAAAAGTGCACGGGTTAATTTTGGTGATAAGTGGTTGGATAAGTCCATTCTAGAAATTTATAAAGAAGATATTTTACGATATAGAATTTTACTAGGGACAGATATTGAGCAAAATTCTTTAGATGCCCTCAAAGCAGGTAAAGCCCCTAAATTGCAAGCATTACAGGTACATAATGGTACGGTTTACCGCTGGAATCGCCCCTGTTATGGTATTAGTCCAAATGGCAAACCGCATTTGCGTATTGAGAACCGTGTTTTGGGAGCAGGTCCTACCGTGCTGGATGAAATGGCCAATACCGCATTCTGGTTAGGAACAATGGAAGGAATGGCAGAGAATTTTGACGACATCAGAAAGTATATGAGCTTTGATGATGCGCGAGATAATTTCATGAAAGGAGCCAGAGCTGGAATGGATTGTAAATTTACTTGGGTGAACAATCAAAAAATCTCTGCAAGGGATTTAACACAAGAAATCTTATTACCGATTGCTCGACAGGGACTAGAGAAATACAATATTGACACCGCAGATATTGATCGCTATTTAGGCATCATTGAAGAGCGTGCTAAGCGTCATATGAATGGTTCTCGTTGGATCTTACAAGCTTATACCAAATTTCGTAAGGAGACACACATCGATGAAGGCTTGACATCGCTCACCGCTGCCATCTACCACAATCAAACACAAAGCAAACCCGCACATGAGTGGCCTTTGCCTAAGCTGAATGAATTCCACCAGTATGATCCTTCTCAATTATTAGTAGAGGAGTTTATGACAACGGATATTTTCACCTTGCAAGAGAGTGATTTATTAGAATTTGCTTCCTCGTTGATGGATTGGGGCGACATTTCTTCTATGCCTGTAGAGGATGCTAACGGAAATCTGAAGGGGTTAATTACTTCTAAGCAGATTTTGAAGCATTTTGCACAAAAGGCAAACCAGCCAGAAGATGTTATTGTAGCGGATATTATGAAGAAAAATCCCAAAACGGTCACACAGCAAATGCGTATGGTAGAAGTGATTCAGTTAATGAAAGAGGAAAATTTACACATCTTACCAGTTGTTAAAGGCGAGGAGTTAATCGGCTTGATTTCTGAGCGAAACTTCATCAATATGTCCAAGCGTCTAATTCAAGGGATGAATGCTTAGTATCGCTTAGAAAAAGTAACATAGAATAAATAAAAAACAGGAGTCATCCCTTAAGTTGGAGTGACTCCTGTTTTTTATGGTGGGCTAGAATTTTTTAATAACGAATACTCTTGGCTCTTTGAAGTATTGATAATCAGAAATATAAAATTTACACTTGGCTTTAGTCGGCTTACTTTTTTTGCATTGCCTCAAAAAAAGTAAGCAAAAAAACGCTAGAACTAAATGAATGGACAAGGGCAAACAGCCTTCCAAAAGGCTATTTGTTTCCCCTGTCCATTCATATGCCCCCTAATAGCGGGCATCTCTTGTTTTTATTTATTCGTTGGTCCAATACTAGAGTTTCCTCTAGAGCACAAAAATACCTTAGACAGTCTTTTCAGCTAGTTTATTTACCAAACATACCTCCTAGCATGCCTCCGATATCATCGATCACACTACCATCGCCATCACTATCCAACATACTCATTAATCCACCTAGTTGCCCTGGAGCTTGTTTAGCCGATTGTTGTTGTCCCAATAAAGAAACCAACCCGCCTGCATCAAAACCTTGGCTTTGTTTTGCTTTACCCAAAACCCCCATTACCATTGGAGCAACAGTAGTCAATAAACTTTGCGTTGCTTCTGGGCTCATTTTATTCACTTGGCTCAAGCCTTGAATAATTCCTTGTTGCTTGTTCCCCAATAAGTGGCCTAAAATACCATTACCATTGGTTGCGCGCTCCGACACGTTCTCTGTAGGGCCCGTGCTTAAAAAGCTAGTCAAGTTGTCCAAAATGCTACCATCGTGATCTTTTTCTAACACTTGGTTCAATTGCTGAGCACCTTGCTCTGTAGCAGCATTTTTACTAACAGCGCCTAATAAGGTAGAGAAGGCATTTTGAGCAGCTGATTGTGTTTGATCTTGGCTACCTAAACCTATTTTTTCTGTTAATTGGTTCACAACAGTATTTGTCATCTGTTGCTTAAACATATCCATCAAATCCATGTGGTTGCTTATTTTTAGAAGTTGTTTTAAGAGAAATTAGTATTTCCTTTTGTGTAAGAGTACTTTAAAATTCCATGCCAATTTTTTTTTGTTAAACAATTTCTTCGTTTATAATGTGTAAATGTTGTCAAGCATATGGGTTAACGTTTTGCTTGTATTTCTCAAAATAAAAAGAATATTTTAGGAAGAGACTAGAAAATAGGTCTTATTTTGGGGAAAGGACACTTACTTTTTAATTTATAATCCAACCCTTCTTTGGTTGATTGCTTATTCTTAGTAAGAAAAGCTATTTTAGAGCTACTAAAATGAGAAGACCGCCCTATAGGGTAGCCTCTTTTGTAGCTAAATTATGTAACTATTTATATTTATTATGACTCTTAAAATTCTAACCTTCGTTATAGCGTTTTTTGTTGCTCTCTCTTGTGCTTTAGCGCAATCAGGAGACTTGGTTATTTTCACAACAGATGGTGTTGCTCTAAATGTTGCTTTAGACAGTAAATTTCAGAATGCAAAAGCCACAAGCAATCTTAAAATTACCAATATCCCTGAAGGGGACTATTGGGTTACGTTACTCTTTAATAATGATCGCAAAGCTGTGAAATCCAATATACGTATCTTGGAAGACAAGGAAAATTCGTTTATAGTGGATCAAGATGGCGGTTCTTGGAAATTAAAATCCTACAGTACTGTTCCTAGAAATCAAGTTGGTCAAGCCAGCAGCAGCCAAGTACAAACCCCTTATAACCGTACAGGGGTTACTGTTAATGGCATGAACGATGCAAAAGAACTATCTAAAGAAGAGGTTGAACAACAAGCAACTTACGCCCGTGTACATGGAAGTATTGATCAACTTAAAGAAGAAGCGGAAAAAAAACGCCGTGGACAATTTAGTGGTTCAGGTTCAGAAACAACTGTCCAACAAGAGGTTGCTAGCGCTGCCCCTAAAGTAGAGGAAGGAACAACCATCACTAAACGTTACATTAAAACAGATAATGCTGATGGAACCGTCAGTATTGTAGAGGAAGCAACAACAACAATTAAAGAAGTAGTAGAGCGCAATGGACAACAACAAATGCGAAGTAGACGCAGCATTGCTATGACACCAACCGATTTTACCTGTCTTCCAATGGAAGGGGCTTCCTTCAAAACGATGCTAGCACGGATACAGGGCTTATCTAAGGAGGAGCGGTTAACCGCTGTTCAAAAAGAAATTAAAGGGGCTTGCCTCACTCCTGCTCAAATTAAGGCCATCGGTCATCTCTTTGAAGATAAAACAGAGTTGAATTTGTTTGCAATGGCTGCTCAACCAACCGTCGCCGATCCAAACAACTTTCCTTATGAGACCAACGCTGTAGCCATGGTAGAAGATCCTATTGCTGCACCTATCGCAGAGGAAAGAACTGTAGTGGCAGAACCTGTTGCGGAAGAAACCTTGGTAGAGGTAAAAGAAGAAGTCGCCTCTACTAAAACCAAAGCTGAATTACGCGCTGAACTCAAAGCTGCTAAAGCACGAGAACGTGCTGCCCGTAAAGCTGCCAAAGCTAAAGCCAAAGCAGAACGCAAAGCCGCTAAAGAAAAAGCTAAAGCCGCGCGTGCTAAAAAATAAGTTAGGCGATTCGATTTCTTAACACCTATACTTAAACAGCCTCCTAGTCTTACTAGGAGGCTGTTTTCATTTTAGCTGTTTTCTATATAAACTTTTTTCTTTCTAGAAATCTTCTTCTCCATAATATTCTGCCCAAATGTTCCGTGTTTCGTATAATTTCACGGAGTGCATCCGACAATTATCATCCAAATGACCGGCTAACTCTTGCCAAATGTAATACACTAGGTTTTCTGTAGTTGGAGGGGTCCCTGGTGGTAAGAAGTTGTCATCTAGATTCATATTGCTATGATCTAGTACATCACAAACCTTGGCCTTAATGAGCTTACTCAATTTCTTAGCATCCATAATAAATCCTGTAACAGGGTCAGGTTTCCCCTTTACCGTTACCATCAAATCATAGTTGTGTCCATGAAAGTTTTTATTGGCACATTTTCCAAAGACTTCAAAGTTCTTTTCCTCTGACCATTCATTGACCCACAATTGGTGGGCAGCATTAAAATGTTCTCTTCTCGTTAAGTAAATTATCATGTTTGTCAATAACGTTAATACCCCAAAACACTTGGTTCTGATTTAATTGGGAACATAGCCCAATCAGGGTATAGGAGTAATATAGTATTGCCTTGTTCCAAACCATTCCAAAAAGGAAATCTTTTCTTAGTCCTTTTTTAATAAAAGTAGAGACTACAATGCCGCGCTTTCTTCAAAAATAGTGAAGGACAATAGCATTGGTTTAGTTGGAAGTTGCTTTTCTTATAACCAGTAGGCCTTTTGCCTTAGTTCCATTGTGCTGGTTGAATCTTGTTATAATGTTGTCAAGAAAGTCATGGTGTCTACTCCATCGGCATAATCATCTAGCCTTGGTAATTGACTTTCTCCAAAAGGAACCACAGTTAGGTTTCCTATAGGAGTTTGGCTGACCACACACTGTATTTCTTCTGCTCGTGCTGCCAACTCTTTCTGTAGGTTTTCTTGATTCTCATATTGCTCATAATGTAAGGAAGAAATACGAGACAACAAACTTTCATTTTCTAAAACCATTAAACAGTCATTCAATAAATGAGGGACATTATTAATGTAATAGATAGACCGATTGTAATCGTAATTGTTTCGATATTTATTGTGCTGGTGGATGTCTTTATACTGGTCCAATGTCTTTAATAAAGGAATAAAGTCATAGTTCTTAGGAACATACAGTTTAGACACGGAACGACAGCCTAAGCCAAAATAGGTAAAAATATCTTTGCCTAGTTCTAAGAAATCTGCTGCTGTTTCTTTCCCTGTTAGAACACCCACTGCATTTCTATTCTGACGAATAATATGCGGGTACTTTTCAAAATATTGCTTAAAATAAAGGGCAGAATTGTTGCTCCCTGTAGCAATTACTCCTTCAAAGTCTTTTAATACGGGTGTTGGCGTCAAATAGGCAGCGGCTCGTTCGTCTTGTGCAATAAGCCCTTCCAGCAAGTAGGTCATCAAGAATTTATCTTTGTCCGAAAGCTTCATCAGAGCTTCGTGCCCTGCTACAAAACAACACAACACATCATGAAAGCCAACGGCAGGAATATTCCCTGCCAAGACCATTCCTACTCGTTTCTTTGGCTGCTCTTCCTGCAAGGCAGGATAATTGGCCACCCAATGCTCTAACGCTTCGCGTTGTAGAAATGCCGTCGCTAGGCGCTCTAAGGCCAATAGACTGTTCTCGGGCGTAAACCAACCATTGTGGTGATGGCTTTGCCTCAACACGCGTTGCCGCTCAGGAGTATCCTGTTGTATGTATTTACCTAATCCAACTAAGGCCTCTAAGCGTTCTGCTAAAATCATGGTCATCGTTTTGCTGTTTGAGCCTGCAAATTTCCGAAAAAAAATTGAATAATTTATAGAATGTTGGTCAAAGGTGTTGCATGCAACACCTTTGACCAACAAAAAAACTGCTTTTCACACCTAAGTGCAAAAAGCAGTTCTATCATCTAAGCACCGATTAACCTATTGTTCATTTGCTGGGATAGGTTGTATTTGTGGTTGTTGTGGTGGTGCTTGTTGTGGCACATAGTCTTGCAATTGTTGACGCAGAGCCGATTTAAATTCTTCATCTTTTAACAACGTACTAAACTGTAGCAACTGTTGCGCCATACCCATAGCCTCTCGTGTTTCTCCACCAAATGCCTGAATATCTCTAGAATCAGTCAATCCCATATAGTAAAGAAGGCGATCTTGCAAAGCGTCAGCCATAATTTTCATGTGCTTTTTAGCCTGTTCCTCTGCTCCAAGTTGTACATAAAAGCTCATCGCTTGCATTCCCATACGACTTTGAGGATAAGGGAAATTCATATGAGGAAAGGCCTCAAAGAATTTATCAATCGTCTTGATCGCACGTTCATTATCTCCACCACGACGCAATTCGTCTGCTAGACGAATAAATCCATATTGTAAACTGTGGACGGAAGGCATATAACTCTCATTAATAAAGAAGTCTTGTTTATCAAAATTCCCCCATCTAAAGGCACTAGGAACCTCCTCCGTACCAACCATATTTTGGTACATCAGATCAGTATCTACACTCCCCATTAAGATAGCTGTTTGGCTTCTATTAGGAGTTTTGTAAGGCACAATACGTAGTGCCATTCCTTCTAACCTCAAGTAGTCTCTAAGTCCCATGATTTTTTCAGGACGACAAGTTACTGCAAAATAGATTGGGCGTTTCCAGCCATTGTGTGCATTGGTCGCCACAATATCCATTAAGGCAATTTCGTCCTTCGTCATATAGGTACTTTCCTCCAATAGGAGGCCTCTTTTCTGCTGTTCTTCTGGGGTGTTATTTCTAGGATTGTAAGGCTTTCTCAAAGGAAATTTCACAACAGGTAAAATCAAAGAGTCTGGAATACTTGCAGGAATTGCTCCATTAGCAATAGCCTTTTCTTTATCAACAGGCAAGTAAACATCCCGCGCAGGAACATAACTAGCAAATTGTTTCAGCATTTGTGGAGAAGCATCTTTGGGGGTAGACCCAATGAATTTCACCACATCATACAAATTCACATAACGTCCTTTTTTCTTAATTTGATACGGTAAATAGTTACGTAGTTTACCTTGATAAGCCGCCTTAGGAATTGTCATTTCAACTTTGTCCGATTCGTTAATTTTACGACGCAATTGATCCACATACCAATCTACCGCCAACAAACTAAAGTTGATGACACGCACATCTGGACGAATATTTTCCACCTCTTGCGCATACCATAATGGATACGTATCATTATCACCATAGGTGAAGATAATCGCATTTTTGGCACAAGATTCTAAGAAGTTAATTGCATAATCTCTAGCACCATATTGATCTGCTCTAGAATGGTCATCCCAGTTTTCTGAGCCCATCAAAATAGGAGGCATCAAACCAATAATTAAAGCCAAACCAGCCGCTGCATTCCCAGCAACACGCTCTTTGAGATATTCATACATCGCGGGCACCGCCATTCCCATCCACATACAGAAAGTAAAGATCGATCCTACAATAACATAATCTCGTTCTCTAGGCTCACGAGGAGGTTGGTTCGTAAAGACAATAATAGCAATTCCTGTCATTAAGAACATCACCCCTAGGGCTGCTGCCTCTCTAGGGCGTTTTTTAGAATGAAAAAACAAACCTACTAAACCCAAGATAAAGGGTAAGAAGTAGTACGTATTTCTAGATTTTTCTTCCGAAATATATTCAGGTAAATTACTTTGATCATGGACATTCATTTCATCCAGAAAACCAATTCCTGAGATCCAGTTACCACGGATCAAATTACCATCTGTTCCTTGATTCGCATTCTGGCGACCAATAAAGTTCCAAGCAAAATAACGCCAGTACATATAACCCAGTTGGTATTCAAAAAAGAACCCTAAGTTATTAGCCATCGTCGGCTTTCCTGAAGCATCAAGATCAAACCATTTTTTATATTCTCCTGCCCGATCAAAATGCCCCAAACGAGGGAACAACATCATATCAGAGTCTTTATACCCCACTTCCATTTTCTCATCCACAATACCATAAACCATCTTACCATCTTTCTCTACGGGACGATAAACATCTTTGTCTTTGGTAAATTGGTTGTTACGTTCTGCTGAAAAGTGTGGCCCATACAATAAAGGACGCGTACCATATTGTTCCCGATTAAGGTAAGACAACATACTGTACGGATCACTAGGATTGTTCATATTAATAGCCGCTTGCGCATTCGCACGAACGACAACCATACCATAAGAAGAAAAGCCTATTAAGATCATTGCTACCATCATTACCCCTAAATGGAGGTAATAATTCTTTGTCTTATGGGCATAAACTAAGGCTCCAACAATACCAGCAAACAACAAGAGTATAAAGAATAAAACTCCTGTTCCAATACTCATTCCTAAACCATTAACAAACAAAAAGTCAACAGCAGCAGCCATCTGAGGCAAGCGTGGAATAATAAAGTATTGTACCAATACCAAGGCACCAAAACCACCTAAGAACCCTTTAGCAATAGACATCAAATTGAAATCCACGACTTGTTGTTCCATCTCTTCTTTCTTATAATAAAACAAGACACCCAAGAACGGAAAGGCCAATAAACTCAACAAGTGCACCCCTATCGAGAGCCCCATCATATAGGCAATGAATATCAACCAGCGATCTGCTTTAGGATGATCAGAAGTGTACCATTTAATAGAGGCCCAGAGTACCAAGCCTGTAAAGCCAGAGGACATCGCATACACCTCTCCCTCTACAGCAGAGAACCAAACCGACGTGGCAAAAGTTGTTGCCAAAGCAGCCACCACTCCTGAACCAAGTATAGCAATCGTTTCTCCACCAGGTTGTGGGCTAGCATAACGCCCTACCACCGCTAATTTGCTCAGCATGATTGTTGACCAACAAATAAAAGCGACCAAAAAGGCCGTACTAATACCTGACATCACATTGATGGCATAGGCAATATTAGTTGGATCATCAGAGATCGTTTCTGCTACATAAGTAAACATGCGGCCAATCATCAAGAATAAAGGTGCTCCTGGAGGGTGGACAACCTCCAATTTGTAGGCAGCAGAAATAAACTCTCCACAATCCCACAAACTAGAAGTGGGCTCGGCAGAAAGCATGTAGACAACTGCGGCTACGGCAAACATTAACCATCCTGTTAGGTTACTGAGCTTGTTAAATGATTTCATTTGAATATTTAAATTATAAAGGGTAGAGATAGACTTATAAAATGAAATGTTCTTCTTGTTGTAAGAACATTGATGTCTAAGGGCTAAAAAGTGATTTTTTATTCTAAGTAAACTACATTATATATAAATGCAAGCCACTTTTGAGCGACATACAAAGGTAGAAAAACTAAAGGCTTCTACAAAAGATAGCCTTCATTTTGTAAGGGTCAACAAAGTAACATTTTTGTGACACTTCAAAAAACAAACGTTCCGCTCCCCAAGGGATTTAACGTCCTTTTAAAAAATAGAAGCCGCTTTTAACGCCTTATTATTATTTTTAAGACGTATTGAAAGTGATAACAAGGAGCTTTTTTAGCATTAAACTTCTAATAACGCATCCACAAAATAGCACTTGCTATCCGTCAAGTATTCTTTTATTTTGTAGCCTGCATTCGCAGCCAATTGTTCAATATCTTGATGGCTGTGTTTTACAGAGATTTCCGTGTGAATGGCCTCCCATTGTTCAAAATGTACATCCATATTCAATCCCTCAATGCGTACCGTTTGTTCTTTCTGAGCCACTAAATGACTACTTAAAACGCCTGTTTGGGCATTATAAGAGGGATAAAAGCGGAAATAATTGGGCTTAAAGCTCCCTCCTAACTCCCGATTGATACGGTGCAATAAATTGAGGTTAAACGCCGCTGTAATACCTTTTGTATCCAAATAAGCATTGTAAATAATCTCTGGGCGTTTTTTCAAATCAAAGCCCACCAAGACTAAATCGCCCTTATTGAGATAGCCTTTGAGTTTAGTCAAAAAGTCGATGCTCTCTTGTGGCGAAAAATTTCCCATGTTCGCTCCTAGAAATAGAACCACCTTTCTAGTTTTGTCATCTGAAGTCGCTTGTAACTGCTCCATTGCCGCCCAATAATCCGCATTGATTGCTTGATAAGCCAATTGCTCATCGTAAACCGCATCCAAGCTTTCCGATAATGCGGAGAGAATGGAGGTAGATAAATCAACAGGTGTATAGGTAAAATCAAGGCCTTGCTGCACATAATTGCGCAAAAGTGTTTTGGTTTTGGTCGCATCACCTGCCCCCAAATCAATCAAATTGAATTTTTTCTTGTTGGCCTGAAAGCTCTCCAATAAAGCCGTTCCTTTCTGTTCTAAAATATCTGTTTCGCAAGCCGTTAAATAATACTCTGGCAGTTGCATAATCTGTTGGAACAGCCACGAACCTCGCTCATCATAAAAATACTGACAAGGAATATATTTCTGTGGGGCACTTAACCCTTGGGCAATATCTTGGGCAAATTGTTCATTCATTCTTATAAACCTTATAGCCCTTTTAGATTGCGCCTAAGATAAGGCAAGGGCTCGACTCGTGAAATAATGGCTCAAAAGTAGGCAAATCTAACACAATTTACAAGCAGAAGGTGATGGAGCCTTGTAGCTAGCCCATTCTAAAAATTCTACTGACAGCCTCTTCAAAGCGAACAGCGTAATAAAATTATTATAGAGAAGTAGCCAATAGGCAGTATTTTTGTAAGGTTTCCCTTAGTCAAACTATCCTTATTTTATCTTTTTTTACTACATTTATAAAACCTCACACCAACTTCCCTAAAAAATTGCACTTGCTATCAAACAGAGTGATAGCCTCAATGCTACCTTTTAATTAAAACCCCTCTATTACAGATGGACTTTCTATACACAATGTTGTATTAGAAGATTTAGAAAATGCGACTACATGCGCCTGTTTTACCCGTTCATATTATGCTTCAGCTTTATCCCCGCCTTACTGCCTGCTCAATATCTATTGAGTGCAGAGGAGCTTTCGCAAACCCAAACCTATACCGACCTAGACGAAGCCTTAGCCAATCCTGATTTTGTATACATTCTCGATCTACGCTCTCAGCGCCTCACGGCACTGAAAGACATTCAAAAGCTAGAAAAATTACAAATTCTATATTTGGATGGCAATGAATTGGCTGAATTACCAGAAAGCATCGGCAAATGTGCCAACCTACAAATCTTACGCGCCAACAAAAACCAATTGGCGAGTTTACCTCGTAGTTTTAATAAGTTAAAAAACTTAGAAGAAGTTTATTTGAGGTATAATAACATCACGGCTTTGCCCCGAGGCATGGAACGCCTAGTAAATCTCAAATTACTGGAATTGAGTGATAATAAAATTACCAGCTTACCAGAGGTATTAACAACGCTTCCAGAGTTGCAAATTCTAGAAGCGGCCTACAACAGCATTGTTCAATTGCCAGAAAACTTGGGGGCCTTACCCGCTCTCTGGAAATTAAACATCGCAGGCAATCCAATAACAACATTACCTAGCAGCTTCGCTCAATTAAACAGTTTAGAAGAATTTTATCTAGGCGACACACAACTACAGCCCGCTCAATTATTAGAATTATTACAGCCCCTTTCCAAACTACTCATCTTAGATTGGAGTGGCCTTTCTATAGAAGGTTTACCCAGCAGCTTCGCTCAATTAACGACTTTACGTCGTCTCAATTTGACTCGTGCTAAAATGACCGCTTTACCAGAAGCCATTACCCAGCACCAAAGCCTACAAGAGCTCCTATTGGATCAAACGAACATCACTAGCCTACCTGAAAGCCTAGGCAATATGAGCAGCCTAAAGCAACTCTATTGCAAAAAAGGGCAGTTAGAAAGTCTCCCTGAGAGCCTAGGGCAACTACAACAACTAGAGCTCTTAAAAATAGAGTACAATCAATTACAAACGCTCCCTGAAAGTATTGGGCAATTACCACAACTCCAAGCCCTGCATTTACAAAACAATCAACTGCAAAGCCTTCCTGAGAGCCTAGGAAAACTTCAAACCTTGCGCTTATTAGAAATCCCTTCCAATAAGCTCAAAACCTTGCCCGAAAGCATCCAGCAATTACAACAACTCAATGGGCTGTATTTGTCTAAAAATCCTATTTCTAAGGATTATTTGGCGCAGTTGCGGACGTTGTTGCCGCAGACGGATGTGCAGTTTTAGAGGAGGAAATTATTACAAATCTCAAAATGATATTTCTATAGCCCTTCAATTTGTAAGCAAAGCTTATATCGTAATCCCCCCTCCTTACAAAGGGGACATACCTTTACTTGGAAACAAAATAATTTCAAGAGCAATACAAAAGAACACACAAGAATTTTTATTATAAGGATGGCATACAGTTTCAAAAAATAATTACTTTTAGTACATTACAAAATACAAACTATGTACAAAAAGCAATACAATGTATTTAAAGAAGCTAACCATTCAAAATTTTCGAAAGTTTCGGGAACAAGATAATACAATCGAATTCGTTGATGCAAAAAGTTATAAAGACCATAACAGTGGAGAACAAATAAATATTGCTCCAGTTACTACCTTAATAATTGGTAAAAACAACTCGGGCAAAACAACCATAGCAACTGCTTTAGAAAAACTAATAGATGGAAATAAGTTTAAAGCAAACGATTTCAATTTTTCTTACCTCAAAGAAAAGCTCCGAGGATATCAACAACAAGCGTCTAACCCTGATGTTTCTGTTACTCCTCCCTTTTTAGAATTCAAACTAACAATAGGAATTGAAGCAGACAGTAAAGATTTAGTTACCAACATTGTCCCATTCATGACAATAGGTGATGTACATGATTCTGAACTAGAAATTCTAATTAGGTATGAACCAGCAGAGGTGCAAAAATTTCACAAAAGTGTTTCAGAATTATTAAATGAAGGTTGTGTTGATTTTAGGTTAAGATTCAATAAATTCTTAAACATTATAGAAGATCCCTCTTCATTTAAAACAAAGTATTATAACAAATCAGAAGAAGAAGTTGCATTTAAAATCAAAGACCTCATTGAATTAATGCCTATAAGAGCCAACAATATTGATAATGAGCAATGTTTATCAAAAGCCTTTTCAAAAATTGTTGAATACCGTTATCAATCCTTAATAAGTAAAGGTCACAGACAAGAATTAGAAGCAAATATAGAAGAGATAAACGCTCAATTAACCCAGAATATTACACAACAGCACACAACAACTATCAATGATTCTTTGCAAAGAATTGAATCTTCACAGAAACTAGAAATGCTTTTAAGCTCAGATCTTACTTTCAAGAAATTGATGAGCAGCATTATGAAATATGAATACATTGAAAAAGGGCACAATATACCTGAAAATCAGTTTGGATTAGGATACACTAACTTAATGATGATTATTGCTGATTTAATTGATTACATGGAGAAATATCCTGATGAGTCTTTTAACAGTAAAGTGAATCTTATTTCAATCGAAGAACCCGAAACATTCATGCACCCTCAAATGCAAGAATTATTCATTAAGCATATTAATGAAGCGATTGCTTCCTTATTAGCAAATAACAACAAAAAAGTTAACAGTCAACTGATTATTACTACCCATTCTTCTCATATTCTAAACAGTAAGATTCACAGTGGAAAGACATTCAATAACATTAATTACATAACAACTCTTGATAATAGATCTCACGCAGTGCCTTTAAACGATGAAAAAATAACCCCAAGTTTAGACAAAGACAAAGCGCTTCAAAATCTTAATTTTTTGAAAAAACATATCAAATATAAGGTCTCTGAGTTGTTCTTTTCTGATGCTGTTATTTTTGTTGAGGGGATTACAGAAGAAACACTTATAAGATACTACTTAGAGAACAATTCTAATTTAAACAAACACTACATTTCCATTTTCAATATAGATGGAGCCCATGCACATGTTTACAATGATTTGATTAAACTTTTGAAGGTTCCTACCTTGATAATAACAGACTTAGATATAAAAAGGAGTGAAGAAGAAAAAAAGGGATTCACACAAATCACCTCCCTTGAGGAAAAAATAACAACTAATAATACGATTAAACTATACAATATACAGGATGACAAACCAGATAATAAGTTAAGCTCCCTACCAGAAAAAATTGAAGAGGATAATCTCAGAATTTCCTATCAAGGAAAAATAGAGAACTACTATGCCACCAGTTTTGAAGAGGCATTTATTCTTACCAATTATAAGAATTCTATTTTAATAAAAGTTCTAAAATCACTAAGACCTAACATTACCAAAAAAATAATTGGAAGTGATAATGATTATGAGCTAATAAAGGCCAGCTCTTACAAGCTCCAACAAAAACTATCTAATAGCAAAAGCGATTTTTCCAACAAACTATTATATGAATTCATTATTTCTGAAGAATTCAATGCTTCTGATGAAACACTAATTCCCTCCTTACCAACGTACATTAAAGACAGTCTTACTTGGCTCTTTAAGAAATTAAACCCTACAGCATCATGAGCCTACAAAATATTCCCTCAGATAATTTAAAAGAAGAACAAAATATTCAGGAGGCGATATTTAACGCCATTGATCAAAATGAGAATATTATATTTAGTGCTGGTGCTGGTGCTGGAAAAACACATACACTCATAGAAAGCTTAAAATACATTGTCAAAAATCATGGACAACGCCTAAGAAAGCATAATCAACAAATTGTTTGTATCACGTATACCAATGTAGCTACGGAAAAAGTAAGAGAACAACTTGGTAATAGTAGATTAGTAAAAGTATCCACTATTCACCAAAGAATTTGGGAATTAATTGAAAGTCATCAAAAAGAACTTTTAAAAATTCATGTTGACAAACTTAACGGTGAAATTATTACTCTAAAAAGTGAACTAACTAACAATAATAAATTTCAAAAATTTCAAAATTTATCCCCAGATCAGCAAGAAAGCTTAACCAAGCTAATGATAGAAGAAAAAGAGCTCTTTTATACAAATCAAGATAAAAAAGCAAACGATTTCAGGGAAATTTTTAAGGATATGTTAGAAGAGTATCCTGATATACTTCGCAATTACACCCACTTTAAAAGTCTAGTTAGCAAGCTATACAAGCTAAATAATTATTCAAAATGCTTAAGAAAAATAGGAAACAAGAATCCAGATTTCCAAAAAATAGAATACAATGCAACATATAATACTGATCGTCTTCATCGAATGAGAATCAGTCATGACACCTTATTAGAATATGGATTAACAATAATAAAACAGTATAAATTATTACAACAGATAATCATTAACAAATACCCTTATTTCTTGGTTGATGAATATCAAGATACCAATGAAAAAGTAGTACAAGTCATAGCCTTATTATCTCAATATTCCACAGAGATAAACCATCCATTTTTTGTTGGGTATTTTGGAGATGCTGCTCAAAATATTTATGAGCATGGAATTGGAAAAAAAATCCATGAGATTCATCCCCAATTTCAAACAATTAAAAAGGATTTTAACAGAAGATCTAATGAAGAAATTATTGCTGTCATAAATAGGGTAAGAGCAGACGAAATAATTCAACAATCAATCTATGATGATTGTAGTGGAGGGAGTGTGAAATTTTATACAGGCTCAGAAAACCAAGTCAATGATTTTATTGAAGAATATACTACTAACTGGGAAATTTCCTCAGAAAACAAACTTCATTGTTTTACTCTAACCAATAAATCAGTTGCTGAATATAGTGGCTTTAGCGAAATCTATTCCTTTTTTCAAGGAACTTCAAAATATAAAACTAATTACAATCAGTTAACAACAGAAGTTCTAAGCCAAGACCCAACTAAATTAGGAGAAATTCCAGCTTTTTTAATTCGACTTATAGGTTTAAAAAATGGATTACTTCTAGAAAATACTCCCGTCCAAAATGTTCTTAATAAAGATATTTATTCTAGTATGAACATTCAAGACTTAAGGGATTTTATAGATACCTTAAAGGCTATGGAGAGTACAACTTTAATAGAATTGATAAACAATTTAAGACACTTATATCCAACACCTACACACAATAAAGAAGAAAAAGTTAGGTATAAGAAATTTGTAGATTTTTTTCTTGACTATGAAGGGTTCCCTACAAAATCAATAATTGATTACTTGATGGAATCTTTATATCCTAACCTTGAAGAGGAAATACCCCAAACACAACAAGTAATCACTGATTTTTTAAACAAAGATTTAACTCAATTTAATTTATGGTATCAATACATTATGGGAGAAAGCAATTCAAGCATAGTATACCATACTTATCATGGTACCAAAGGGTTAGAATTTGACAATGTTATTATTTTGATGGAAAATGCATTTGGAAAAACTAGAAATTACTTCAATAAATATTTTACAGCATTGAATGATACTAGAGCTCTACCAAACGATTTAGAACAGCAAAAAAACTTATTTTATGTTGCCTGTTCTAGAGCCATAAAAAATCTAAGAATCTTCTACCTTGATGATATTGAGGAGTTCAAAACAGGAATTCAAACAATATTTGAGACAATAGAAGAATATCCCAATAAACCAGAGTCGTAACAGCATTTTTACCCCCTCTCCCTTACTCAACATCCAACTTCTCCCAACTTTATCGTACTTTGCTTCCTCAAATCCAACCAAAACAATAAGCAAAGCACATGTTATCAGAATTCATCACCTTTTTGCAAGACGAATCCTTATTAAGACTATCCCGCGATCGGCTCTTAGTAGCCGTTAGTGGTGGACTTGACTCGATGACACTCTTGCAATTGTGTCAACGCGCACGCATCAAAGTGGGCATTGCCCATTGTAATTTCCAATTAAGAGGAGAAGAATCGGAGCAAGATGCGGCTTTTATTAAAGCCACTGCCGAGCGTTTGGAGGTTCCTTATTATCAAGTGAATTTTGAGACCGAACAAATCGCCCAAGAGAAAGGCCAAAGCATACAAATGGCCGCGCGCGTACTGCGGTACGAGTGGTTAGAAAAGATCCGTGCGGAAGAAGGTTATGCGGCGATTGGTGTCGCGCACCACCAAAATGACGCTATTGAAACCGTTTTATTTAACCTCACAATGGGCTGTGGGATTCGAGGCTTACACGGTATTTATCCTCAACATGGACACATTATTCGTCCCTTACTCTTTGCCACCCGAGCACAGCTCAATCAATATGCACAAGAGCAAAATGTTGCTTATCGAGAGGACAGTTCCAACGCCAATACCAAATATGCGCGCAATGCCATGCGCCATAAAGTCTTGCCTGTCTTGCGACAACTTAATCCTTTTCTAGAAAGCACCTTTGAACAAAACATTCACCATTTTCGGGAAACCGAAAAACTCTATCTCTATGCCATTGAGCAGTTAAAACAACAAGTAACACAACAAAAAGGAGAACGATTTTGGATTGATATTGCCAGAGTTGCGGCCTCCCCTGCTCCTGACAGTTTACTCTACGAATTGCTCTTGCCTTATAATTTTAAGCCTAAAAAAATCAGTTATATTTACCGCTCTAGGAACCAAGAATCAGGGGAATTATACTACAGTAAAACCCATGTTTTGCTCAAAAATCGGGAACATTGGATTGTGCAAGCGATCACTAATCCCAACGCTCCCCAAGAAATTGCGCTAACGCTAACAGGCAAGGAAGGAAGTGCTATTGTTGGTACACACCAGCTCACTTGGAAAGTCTTGCCCAAAGACAACCCAATCCTAGAACGCCAGCCCCAGTTGGCTTATTTAGATGTAGACAAAGTCCCTACTACCTTACATCTTCGCCACTGGAAAGGTGGAGAATATTTCTTTCCTGCAGGGATGCAAGGCAAAAAGAAGAAGTTGAGCAAACATTTCAAAGACCTCAAACTGAATATCTTTGAGAAAGAAGAAACGTGGTTGTTATCTACTCATCAACAAGACATTGTTTGGGTCGTCAATCAACGGGCGGATGAACGGTTTCGCGCTACCACAAAGAGTCGCGCTATTTTATTATTAGAATGGAAAGAGCTCTCTCTTAGTTAAGTAAGTTTTTTGTCTACTCTAAGAGTAATTTTTCTTGTACTTCCTTATCTTTAGGCTTATTTTTAGTCAGCACCATCAACCTGTTTAATAGCTATGGATTACAAAGCCACCTTGGCCTACCTTTATGATCAATTACCTATGTTTCAACGCGTAGGCAAATATGCTTTTAAGAAAACATTGGACAACATTCAAGCACTTTGCGCTGCTTTGGGGCATCCCGAACAAGGGTTTAAAAGCGTGCATATCGCAGGCACTAATGGCAAAGGCTCCACCACGCATATTTTAGCCGCCATGCTCCAAACCGCAGGTTATCAAGTCGGGGTATACAGTTCGCCCCATTACAAGGATTTTCGCGAACGTGTCAAGATCAATGGCGCTTATATTTCAGAACAAGAAGTGGTTGATTTCATCGCCCAAAACAAGCCCTTATTTGAAGAGTTACAACCTTCTTTTTTTGAAATGACTGTTGCCTTGGCTTTTGACCATTTTAATCGCCATCAAGTGGATATTGCTCTTATAGAAACAGGTTTAGGCGGGCGCTTAGATTCCACCAATGTACTCTCTCCTTTGTTATCTATTATTACCAATATTGGCTACGATCATGAAGCACAACTAGGTTCTACATTGCCACTCATTGCTGGCGAAAAAGCAGGTATTATCAAAAAGAACACACCTGTTATTATTGGAGAAACCCACGAAGCAACAACGCCTGTTTTTATCAACAAAGCTACACAAGAGCAAGCACCTATTATATTTGCCGACCAAGTCGTAGATATCCAACTCGTAGAACAACAAAGCACTCAAAACACGTATCAAGTATCCAGTACTTTTTATCCGCTCAATTTCCCTGCCCTCTCCTTGGATCTTCAAGGTAGTTATCAAATTCATAACCTTCGAACCGCCTTATTAGCGGCGGTTACTTTACGTGAATTGGGCTATCCTAATACCAACCAACATCTCCAAGACGCTTGCGCAAACGTGCAAAAAATCAGCGGCTTAATGGGCCGTTGGCAGGTCTTAAGTCCGTCGCCGTTGACCCTTTGCGATTCTGCACATAATGTGGATGGTTTGCGTTATGTGATGACCGCTTTAAAACAATTGAAAGCACCTCAGTTGCACGTAGTTTTTGGCACCGTAAAGGACAAAGATTGGACGAAGCTGTGGGATTTATTGCCCAAAGAGGCACAGTATTATTTTTGTAAGGCCAATATCCCTCGTGGGTTGGATGCACAGGAGTTACAACAGCGTGCTGCTGCCGAGCAATTACAAGGAGAAGCTTACCCTTCTGTTCAAATGGCTTTCCAAGCCGCACAACAGCAGGCTCATGAAAAAGATGTTATTTTTGTAGGGGGCAGTATCTTTGTAGTCGCAGAGGTGTTGTAAAAGGTATTGCTTTTAAGAAGGGCATTTGTTATGTATGTTTTTAATGCTTTAAAAGGCTCCTCTCCTTTACTTCTTTTTTAGAAAATGCGCTTAGATATTGAAAAAGATCTATCTCTTTGATAAATTAGCCGCTTTAGCAGGTTAAAATCACGAAAAGTGTAGTTGCGTTTTTAAGAAAAAAAAATAAAACACGGAAATAGTTTCCATGTAAAACATTTTTACTTACATTTACATTATTATTAAATAACTATGGCAAAGATAGATACAGAAGTAAAAACAGCATTCAAAAACAATAAACATAGGTTCATTGCTAATTTAATTTTTACCTCTAATTGGTTTCGAAATTCTGTCATTGAATATCTAAAACCATATAATGTATCTTTTCAACAATTCAATATTTTAAGAATTCTCCAAGGTGCCAAAGATTGGATCACCATGAATGATATTAAAAATTTGATGATTGAAAAATCTCCTAATACCACTAGATTGGCAGATAAGCTAGTAGATAAAGGCTTTGTTGAACGAAAAAGAAGTGATGTAGATAGACGTGTCGTTTATTTAACGATCACAGAGAAAGGAACAGAACTTTTAAAAAACATTGATGACAACCCAGGCAATTACATGGAATTTATGACTAGAATTACAGAAGAGGAAGCAAAACAAATTAGTGAAATTTTAGATAAGATAAGAGGGTAAAAAATTTTAAAAAATATCTTCCCTGTAAAATTTTACCAAGGAATATAAAATACATTTTAATCAAAAAAAAAGAAAAAATCAATATGAAAATCGTAAGAAAAATTGAAATTAGTGCCCCAGTAGAAGAAGTATGGAAAGTTCTTGGTAACGATTTTGTGGCTGTTCACAAATGGATGGCTGGTGTTAGTGATTCTATCGAAATAAAAAATGGACAGCAAGTACAAAATGCACCAGTGGTTGGGCGCATGGCTGAAATTGCTATAAATCCAGGCACTTTTATGGATGAAAAAATAATCGCCTATGATGCTAAAAGCAGGTCACTTACCATGAATACCACCTTGGTAGATGTAAAAGGCCCTCTTAATGGTTACGACACTGAGATAAAAGTACGATCATTAGGCGATGAAAAATCTGAAGTAATTTGGACATCCAAAACCTCTTTTGGATTGTTGGGGTATCCTCTTTATTTTGTAATCAAAAAAGGACTAAGTGATGGTTTTTTCCGTGGTTTAGAAGAACTCAAACACTTTGTGGAAACAGGCGAGCCTCATGAACGCAAATTGGCTGCTCCTCATTGTGGCTAATAACTTAAGTAGTCGCAAGAAAGTTCTCGCGTTAAAAAATGGACATGCTCTCCTAGTCCTGTGTTGAACCTGATCTATTCGATACACTGTATCAAATAGATCAGATCGTTTGACTCGAACATAGTTGAGAGTGCACTGTAGCCCGCTCAAGCTTTAGTTAGCTGCGCTGCTAATAACAAAAAGATCACGAAATAGAAGTGAAACGCTCCTAACCATAGGGATATAAGTAACAGCGAAGCTAAAACGCAGGCTACTTAAAATTCAAATAAACTTCTGTTACACGGCACTTGATACAATACAACTTATAACAACGGCTAAACAAAGTAGTGACCGAATAGGAGCTATTGTGTTTAGCCGTTGTTACATCTGGTCTTTTCTTCAAGAGGTGGAATAATTGTTGAAGTAAGGGGAGTCAATAAATCAGGGCTAATTCATTAATTGATCGCACTAGATTCTTGGGAAGCATTTGGGGGGAAGGTTTGCCTGTTCTTCATTACTAAATTCTTGATCATTCCTTAATCTATTGATTATAGGCCATCAATTACCTTGATTTATCAACTTCTTACGTTGCTTTCTTCTCACAATTATTTGTATCTTCTCGACTGCCCCCCGTGTTTACGTTGACTTAAAACTCCATTTCATGAGAAACCTTTTGCTCTTCTTTTTGCTGCTGCTTTGTACGCCTAGTTTTGCCGCCTTTTTACGGGGAAAATTGATCGATGCTGATGGGCAAGCACTGTCTTTTGCCAGTGTTTATTTGCGAGGAACAGCCACAGGCACCACCACTAATATAGATGGCGTCTATGCCCTTAACTTGGCGCCTGGCGAACATGAAATTGTCTTTCAGTATGTTGGTTACCAGTCCCAGCGAAAAACAATACAAATGGGGGAGAAAGACCAAACCTTGGATATTGTTCTGGAACTCGTTGCCAGTTCCCTGCAAGAAATTGTTGTAACCGCAGGGGAAGATCCCGCTTATCGAATCATTCGCAAAGCCATTCGAAAACGCAATTACTACCGTAATCAAGCGCCTGAGTTTAGCTGTACTAGTTATATGAAAGGCACTCAATACATACAAAATCTACCCAAAAAAATCATGGGTTTTTCTCTAGAAGGATTAGGAGAAGGATTAGATTCTACAGGTTCAGGCATTGTTTACTTGTCCGAATCGGTTTCTGATATTTATTATCAAAAAGGAGAAATTAAAGAAGTGATGTCTTCCTCTAAAGTAAGTGGAGATGACAACGGTTTTAGTTTTAATTCTGGGGCAGTGATGTTGCGCTTATCTTTTTATGATAATGTGCTTGAATTGGGCGATAAGCCTATCCTCTCTCCTATTGCTAACAATGCCTTGAGTACTTACGACTATCGGTTGGAAACTTCTTTTTATGATGATCGAGGGCATTTGGTCTACAAGATTGAGGTTTTGCCTAAGAATAAATTAGCAGGAGCTGTAGGGGGATATATTTATATTGTAGAGGAAGAATGGGCTATTCACAGCACGGATTTATTCACCACTGGTGCGGCTATAAATGTTTCTGTTTTGGATACCGTAGTCTTTAAACAAACCCATCTTCAATTGGAAGACGGCACTTGGCGCTTGTTTTCTCAAGACATTGATTTTAGTCTCAAAATCATGGCAATTGAAACCAAAGGGAATTTTGTAGGCGTCTTTAGTGCTTATAACCTAGAGCCTAATTTCCCTCAAGGCTTTTTTGATGCCGAGGTCTTTAAAATAGAAGAATATGCCAACGAAAAAATGACTACCTTTTGGGACTCCATCCGCCCTATTCCATTGTCGAATCAAGAAACGCAAGAGTACGATGTCAAGGACAGTTTGCAGAAGATTTGGAAAAGTAGATCCTATCAAGATTCGGTGGATAAAGTAGCCAATCGCCCTCAAATTATGAGCTTACTTAATGGCTATACCTTTCAAAACAGTTACCGCAAATACAGTTGGACGATCAAATCTCCTCTGTCTAATTTGTTTTTTAATACCGTACAAGGACAGATTATTGGCCTTGGGGCAGCATTCAACAAGGAGCCCAATAAAAAGAAGCGCTTTGAGTATAAAATTGGCTTGGATGGTGAATATTCCTTAGCGGACAAGCAATTGCGTGGTACAGGCTTTTTTCAGATGCGTTTTAATGAAATTAATGATGCCTTTATTCGGATAGAAGGCGGTCGTGATGCGCGCCAATTCAACCATAACCAGCCTGTTACGGAGTTAATCAATACCTATTATAGTTTATTGCTGAAACGCAATTACTTAAAGCTTTATGATGATGTATATGGCCGTCTTCTTTACCGTCAGCGTTTGTTGAATGGCCTCTTACTTGTTGCTAGTACACGTTATGGTCGCCGCCAAGCCTTACTCAACGCTACCGATGGGTCTTGGTTTCCCAAAAACCCTAGGGAATACCTTTCTAATCATCCCTTGGATGAACAAGGGAATTTCTTTAATGGCACCCCAGAACAGGTAAGTTTTAAAACCCATTTATATTGGACGGCCGAGGTTGCTTTGCGTATTCGCCTAGGACAAAAATACATCACCTATCCCAATCAGCGTTTTCATACAGGCTCTAAGTTTCCTGATCTATGGTTGCGCTATCGCAAAGGAATTGCTTTATTGGGTGGTCAAACGGATTATGATTACCTAGAAGCGACCATCGAAAAACAAGGAATGGACCTCGGTCAAGTTGGTGATTTAAGTTTTAAATTGACAGGAGGCTGGTTTGTAAATAATAAATCCTTATTTTTCATGGATTATCACCATTTTGATGGAAATCAAACCTTGTTTGCGAAAAATGGGGCGTATTTATCGACCCTCCAATTATTACCGTATTATAAATACAGTACTAGAGATGCGTTTGCAGTAGCAGCATTGGAACATGATTTTAATGGTTTTTTATGGAATAAAATTCCTGGACTCAAAGTATTGGGTTTTGAATTTGTAGCGGGTTATCGAGCGCTTTATTTACCAGAGCAATCTCTTTATCAAGAGTTTAATATTGGCTTGGATCGTATTGGCTGGAAGGTTTTTCGCTTTTTGCGAGTCGATTTTGTTGCAGGTTATGCGGCTGATCGGAACTGGCAATTTGGTGGAGTCATTGGTTTGGATTTTTCTTTGTAGAGTTTCGTCGAGACGAGCTTTGTGTTTTTTCTTATTTTTTATTGTTTTATTTTCTGACTTATGAATACTTCTGCGCCTTTAGATGCTGCTTCCAAGAAGGGATTTAGTTTCCCTAGTTCTCATACGGTTCTATTGATCATTGCTGCTTTTGTTGCCCTTCTCACATGGCTCATTCCTGCAGGAAAATACGATCAATTGGAATACAAAGCCGCTTCAGGGGATCAACCCGCGGTTTTCATTCACCATCAGTTGGCAGGCGATCAAGAATTGCCTGCGACACAGGCTACTTTGGAGCAACTAGGGATGAAGATTAAGTTAGAAAAATTCACCAATGGAGATATTTGGAAGCCCGTTGGTATTCCTGGCAGTTATCATACCTTGCCTAGCAAGCCACAAGGTTTTTGGTCCTTTATACAATCGCCGCTCAAAGGAGTGATGGAGGCCATTGATGTGATTTTGTTTGTCTTAATTATTGGGGGATTTATTGGTATTGTCAATCACTCTGGGGCTTTTGATGCAGGAGTTGCACGGCTGGCTAGACGCTTGCGCGGACGAGAGACTTGGTTGATTGTTATTATTTCTTGTGCCATTGCTGTGGGGGGAACAACCTTTGGATTGGCAGAAGAGACCATTGCTTTTTATCCGATTTTAGTGCCTGTTTTTATAGCTGCGCGATATGATGCGATTGTTGCATTAGCGACTATTTACATTGGTTCAGCGATGGGGACGATGGCCTCTACGGTCAACCCTTTTAGTGCTATTATTGGCTCGAATGCAGCGGGTATTAATTGGACAAGTGGGCTTTATGGTCGGTTGTTAATGTTGGGAATGGGGTTGTTCATCTGCTTGTGGTACATCATTCGTTATGCCGAAAAAGTAAGAAAAGACCCTAGTAGTTCGCTTATTTATGCGCAAAAGGAAGCCATTGAAGCGACATTTAGCACACTAGACGAAAGCAAAGCACCTGCCTTTACACCGCGTATTCAATTGGTCTTATTTTTATTTGTAGCCTCCTTTGGAGTGATGATTTATGGGGTATCGCTTAATGGATGGTGGTTTTTAGAAATGACAACTGTCTTTTTTGTAGCGGCTATTTTGATTGGAATCGTAGCTCGTGTCCAAGAAAAAACCTTTGTTTCTGAATTTGTCAAAGGAGCCAATGATTTACTTAATGTTGCCTTAATTATTGGTATTGCTCGTGGGGTCACCGTTCTTATGGATGAAGGCTTGATTAGCGATACTTTATTATACTATGCCTCTAACCTAGTAGAAGGAATGCCCAAAGCCTTGTTTGCCAATGTAATGTTGTTTTTATATGCAGGTCTTTCGTTTTTTATTCCTTCTTCTTCAGGAATGGCGGTGCTTTCTATGCCTGTTATGGCGCCTTTGGCAGATGTTGTTGGGGCTCCTAGAGAAATCGTCGTAGATGCCTATCAATATGGTATGGGGTTAATGGCTTTTGTTACGCCTACTGGGTTGATCCTAGCATCACTCACAATGGTCAATGTAACCTATGACAAATGGCTGAAATTTGTGGGCCCTTTATTGTTGATTTTAACGATCTTCACCATGCTTTACTTAACCATTTCGGTTTATGTGTATTAGAATTCATCCATGAAAATTGTTGAAACAACAAGCAGGATATAGCGTTCTACGAAAGCTCTTTTTCAAGAACTTCATCGTTTTCTAAAGCACTATATTCTTAAAAAAATCTTCTCTATGGCTGTTCGTAAATTGGCTGTTTTTGATATTGATGGGACACTCACCCATACTAATCCCTTAGATCATGCCGCTTATATTGCTGCAGTGCAGCGATTTATTAGTACCGACTTTGTAGCGTTTATTCCAAGTTGGTTTACCCATTTCACGGACAGTTGTATCTTAATAGAATTGTTTGAGCGTTATCTAAATCGCCCACCGACGGTTGAGGAGGAACGCCATTTTAGAGCCTTTTATATAGAGGAATTACAAGCAGCCCTAGACCATCAACCAAGCTATTTTAAACCCTTGCAAGGGGCGCAAGAGATTTTTGAGGTATTCCCTGAAGAATGGGGGATTGCTTTTGCAACAGGTTGCTGGGAAGAACCTGCCCACATCAAGCTAAAAGGTGGTGGTATTCCTATCGGAGATCGACCTCTAGCAACTGCTAGTGATGCCATTACGCGCCAAGATGTGATGCAAACTGCTATTGATCGTTCTAAACTGTACTACCAAGTTGCTGCGTTTGAACAGGTTGTCTATATTGGCGATGGCTTGTGGGATCGACACAGTTGTGCTGACATGGGGCTTCCTTTTGTAGGGATTGAACGAGACAATCATGCTTATCAAACAGGAGTGCTCCAAGAGTTTCATTTATTAGCGGATTATACCGATCAAGAACGGTTCTTTTCTTTGTTGGAGGTCGCGCAGGCACCTTAAGGGGTATTTATTTTCTCTGTTGGGAACAAAATAGCTTGTTTTTAGAGTTTATACAATGATACGTCTATAGCGATGTTTTTTGCTTGTTTAAGCCTTTTCAAATCTATACTCATGCCTAATAATTTACTCGATGATTTTTCTGCCTTAGATGGGCATCAAGATGATACGGCTTTTGAAGCGTTAAAAGAATACAGTAATAATGGCCAAAGTTTGATTTGGACTGGGCGCCCTATACGGGGTTTTCGTCTCCGCAAAGCCGATTGGGCACTTATTCCTTTTAGTTTGGTATGGGGAGGGATTTCCTTTGGTTGGGAAACAGTGGCCGTTGCTACGGATGCAGCGTTGTTGTTCCAGTTAGCAGGCATTCCCTTTGTTATTATTGGCCTGTATATGATTTTTGGTCGGTTCTTTCATGATAAGTGGTACCGTTCTCGAACCTTTTACGGCCTCACCAAAGATGCGCTAATTATCAAACGGCCTAAAATAGCAGAAACAATTCCCTTCACGGATTTAAACAACTTGGAGGTGCAAGAAGGAAAAAATGGGCGAGGTTCCTTAAGCTTTCAGCTGAACTATAACACTAAAAAGAAACAATTCCCGATGGTACCTGCAATGGGGAATACCATCGATGCTATTGAAAATGTAGGAGCAGCCTATCGTATTATTCGCAATTACAAAAAAGCAGTCCGCAACAAATCTATAGACCTTAGTCGTCCCTAGGAGCTTATTTGTAGGGAGAAATCCATCTACCTGATTATGGATGATATTTCATCCCATCTCCATAAAACTTACCCTAATTAGACCTTCAAAAAATACAATTTAGGTCATTTTACTCTGAAACACCTATCTACATGAGTGATTTAATTTTAGATGATTTTTATGAAATGCAGGAGATTAATGCCCAATCTGCCAAAATTAATCTAGCCCCACTCCTAGAGAAGGAAGAAGAGTTATTGTGGTCAAGCCAACCTAAACAGGGTTTATTCTGGCAGGCTTGGGAGCCTCCTATGATTTTTAATGGCCTACTTTGGATGAGTGCTCCTTTAACAATATTGTTTTATACTATGCCTTTTTTCTTAGCAGGTAATTGGCCTACGCCAACCATGCTTATGGTGATGCCTGTTTTACTGCTGGTATTTGTATTAGGTTGGTATACTAGTATTGGACAATATTTAACACAAGCCAAACAACGCAAGACAAGTTTCTATGGCCTTACCTCTACTGCGTTACTGGTTATGGATGCCCAAACCACAGAACGAATTCCCCTCAAAAAAGTTCTCACTCCTCAAATACAACCCAAAAGTAAAAAGTTTGGGCATTTACAGTTTAAATTCCCTATGCATCAAGTGCCTGGCACGCAACAAACCTTTGCCAAAGGCATCAATCTTCGATGGATTCCGAACGTTGAACGTCTAGAAGATTTATTACACAAAGCCCAACAGGAAAACTTATTGCCCTAATGAAAGAGCCTCTTCAACCACTCGAATTATTAGATGATATTTACAGCACAGGTCACCATGAAAAGCGGGCACATAGTCACTTAATGAACCTGCGGCAACCCAAAGGTGGGTTTACTTGAACTGGATCGCCTAGGGCCTCTTTCGAATATTATAGTCGTAATTTTCTTAGGATTTTTGAAACAACATTTTCTAAAATCCCTTGGATGCTTAGCTTTTTTCTTCTTTACATTTTCAGTCAGATTGTTATCGCTTTACAGTTGTCTATTAATTTTGTAATGGTGCTGCTTTTATTTCCTTCTGCTGCACTTTTAGGAGCGATTGGATTGCTGGTTTGGATAGAGTGGGATCGCCGCCAAACCTCTTATGGCGTTAGCAAAGATAGTATTTGGGTCAAGCGTAGTATTGGTACCTTGCAATCCTACAAAATAGCGAGCTTACCTCAACTTAAATGTAACCAAGATACTATTTTCTATTCTACCATTATTAATAATATCTATACCAAGCATGCACTTCTTCAGAATATCCCTCGCGCTTCTATGGTCTATGAATTAATTCAAGAGACTCAACAAAAATAGCCTCTTTAACAACTCATTATGGACATATTAGACAATATACAACCTATAGAGGACCTAGAACACCTAAAACCATCTGAGAAACATGATCCTATTGCATTGGAACATTTTTCAGCTATGGAAGAAATACAAGAAGAATTACTTTGGACAGGGCGACCTATGCAAAAGTTTAGCACTCGAGATAAATTAGAGTTAGGGTCCTTGATCTTACTCTTCCTTGCACTAATCCTTGGTTTCTTGACTTCTTCTATTACGATCCAATTTTTCCTAAAAGTCCTTTTTTTTATTTTTTCTATTCCATCGATCTGGCTGTTTTTACATTTCCATGAAAAAAAGCGAAAGAACACTTTTTATGGCGTTTCAGCCACTAGTATTTGGGTGCATAAACATCAATCAACTCTCCAACAATACCTTATTAAGGATTTAAAGCAATTGGTAGAACATCAACAAAACATCACTTTTCTCACACAAGATAATAGCTACCAAATCTTACTTCAGCACGTCCCGTATTCTTATAAGGTCATTCAGCTCCTACGAGCTTTGCAACCAATCCCTAATACAACACCCCATGATAGAACTGCTGGATGATTTTTATAGCTTAGATGCACAGAACCAACGTGCTTTTAATGGCTTAACAGCATTGGGTATCCAAGAGGAATTACTTTGGACAGCCTTGCCTGCTTGGAAACTGCGAGGTAATGATGTTTTAGGTATATTGATTGCCGTTCCCTTATTCTTCCTAACAATTTTGCTGCTCTTCTTCTCACAATTTACCCCTCTGCTCTTGTTTGCGCTCTTTACGGGGATTGTTTTTTTAGCTATTTTGATTGATTTTTGGCAAGAAGAACAGAAGAGGAGGTATACGTTTTATGGCATTTCAGCCACAACTATTTGGGTCAAGATTCACAACCATCCCTTACAACAATTTGCCCTTACTGACCTTCATCGTTTATCTCAAAAAAAAGGCCGTATTATTTCCGCTGCTATTGTGGAAAACACCTATGAGGAACAAATTATAATGGAGCAAGTGCCTCAGCCTGCACATGTACTGACTTTGTTACAACACCTACAAAAAGAGCAGTTTGCCTAATTTAAAAAGTCCATGAACAATCCTTTAGATAATTTATATTCCTTAGAAAAGCAACATAATCAGGTAGCGTACAACGCTTTGATCGCCTACCAAGAAATCCAAGATCCTTTGCTCTGGACAGCACAACCGCCGTCTAAAGGTAGTCCGCTTCGGTTTATGGTGCTTGGTGTATTAACAATGGCTATTGTCGCTGCCCTTATCCTTTATTTTGAACAACAGTTCTCCCTTTGGGGCTTAGTCTTATCTTTAGTTACTTGTATTGCCATTGTTTTTATTATCTTAATCACAACGCTTGTTTGGAGTATTAGAAATCGCAATTACCAACAAACTTATTATGGCATTTCGAAGGCTGCTATTTGGGTCAAACTTCATCATGCGCCCTTGCAAATTTATCCTTTGGATAAAATGGGATCGTTAGAAAGTAAAAAGGGAAAGATTTATTATTATAACAAGGAGGATAAACAGCAAGTTATTCTTCACTATCTACCAGATGCTGATGACGTTCTTAAATTACTATTACATTTACAACAAGAGCTATAATTGCTATTAATGACTGAACTGCTAGACGACTTATACCACTTAGAGCATCAACATAATCAACACGCTTATAATGGCCTCATAGAATTACCTGCCATTCAAGAAAAATTACTCTGGACGGCTTTGCCTATTTCTAAAAAGAATCCGAAAGACATACTATGGGCATTGTTAGGGGCTCCTTGTTGTATAATGATTGGTTTACTTTTAGCAGGAGCTATAAGATTATCTGTACTGTATCTAATTGTTATTTTTCTTATTTTAATAGGCTTTGGGGTCCTTGGTTTAGTAATAGCGGAACGGGATAGAAAACGTATCTTTTATGGTATTTCGGCCTCCTCTATTTGGATAAAAAAATATCAAATGCCCTTAAAACAATACCATATTTCTAGCTTAACTCGTTTAGCGGTTGATAAAAATACCCTTTCTTATTCTATTATTAATGACCAATCCTACAGCAAGCACATCCTACTAGAAGAAGTGCCTGATATTCAACCCGTCTATCAACTCTTATTACAATTACAAGAAGAGCAACAACAAACCAATTAAAATATGGAGTTATTAGATGACTTTTCGCAACTCAATCAACAATACGATCCCAAAGCCTCTGAGCGATTGGAACCACTAAGCACTCCTGAAGAAAGGTTCTTGTGGACTGGCCGTCCCAAAAATTTCTGGATGGATTTTAGTTTAAGAAAGCTAAGCAAAAAACAACGCCTAGCACTTGTATATACCTTGGGAGCAGTAGTGCTCTTCTTATTCTACATCAGCCAACATACCTTAGAAGGATTCTTCTTTTTACTCCGTGGCCTTGGAGTTTTGTCTGTTCTTATCCTACTTTTGATAATAATAACAGAAGCCTATCAACGCCATCGAACATTCTATGGCATCACCAAAGAAGAGTTATGGGTCAGAAAGCCCAACAAACGCCTCATCAAATATCACATTTCTTCTTTAGAACTTCTAGCCCTTCATCAAAACAGTATTTGTTATAGCAGTCAAGCCAATGGCACTTTTAAACGCCACTTCATTTTTCAAAACATTCCACAAGCCAAGCGGGTCTTTGACTTGGTTTGGCAATTGTATCAGGAAGATAAAAAATCTCAAAACTAGCCCTAATGCCAACACCTTTAGATAACCCTTATCATCACAGCAGCCAACAAGACCAGCATGCTTTTAATGGCTTAATGAAGTTGGCTACGTCAGACGATGCCTTTTTGTGGACGGGACGGCCTTATTCTATATGGGTCACCATCAAAAAACAGCTAAACAATGGCCAGAGTCTTCTCTCTACATTTATTCTGTTTTATCTAAACGCTATTTTTTTTATCTTTTTAATAAGAGGTTTAACCGCTGCAATAGTAATAGGAGTGTTCCTTCTTATTTTTAGCAGCATAGCAGCAATAGAGTATCGCCGTCGTCAAACATTTTATGGCATTACGGCAAAAGAAATTTGGGTTAAAAGACCTAATGCCCAGCTCGTTCAATATCCTATTTCACAATTAACACGCTTGACTGCCCAAGAGACAAGCCTCTCTTACTCTACCATTCAAGGAAGTGTCTACGAAAAGACCTTTCTCTTTCAAAACATCCATGCTCCTGAGAAGCTGCACCAAATCATCTCTCAACTGCAACCAAAAAACAGCTAACTTATGTCTTCTATCCTAGACGATGCTTACAGTTTAGAACCACAACATAACCAAGCAGCATACAATACTTTGCAGCAAGTGTTGCCTGCCAATCAAACCTTGTGTTGGTCCGCACAACCTGTACAAGGGATACTTTGGAATAAAGGCAACGGGGTCTCTGGTTGTTTTGGGCTATTGATCTGTTTAGTGTTCCTCCCCTTGCTCCCTTCTTTACTAACAAGCGACCTCCCTTGGTTTATTTATTGTTTCATAGTGCCTTTTTTAGGCTTCGGAATTTATTTGTTCTTTGGACATTTCCTACACAATCAATGGAAGCGCAAACACACGTTTTATGGTTTAACCAACAACACTATATGGATCAAAAAAGGGAAAAAAGTAACCCCCATTCCTTTATCTTCTGAGGGACATTGGCAAAAGTACAGGCAAAATAACCGCCATACTTGGATCCTTCGTAAGACTAAAGATCAATATTCTACTATTTTAGTGGTCTTACAAGATTTACCCTTAAGTCAAGGATTAGAACAAGAACTCTTAGCCTTAGAACAGGAGGTGATTATCTGGACAAAAAGATCTTCTTGATTTTTATAGCTTGATGGCATTCCATAAGTAAGCTAATTAAGAAGCGCTCGCCTTAAAATTATTATTTATCTTTATAGTCCTCTTTCACCCTTAGTGCTCCACTTCATTCATGGAAACACCTTTAGACGATTATAGATTTGAACCGAACTTTTGGGAGAAAAAAGTAAAACGTGATTTTTTAGCCTTATTACCAGAGGAAGAAGAGTTAGTATGGGTTGGACAAATGAAAAGAGGGCGTTCTTATTGGTATTCTAAGGGATTATTGGCCGTGGGCGCAGTAGTTGGCAGCCTTTTTATCAGTAGTTTTTTATTGTTTCATGGCTATTTAGGCTTTGTTGAAGGAGAGTTTGCCCAAAAATATCACCGAATATTTACCGCTATAGGAGCGGCCTTCTTGCCTTGGATTGCCAGTTATTTTTTGGCTTTTCAACGGCTAATTTATGACTCTAAAACGCGCTATGCCTTTTCTTCCAAGCATCTACTGCTCTATCTACCAGCTCAAAAAAAGCAACCTTATCAATGGCAAGAATTACTAGAGTTGGGAGAATTAGAATATAAGGCGCACGGGGACAAAACAGGAACTATTTTTTACCTAACAGCCATTCCTGATTATAACTCAGGAGAAATTGGAGTTATTTTGTTGCCCTTGTTAGAATTTATCGAAGATGGCCCTACTGTTTTTAAACAATTGGTCGCTTTGCAAGATGGCTTAATTCAACAAGAAAATGCTACTTTAGAGACACCTGAGGACGACGATATCGTTTCCCCCACTGCTCTTGATTAGTTTTTATAATCTTTTTTCTCTTTCGCATGTTGACACCCTTAGATGACGCTGACCGCTCCCTTTATTTATCCGATGTGGTAGCAGAACAATTGTACAAAGATCTTGGCCTCTCTCCCGCTGCTATTCTGTGGGCAGGTCAACCTAATTTAAAATGGGTGTATTGGTGGAGAACAAGTATCCTTGCTGGTTTAGCCCTTTTTACTTTATTGGGTACAATTTGTAGCCTTTTTACGGTCTCTCTCCCTACATTTTGGTGGGTAATACTCTTGATTATAGTCCTATTGGTGGACGCCTTGGCGGTACTTATTTTACTAGGCGCTATTGCCCTCACTAAACGCAATCAAGGAAGCTATTATGCCTTTGATCAAGAACATCTTTATTTATACAGTACGTTTCAACACAAAGGCCAAAAATATCCTCTTGCAGAATTGCCTGATTTTATAGCACGGCGCCATGCCGATGGCACCATTACATTACGAGGCAATTTTCGATGGAGTAAAACAACAGATGGGCAATCTTACAAGACCCCAGTTCTGTACTGTTTATCCAATGGACAAGGGGTACTAGATTTGTTGCGATCAGTACAAAATGCGGCTAAAAAAGCCAGATTAGAGCAAGAACAAGCTACTCCCTCATGGCTTCCACGGGACTAATTTTTGCTGCTTTCAGAGCAGGAATTAAGCCCGCAATCGCGCCTGCAATTACCACAACAATAGTAGCGGTTACCACCATTCCTACATCTACTTGTGGATCTCTAAAAAATCCACCATCTATTTCATAGGTTTCCATAAAAACATTGATACCATGAATGAGGCCAATCCCTATAGCCATTCCTAAATATCCTGCAACACTCGTAATTAAAACGGCTTCTTGGATAATCATTGATACCACAGAAGCAGGAGAAGCCCCCAATGCTTTGCGGATACCAATTTCTTTAGTGCGGTCTTTTACCACGATCAACATAATGTTACTAACTCCAATAACGCCTGCAATGATAGAACCTATTCCTACTATCCAGATAAATAAACTAATCATGTTAAAGAGATTCATGATCGATTGAAAATGCTCTACGCGATTTCTGACACGAATGGCTTGTTTGTCTTTGGGGTTAAAACGATGGCGTTCTGCTAATTTAGCAATCACTTGTTGCTCTAATTCCATTACTTCCTCTAGGCTGGCCTCTCCTGTCGTTAGCATCAACTGGTTGATACTTGGACGGGTAGCAAAACTACGTTGAGCAGTGGTGATCGGCAGATAAATCATGCGCATTTCATCTTCTCCTCCTGTATCACTAAAAACACCTACGATCTGAAAGCTGATGCCTCCAATTTGAATGTATTTTCCAATAGGATTTTCATTGGGGAAGACTTCTTCTTTCACCAATTGTCCAATAACGGCTACTTTTCGATACAAATTAATATCGCGCTCATTAATGTAGCGGCCTTTTTCTATATTGGTATTTTCCAATACTTGATGATCAGGGTGTACACAACGCACACTAAAATTATAACGTACATTATTATAAACCAACTTTTCTAAATCGGGCAGCAAATAAAAACGTCCTGTGATGTACTCCGTCCCTTCTAGAGATTTGAGCAAATCATAATCTGCGTTTTCAAACTTTACTTGGCGATTTTTAGAAAGTCCTTGGTGGGCAAGAGAAGTGCGTCGAGGATAAATCCAGAGGCTGTTGGTCGCATCATCTCTAAATTCATATTGGGCACCATTTTGTAGGCCATTGCCAGCCCCTAGTAGTAAAACCAACATAAATATCCCCCAGAAAACACCAAAAGCGGTTAAGCTGGTTCGCAATTTGTGCTTACTTAGGGAAAGGATAATTTCTTGCCATTTGTCTAAATCAAACATGTGCCCGATTATTCTGTGAATTCTATTAAGAAATAATGCAAATTGCTTCGTAGCTTGTCCTACCAAAAGCAGACCACAAAAGTACATTTTTTTGTTTGCCCTGTTTCTTTAAGTAAACTTTAGTTTTTTTCAAGCTTCTTTTGTTATGACTAAAACACTCTTAGCTACTCAACGCATTACGCTTTTAATAGGATGTTTGTTGCTCTTGGTTAAATTTCTGGCCTACTTTCTGACCCAATCCAACGCTATTCTTACCGATGCACTAGAAAGTATTGTGAATGTAGTAGCAGGCGGTTTTGGGCTCTTGAGCTTATCCATTGCGGCCTTACCCAAAGACGAAAACCATCCTTATGGACATGGTAAGATTGAGTTTGTCTCTGCTGCCGTAGAGGGCAGCTTAATTTTAGTTGCAGGTCTTGTTATTATTGTAAAATCCTGTTACAGCTTTTTTACGCCTACCATCATTACTGCCTTGGATATTGGTATGTTCTTAACGGCTATTGCTGGAGCCATCAATTATTTATTGGGTTGGTATGTCTTCAAAAAAGGAACGGAAACTGGCTCGATGGTTTTACAGGCTAGCGGAGCGCATCTCCAATCTGATGGCTACTCTACTATAGGCTTACTCTTAGGTTTAGGTTTGTTAAAACTCACTGGTTGGTGGTGGATTGATCCTGTTTTAGCCTTGATTTTTGGAGGTATTATTGTTCGAGCAGGCATCTTGGTCTTAAAAGAGTCCTTAGCGGGCATTATGGATGAGGTTGATTATGATTTGGTGGAACAAATCGTAGAAGTGCTCAAAAGCTACCGTCGTCCTTCCTGTATTGATATTCATAATTTAAGAGTCATTAAGTATGGTACCGCCTTACATATAGACTGCCATATGACTATTCCTTGGTATTATGATACCAGAAAAGCACACGACGAAGTCGATGCCTTAGAAGAGCTCTTGGCCAGTCATACCGATAAGCCTATTGAATTTTTCATCCATGTCGATCCTTGTGTTCCTGCTTCTTGTGCGGTTTGTAGTGTCCAAAATTGTCCCGTACGACAACAGGCTTGGCAACAAGAAATTGTATGGACGGTAGAGAATGTGTTGTTGAATCAGAAGCATTTTTTGGAGGCACAGGATTTGTAACAGGAATTTACTTCTTACCAACTGTTCCTATTCAGAAAAACTTGTAGTTTACCTGTTTTTCAGTTTCATCTGAGCAGTTTTTTTCAAACCTACTTTTGCATTTCTAACAGTTCAATAGCTTTTACCAATTCTTCTTGTAGTTCATCATATCCAATGACTCGTCCTATATTGGTTAGTTCTAAGAAGTGAGTCCTCAGGTTTTGGTACAATGTTTCTTTGACCTGTTTTTTTAGTTGGACAATTTCTTTGGTTTGTGGCATATCCTCTAACTGTTGGTAGAGTTTGATTATTTCTTTGTTGATCATTATTTTGTTCTATTCTATATTTATCAAGTAATTAACAAAAGCAGAACACGCTACAAGCATGAATCTAGCTTCATCTATACCAATTTCAACATTGTTCTCCAGTAGACCATGCCGTATTCCTCCCTCATTAGAAGTATAACCATAAAGAGCATTAAAAGCATTTTTTAGACTGTTGGGTAATTTGATAGTTTCGTTCTATCTCAATTAGTGCTTTTCCTAAAGTAGTTTTATCATTACCAATTATAACAAGGAATCATGCACCAAAGACCAAAGCGTATTTCTTAAATCTCTACTCATCCCATCTCTTTCCAATTCAGTTTTAATGGGAGTTAGCCCTAACTTTTGCGAAAACTTCATACTTATTGATTAGGTATATAAAATTAGTCTGTACTACACTAGCTTTATCTCTATTTTTTCTTTTTAATAATTATTCACAAGATACAAAAATTACTTTATTCCTGAATCATGACACACTTGTTAATCGTACTGATTCTTATAGGGTCTACCTAACAACTTGTTAAAAAAAACACAAGAATATAACTTGCGGTCTTGCCTATTCTTCTTTGTCCTCTAAATAGCTTACCTTTGCCCTAGTTTTCAAGGCGAAGTGGTTGCTTTTAATACTACTAAAGCCAATGCAGTGCACTTGTAGCACTGATTTTAATTCAATAAAAAGACGTAATTTCTAATGGAGACGACGAACAAAGTCCAGTACAAAGTTAAAGACATTGCCCTAGCTGCTTGGGGCCGCAAAGAAATCGAATTGGCGGAGGCTGAAATGCCAGGTCTAATGTCCTTGCGCAAAAAATATGGCGCAGCCAAACCTTTGGCAGGTGCGCGCATTGCTGGTTGTTTGCACATGACCATCCAAACCGCTGTTTTGATCGAAACCCTAGTAGAATTGGGTGCTGATGTAACTTGGTCTTCTTGCAACATTTTCTCTACTCAAGATCACGCTGCTGCTGCCATTGCGGAAGCTGGTGTTCCTGTTTTTGCTTGGAAAGGCATGAACGATGAAGAGTTTGACTGGTGTATTGAGCAAACTATCTTTGCCTTTAAAGATGGTAAGCCATTGAACATGATTTTGGATGATGGTGGAGATTTAACCAACATGGTTATCGACAACTACCCCAAAATTGCAGAAGGCGTATTTGGTCTTTCTGAAGAAACTACTACTGGTGTTCACCGTTTGTATGAGCGTATGAAGAACGGTACTTTAAATATGCCTGCTATCAACGTAAATGACTCTGTTACTAAGTCTAAGTTTGATAACAAATACGGTTGTAAAGAATCATTAGTAGATGCTATCCGTCGTGCTACTGATACTATGATGGCTGGTAAAGTAGCTGTTGTTGCTGGTTACGGTGATGTAGGAAAAGGTTCTGCTGCTTCTTTGAGAGGTGCTGGTGCTCGTGTTATTGTTACTGAAATTGATCCTATCTGTGCTTTACAAGCAGCTATGGACGGTTTTGAAGTACAACCAATGAGCAAAGCAGTTTCTAGAGCGCAGATTGTAGTTACAGCTACTGGAAACAAAGACATTATCACTGGAGAGTACTTCCAAGCGATGAACGATAAGACTATCGTTTGTAACATTGGACACTTTGACAATGAAATTGACATGGCTTGGTTGAATAACAACCACGGTGCTTCTAAAGTAGAAATCAAACCTCAAGTAGATTTATACAACGTGAATGGCAAAGACATCATTGTTTTGGCTGAAGGTCGTTTGGTTAACTTGGGTTGTGCTACTGGTCACCCTTCTTTTGTAATGTCTAACTCTTTCACCAACCAAACTTTGGCACAATTGGAGATTTGGGAAAACCGTGAAAACGATAAATACGAAAACAAAGTATACATGTTGCCTAAGCACTTGGACGAAGAAGTTGCTCGTTTGCACTTGGCAAAAATTGGTGTTGAACTAGAGACTTTGTCTAAAGATCAAGCTGATTATATTGGTGTAACACCAGAAGGTCCTTACAAGCCAGAGCACTACCGCTACTAGGCCATTAGAGACTTTTCTTTATATTTTTAATAGCAGCATTCCACAGGAATGCTGCTATTTTTTTTGTTTAATCAGCATTTACAATAGGTTATACTTTACTTGTTTTTCGTGTTTTCACAAAGATGCTTCTTTGAAGCATAGCTTATATTCTTTCCCTTTTATCTGTAATAACAAGCCTCATTAACTACTTCAAATTTCAACTTTGAAAAACTTTCAACGATTAACGCAGTGGATGCTTTGGGTAGAATCGTTCTCACGCATGTACTTCCTGCTAATTCGTCTACTACCAATATTGATTTACAAGAGATAGAACAAGGTATTTACTTCTTAGTTTTATTCCATGAAAATCAACGAGAAGTCTACAAAATTCACAAAAAATAAAAGTGCTTGTTTATTGTTCCTCTTCAATCAAGATTGAACAATAAAAATACAGTTGAAACAGGAGTCATCCCTTAAGTTGGAGTGACTCCTGTTTTATTTTTTGTAAAAAATAATGGCCTTACAATTTACTCTTTCTGTAAGTTTTTTTTTCTAAAAAAGCACTCTAATTTAACCTTTAATTAGCCTTAATAGTATATTTTTTAAGTATTTTTGTGCTTGTATAAGCATACTTATATTTTTTTTAAAAAAAGACATTTCTAGCAATAATCTTTATCCTCATTAAGATTAACATTTTCAACTATCTACAAGCTAGTTTTCTTTTTGTAACCCTCTTTAATACTATATGTAATGAAAAACTATTTTTTAGTTCTTCCAATTTTTCTATTAAGTCATTTTTCAATAAATGCTCAACAAACGGTTAATGCCTATGCAAAAGTCACTAATATTGTGGGGACGACCTTAGATATTTCTACTGTAAATGAAAGCTTTGATAGCTTTGAAGATGGCGAAGAAATTATTCTATATCAAGTTCAGGATACTGTTGTTAATGATACTTCTAATGCCTTTAGTTTTGGTAATATTACCAACATTCAAGCAGCAGGTTTCTTTGAAGTTCTTACTATCTTATCCCATACTGAAGTAGCTGGTATTCCAACTAGCATCACAGTTTCTAATCCCCTTTCTATCCCTTATAACCCTAGTGGCAGTGGAAGTTTACAACTTATCAGTTTTCCTGAATTAGGGCTTCCTAATTTTACAACCACAGGAAATATCTCAGGAATGCCATGGGATGGAAATGTAGGTGGAGTTGTCGCATTCCAAGTCGCTAATAATCTAATTCTAGATCATTCTATTGATGCATCTAATCTAGGTTTCCGAGGAGGGCGCGTCACTAGAAATGTATCTGGTCCAAGAGACTGTATCACCAATAATCAATTCTACAAATCATCAAGCAACGAATTTGGGGAAAAAGGAGAAGGTATTTATAAAATACCTGCCAATAATCGTTTTACACATGCTCGTGGCCACATTGCCAATGGAGGCGGTGGCGGCACACACCACAATGGTGGTGGTGGTGGTGGCAGTAATCAAACTGCTGGTGGAGAGGGTGGATTTGGCTACAATGCTACAGTATCTGGGTGTCCTGCAACAGCTTCTTGTGGCGGTTTAGGTGGTGCTAATTTAAGTGCGTTCATTCGTCCTAATCGTTTTTTTCTAGGCGGTGGCGGCGGAGGAGGCCAACAAAACAATAGTGCTGGTTCTGATGGCCGACGTGGAGGGGGCTTTATTTTCATCAAAGCAGATTCTATTATCTTAAATAATTGTACCAATACAGTTAGTATAGCAGCTAATGGTCAAACTGCTGACGATGGTCGAAACGATGGCATGGGTGGCGGTGGAGCTGGTGGTTCTATTTTATTAGATATCAATGGTATCCAAACAAACATTGTTGGATGTCAACTAAACGTGACGACCAATGGTGGTAATGGCGGTAATGCGGTAACAGGAACAGCACACAGTGGTGGCGGCGGCGGCGGTCAAGGAGCAATTAGAATATTAGCTCCTACTAGCAACGCCATACTTGCTAGCAGTAACAGTGGCTTAGGTGGATGTAACAATTCAGCTTGTGATCCTAATAATTTGGCGGCATCAGGACAAGATAGTTCTTCCATTATTCTTTTGTCAGCCGTCCTAGAACAATTCAACTTGACCTATGAAGCAACTTATCAACAAACGGTTTTAGATTGGCAAATTCTCCCTTTTAATAGGTCGTTAGAATTTATTGTACAGCGTTCTGTAGATGCGATAAGTTGGGAATATCTTGATCGAGTTAGTTATGAAAATCACCGACAGTTTTATGAATACATAGATCCAATGCCCCTACAAGGCCATTCTTACTATAGAATTCAATACGATACCCCTGAACCTGAAACAAGTTACACTCCTATAAAAGCATTGTACATTACGCCTAGTGATAATATTGCTCAATTGGCTCCCAATCCAACCTCTAATACCATAACCTTGCGGTGTCAAGAACAGTCGATTAATTTTTTACACCTTTACAATATAGCAGGTGTTCTGTTAACGGCAGCGGTTCCATTGAATTATAATACCAATAAAACCGTTGCAACACTCCAGCTAGAGCGTTTACCTGCTGGTATTTATATACTTCATACGAATGTAGGTTTATTCAAAATTCATAAAATTTAACTACTCTCCACCACCAAGCAAGCCTAGAACAATAATTGTTCTAGGCCTGCTTATAATCTTGCTTTTCAAGCGTTTTTAGAGCTCTGGTGAATGCCATGCCCATACTTTGCCCCGTTCATTAAAGACAACTTTGCAATGAAAGCATTCGTATTTGTAATCAATATTTCCTGACCAGTGTTTTTTAGATTTGGGTTCTCCTAAAATTCCAACCACTTCTTCTTCGGTCATTCCTTCTTTTATAGCGGCCCATTGTGCCGCGCGGGTTTCTGGACGCCCTTGCTCTTTTTCTTTTGCTGTAGGTTCGTTCTTGTTATTGATCTTAACATCTTCTACCTTCAAATTTTTGATCTCCTCTGTTAATTCATCTAAAAATTCGATGGCCTCATCACCATGCTCTTCCCAACCTTTCTCCATTAATTCTTTCTGCAAAGCGAGCCATTCTTCGGTATGTTCCCCTACATCTTCTTTCAAAAATCGACGTAGTTCTTCTAAGCCTTCTACCGTATTTTTTTGTAGTGTTTCTTTTAATTGTTGCCCTTTCTCTCCCTGAAGTGATTCTATCTCTTGAAATAAATCGTCTAGCACCTCTTCCATATTTTCTTTATAAGGCTTTATAGATTCTTTACCAGATGAAATAGAAGAGGATAAGCTTTTCATTATTGTACGAGTCAAATCACTAGGCGCCTCTCCTATATAAAACAGTTGCGCTTCTTCCTCAAAACCTTTCACGGGCAGATTCCAAGCCAAGAGTCCATTGTGTTTATCAACTTTGGTCAAACACAAGGCACAATCATATTGGTCTAAAGAAATGTTTCCTTTTTGAATGGTTCGCACAGGTTCTCCCAACAAGTGATGGACCTCTTCTAGAGGCTGCCCTTCTTCCAAGTAAGCCCAACGTTCTTCTAAGCTCATAGTAGCCAATTCTTCTTGACTCGGTAAATTTCCACAAGAGGAGGCAAAGGCCATTAGGATAATAACAATACTACAATGACAATATTTTTTCATTTCTTTTTTAGGATTAAACATAATAATCATTTCCATTCTAGTACATGCCTTACTCTTTCTAATTCAACTAACATACTAGTTTTCTGTCAAAAAAAACAACAATAATAAGAAGAGGATTGGTTCCTTTATTTGAGAAATAATAGGCTTATAGGCCTAAAGGTCATTTAGAAAGAGCGTTCTTTAAATGCTATATAACCTATTAATAAGGTCGACTTATTCCATCAAATACATTTAAATTTTAACGCACACGAATAACAACAAACGATAGAAAAAACAATTTATAAACATACAAAAACTAACTAAGGTATATATACCTATTTGTTCAAAACAGGTATATATACTCTAGTAGTGCTTGTCATCTTCCTATATATTTGTACTCGTAATCAAAAAGAAAGTATTCGATTGAGTAGCTACTATCCTATCCTTTTATTACAAAGGAGTATTCCGAAAAGCCTTAAAATAGAGTAGGAACTTAATTTAAAATCCATTTTAAAAAATGAGTGATTTATTAAAAGCTTTAGAATCCCGAGTGAGTTCTTCTGATTGGGAATTAATGGCTAATCATGCAGGCGTTAGTGTTGAGGAATTAAAGAATAACCTTCTAAGTGTCTTAGTAGAAGAAGGAAAGAGACAACTCAATAACAAACAAGAAGACCAAGGAGTAGTTATTCCCGTGCTCTCCAGTATACAAGCAAATGGTGATTGTGAAACGCAAGACTTTGAACTCTCACTATTTAAAATAATTGGAGTAAAGGGATCTTTAACCTTGTGTGGTAGTGGCTCATCTTGGTCGGCAGAACTAAAGATTTGCCTAGTTGTGGCAGGTTCTTCTGTTTGGTGCACCTCTTACCGATTTGATCCACACAACCTTAGTGTTTGTTTTAGTCCTTCCGTAGGCATAGCTAAAGCAAAGCTTTGCTTTAACTTAGATATTGAAACCAACAAAGTTTGCCTTAGATTAAATGGCAATGCTTGTGTATGGGCATTTGGCTGGCATTGTGGTTCCTTCGATACCTCTTTGTTCTGCATTCCATTACCTTAAGCACTATCTATTTTAGAGTAAGTTCATTGCTCTATAGCCTTTCTTGTTTCCCTTCTTCTTTCCTTAGAAGAGGGCAATGAGAAAGGTTTTTTTATATTTAAAATCGAGTTCTTTCTACATCTATTATGCTTTGGAAGTTGACAGGGTTATCTCAAAAAAAAGCGTTCCGAAAAACTTCGGAACGCTTTTTTAGCTATACTATAACTGCTATTATAAGCAGTCTATAATAATATAGTGTTGCTTAAGCTACAGAGATATGCTTATCAATTTTTGATTGCAATGCATTTTTAGTGATTGCTCCTACATGCTTCTCTACTACTTCTCCATTTTTTAGAATAAGAATAGTAGGGATAGAGCGGATGCTGTATTGCATAGCCAATTCTTGATTGCTATCTACATCTACTTTTCCTACTTGTGCTGTACCTGCATATTCGTCTGCTAACTCTTCGATGATAGGAGCTATTGCGCGACAAGGGCCACACCATTGTGCCCAAAAGTCTACAACAGTAACCTGTCCAGAGTTAAGTACGTCATTTTCAAAATTACCATCTGTGAATTCGAGTGCCATTATTGATTATTTTTTGGTTTAAAACAGTTTACTTATAAATAGAAGTTGTTAAAGGTAGAATCTACCCGCTAATTTTGGCGCAACCTGTTTCGTTTCGATATATTAACTAATGTTCATAACAACGAAAGTACTTACAAAGTTGCATTTTGCCAAAGGATTGTATCAACTTTCTGCCCTACAACAGCTATATTGATTTTTTGATGTCAGGAATTCGTCACAATCGTTTATTTTGTGCTTTTCTTAAAACCCTTTGATCCCCTTTAGTCATGTTGCAAGATGATTTATTAGACGACAATTCATTATTAACAAAATATACGTATGCTAGCCTAGAACAGCGTTTTTTAGCTGGTTTCTTCGATTTACTCTTATTTGGAGCGCTTACTTTTGTCTTTGAATTCATTCTTGATCTACTAGGTAGTAATGAAGCTTATGTTCTTTTTCTTTGGTTGGTTGCCTTTCCGATTTATAAATTAATGTGTGATGGCACCAATGGCATCACGTTGGGCAAATGGTTGATGAAAATCAAACTAGTACAAGATAAAGAGAACTTCCCTCCTGTTGGCTGGTTTAGAGCATGGAAACGTGTCTTACTTTTTCTTCCTTTAATCCTTTATTTTATTGCTTACGTGTTTTTTGATTTGTATGTAGAAGAACGTTTTAGTAGAGCAACAACCTTACGGACACTTTCCGAGAGTTCTATTTTTATTAATAACATTTTTCGGTTTTGTCGGCATTTTGAATGGCCTTGGTTTGCTTGTTATTTTGCCACGCTTTTTGCCGCTATTTTCACCAAACCGACCAAAACTTTGTATGATATGTTTGCTGAGACGGTCTGTATAAAAACAAGAAAATAGCATTGAACATTACAACAGTTCCGAAAAATTATCTTTGATAATCGTCATTAGCTTTTCGTGGCTCAATGGTTTATTAGAAAAATCACTTAAAACCTTGTATTCTAAGGCTCTTTTTTTATCCGTTTCTGCATCAGAAGTTGTTAACATACAAACAACAACTCCTGCCCTTTTTTCTTCTTCTAATTGTTCATATTCATTTAAAAAATCCCAGCCCGTCATATCAGGCATATTGATATCCAAGAATATGATTTCTGGTTTTGGATACCTTCCATCAACATTTTTAGCTAAATAATTCAATGCCTCTCTTGCACCATGTGTCACTGTAATTTCATTAGTGACATCTGATTTTTTAATAATTCTACTGCTAATAAAATTATCTGCCTTAGAATCATCTATTAAAAGTATATTATGCAGTTTTTCTTTCATAGAATTACCTTTTTAAGATCGTAAAGTAAAATTGGCTCCCCTCCCCAGGAACAGATTCCACCCATATTTTTCCTTGATGAATGGCTATAATTTTTTTACAAAAAGCTAGACCAATACCTTGTCCTTGATATTCTGTACTTCGGTGTAATTTTGTAAAAATATTAAAAATCTCTTCTTGCTTTTCTGCACGCACACCAATTCCATTATCAAGAATACAAAACCGCCAATGGGTGGACTGTTCCTCACAGACAATACTAATACTGGGTTTAACAGTAGGTTTTTGAAACTTAATGGCATTGGTAATCAAGTTTTGAAACAATTGTCTCAATTCCAATTCTAAACAATTAATTGTGGGTAAGGGTTGGATGTGGAGTGTTACTTCGTTCTTCTCTAGGATATTGCTTAAATCTTCTTGTAGTTCAACTAATAAGGCATTAATATTTACTAGTTGAAAATCGGCTGATTTTCCAATTTGGGAATAGCGTAATAAGCCATCAATCATGGCACGCATCCTAGTCAAAGCATCTTGTATAAAATTAAAGTAGGTATGAAGATCATCGTTTAATGTTTCCTCATACTCTTCTTTGATGATTTCAATAAAACTACTAATTGTTCGTAAAGGTTCATTTAAATCATGAGAAGCAATATAGGCAAAATGTTCTAATTGTGTATTTTTTTCCTCTAGTTCCAAAGATTTTTGTTTGATTTTCTCTACATCTGCATCTCGATCTTGTAGCATCGTGTAATAGATTATTATATTAGCTACTAGTATTATAAAATCATTGGTTACCCGTACTACATAAGAAAAGGTAGTATTCACCTTTAGCATAGGAGGATAATAAAAATACCACCATTCCAAAAAGAGCCAAGAGATTAAACCCAATATTGGAAAAAGCCATTTATACCAACCAAACTCCTGATCAATAATAAGCAGTGGCAATCCCATAGCAACAAACGTATAGTATTGAAAATGTGACCCTTGTGGAAAGAAAGCAGAAAAAAGAAAAATAGTAGGATACAAGTACATAATAAATACCAGTTTCCCTAAAAATATTTTTCCACGTTGATTCAGCACCAAAGGAGCAGTCATAAAAGGATAAAACACCAACAAAACAAACAACTGTATCCAAATCCAATCATAGTAATAGCTATAAATCAAACAAAAAGTCATGCTTAATAAGGCTAAAATCGACAATCGATTAACCATTCGTATTCGCCTTACTTGCCCTGAAGAGGTATTCTCATCAATTCCTAAATTTTGAAGTTTATATAAAATATTATTCATGTACACCACAGATTTTCATAAAAAAACGATTAATTTTTTATCACTAGCATTCCTGCTAATCAAGGGAATAATTGATTGGTGATTTAGAGAACAAAGGAGGTATAAGATAAAAAACGCTATTGAAGAGTCTATTGTTCTGTCAAAGAATTGGACTATTTATTCTTCCATTTAAAAAAGCAAGAGTTTATACCTTTTGTTCACAAAAAACGTTGGTATAAAACACTTTCCACTTCATTAAAACCTTCCTCATGAGTCAACAAGAATCCTTATTGGATGATAACAGTATTTTTAACACGATTGGTGTTCCTATAACTCCTCCAACAGTAGTTTACCCTTCTTGGGAACTAAGAATAGGAGCTGGAGCAATTGACATATTGCTTTTATTCTTCCTTACATTAGTTTTAGCGCTTGTTCTTCCTTGGAATGAAAGAACACTTATTGGGGGCTGTTGCACCCTTTTATTGCCCTCCTATAAAATTATTGGTGATGTTTTTTGGGGGGCTACTTTAGGAAAACGTCTTTTGGGGCTACAAATTGTACAAAACAAACAAGATTTCCCTCCTATTAGTTGGGGACAAGCGCTGTTACGAGCAGTGCCTTTTTTACCTTTCACCTATGACTTCATCATTTACTTGTGGTTACAAAGCCTACAAAACAAGCATCAGAATGATTGGGTTTTAACCATTTATAATGCCTACCTTTTTAATAATTCAATAGAATTACTTTGGATTGGCTTTTTTGCTATCACTTTATTGCCCATTTTTATCACTAAAAAATGCAAAACATTATACGACCTATGGTCAGGGACTGTTTGTATTCAACAAAAAAGCGCTTCTCTTAAGAAGTTTTGAGCCTTCTAATTTCACTCCTTTTATATTCTTTCCCCCTCTCCTTTCTAAAAGTTAGCAAAAAGAAACTGCTTGTGATTTTTTTTAGCGATTTTTGCGCCATGCTAAGCTAACAATCTTGTTGGTTTAATTTTATCGCTTTTTATCCTTGTTTATGAGAATTGCAGTTATTGGAGGTGGTGCCGCTGGCTTTTTTTCGGCCTTGGCCGCTAAAGAGAATTACCCCGCCGCACAGGTAATTTTATTTGAAAAATCTAAAAAGGTCTTATCCAAAGTCAAAATATCTGGCGGCGGACGTTGCAATGTCACCAATGGCTGCACGAATATCCGTGAATTGGTCAAAGCTTATCCAAGAGGAGAAAAAGTACTCAAAAAGGCATTTCGCATTTTTCAGACCCAAGACACTATGAATTGGTTTGAAACTCGTGGTGTTGCTCTAACCATTCAAGAAGATCAGTGTGTTTTCCCTGTGGCACAAGATTCTCAAGTCATCATTGATTGCTTTTTGAGTGAAGCACGGCGATTGGGTGTACAAGTGCAAACCCAAAGAGGTGTGCAACGTTTAGAGCCAGTAGAAAAGGCTTGGCGGCTGCATTTTCAAAAAGAGGCTGCGCCTCCTGCTTCTTTTGATAAAGTTATTGTGGCAACTGGTGGTAGCCCAACCCTCAAAGGCTTGCAATGGTTGGCGGATTTGGGCCACAAAATCGAAGTGCCTGTCCCCTCTCTATTTACCTTTAATATGCCTCAAGAGCAAGCTGTCCGAGAATTAATGGGTATTGTTGTAGAAAATGCCCGCTGTAGCATTCAAGGGAGTAAGCTCAAATCTGATGGCCCTTTGCTAATTACCCATTGGGGCATGAGCGGCCCTGCTATTCTCAAACTTTCGGCCTTTGGTGCTCGTTGGCTCCAAGAACGCGCTTACCAAGCTGTTCTGCAAGTCAATTGGGTGGATGAACCCAATCAAGAACAGGTCAAAAAAGCTCTTCAGATGATTGTAGAAGAACATCCACAAAAACAATTGCACAATTATCGTCCTTATGACTTGCCTGATCGCCTGTGGCAATATTTATTACAAAAAAGCTTATTGCCCCTCACAAAACGCTGGTCAGAGCTCGGAAAAAAAGGTTTGAACAAATTGAGTAGTTTACTGACCAATGATTCTTATCAGGTATCGGGTAAAACTACGTTTAAAGAAGAATTTGTAACCTGTGGGGGTGTTTCCTTGACTAATATTCATCCCCAGAGTTTCCAGAGTACGATTTGCCCCAATTTGTATTTTGCAGGGGAAGTAATGGATATTGATGGGATTACAGGGGGTTATAATTTTCAAGCGGCTTGGACAACGGCTTTTATTGCTGGAAAATTGCAGGCACCACCAAGCAGTTAACACTAAGTTAATACAAGAATCAACTCAAAAATAAGATATTCCTTATACCTTTGATCGTCTTCTGATTACTTAGAAGACTTGTCTTGGTCTTTGTAGCATGCTACAAAGACCACCATACATTGCTCACACAGTCCTTAATGGCATTCTAGCCAACAATTTAAATCAATCAATACCACATGGATTTGGGAATTAATACCTTGTTTCAGATCGTAGGATCCTTAGCCTTTTTTATTTATGGTATGAAGCTCATGAGCGATGGCATTCAGCGTGCTGCGGGGTCTCAAATGCGCGCAATCTTGCGTACCATGACACAAAATCGTTTTCTAGGCGTTTTTACAGGCTTCTTAATTACCTTACTCATCCAATCTTCTTCTGCTACAACCGTCATGACGGTTAGCTTTGTAAACGCTGGCTTATTGTCCTTAACGGAATCTGCTGGGGTCATGATTGGTGCCAATGTTGGAACAACCATTACCGCTTGGATTGTTTCTGTTTTGGGGTTTAAAGTTAAACTTTCGGCCTATTCCATTCCTTTATTTGCAATTGGAGTGCCGATGATATTAGCGGGAAAAGGCAAAGTCAAATTCTGGGGACAGTTTATTGTTGGTTTTGCAATTCTTTTCTTGGGTTTGAGCGAGCTTAAATCGGCTATTCCCGTCATTGACAAGAGCTCTCCTATTTTGGAACAGCTCAAAGAATTTACAGAATGGGGCATTTTATCTAGAGTATTCTTTGTCTTTGTAGGAACAATATTAACCATTGTTGTTCAATCCTCTAGTGCTTCTATGGCCATTACATTAACCATGTGTGCAGAAGGCTGGTTGCCCTTTGATGTAGCCGCTGCAATGGTTCTAGGAGAAAATATTGGAACCACCATTACCGCAGAATTGGCCTCCTTAATTGGGAATACCTCGGCGCGGCGCTCTGCCCGTATCCACTCCCTCTTTAATAGTTTTGGAGTGACCTGGATGGTCATTGCCCTTCCTTTCTTCTTACCTGCAATGACAGAGATTGTTCGGCCAATATTAAATATTGGTGACCCTTACACAGAAGCAGCCGCTATTCCATTGGCCTTAGCCGCTTTCCATACGAGTTTTAATGCCATTAATGTCTTGCTCATTTTACCCTTCATTCCTTGGTTGGTGAAAGCAGCAACGTATACCGTTAAGGAGAAAAAAGGCGACCAAAATGGTATTGAACGCTTACAGTTTATTAGCAATTCCAACCTCACTCCTGAGCTCAATACCGATGCCGTACAGAAAGAAACTGCCCACTTTGGTAATGTAGTGAGTCGCATGAATAAGTTTCTCAGCGCTGCATTAAATTCTATTGATAATAAAGAAAAAACAGAAGCCATCAAGCGAATGGCTAAATACGAGGAAATATCGGACATGATGGAGATTGAAATTACGGAATACATTACCCGTCTTTCAGATGCCGAAATCACGACCCAGACCTCTACAAAGTTGCGCAGTTATATGAACATTGCCAATGACTTGGAACGTATTGGAGACATCTATTTTCAAATTTCTAAATCCTTAGAACAGAAAATGGAACAACGCCTTTATTTCTTGCCAGAACAACGCAACGGCATCAACGAAATGCTAGCATTAGTAGATCAAGCCTTTAAAGAAATGAACAATAACCTCTCTGTTTCTAATTACAATTCCGTAAGCAAGGAAAAAGCGATTCAATTAGAACAAAGCATCAATAACTTGCGCAATCAACTTCGTTCCAAAAACCTAGATCGTCTAGGACAAGAAGACTATAAAGTTAAGAGTGCTATGATTTATAACAACCTCTTTTCCTCTTTAGAACGAGTTGGGGATCATATTATTAATGTAACAGAATCGGTTGTAGGAGAAATTTAAACAAGACCGCTAGCAAAAAAATAAGGGAAACGATTTCATCGTTTCCCTTATTTTTTTGTTGTTCTTAGAATAAGAATAGCAGAACCATTCTATTGGCAGTATTCCTCTAGGAGTTGTTCCGCCAAACGACCATTTAACTCTTGTGCTGATTGCCAATCACGGCAAGCCGCTTTTTTATTTCCCATTTGATAATTCGCTTGGCCGCGCTGCTCATAAGCGACTGGGTTATTAGACTTTAACTTTAATAATTTATTACAATCTTGAACAGCCCCCTTAAAATCAAAGAGTTCGTGTTTAACAAGAGCTCGTCTTTGAAGCGCTTCTTGGTAATGAGGTTGTAACTTTAAGGCGGCATCTAAGTCTTCTAGTGCTGTTTTAGGGGCGTTATTTTGAGAATGCGCCAACGCTCGCTGGTAATAGCTAGAAACATGATTCGGGTTTCGACGAAGAACTTTATTAAAATCTGCTAGGGCTTTAGTGGTATTTTTTTGTTGCAAATACAATTGCCCACGCTCAAAGTAGATGTTTTGAGGCTCAATGGATAAATCCAACAAACGCTCATAACAAGCTAAAGCATTCTCCCATTGCCCCAATCGTTGATAGATTTTCACTTGTTGAGCATAAGCGATGCTGCAATCAGGATTGCGATAGAGAATCGTTTTGCAAATTTTTAACGCTTGTTCAAAATCGCCTTCTTTCTCTGCAATCACAGCACTTTCCAGTAAATACAAAGGCCTGCTGCTTTGAAAAGCAATCACTCGTTGATAGTCTCTTTTAGCTTCTTTATAATCTTTGACAAAACAAGCAGCATGTGCTCGTTGCCGATACACCTCAACCTCTTTTTCATCCAAAAATAAAGCTTTATCAAAACTTCTTTTCGCTTCTTTATAAGCTCTCAGTTGCGTATGCAAACGACCTTCCCAAGCATAAGCGGCCGCTGATTCAGGTGCCAAAGCAATTGCTTTTTGAGCATGCAAAAGAGCAGGCACCCATTTTCCAGCAGCTTCCAATGTTGCTACTTTTAGAAGCAAGGCCTCTACTTGTTCAGGGTCCGCTTCTATTGCTTTTTGAGCACTTTGCATCGCCTCCTCTACTTTGCCCAAGACCAAATAGGCGCTCCCCATTCCCATGTGTGCATAATAATTTTGAGGATTACTCATTAATGCTGTTCTAAAATCACTTAACGCGGCTTCATAACTTCCATGAAAAACAAGGCTTTGTCCACGGCTAAAATAGACATTAATAAATCTTGGATTAAGGGCAATAACTGTATCAAAGTCTGCCTTCGCTAGTCTATACTCTTCCCGTTCTAAATAGGTCAACCCACGCCCATAATAAGCATAAGTATAACCTTTTTTTTGTTGAACGGCTTGTGTAAAGTAATCTAAGGCACTATCCAACTGCCCCGCCTCATAATATTGGCTTCCTAATTGACAGAAATTCGTTTCTGTGGCTCCTTGTGCATATAAATGCACACTCCACAAGCAACTGCTCAATGAAATTAAGAGAAGAAATTTAGTAGTATGTAGTCGCATATGATGGATTTTAAAACTCTTTACTAGTATGGTCTTCTACCTCAAAGAAAAGTTGATAAGGACATTTATTGGAATCCCTACCATTTCTCGACAGGCCATAGTCTTTCAAGAGAGAGACTACAAAGTTACACTTTTATTTGAAAGTCAACATAAAGCAAGTATATAGCTCTCTGATTTATAAGGCTTAATCTTATAATAACAAGAGAAAAGGCTTTAGACAAGTAACAGTTTATGTAGGTTAGGTTCTAGTATAAAAACACTTGAGATAGAAGGTACTTGAAAAATAAAAAAAGTACCCTCTATTTATCGTATTTATGTCATGGTTTGGTCTGCTATTTGAGAAGAGTTTAGCACCTCTTTATTCTATTTAGTTCTTACAATTTATGTTAATTTTATTTATTTTTCTATTATTCACTCTACTTCATTTAGGCAGCGATTGCTGGTCTTATGGCTATCATGTTTGTCAAAATCCTAGATTTTGGCTGCAAATTATAACGATTGGTTTGATTTGCTATTCCGCTCTTATTGTTGCTTAACAAGGATAAAAGTATTTGGATATAAAATACAGCAGAAATCCCACTAAGCGGTAGATTACGATAAAAGTTGGCCGTCTACTAAAGAACAAGGAAAAAATTCTATTTCTAAGCGTCTTTAAATTCCCACATACCTATCCATTCATCAAACACCAAATAATAAATTGATCTACTCAAGGACAATTTCACCTTGCTTACACTTTCGCTTTATAAATTCAAACGACACAAATTTTATACTATTGCCAGTCGTGGTAAAGAAATCTAATAATAATAAACTTAACTAAACTATCTAAAAAACAAGTATAGTCTATTTATTAAGCCTTCTTTACCAAATCTATTGAACCTTAAATTTGCCCATAATAAGAGATAACGCATTAAAAATCGCTAAAAGAACTGCTGTTGCCCTCCTCCTCCGATTATTTTTTCTTTAAACTCAAATCTAAGCTTTTAAAAGAATGTGTCAACGCTCCTACAGAGATAAAGTTAACCCCAGTTTCTGCATAACTTCGTACTGTATCTAAGGTGATTCCACCAGAAGCTTCTGACTCAAATTGTCCGCCTATCTGCGTGACCGCTTTACGCAAAAGTGCTGGTTCAAAGTTATCTAACATAATTCTATTAATCTGCCCCACCGTTAATGCTTCTTCCAATTCTTCCATATTCCGCACTTCCAATGTAATCTCTAAATCGAGCTGTTTTTCTTGAAGATAAGTTTGCGTTTGCTTCACCGCTTTGGTGATACTGCCACAAAAATCAATGTGGTTGTCTTTGATCATAATACGATCATATAACCCTGTTCTATAATTGGTTGCGCCTCCTATTCTCACGGCCCATTTCTCCAAGAAACGCAATAAAGGAGTCGTCTTTCGGGTATCTAAAATTTGGACATCCAACCCTTCCACCTCTTTTACAAATTGTCTAGACAGAGTAGCAATACCACTCATACGCTGCATGGCATTGAGCACCAAACGCTCTGCTTGAAGAATAGAACGGCTTTTTCCACGCACCTCAAAAGCAATATCTCCTACTTGAATAGGACTGCCATCTTGAATAAACACCTCTATTTCAAATTTGGGATCTACATAGTCAAAAATGCGTTTTGCCAATTCCACTCCTGCCAAGACCCCTTGATCTTTGACTAATAATTTGGCCCGTCCTTCTGCCTTCGCAGGAACACAAGCAAGGGAGGTATGGTCTCCATCACGCACATCTTCATAGAAAGCATTGCTAATAAATTGGTACAATTCTCTTTCCTCTATTTGATTCATGGCTACGTTTTGTTTTAAATGTCATTTAATAAAGACCACTGTAAACAACAGAACTCCTTTAAATAGCTTCTTAAGTAAAATTTATTGCGATGATTGATTATTCTTCATTGCTACAATGAAGTTACATAAATTATAGCACCTCCTCAAAGGATGGAAGCGGCTTGTTTTTCTATTCCAACAAAACAATTTAATAAATGGTATGTTCTAGGAACACTTAGTTGGGAATCGCCCAAAGAGTCTTTATCTTTGTGTCTTGGATCCCCAAACTTTTTCTTGTAGTGCATTAAAAATAAAAAGTATGAAAATAGGAATTGTATGCTACCCGACCTATGGAGGTTCTGGGGTTGTAGCAACCGAATTGGGAAAAGGCTTAGCAGAAAGAGGCCACCAAATTCATTTTATCTCCTATAGACAACCTGCCCGTTTAGATACTTTTCATAAAAATATCTTTTACAAAGAAGTCCGTTTTGCAAGCTATCCTTTATTCGATTATCCACCTTACGAAACCGCTCTAGCGAGTAAATTAGTTGATGTTGTTCGCTATGAAAAATTAGACTTACTACATGTTCATTATGCGATTCCTCATGCCTCTGTTGCCTATATGGCAAAAAAAATCTTGCTGAGTGAAGGAATTTATATTCCTGTAGTTACCACGTTGCATGGGACAGACATTACACTAGTAGGTAAAGACCCTGCATATGCACCATCGGTGACATTTGCTATGAACAAATCAGACGGATTAACCGCTGTTTCTGAAAGCCTTAAACAAGATACTCTTAACTTCTTTGCTGTAAAAAAAGAAATTCGAGTCATCCCTAATTTTATTGATTTTGAACGGTTCAAAAAAACCAATAAAGATCATTTTAAGCTCGCAATTGCTCCTAATGGTGAAAAGATTCTCACCCATATTTCTAACTTCCGCAAAGTAAAACGCGTCGATGATGTCATTCGTGTATTTGATATTCTACAACGTAGTATTCCCTGCAAATTAATGTTGATTGGTGATGGCCCCGAACGTCAAAACCTAGAACAATTGTGCCGAGAATTACATTTGTGTGATCACATTTCTTTCTTAGGAAAACAAGATGCAGTAGAGGAACTGTTAGCTATTTCTGATTTATTTATCATGCCATCTAGTAGTGAGAGTTTTGGCTTATCTGCCCTAGAAGCAATGGCGTGTGAAGTGCCTGTTATTTCCTCTAATGCAGGAGGATTAGCGGAGGTAAACATCCACGGTGAAACAGGTTACTTAAGTCCCATTGGTGATGTAGAAGATATGGCAGCTAATGGCCTAAAAATCTTAGAAAAAGCAACCATTCATCAACAATTTCGCGAAAATGCGCTTCAACAAGCAAAACGTTTCGATATTCACAATATTGTTCCAATATATGAAGAATACTATCAACAAATAATAGAAGACTCTGTTTATTCTAAAGTAGAAGAAGACCTATAAATCAAGCCTTTATAAGCATTAAAGATAGCCTTTGATACTTTATGTATCAAAGGCTATCTTTTTTATATTTTTTGGGGGGGCAAGGATAGACAGATTACACTCTTTCTACGTTCTACTAGCAACCACAGTCATCCTACCTTCCTAGGATCGATCCCTTTAAGACTCTTTTAAAACTTATATTTATGTCTCGTTCTTTTTACTCCTTGCTCCGATTTGTTGGGCTGCTACTCCTATTTTGTAGCTGTTCTCAACAACTCTTAGCCTCCCATACATTAGGCTGTACCATTAGCTACCGCTGTTTAGGTGGGCAGCAATATGAATTCACCTTGACTTGTTATTATGATTGTAATACTAGTAGTGGGTTAGGTTCTTCAGAGACCATTAATTTTACCAGTCCAACGGCAGGTTGTAGTTTAGCGCCTGCTTTTGTTCGATTAGACCGAGTTGATAGCCTCTCTAATATAGATGTTTCGCCCTTGTGTGATCCAAGAACGTCTACCTGTAATGGAGGCTCTCAACCTGGTATTGGGCAAATGTTTTATCAAGGTATTGTTAATCTACCTGCCAACTGTGTTTGGGAAGCTACCGCTTCCAACTGTTGTCGAACGGGTGCTATTACCAACCTACAAACTCCATCTAGTAGGAGTACCATTGTTTCTACTTCCATTGATACGCGTGTCAGGCCTTGTAACAACTCTGTTCAATTTTCCAATTTACCCACGCTCTATACTTGTGATAGTGTCTGGACTTCCTATAACCATGGGGTATTTGATCCAGATGGTGACACTTTGGTTTTTTCATTAGTTGCTCCTGCCGCATCTGTGGGAACAGGTAGTACGCCTATTCCTTTTGTTGGAGGATTGAGTGCCACCACACCTATCGCCATCGAACCAGGTACAACCTTTCAATTTGATTCGACTACAGGTCAAATGACCTTCTTACCCTTAGATAATACGACACAAATCACCATGGTCGCGGTCAAGATAGAAGAGATACGCAATGGGGTGGTTATTGCCACTACCATCCGAGAAGTACAAATTACGGTATTGACTAATTGTAGCAATGTCTCTCCTATTGTGAGTACCACAAATGATGTAACAGGCTCTATTTTCACCTTTGATAGTTCTACCTATAGTATGTGTAGAAATGGCCCTGCTTCCTTTACCATTTTAGCCCAAGATTTTTTAGGAGATTCTCTAACCATTACTAGTAATGGTCCCAATGCCATTCCTAATGGAGCGATGACGTATATTGTTGATGACTCGGTTATTGACTCTGTTCTCATCACCTTTTTTGTTGATCCAAGCTTACTCGTGCCTGGTATTTATCCTTTTACAGTAACCGTCAACGATAATTTTTGCCCGATCCCCGCCATTAATTTTTCTAGTTTTGCCCTGCGGGTGAATGGTGCGGACTTTAGTCGAAGGACCTATTGTAAAAATGATCCTAATCCTGTTCCCATTATTATTGGGGATTCTACAGGAGTTTTTGTTCAAGCATCTTCTAATTTGCCTGGCCTAGTGATTGACTCCATTACAGGAATTATTGACATAGATTCCTCTTTGATAGGAACCTATGATGTTGTTTATTTAGTCGATACCGCCTTGGCTATTTGTCCTTCTGATTCTATTAGAATTACCATTCAAGACGCTCCTAACCCTACCTTTACCTACCCGCAATTATCCTATTGTAATACGGCTCCTGATCCTACCCCTACTATTTTGGGTGATCCAGGAGGTATTTTTACGTCTACTGCTGGCGTGGTCATCAATTCTACGACAGGTTTAATCGACCTTAGTGCAACTCCTGTTGGGAATTATATTATTAGTTATACTGTTGGTCTAGGGAATTGTGTGGTCACGTTTCAACAGACCATTGCGATCACTGACTTAGCTGTTTCTTATCCTACCGATCGCTATTGTCAAGATCAATCAGACCCCATTCCATTCATTAGTGATTCTTCAGGGGTCTTTTCTCAATTACTTTCCAATCCTCCAGGTTTAGTCATAGATACCGCTACAGGTATTATAGATTTAGATGCTTCGACAGATGGTACGTTTCAAGTATTGTATATCCCTGATCCAAGTTCTCTTTGTGCTGTTGACACCTTAGAAATTACTATTGATACTGTTCCAGATGCTAGATTCACTTATCCAACTGATATTTGGTGTCGAGCAGCAGGAATTCATGCGACTCCTACTATTTTGGGGCAAACAGGAGGAAGCTTCTTAGCCAATCCTAATACCTCTATTAACCCTACCACAGGTTTTATCAATGTAGATACCGCCACTTTAGGGGGGCATTTAGTGCAGTATACCATTACCAATGGCCTCTGTATATCTACTGAAAATGATGTCATTGATATTATTGACATTGCTGAGTTCAGGCCTGTTTCTGATCGTTATGCTATTTGTGATAATGAGATAGATACCTTACAATTTGGTGCCTTAGTTAGTTATAGTGGAGCAGTTCCACCAATAGCTACTTATCAATGGTCTCCTGCCATCAATTTGAGTGGCACGACCATTCCTAATCCTCAGGCAATCTTATTGGGTGCCCAAAATTATGTTTTACGTTATAACGATAGCATTTGTCCAGAACAAATAGATACACTACGTATTCAAACTCCATATAATGCCCTCATCCTACCTACCAATGATATTACGATTTGTAATGGTAGTAATGGACAAATTGGAGCCAGTGTACTTCCTAGTAACCCTGATCAGTTATTTTCTTATACAGGAAATAGAGCTATACTAGCACAGGATACCAATAGATTTATCTTAAATGTATCCAATGTAGCTCCTAATAGAATTAATTCCACCCTGATTAGTAGCCTTAGTATGGGCTTAGGATTTAGTATGAATGCCCTTTTCCATACAGAGATCTACTTAATTGCACCAAGTGGCGAGGTAGCCACCATTATGCTCAATCGCGGGGGATTAAATATGGTCCTTCCCTTAAGTAACTTCTTTTTATCCCCTTCCAATAGAGCTATTGCTCTGATGCCATTTTCTCCTCCCCTTGTCTCTCGTGATTATTTACCAGAAGGTGGTTTAGGCGGATTTAATCCCTTACTAGGAGCGGATGCTAATGGTAATTGGACTTTAATGATTATACACAACAGTGGTGCTGTTGGTGGAGGAACAGGGAATCTATCTGACTGGTTCTTAAATTTCAAAGACTTATCTGCTTCGACCTTTTCTTGGTCTCCTAATAATGGTACCATTAGTTGTACGGCTTGTGATAGTCCGATTGTGAACCCTAGTGTAAATACAACATACAATGTTATCTCTACCAATCTATTTGGTTGTAGTGATACTGCCTCCATTGATGTTGTCATTGACTCCGCCTTACCTTCTCCTATTACTATTTGTGGGAATGTCACTCAAAATTCGGTCACCTTTAATTGGGCACCTGTTTTTGGAGCCGCTTCTTATAGTGTAAGCATTGATGGTGGAGCACCTCAAATCATTGCTGCTACCTTAGATTCCTTTCAAGTAACAGGACTAAGTCTCAACCAATGTGTTACAATGATTATTACTCCTCTGTCAGGAAATACCTGTGCAGATGGCACACCTGACACGATTACTTGTTGCGCTTTGGGATGTTCTAACGTTACTCCCACCTGTCTCTTATACACATCTGACGCTGCCGACGATCTTACGCGTGTAGATCCCGGTGG
>JBOEFW010000001.1:23399-73328 GCA_050633105.1 Aureispira sp. | reverse complement strand
AAACGCAACCAACGATAATAAAAAAGACTTGAACGGTTAAGAAACGGTTCAAGTCTTTTTTATTCCTATAAACCCATAAATGGGTTCTTATATTGTTATACGTTATACACATCTACTGAGTGTTTCCATTTCCACCCCTTAGGCAAACTGGCCCCTGAAAAACGCAGGTATAACAACTGTGTATTTAAACCAGGTTTTAAAGTCGTGAAGCGCCTAATTAATAAATCTCGTACAATTAAAGCGCTACCCTTGTCTAAATCTGTAGAAAAAGGGTAACTGCTCTCCCCTATCAAGCGGCATTCTTCTTGATTTAACAAGCGCTGATGAGAACCTGTTAACCACTCCATTTTTAGTTTATCATTAAGTTTATCTTCTAGACTAATATAAACAGAGAACGTCTGTTGGAGTACTTTTTCACGCTCTACAGGAGTCCATTCTAGTGCATCCTCGGCACTGCGTTCTACTGGCAATTTTTCCAATTGCTTCCAATCCTTTTTTAAATGTGGGATTTTTATGTGATAATAAGAATCAATCAGGACGGCATTGGGAGCAGTACTTGTTAGAGCACGCATAAAGTTATGTTGAAACAAAAAACGCCCACTATTAGGATAGGTTTGCAATAAGTCAGCAACATCCCTGCGCTCTTGCGCAACAAAAATACGATCGTATTGCTTTTGAAATTGATGGATAGCACGCTGGCTGTACAATCTATAAAAATGAGAATGCCCTTTATATTGGAGACGTTGCCGAACAGCACGCAAACCTTTCTCTGTCAATTCATGTTGATACAATTCCACCGAAGCCTCTAAGCGATTTTTAATCGTTCTTTTAAGACGATCAGGTTGCAATACTTGAACGCCTTCACCAAAACCCAAAATGAGTTTTTCTAATTCAAAATTCAATTGCACGGTCAATTCTATTACCACGCCTTGATAATCGCGGCTAATAACTTGCTGGGAAGGATGAAAAGGTTTGGTTTCTACATAAGGGGCGTGTCGATGATTCAGTAATAAACGCACCGTTTCAGGGGCTGTATTAGGATTTAAGGACACTCCAATAATGTGCTCAAAATAAGTGGTTGGATCAAAAGTAGGGTCTGTTTCATAACGTTCCAAACTAGGTTGCAAATCGTGCATTCTATCCAAGGCCAAACTGGTAATGCCAGGCGTTCCTGCTCGCTTTCCAAATGCAAACCAGCGGTTGCGGAATTCCTTTAATAAATAAGGATGAAAAACCAAGACTTGGGCTGAACGTGCTTTGAACGATTGATAAGTAATATCCAGCACCTGTTGGCGAATAATTGCTTTGTACAAAACATCCAAAAAATTTAATCCTTTGAGGTTATCATTACGCTCGAAGTCAATCACAGGTTTGGTATGGGTTTGTTGGGCATAAATTTGATCTTCTAACTTCTGCACCATACTATTAAGCTCCTGAAAATGGGAAAAACCTTGAAATTGTTTCATCACAGCTACTGCCTCGCTCAATTTGCTCAAATCTTGCTCTGTTAAGGGGCTGTTAGTTATGCTATAGTCACGATCTTCATAGGTATAATGTCGTTTATCGACAACAATAATAGGGGCATTATATCCCAGTTTATCACTGCGCATCGTCTGAATATCGCCTTGTACGGTACGCTTGCTAACGCCTTTATCAATGCCTTCATACTCATACAAGGCCTCTGAACAAGCGTCTACCAAATCATCTAAGGTCCATTTTCGAAAACGATTTTGCAAACAATTATCAATTGTTTTATAACGTAAAAGGGCATTTCTATTGACGGGCATGGGTGGTGTTTTCTCTTAGGTTTTATTATAAATAAGCTACTTTCCTAGGCACTACTTTATCCAACGGCAAGACAGCAGAATAAAGTTTTAAAGGGTGCTTGATTTGATGTAGATAAGCATTATTTACGGCTTTGCCAAAATCTGTTGCTGTATCCACATTATAAAGTCTCTTTGTTTTGTTAAAGAACTTCTTGATGGATAGTTTATCTAGCCATGAAATCGGATAGGTTTTATCCTCGATATAGAACGCTAAAAAAGGCACCCATGTCTCGGCTTTCATTTGCGCAATGTAATGGCAAATTAAATCTGCTTCTACGATTTGTTCTAAGCTATAATGAGGGGTCAGTTCGTCGTGCAATGCTCTAGTAATACCAGTTGCTTGTTGTTCTGTCAAGGCTGCTAATGATTGCTCTTTCCAACAATTAAAGAGCACAAAAGAAGTCTGCTCTAGATGTACATTTAGATAATGACCTTGCAGCAAATTTTCTAGAAACCTAAAATTTCTGGCTTGAAAACCAACAATGATAGTTGTTAGAAACAATTCCTGTATGAAAATAGATAGGACACTATCCAATGGTCCTTTTTGCGCTATTTTGCCCAACTCTTCCAACGCTTCTATTAAACTAGTGGTATTAAAAGACGGTTCCAAATCCTTGATACTAACTTCTTCCAAAAATTCTCGCCAAGCTATTCGCAGAAATTGATGATCACTTTTTGCCTGTTTTAAAACAGCTAGAAACGCTTGAAAAAACAGATGACTTTGCTGATTCATTCTAGTAGGCTGTTGCCGAATCAATTCCAAATAGGGCATTGCTGAAAAATAAGCGTTAGAAAGCTTCATTGGCGAACCTAATGGAGGCTTAATGGGTGGGGTTCGCGTATCATAAATAGTCTGTGTTAGTTGTGCATAAGCAGCCGCTTGATGGTTTTCAGAAAAATCGAGACAATACCGTCCCCGAATAGCAGGTGGCAATTGTTCTTTGGTATCCCCAACTCGCCGTCGCACTACAGGAATTAACATAGTTTGCTCTACATCTTTGTACAATTCATTTCTTGTCAATTGCGTCTCTAACTGATTTTGAGCATTTCCTTGGGCTACTTTATCAAAATAAGCAACATCTAAAATAATTAGGACATGCTTAAACGAGGTATCATAAATAGCCTTTTCTTTATAATTATAAACATCTTGCCCCAATTGCAAGTCCCAAACATCCAAATGAACATCGACTCCATCTGCTCTTAATTGGGTCGCTAAAGTCGTAATCCAAGTCGCAGGCTTACCTGTAGGGTGGAAATGCAGGATAGAAATTTTAGGGGAAGTAGTTTTTTCAGACATGGAATAGGTTATTTATCAAAAATAAATTCTAAAATAAACAAATAAATTATTTTATTCAATTTTTATTTAAAAACTTTTTCACCCCATTCTCATACCTACGCAAAAAGATTGCGCAGACCTATCCCATATTTGTATCAGCAAAGAACAAAACAGTTGTTCTAATAAAAATAATGACCGCTAATTCCCTAAACCCAACTAGACAACAAGCAATAGTTTTAATCCTTCTGCCTGTTTAATCCAAACCAACAATACAATGGGCCTATTTGATTTTTTTAAGAAGAACAAAAATACTCCTGCACAAGAAAGTACTCCTGTGGAAAAGCAGACCACTCCTCAAAAAGAATCTTCGGAGGAGCTAATACATGAAGTCGCTTATGCTTCTATAAAGTATACAGAAGTAAATAAAGATTATCCATTGTACAAAAAAGAACTATTGAGCTTTGGAATGGATGATGAAAAAATAGTCTTTAGTACCATTGGTACCATTCTTAGATTTTACTACGCATCTCAAAAAGAAGATACTTTAAAACTCTACCAAGAACTTCATAAAGATTATCCAGACAATGAAGACATTACTTGGCTCTTTATAGAAGTTATTTGCACCATTAATATTGAAAATGACCAAGTGTTTGTAGAAAAGTACTTAAATCACAAACGTCTACAGCACGACTTCAATCATCATTATCAAACAGAATATCAAAAGGGTCTTGAACTAAAAAGTAAGCACTATTTCAAAGAAGCCATTGCACTCTGGACCAGTTTAAATAAGCTACAAGAGTTCTCTTGGAATTACTATCAAATTGGCATTCTTCAAAACTTATTAGGGGAAGAGCAATGTCTCCAAAACTTAAAAAAGGGCATTGAAATGGATGCAGAAATTAAGGAAGATGCTCAATCATATCCTGAATTAGACAACTTAAGAACCAATCCAATTTTCTTGAAGATGCTAGAATAAAAAAGGCTTCAAATTTGTTGATTAGTCCCTCCCTTTATAAGAGCTTTTACAGAATAATTCAAGCCATTTAGTCTTTATTTGACACCTTCGCAAAAAGACTGCGTAGATGGGTTGCACCTTTGTTATTGTTAACCTTTAGGAGTTGTTATCAACAAAAATCAAAACCTTGCAAAAGAAACCAACATGGAAATTCTCAACAAATACAACATTCTACAATCCGTTAAAGAAATTGATAAAGACACCATCTTAATAAACTTTTGTGAAGCAGAAGGACTAGATTGGGGAAAAGATGTCTATCAGTTGACGATTAACGGTCATCACATAGCGGACAATATTGAGATGATAAAGGACTTGCATTTAAATAATCCAACCGTCATCATAGAAGAGCAAGGGGAACTCTATTTCTATCATGGTTATATGGATGAATCAGGCAATTGGCTTAGTGATTTTGGGCTCCCTTTTACCAATTATAGTGGCGTTTTTTCTACAAAAGCACTGGAAGATTGGGGTAGCCAATTACTCTATACCATTAGCAATAGTGTTGGCACAACTGCCTTTCAAGCAACCTTCCCAGTCCCTATCGCGGACATTAACAAACTTGCTTCTGATGTCCTTAAACACCGTATACAAGAAGCATTTAGTCATACAAGGTTATCTATGTTAGTGCACACTCCTAAAAAAGAGTACAAGAAACTTTCTGAAGAAACGCCCAATAGTTGGTGTGGTGATTTAATCGATTCCATTAGTGAACGGGTTAGAACAACTGCTTTTCAAGCAGCAACAGATCCAGCCTTCAGGAATAGCATTTCTAAAAAACTAAGAGATCAGTTGGAACGATATCCAATTGATCCTACGGTCAAAGCATCCTTAAACGCCCTGTCTCTTATACACATCTNNGGTCAAAGCATCCTTAAACGCCTTATTGGATAAAATTCAAACCTTGGACGAGGAAACTTTTTATGGGGTATTTATTTATGGTTATCCACTAAAATAAAACCACATGAACATTATCAATAAATATGGTATTCTCATCGCCGTTAAAAAAATTGACGCGCATACGATCTTATTAAAATTTTCCAAAGAGCAATACTTTGATTTAGGGCAAGATGTTTATGAATTAACCCTTCATGGTAAAAGGATGGGAGAGCGTGTTTCCTCTATGGAAGAGTTTCTAAATTGGCCACTAGCCATTGTGCAAGACGGCAAATCTTTTGATTTTTATGAAGAAGACATCTCTTTTATTAATCAAGATTGGAGTACTGGCATGGGCTTTCCTGTTGAAGCTTATGAAGAGCAATTCACGACAAAAACACCAAAAGACTGGGAAAATCAATTCCTTCACTTAGTTCGCTATCAAGTGAAAAAAAAAGCCTTTCGATCAATAACGGGTAAAGAATTTAGGAATCAACAGTCTACTGCTCTAAAAGAAGAGATCAAAAGAAGCCCTCTTCCTCCCAGTGTAAAAATCCAACTAAACGTCTTGTTGGAGAAAATTCAAGGCCTTGATACAGGACATTTTCATAATGTGTTTATGCAGGGTGCCCAACTATCATAAAACAAAATCTTAGCCCCTCTTAAGAAGAAGGGATCTATAAACAATAGATCCCTTCCCATCAACATCGCCCCACTTCGATGCTCTACTTGTCAAGGAAATTAACCGATTCGTTCTAAATACCGTGTAACAGAAGTNNTTGTATTTTTATACAGCGTATTTTTAATGCTTTTGTAGGTAGAAAAAGCCTTGTATCCTTAGCTAAAACGGCGATTATCTAACAATTAAAAGTGTAAAATGATGCGTTTGTAAATTAACAGAAACTTTTGTTACAGTGTATTTAGTTATAATGATATTCTCTTTAGAAAAACATGTTTTCTATTTATTTCACTTAAAAATAAAGAAATATTGTATTAAGTCTTACAATTACTCTAATTCTCATAATTTTGAGTATTATTGTACAATAAAAATCTCAGAAATATTTGTTAGACTTCATCAACATACATCTTTAAGAAAGGATATGAAAACAACATCAATGACTATTACTTTAAGACCAGATAATGTCGTAGAGATGGTTCCCAGTGAGGGCTGGGATGACATACAAACCCTAAGCCATGCTAAAGAAAATTTGGCAGTAGTAAAAGAGTTAATTGATGGTCAACCTAGAAGCTTATTAGTTATTGTCCCTACAACATACACCAATAGAGATGCTATAGAATATTACCAAAGTGCAGAAGTAGGAGATGTTGCTAGGGCAATGATTTTAAATTCTTTTGCGGCCAAAGTCGCGGGAAATTTATACCTCAAGTTCACAAAAAACAAAACCAATGAAGCAGGTAGAATCGTCCCTGCCAAAATCTTCACCAAAAGAGAAGAGGCGATTACTTGGTTGTTAGAAGAAATGAACAAGCATACCAACTAGCGCTATTTCTCAGCGTTAAAACTCCATCAAACCTGAGGTTATTATTTTGTAATTTGCCTGAGAGAAGCCTAGTACCTATAATTCCCCCCTTTCCAACTATTTATTGCATCTTTTTTGCACTTTTCATGAAGTGCGCAAAAAGACTGCGCAGGGCTATTGCATCTTTGTATCAACAAGAACAAAAAACAATAGTTATGTTACCTACCATCGCTTTAAATAGAATGAACATAATCCTTTACCCACTTGGTAGAGGCTTAACCAGCCGTCAAAAAATGGCGGTTGTCGCGGAATTAGCAAACTTAGGTTATCGCCTAGAAAACCCTGCCCGCTTACAAGAAGTAGATGCTAGCTTTTTGGACACCTTCCCTAGCACGCTACAATTATTAGCAAAAAAACGGGGAGCAGAGGTGCAGTATGTGCCTTTGTTCAACAATTTTCCTGAGCAAACACCCGCTGATGAAGACTATTTAAACAAACGTTTTTATGGCTTCTTAGCCAATGTTCTTCAAGATACCAAAAACAATGTTCGTTTGGATAATGGGGTCTTGGTACCAAGATGGCTGTTTGATTTGGACGAATTTGGCGCTGATCCCATTACACAAACCCAATCGTTGGAATTGTGGGAAAAAGCAGCGGCTGTACAACAGGAGAAAAAAGAAGATGGACATGTAGAATGGATTACCTTAGAGTTAGTCGCAGCAACCAATTTAGAAGCAATGCTTCAAGGCTACTTACAACAATTGTTGTATGCCAAAGCATCTATTCCTGAGTATTTGCACGTCGACATTCGTAGTTTGTTGAGCCACTTTGGTATGACTAGTGTGGACGCCTCTAAAGTTGTCTTCAAAGAAACCAAAGCCTGGTTGGGTCGCTATTGCTGGGAACAAAAAGATTGGGAAGGCTTCACCGCCTTGCACCAAACCGCAACCGATGTATTGCGTAGCTTGGCTGCCATTACCGACTCTGATGTAAGTTTGAGTCAACCTATTAAATTTCCTTCTTTACCTCGCCCTGCCCGTCGAGCAATTTTGACGGTCTTGGAGCGTTCTTCGGGTACGGCTGAGAATTTATTGCAATACAAAGGGCTATGGTTGGCTTTAGGACGCTATTTGCACCCTGGCGCACAGGCTAATAGGTTTCCACGCACAGCAGAAGTATTCGATCAATTGCGCAATGGCAAACTGATTACTTTTGAAGGCCATACGGAACAGTTGTTGGCAGCCAATGCGTTGCTGCCTGTTTTAGAACATTTGGTAAAACGCCCTGGTGTATTTTTACGTCGTTTGCACGAATTGTTGCGTCGTTTTCAAGCCAATTATGTCACGATCTTAAAGTATTTAGCTCCTTCTATTGAAGCAGTTACTTTAAAGAATTTATTGGTCTTAGAAAGCTATTTTGAGCACATCAATGATGCTAAATATCGCTCGGTTGTGAATAAGAAAGGCAAGATGATTGTTTTGGATAACAACAGTTATAAAACCTTGGCGCCTGAAGTAGTTGCGGCAGTTTTGTCTTTATTACGTGACGGTATTCAGCAGCAATTGGCGGTTCGCGAAAGCTGGGCAGAAGAAAAAGTATGGATTGATCCTAACTTGGTCCATTATACCTTGCCTTTGCAACAGCGTAAAAGCTCAGAAGGTCTATTGACCTTGGGCCGTGGTAGTCGAGTAGCCGTAGATTTGAGTAAAGTCTTACGCTTATTTGTCTACTGGAAACAAGTGGCGATTCGTACAGACTTAGATTTATCCATTGCGTTGTACAATGCTGATTTTAAACTCATTAATCAAGTGAGTTACACCAATTTATCGGCAATGGGTGCAGTGCATTCTGGTGATTTGCAAGATGGCTTATTGGGTGCCGCAGAATTTATTGATATTGATTTGAAAAAAGTCAGTAAAGCGACGGCCTATGTCAGTGTGCAAATTTATCGTTACGCAGGAGAATCCTTTGCTCAAATGGCTTGCCATGCGGGCTGGATGTGGCGTGAAAAGGTCAATTCGAATTACAAAAGCTTTGATATTAAAACGGTAGCGAACAAGTTGGATCTCAATGGTGTGGGCAGTTATTCGATTCCATTTATGGTAGATATTGCGCAAGAGCAAATTATTTATACCGATTTGTATGTCAATGGCTTGAACAAACGCAATGCCATCGAAACCTCTGTCCACTCCTTAGAAATTACGGCTTCTGAGTTGGCTCAATTTACACAACAACGCCCTACCTTTTTCCAATTGGCAAAAGTGCATGCGTTGGCGAGACAAGCGAGTTTGGTAGAGACAGCAGAAGAAGCGAGTATTACTTTTGGAACTAGCAAAGCGCATACTTATAATATATTACAAACAGAGCAGGTTTTAAGTGAACTCATTTAGATTATTGCTTGTTGATACGAACTAGAACATCGGCCTAAAAGCCGCTTCCTTCTTCCAAACTATATTGACTTAGTGGTTTTGCTTTCCGATGTTCTTTTTAATAAAAAACTATAAAACGGCCTAGAGTGTACTTCCTTCTACCAACTCCAACTTTAGTACATTCATTTTCCGTTTTTTATAAAAATAAAGTCGTAGGCCTATGTTGGCTTTCCTTCTTCGCAATGGGTGCTAGCGGTCGTGGGTTCGAGTCCCACCCTTAGGAAACTAGGGTAGCTCAGTTTGGTAGAGCACTATATTAAGGCAACAGATTTCCTACGTTTTTTACAACAATACTTATCAGAAAAATTAAGTAGGCTTAGTGTATTTTTCCTTCTTAGCCTGTCACGCTAGGGGTCGTGGGTTCGAGTCCCACTCTTAGGAAACTAAGGTAGCTCAGTTGGTAGAGCACTATTCAAAATACACACTTTCTTACTATTTTTTTTAATCTTCTTCTAGAGGCCGTGTTTTTAACACAACAAAGTGGCTTCCTTCTATTGTGGGTTCGAGTCCCACCTTGTGTATTGGCTCATTAGTCACTTTAATTTCTTTTATAAGAAGCAGACACGCTTGGTCTTTTGGACTAGGCGTGTTTTTGTTTTACTATTGAAGTTGTTTAGGTAACTCCATTATCGGCTATCACAACAAAATAATTAGTTCAATGCCTTTTTGAGCCCCTTTAAATCGGCTTACATCAAACTTTTTTTATAAAAACCATCTCTTTTCATTCACTACGCAAAAACACTGCGTAGTAGGGTTGCATCTTTGTATTGTCAGTAAGAGAGCAGGGTTTTCAAGACAACTGCTCCACTAAATAGAAAGTAAGAACACCGTCCCCTACTCAAACGGAGTGGGGGCTTACTAAAAAAAGAAATCGAAGAGCATAACTAAGACGCCGCTGCCCATTATGGGGCAGCGTTATCATTAGACAGGTTCTTTTCCAAAATATAATATAATCCTTGTCCCGACTCAAATGGAGTCGGGCGCATTGAACGATTTTTACCTTTCAAGAGTTTATTTTTTATTCCAACGCAGGTTGGGATAACCACTATATTAAAATTAAGAACAAGATGAAACAAGTTATTTCTAGCGAGCGTAGACCAATTAAATTATGGTTGGATGATATGGAAGATGGTGCCTTGGCGCAAGCTAAGAACTTAGCTAACTTACCTTTTGCCTTTAAACACATTGCCATCATGCCTGATAGTCACCAAGGCTATGGAATGCCCATTGGTTCTATTTTGGCAACTAAAAAAGTCATTATTCCAAATGCTGTAGGTGTTGATATTGGTTGTGGAATGTGTGCTATGCGTACCCACTTGACAGATATTTCTAAGGAAAACCTAAAAGATGTCCTCAAAATTGCGCGTCAATTAATTCCTGTAGGTTTTAGCTGGCACGAAGAAGCACAGGATGTAGATTTGATGCCTGATGGAGAAGCTGATTTACCCATTGTCAAAAAAGCTTATAAAAAAGGCTTGAAGCAAGTTGGTACCTTGGGTGGTGGGAACCACTTTGTGGAGATTCAAAAGGGATCTGATGGTTATATTTGGTTAATGATTCACTCAGGAAGCCGTGCACTAGGGTATACAGTGGCCGATCATTATAACAAATTGGCGATTAAGCTCAATGAGCGTTACCATTCTGTTGTCACTAAAAAAATGGAATTGGCTTTCTTGCCTTTAGAAACTTCCGAAGCGAAGTTGTACTGGGCAGAAATGAACTATTGTATTGATTATGCCTTGGCTAACCGAAAGTTAATGATGGCACGTTTGTTAGAAGCGTTAACAACTGTTATGGGAAGCTTTGATTACGATGACATTATCAATAAACCACATAACTTTGCGGCTTGGGAAGAGCACTTTGGAGAGCATGTGATTGTACACCGAAAAGGAGCAACCCGCGCGTTCAAGGACGAGTGGGGAATGATTCCAGGTTCTCAAGGGTCTAGCTCTTATATTGTTAAAGGTTTGGGTAATACAGAATCTTTTATGTCTTGTTCTCATGGTGCTGGCAGAAAACTAGGCCGTAAACAAGCCATTCGTACCCTAAACATCAAAGAAGAAGTCGCACACTTGAATAAAATGGGTGTTGTGCATGCGATTCGTCATGCTAGTGATTTGGATGAAGCACCAGGTGCTTACAAAGATATTGATGTGGTGATGGCCAATCAAACAGACTTAGCAGAAATTGCGATTCGTCTACAACCATTGGCTGTGATGAAAGGGTAATTTTAAAGTATAATGTACAAAAAAGCAGGGCACAAAAGTGCTCTGCTTTTCTATTCTCATAAAGACAAAATATACGCGGTCCAGTAGCAATCTTGGAAATCCGTCAACATATGAAACAATAAGCCAACGGCTATGATTCGGGTGGAAGAAGGAAATAATAGGGCAACATAAATCAACATCGCAGGCCAAGTATGCAAGGGATGAAAACCTATACTGCAACGGGTGGGATCAAAAATGGGCGTTGCCAATAAATGATCTAAATCCACTATAATCGTAGCTGCCATGAGCAACCAAGCGCGTTTCCATTCACTCCGAAAAAAACACCATGCCAATAGAGCTGGCGCTAAAAAGTGCAACCCATAATGAACCGTCGCTTGCAACAATTGCCATTGTGTACTACTCATTCCTTCTTGTTGATTCTTACCTTAAAAAGGCCAAGATAGCGTAAAGTTCCTAGTTATTTAAGCCTCTTGGTAAGCTGGATAATCCAAAAATCCTTTCTCTCCCCCCGCATACCATGTACTTTGGTCCGTCTCAGCCAAAGGCCATCCATGCTCCAAACGTGCTGCCAAGTCAGGGTTAGCAATATAAGGACGACCATAAGCAATGGCATCAGCACGACCGCTTTCTATTTCAGCTTGACCAGTTTTGGCGTCGTAACCAGCATTCGCAATTAGAAAACCTTTATAGAGCGCTCGGTAATGTCCAATCTCATCTTTTAAACCATGTGGTAAATCTTTGTTGTGGCGCAAGAAATGCAAGTAAGCTAGATTATAGCCATTCATCTGTTCTATAATATAATTATAGGTACCAACGGTTTGTTCATCCACTTCAATCCCTCCCGAACCATGTGTCATAGGACTCAAACGAAGGCCTATTTTACTAGCAGGCATTATTTCTAATAAAGCATCTAATATTTCTATTAAAATACGTGTTTTGTTCTCATCACTCCCACCATATGCATCTGTTCGTGTATTGCTACTGCCATTAAAAAACTGTTGTAGCAAATAGCTGTTGGCACCATGCACCTCTACCCCATCAAAACCAGCGGCTAAAGCATTTTCTCCTGCCCTTTTAAAATCTTGAACAATAGCCTTAATTTCCGCCACTTCTAATGCTTTTGGAGTCACTGTTTTAGTCATTCCTTCTGTTGTAAACACATCCATCTCAGGATTAATAGCCGAAGGAGCTACAGGCAATGCCCCTCCATGAAAACTTGGATGAGACACCCGCCCTACATGCCACAATTGCACATAAATCTTTCCACCTTTAGCATGAACGGCTTCGGTTACTTTTTTCCAACCTTCTACTTGCTCTTGACTGTAAATCCCTGGCGTATTCACATAGCCCCGTCCTTGTTCTGAAACCACCGTTGCTTCGGATATAATCAGTCCTGCCCCTGCCCGTTGGGCGTAATAGGTCGCATGTATATCGGTTGGTTTATACGCTGGATTATCCGCTCTAGAACGCGTCAATGGTGCCATAAAAACACGGTTTTGAACAGTGATGTCCCCTACTTGAGTTGCTTCTATTAATTTCATTGTTGAGTTTGTTGTTTTATAGTAATTGACCATAAAGACCAATTGGTCTAATTGAGTCTAATATTGGGTACTACAAAAAAAGTAGGCAATTGGTTTGTTATAGAATACTTAAATGTTTTGCCGATACTTATCCACCCCAAATTTTACTGCCTCCTAAATCACGTAACCAAAAAATAAGGAGGTTCCAAAAAAGAACAAAAAGATTAAGACCTACAAAGAGTAACAAATAGAAATAATTAGGGCGTGTTCTTTTTTCAGAAAAAGCTAGGTTTGCAAAACCTAAAGATAATAAGTGAGGAAAGACAACTAAGCCAAGTACAAAAATTGGCTTATCAGCACTAAAGTAAGCTGTTGTCATTAAATTGAGAAGACTAGTTCCAATAACAATAGCCTCTATGACTAAGAACACCGTCCAAGCTGTTCCTCTGTTTTTGTGCGTTTGAGTGGTTTGATCTAATGGTGTTTCCATACTATTTTTGTGTTCTTCTTTCTTGATTAAAAATTGGCTTCGCTTCGCTTCTCTACTCTACGCTGCCAATTGCCCTAACATAACAAAAGACTTTCCTGAATCTTTGTCAGAAAAGTCTTTCTTTTTGTGTTTTTGCTTGCGCGAATATTGATTTTTGTCCTTGTGGACACTCTTGCTGCGATGATAGCCATGAGGGTTTTCACTCAAATACTGCTCGCGTTGAGCCGCACCCAAAGTACGGTTGATGACATCTCGACGCCGCAATTTTCTTTTTTTCTTTTTCATGTTAGTTGATGTTGTTGGTTATAATCTAGCTCTACAACATCTTTTCCCTTCTCTTTTGTTCCCCTTGAAGGTTTTTTATTCTTGTTTGCAACAAATATTTTGCAGCTTATCAAAATACTTTTTGTTGAACTTATAGCCATCTCTAAAAAGGAGGTATTCTCCTTCTGCCTCTAATCGCACTTGTCCATTTTTAAAAAAAAGCAGCTGTACTTCTTGATACAACAAACACCAAGCAAAGTTATCTAAGCTCTTGTGAATGTGTACCATAATGCCCTTGGGGCGCAACTCTATATTACTGTAAGTCAAGTAATGACTGGCATTTACATATGGTGTCAATCCCTCACTCCATTCTTCTAAAACCATTCTACGAGATCCAATTCCTCCTTGCTTGAAGCGTTCAAAAAAAGGGATTGGTTTCCCCATCCGTTCATCAATCGCTTCTATAATTTTTCGAATATTATGAGTGGTATCAAATACAGGCATAAAAATTTACTTATATTGAACAATAAACTACTGTTCAGGAACTATGAATAGAATAACATAGCTCATAAACAAGAGAATTAGAGCTACATTAGTTAATGTAACAAGCTTTATTAGTCCTTTGTTGAAACAGTAGAAACGTATTCTTCCCCCTCTCATTACTATTAGAAGTTGTTTGTATCATGAATCCACTCAAAGACTATTTTTACTACAGCAAAAAAGAACGGCTAGCCGTCCTACTGCTGTCTTCTTTTATCTTAGTTACCCTCTTAGCTAGCTTATGTTACTATTGGCTACGGCCTTCTTCCCCTTTAACTCCTGCTTATTGGGATCAGGAGTTAATAGCCTTTGAAGAGCAACAACAGAAAGCTCCCCGTAAAAAGCATTACACTAAAAAAATCTATGCTTCTGCTTCCTCTACACATGGTTCTACTAGTTTTGGTACCACAACACGTTCTTACAAACGCCCATTAACTCCCTTTCCATTTGATCCTAATACTGTCAGTGCACAAGAATTAGAAGCAATGGGTTTATCAGAACGCGTTGTTAAAAGCTGGATGAATTATCGCAGTAAAGGTGGTTATTTTAGTAATAAAGAAGGCGTTAGCCGTGTTTATAATCTAGCGAATAAAGAGTATGAGCAACTCAAAGAATTCATTCAATTACCAACCAAAGAAACAATAAAAAATCAACCACTCCCTCCTGCTTTTGACTTTGATCCGAATACCAGTTCCAGCGACGAATTTGCTCAATTAGGCCTCTCTTCCAAAACCATTAAAAGTATTATCAACTACCGTAGCAAAGGTGGTTATTTTAAGGAAGCTACTGATTTTAAGAAAATCTATACCTTACCTGATACCGTCTATCAACATCTCTCTGCCCATATCAAGATCGTTCAACAGCCTAAGAAGCGCACTTATGCCACAAGGAAAGCACCCAGTTATCAAAGAATTGACATCAATACAGCCAGTCGAGCTGACTTTGAGCAATTTAGAGGTATTGGGCCGTCTTATGCCCAGCGCTTATTAGAATGGCGCGAGCGTCTTGGTGGTTTTGTAGAAGTCCTACAAGTGGCGGAATTGTATCGGCTCCCAGATTCTACTTTTCAACAAATGCGCCCGTTTTTGAGTTGTGCGGCTCATCCTTTAGCCCAAATTAACATCAATACGGCTACGATTGAAGAACTAAAAAATCATCCTTACTTGCGTTGGTCTCATGCCAAAGCTATTGTCTATCATCGAGAAAAAAAGGGGCCTTGGAAAAGTGTAGAGCTTTTGCAAATTCTACCAGAGTTGGATGATGGTCAAAATACTTTTGAGCGGGTTCGACCTTATTTAACCATCTAATTGGCTTAATATCTATTTTTTACATTGTATAAATATATAATGTGGTAAGTTTACCAAAATCCTAAGAAATAGGGGCAAGTAGGAAGAAAAAACATCCTAATGATAATTGGGAATGTCTAGTCTACAATAGTATTACCCTATGCCCTAGAGTATCCTACATTTTACTATCTTTGCGCGCTAAGCAACCTGTATTATTCCACAACAAAAGCGTTATTGTTGTGTTGCTTCGTAGGGAATTTCCTAAGAAAATGGTCAGAGGTTGACCTTTTTCTTGTATTCCTCGTTTATAGGTTTAGGTAAAAATGAATTTTCATTACTTACCTTTTTATTCCGTTATTCTTAGCGACAATCATTTTTCGCTATGGCTTTGGTAGGCCATTTTGACAATCACCATTATCAATAACTATGGCACTAAACAGAAAAAAAGCAAACGTCAAGCAAAATCCCAAAGCCAATTATAAGGTTCCTGGAAGTCAGCTTTATGTAACTCGCCTCAGTAATTTGTGGCGCTTGTTTAACCGCAATAAAACCGATAAAACAAAAAGAGGACTCAAAGCACGTATTTATTTCTTTTCTATTCTCACCACTCCTTTGCAATGGATTCAAGCTTTGTGGTTGAAATTGCGCCTTAGAAGCGTAGACTTATCCAAAGCATCCCCTGTTTTTATTTTAGGGCATTGGCGCAGTGGGACGACCCACATTCATTATACCTTAGCACAAGACCAACAATTTACCTACTTAGACAATTTTCAAAGTTTTTTCTTTAACATCTGTATGTTAGGGGGATGGACCAAGCACCTGTTAGGGCGTTGGGTGCCTAGTACACGTCCTATGGATAATGTAGAAATGACGCTTTTAAAGCCTCAGGAAGAAGAACAAGTCTTAAGTAATATTACTCATGCAGCGGGTGTTGGTAGTTTTTATTTTCCTAGAAACAGGGAATATTTTTATCAATATAATCTGTTTAAAGGCATTTCGCCCCGAGAGTATCGCCGTTGGAAAAAGTATTACAATTATGTCTTGGAATGCATCCATGTTATGGGAAAGGGACGCCGTTTACTTCTAAAAAATCCTAATAATACGGCTCGTGCTCCCCAATTGTTAGAACTCTATCCTCAAGCTAAGTTTGTCTATATTCATCGCAATCCTTATCGCGTTTATTTGTCTACGAAGCATTTACATCGCGCTGTTTTGCGTAGCCAAAGTTTGCAAGAAATTTCAGAAGAGGAAGAGGATCGCATTATTATAGAAAACTATCGCCTTATTATGCAGGGCTATTTAGATACACGAGCCGCCATTCCTGAAGGACAATTGGTAGAAATTGCCTATGATGATATTGGAACGGAACAGGAGATGGATGTTTATCAAGAGATTTACCAAACGCTTAATTTAGGAGATTGGGAAACAGTACGGCCTAAAATCGCCGCTTATCTGGATACGAAAAAAGGTTATAAAAAGAATGCTTTTGTACCAATTGCACCAGAGACGGTTGCGCTTATTCAAAAAGAATGGGGCTTTGCCTTTGAAGAGTTTGGGTATGATTTAGAATACAAGGATAATACACAAACTACGCCTGCTGAATCTTAGAGGGAGTTGTTTTAGTTATAATAGAGGCTGTCGAAAAAGTCCAAAAGTCAATCAAATTAAAAAACATCATCACTTTTAACTTCCTTTAAAATTGTTATTTGTGCATTCGTTTTTAATACAATTGCCTTGAAGATTTACTTTTTCGACAGCCTCTCCTTTTGTTATTTATTCTCCTCTACTTCGCTCTAAAAGCAGCATCCAAAATATTGCTATCAAAATAACGAATTTCGTGATCGGTCACGCGATTATAAACAGCTGTCATAAAGATGGTATTCGCGGCAGAGAACACCACAACAATCAGTAAACCAACAAATGCCACAGGCAAAATCCCCCAAACACCAATAACATTAATCAACAAATAAGCGACAATCCCCAAGACCAAAAAAGCAACAAGTTGGAACAAGCCTAAACTAGCATTCCCCACTAAAGAACTGCCCCATTTTTCTTTGAGAATACGACCAGATCGTTTCACAGAATCTACGACAGAGTGATCTTCATACAATAATACAGGCACTACAAAGAACGTCAATACCGACCAACCAAAGCCAATAAAATTGGCCACAAATTCCCCCACCTTGCCTGTCCGACTCAACAATTGCAATAACGTACCCACTGTAGCAGAAACGACGGCCCAAGTAAAAATACGACCAATATTATCATTCGCATAGCGAATGCCTTCTCCTACGGACGTTTCATTACCATCCAAAATACGTCTAGTGCAATGCACCAATCCAGCATTAAAGTACACCACAATAAAGTAGTTAATCAGATAATAGAAGAAGATAAAGACAATCCCTATAATCTGTTGACTCCTTTCACTGCTAGATTCTAAGCCGCCTAAAATATTATCAAGAAATAAGAAGCTCCCACCAAAAAATGTAGCTAAGATTAACACTAAAGAAAAACCTGAAAGTAAGGGAAAAACAATTAATGCCTTGTTCTCTTTTATAATATGCAAACTAGTCTTTGCTAATTGCCAGCCATTCCGTGCACGACTCATAAAACTCATAGTGGTTCTTTTGTTTTAGTTATAAAATAGTAGCTATGAAGCCACCTCAATCGCAACAAAGCATCCTATTCAGAAGTATTTTAATTCCTTTATAGATCGTTTACTATCAGATACCAATCTATCATATAAAGATCAAAAGAAGTAGAACAGGCGCTTTTGTAGCAAAAGAAAGCAGATTATTTATAGTAATGTTATTACCTTTTACGTCTTTCTGTAAGACATAAAACCTACTATCTCTTAACTCTTTTTAACATAAAAAACGTTCAGTTTTTATTAGAATATCTAACAACTCATTACTTTTTTTGCAAAAAAGTCAAGTATTTGGGATCTTCTTCTTCATAAATGGCGGCTCCATCCAAGTCCCAAGCTTGTTGCAAAGCAGGGCGCGCTAAGTCCCAATTTTCGGACTCATAATGCGCTTGTCCTAAACGCAAATAGATAAATGGATTTTCTTTGCCATCAAAAAAGTCTAAGGCGCGAGTCAATTGTGTAATGGCCTTATTATACAATCCAGCCTCAAAATAAATATCCCCAATATTCAACAACAACCAAGTCCCTGCTGGATACTGTGTCTGTGGCATTGGAAGCAAGTCAAAGGCCTTCCAAAAACGTTTTAAAGCCGCACGAGGTTTTCCACGCTCTAAATCATCTTCCCCCTTCTCACACAATGCCTCTATTTTATCAAAAACGGCATCGCCAGGGTAATTTTCATTTTCCATAATTATTAATTGTATTAGGTAAGAGGCGTCCACTCTTCGTCTTCGTCCTCATTGATCGCATGATGCTTCTTCTTAAAAGATTCTAAATACGCTTGCATATCTGTATCAGCCTTTGTTAGTTCTTCTTCTGTATAACGAGGAATTTGTGCTCCCTCTGGCGTACTCTCTATATATACAGAGGTAGAAGGGAAAGCAATATGAACATTCATCGCTTCCGCCAGCTTAAGAATGCTAAAAAGCATCTCTTCTCGTAGTTTCAAGTTAAGCGAGAATTCAGTTGTATTAAAAAAGACCATAAATAGAATATCTAGGGAAGATCCGCCCATATTATTGAGATGAATATAGTGCATATCACTCTTCGTCTGTGGGTGTGCCACATTCAAAGCTCTTAATCCCTCTATAAATTTTTCGATTAGAACAGGTGGCGTATAATAAGCAACGCCAATAGTAGTATTAAAACGACGATAACGCAGTTTCCCTATGTTATTAACCGTCATATCTACCAATGATCCATTGGGGATGGAAATAAGCGAACTATCGGCGGTACGAATACGAGTAGAACGAAAACCAATCTCTTCTACAGTTCCACTCACCTCTCCACTAGTAATAAAGTCCCCTAGTTTGAATGGGCGATCCATATAAATCATCAGAGAACCAATTAAGTGCTTTACGGTATCTTGTGCCGCTAAGGCCAAAGCCAAACCACCTATAGATAAACCTGCTATCAATGCCGTTAGGTCAACACTAAATACATCCAGTACATGAATGGCCCCAATGACCATCACCAATACCTTCACTATTTTAATAAAAATAGGGAGCAGTTGATCATCTGATTTGCTCTCTGTGCGATCAACAATAACTTGAAAGTAAGATCGAGCTAACTCAATACTACTAAGCACCACCAACACGGCACAAATGGTATTAAAAATACGCAGACTAGCAAGCAGATAGAAACTGAGTCCAACAGGTAACATTAATACAGGTACAAAAATAAAGATAATGTACGCGACAATCACATAAGAGATTAGCCGCGCAATTTTTTGTACAATGTGGACATCAAAATGATCTCGTCCTAAACGAGTGTTTGCCAAAAACTTAAACACTAAATTCAGTAAGCGCCAACTGACAAAATGGAGTATAAAAGCCAACAACATCAACACTAGAATAGCCAGATATTGCCAAGTCTCTAAACCAAATAAAACATACCCTCCTTTAGGAACCAATTCTAATAATAAATGACTTCCTAGAGGATATACAGCACGGTGCAACTCAGGAATTGCAGCAATAGATCCTGCATCATAACGCCAATAATTTGCATAGCGTTTAGTCCGTTTGTCATCGTCCACCAATGGGCGTATAATGTAAATTTCAGGGAGTTCGTTTGGGAAAGGAATATAAACAGCATTCCCATTCGTAGAATCAATATAATCAGGATTATCAGGAATAAGATCTTCTCTGATAATTAGCCCTCGGCCATCAAAAATCTGCTTTAGCTTTACCGCACGATCCCGTACCAAAGGCGTTACCTTACTAAAACTTCCCACTAAAGCAGCAGCGGCACTATCTTCATTGTAATGCTTTAGATTAGGGTCTAAATAGTACAGATGCTGGTGCGCCACTTCTTGTGGGGTAGCCAAGTTACCTGATGGTTTTTCACTATCAAATTGAGCCCAAAGTAGGCTTGTCCAACAACAAAGGCCTAATAAGGCGAGCAAACGTATCATAGTAAGGTTTCAATAGGTAGGCAGCTGACGTTTATTCCCCTGAATAGTAAGTGGCATCCTCTAAGATGTACAACAAACGAAAGGGGTCATACTCCTGCCCTTCCTTCTTTCGGTTAATACGCAATGTGCCCTCTAAAATAATCGCCTTGTCCATTCTGTAAATGATGGGATTCTTTGCCACCACTTCAATTACGGATTCTGGTCCAGCTGCTCCACAAAAATAACAAGCGCTGTAAGAAAATTTAGAAAGCGTCATTCGCCCTTTGGTCAAATCTGCTGGAATGATAAAACCTTTAAGGTATACCTTTTGGCCGTCAAGCGCCAAAATATCCTTACCAAATTTAGGGATACGAGTAAAATTTTCTGTTTTGGGATCATATTTATTTTTGAGCGTCACTTTTGTCATATTTTCCCAATAGTTTTTCTCTAACTCTTCATACTGGGCATGCGCCAAATAACTCGTCAATAAGAACAAAACCACACCTATAATTCTCATATTCCTTACAATTAAAAGAGGCTATTAAATACGTTATCTTTTTGCTAGCTTCTTAAGATGATACGATAAAACAATTCATTTATCTCCTAACGTAATAAAATAATGCCAGTTTATTCGGAATCCCTTTCCTTTCCTATTTATTTTTTAGACCTATTCCCAAAAATGTACGGCTAGTCAACAAATAGGTACGGTAGATGCCTTCCATTTTACTATTTTAGTACTGGTAATCGCAAACCATTTGTCTATTGTTTGATGTGTTTAAGTCGGAATTTAAAAAGAGCAGTAAGGAAATTAACTTTCCTTACTGCTCTTTGAATTTCTCTAAGCAATAAAAGATTCTTTTTCTAAAAAAAACGTTCGTTTCCTAATTCATAATCGCCTTTATTGCCTGTATTCTTAATAAAATAGTAACTCACCATTGCTTCGATAGAACCAGAGTTATAGCGCTGCAATTGGGTGATACTAAAATCATAAGCAGCAGCAATTCTAAGTTGAGGGGAGATTTGCCATTGTAATAAAGCATCTACAGAATCTCCTACTCTATACGTTACACCTAATAAAACACTTTGTACAAAAACAAAACTGACATTAAGATCTACAGATAGAGGCGCATTTATTACGTACTTCAACAATAAATTTTGTTGAATTTGTACGCCTTCTGCTAAATCAAACATAAAGCCTCCCATCCCATAAAAATGTTGGGTAAAATCAGGTTCTACCACCCCATTGGATCCTGAAATATTAAAATCGCCTTCATTAACAAATAAATGCGGAACGGACAAACCTGCATACCAACGTTTGGATTGATAATAAATTCCCGCTCCAAAGTTTGGTACAATTAAACTGCTTGCTGCCATTGGAATCGAAGCATCATCTTGGTCTATTAAATCGGCCTCATCCCAACGGATTTGACTATAATACACGCCTCCTCTTAAACCTAAACTCAGGAAAGATTGATTCTTAAATGGAATGATGTAGGAATAGTTGGTCTCTATGCCAATTCGATCAGAAAATCCAATTTGATCATAACTAATAGAAAGCCCTAGTCCTACTCGCTTCTTAGCAATCGCTCCATGTGCATTTAAGGTAGCTGTTTGAGGTGCACGATCAATACCAAACCACTGTTTGCGGTAAATGGCAGAGAGAAAGAGGTTCCCCTTGGTTCCTGCATAAGCAGGATTAAAGCTCATTTTATTAAACATGAACTGGGTGTATTGGAAATCCTGTTGTGCCGTGGCAACGCTCCAACTCCCTAGCGTAACCAATAACAAGGTGATTATATTTTTCATATGTTGTATAGTTGTGCTCCTTAAGGAGCATGAAGGGATATTATCGTTTAAGTTCTATAGAACCATTCTGCGGTTTCTTACCTTCTATTTGTAAAATGTAGAAGTAAGTTCCATTAGAAAGAGGTTGGTTTCGATGTGTCCCATCCCAATCACTCACATAGTTATCTGTCTCAAACACTAAATTCCCCCAACGATTAAAGATGTATAAAGCTGCTTTTTCTGTGGTGTTCTCTAAACAAGGAATCACAAAGAAATCGTTTTTACCATCTCCATTTGGAGTAAAGGCAGTTGGGGTATAACAATCCCCTGGAGGCTGTATTGCTATGGTCACTAAAGCGGTATCACAAACAATAGGACAATCGCTATTACAGATTTCATAGATGAAGTATTGATTTAAGATCGCGTCATTAATATCAATTTCAAACTGACCATTATTGAGGCTAATCATACGTCCAACTGTCATTGGCTGTGTAATCATAATGTCCCAATTAGGAGGCAAGCTGTCATTGACAATAACATTAATCGTTTGCGCTATTCCATCTGGTACTAAATTGAAACTATCCCATACAGCAACTGGACGGATATCATCCAAAATCACATACATACTATCCGCAGAGTAGTTCACACAAGCACCATTCGACAAGGACCAAATAAACAAGGTGGTGTCTCCTACAAAATCTTTCACTAACGTATTAATCGCTGTAGAATCTGCGATTACAGCACCATCAAGCGTAGACCATCTCCCTATACCAAATAACGAAGGTATAGCAGCTAGGTTAATACTATCAGGACTACAAGTCACATCAGGACCTGCCATTGCTTGATCACTTGGAATTTCATCTACAATGACTAAGACCGTATCACGATCATAAGCTCCACAAAGCCCATTAGTCAACTCCCAAACAAAAACATAGGTATTGCCAGGCTGTAAGCCTTGAATGGCAGAATTAGCTGCGGTATCGTTTACAATCACAACTCCTGCATTTGCTTGCCCAATAGATTGGGACCATTGACCTGTACTAATTGTAGGCACAGCCGCATTTAGCATCGTTGTCGTATCCGCACACAAAGCTAGATCCATTCCTGCTTGTGCACTATCAGGGCTATCTGCAATTACTCTTACTGTAATAGAATCTTCTGATAAACGAGCACAAGTAGCACTTGAAGTTACCCAATAGAAAATGTTATCCCCTACACTAAGGTTACTGACTAAAGCATTAGGATCGTTAAAATTAGAAACGGTAGCACCTGAAGTAGTTAACCAAGTTCCCGTCAAGCTAGCTGGTACAGGTAAAGCCGTTAGATTGGTAGAATCTACATTATTACAAAGCACTTGAAAAGCGCCTGCTACGGCTGCAGCTGTGGTATCTATCAATAAAACAGAGGCCAAGCAAGTACTGCTGTTCCCCGATAAATCTGTTATGGTCATAACTACAGAGTTATTCCCAATATTTGGACAATCAAATGTATCTTGACTCAATACAAAGCTTTGAATTCCGCAGTTATCACTGCTTCCACCATCAAGGCTATTGCCTGCAATCACAATCGGCATTCCTGCATAATACAAAGTATCGTTTTGACAAATGGCAATCGGATTGATGGTGTCTTCTACAAAAACTTGCGTCGTACAAGAATCTTGATTGCCACTTTGATCTATAATATATAAGCTAACAGGATGTGGATTGGTAAGCGCATCGTTGCAATTAAACGTACTTTGAGAAACTCCATACGATATAATCGTACAGTTATCAAAACTTCCATTATCAACCATAGCAGTAGTTAAAGTAGCTTGGTTAGTGGTTGGATCCAACTGAATGGTTGTAGAACCGTTACAAGATGCTGTTGGTGGCGCCACATCTTCTAGGAAGACGGTTGTACTACAAGAATCTTGGTTCCCGCTAATATCCGTCGCAATTAGACTCACAACAGTAGTTCCCAAATTGGTACAATCTAAGGTCAACAAGGATTGCCCATTCACCGTTAAGGTAGGAACACTACAATTATCTGTAGAACCAGCATTAATCATTAACGGATCTAAAATGGTATTCACTCCTGTCAATTGTAGCGTATCTGGCTGACAATTGACCACAGGGCGAATCGTATCCACCACCAGAATTGTCGTATTGCACGTTGCGACATTACCACTAGCATCTCGAACAACTAAAGTGATGCTGTTTGGATTATTGTTAACATTGGTTGCATTAAATGTAGCATTGGGCAAACCATTCACGCTATAAGTCAAGTTGTTTCCACAATTATCATTACTTCCATTATTAATAGTAGAAGCAGGAATAGAGGCAAAACAAGTATTGTCTAAATAGACGGTTAACAAGCCTGGGGTAATGCAATTGGCAACAGGCGCAATGGTGTCTACAATCGTTACATTCGCAGGGCACTGGTTAATATTGCCAGAAGCATCCGTTACAATAAGTTGAACCGTATTTACTCCCACTTGATTACAACTAAACGTAATAGAAGGAGCTCCATTAATAGAAGTACTAAAACTACAATTATCGGTAGAACCAGCATCCAAAATAGGCGGTGTTACCAACACTACTCCGCTGGCGTTAAGGTATAAAGTAGTATCCTGACAACGTGCAATAGGGTTGATGGGATCATTAATTATTAAGTTAGCAGGACAGTTGGCTTGGTTACCAGAACTATCCAAAACTGAAAGTGTTACGGCTGTTGTCCCTATGTTGGCACAAGAGAAGCCAAAAGAATCAACTCCATTTACCAACATATTACTAATACCACAGAAATCAAAACTTCCATTATCAATGTTCTGTGGATACACATAGCCATTACCAGTGCTATCCAATTGTACAGTAAATGTTGTTGTGATACAATTCGCAACAGGCGGTACACTGTCCAATACCGTAATCGTAGTAATACAACTCGCTGTATTACCAGAAATATCGGTTACAATGACTTCTACCGTATGGTTTCCTATACTATCACAGTTATAAATAATGTTGGAGCCGTAGATGGCAAAAGCACTGCTTAAGAAAGTACAGTTATCCCCTGTAGGCGCTACTAAAACCGAATCAGGTGTAACATTAATGATTCCATTATTCAAATATACCGTTGCGGTTTGGCAAGCAGCAATAGGATCGGTATCATCCTCTACCGTCAATTGAGTGGTACAAGAATCTAAGTTACCTGCCGCATCACTTACTAATAATTGTATGGTATGTGGATTGGATAAGGCATCAGTACAAGTAAAGGTATCTCTATTAAGGTTATAGGTTGTAATGGTACAATTATCGGTACTTCCTAAGTCAATTATAGATGGATTAAGTACTCCAAAAGTAGCTCCAGCATTTAAGGTTAATGTTGTTGTTGGACGACAATTCGCATTGGGCGCGATCAAATCTTCAATTTCGATCAAAGCGGTGCAACTACTACTGTTGTTGCTAGAATCTGTTGCCGTCAAGATTACAGTATTGCTACCACTATTGGTACAGTCAAACGTAATAGAAGCAGCATTGTTAATGGTATAACTTAAGCCTGTATTACAATTATCAGAAGAACTTGCCAATACTTGACTTGGTACAATCGTCACCGTTCCAAGTAAACTCAGTTGAACGGTATCCGTTCTACAAATAACTGAAGGTCGAATTGTATCCTGAACAATAACGGTAGTTTGACAAGTATCCGTATTGTTACTAGCATCGGTTACTGTTAGGATAATAGGATTGGGATTATTAGATAAATTAGCCGCCGTAAAGCTGACGTTAAGGTTTCCTCCTATGCTAAAGGCGCCATTCGGTAAATTACAATTATCGGTACTTCCATTATTAAACGTTGCCGCTGGCACGGTTGCAAAACAACTGCTATCTAAGTAGACAACAATACTTCCTGGGTTGACACAATTAGCTACAGGTGCCAAGGTATCTTCTATTGTAATGTCCGCAGGGCATTGACTTGTATTACCAAAGGCGTCCGTTACGATAAGTTGCACTGGATTAATTCCTACTTGAGCACAATTAAAGTTAATAGAAGAAGTTCCATTCATAGATAACGTAATATTACAGTTATCAACGCTTCCTCCATCTATATAAGAAGGAAAAGCAGTCACTACTCCTGTCGCACCAAGATATAATAAGGTATCTTTACAAATAGCGGTTGGAGGGTTTCCATCTCGAACAATTACTGTTGCTGTACAAAAATCTTGATTTCCAGTACTGTCTTGTACAGATAAAGTCACCGTATTACTATTACCAATATTACTACAATTGAAAAAGAAACTATCAACACCATTGACTAACAAGGTATCTAATTGACAGAGGTCCGTACTTCCATTATCAATATCCATTGGTGTCACAACACCTACCCCATTGTTATCCAATTGTACTACAAAAGGAACAGGACGACAATTTGCTGTTGGTGCCAAGGTATCTTCTATCGTTACAACAGTTTGACAACTGGATGTATTTCCATAAGCATCGGTTACAAAAACGCGCACTAGCCGCTGGCCTATACTATCACAATCAAAGGTGATGCTATTGCCTGTAGAAAAACTAGTATTGGCAATGCCACAATTATCGTTGGTAGCAGGATAAACCAAAACACTATCAGGGGTAATGGTTACTAAACCAGAGTTATTGAGCGCTACCGTTAAATTTTGACAAGAAACAATAGGAGCATTATTATCTTCGACTATGATTTGAGAAGAACAAGTTGCTGTATTCCCTGCCGAATCTTGTATTGTTAATACGGCTGTTTGTACACCTAAATCACTACAATCATAAAGCACACTGTTGCTGCCATTAATTTGATAATTAACCAACGTACAATTGTCTGTACTATTAGAATCAATACTACTAGGCGTCAGTGTTGCCATTCCTGTAGCATCCAAAGAGACCATCAATTGATTGGAGCACTGTGCCGTTGGAGCTAAATTATCCTCTACCGTTATTGTAGCTTGACAACTGCTCGTATTACCCGCCGCATCAGCAACAAGCAAATTCGCTATTTGAGGCGTATTAATCGCAGTACAATTATAGGTAATAAAGGCTGTTCCTACACTATTAATAGAACTATCTACGATAGCACAATTATCGGTACTCCCTGCACTCAACAAAGCAGGTGTAAGTGTAGCAACTCCCGCACTATTCAAAGAAATAGTAGGATTTGTACAGTTTGCCACAGGAGTAATCGTGTCTAACACCGTCACAAAAGCAGTACAAGTACTAGCGTTATTAAAGGTATCACTTACTGTTAAGGTAACGGCATTAGGGTTACTCAAAGCAGTGTTACAATCAAAGGCCATCGTTGCCGATCCATTGATGTTAAAACTCAATTGGGTGCCTGTACAAACGTCAATACTATTGTTATTAAGATCAATTGCATTGACTACAGCATTCCCTAGAGCATTTAAGTAAACAGTATCTGTACCACAGTTTGCTAAAGGGGCAAAAGTATCGCGCACTACAATCCAGCTAATACAGGAATCCATATTACCATTGGGGTCAAAAACGTGTAGTATAGCTGGTTGTGTATTGTTGACATGATTACAATTAAAATTCACACTGTCGGTCCCATTAACATTAATACTATCAATTCCACAAGTATCATATGAACCACCATCTATATTAATAGCAAAAGTAGTAGCTACTCCACTCGCATTTAAGTAAATAGTATCCTGCCTACAAATCGCTATAGGAGCAATCGTATCAATTACAACCACTTCTGCATTATTACAAGTATCTAGATTACCTTGATTATCAGCGACAATCAATCGTAAAACGTGGGTTCCCACATCTGCACACGTAAAAACAGGGGGTGGATCAAATTGATTGCCAACCCAACGGTTGGCAATTCCTCCACAGGGGTCCGTACTTCCTCCATCCAGCCGCACGGCAGGAACGGTGATTTCTCCATTAGGATCTGTAGTTAGATAGGCGGTATCTCGTCCACAAACAGCAGATGGCCGTATGGTATCTATTATTTCAATATTAATAATACAGTCTACTTGATTGCCACTGGCATCAGTTGCTCTTGCTCTGATTCGTCGTACCCCAACCACACAATTAAACGCCACAAAAGATGACCACGGAGAAGGAAAGATATTTCGTACTTCTTTTATAATAGGCCCACAGTTATCCGTAACGGTCAGAGAATCTGACCAAAAGGTATCTCGACCATCAGCCCCTAGATAGAGTGTGGTATAGATACTAGGTGCACATCCCAATAAAATAGGCGCCTCTTGATCTTCTACTAAAACTTGACTGACACAAGCGGATACACTATCTAAGTGATCTTGAATCATCATCGTAACAGGGATCGTTGTTCCTACATCAGAACAGCTCACAGAAGCAGGTGAAAAAGTAATGTTCTTGATACGACAAGAAACATCACTAGCGCTATCAACATCACTAAAACCGATTAAGTGAAGACCACTTGAATCCAATGCTACAGTAGTAGTTGTTTTACAAATAGCCTCTAAACGATCAACTTCACAAGTAACCAGTGTAATACAGTAAGAGTGAATACAAAGTGGAGGACCTGTTCCTGGTGGATCATCTACTCCTCCAACACGCCAAAGCCCAATAGGGTCTTTACCATAATAAAAAGAAAGCAACTCATTATTTGGACTCACGGTATCACGTCCTAATACAGGCATACCAGCGGGTAATAAAGAAGGAGCTCCTTGCTTGAAAACGATGGTATCAAATACTACATTTCCAATTCCTGTAAAACTAGCTGTACTTACTGGTAGAACATTATTAGCTGTAACAGTAGACGTAGCCAGAAAACGAGAGCCTCCTGTTCCTGTTGGTCCTTGCAACTTAAAGCCTACATGACTTTGATCTGCACCGTCGGGACCATTGTATACACAAGATCCATCATTAGTTTTTGACCAAACAATTTCTACAATAACATCAGAGACCCGATGTCCAGCAGGAATATCGGCGGGTGTAAAGTTCACGAACCCCAATAAGGTTCCTGTACTACTGTTAATACTTGGTGCAAAACCTGTATAACATTTAGTGACGGTATTTTGGTAGTTGGTCTGTTGTGCTTGCCCCCAAAAAGGGAACAGTAAGAACACTAAGTAGAAAAGGAATTGGTGTGTTCGAGAGATATTTCTTGGTATGTTCATACATTGGGGATTAAACCATTTACTGAACCCAATTATCAACAGCATGCTCCAGATAGTATATCTTTATTATAACAGGTTTTTGTTACAATTTTGTTTGGGAATTTATCTACATATTGCCTAAATATAAATTTATTAAAAAATTTAAGTATAATCACAATATCAGTTAAATAAGAACGTGTAAAAGGAGCTAAGTGTAGAACTTGGTACAATAAAATTGATTTTAATTATTTGTTTCAATGTAAAAAAAGAGGAAAGTATTATGAACTCACTGAGCGGAAAGTTTATAAGATTATTGAGTCACACTTCCTAGATTTTCAAACAGTTTACTTCCAAAAGTAAGTTTTTTTTTTAACACTCTATAACAACAGAAGTTAATTAACGCCTTATCGCTCACCCATCAACAAGTGTAAGCAACCTAATAAATGTTATTTATTAGGTTACTTTTTCTCATCTTCCATTAAATGGGCTCTTTCTATTAAATGTAACCCATCTTTCAACAATTTATTATCTAGCTCCTCTTTTTGAGAAAAGTAGCTCTTAGCTATTTAGCGTTTAATTTCTACCGAGCCTTGTATTGGTCGTTGATTTTCTATTCGAAGAAGGTAGAAATAAGTCCCATCAGGTAACGGTTGACCATTGTGCATTCCATTCCACTGGTTGCCATAGCGATCAGATTCATAAACCTGATCCCCCCAGCGATTGAAAACGGCTAGGTAGGCTGCTGGACGAATGTCTAAACAAGGGACGTTAAAATAATCATTAACACCATCACCATTAGGAGTAAAGATATTCGGTGGTTTACAGGCACCAACTGACTCCATTTCCAAAATCACTAAAGCAGTATCACAATTAGTTGGACATTCAACCGCACACAATTCATAGACAAAATACTGTAGACTATCTCCTTCTGTAGCAACTAGCTCAAACCACCCATCTTGCTCATTGCTTAATTGTCCATTCGCTAAGGTACTATTGATCATAATTTGCCCATCTCCCAACCATTGGTCATTATTCAATACATAGATACGCTCTGTCTGCCCAGCAACTATATCAAATACATCTGCTTCTGCAAGCACATCAAATGCTGTATTAATAATCACTATACTGTCTTGATTGTAATTGCGGCAAGCAGTACCAGATAACGTCCAATAAACCACCGTCGTATCTTGGTTCCAGCCTGTCACCCATGTTCCCGCTTGACTACTGTCTCCAAAAATCAGGTTATTAGCTCCACTCCAGATCCCGTTAGATCCAGTAGTCAACAATGCATTCAACAAAACGGTATCCTCTCCACAGGCATAAATATCTTCCCCTGCATAAGCCTGACTTATTGGCGCTGTATTGATCACAAAACGCACAGTATCTTGACTATGAACAGGGCAGCCCGCGCGATTGAGCGACCAGATAAAGTCATAACTTTGCCCAGCCACTACACCACTAATTGTACTATTGGCTTGATTAGGGTTAGTTATAACAACTCCTGCACTCGATTGAACAGAGCTTTGACTCCAAACTCCAATGCTAGCTCCTGTGGTATTGGTAGCATTTAATGCTGTAGAAGCAGGCAAGCAAATGGCTTGATCAACCCCAGCATAAGCCGTATCTGTCCCTAAAGCCTGTACTGTAATTGCTACAGAATCGCTTTCTTGATAATTACAGACCGACTGGTTCGCTGTCCAGTAAAATAGGCTGTTTCCAATAGGTAAATTACTAACCGTTGTACTGCTGCTGGTTGGTTGACTGATAAGAGCTCCACTATTTGTTGTCCATGTTCCAGTATAACCTATAGGTAATCCTGTCGCTGTTAATATTGTTGTTGTTTGTCCACAAAGTTGCTGGTCGATGCCAGCAAATACGACAGGTGCTGAAGGGCTATAAAAATCGACTAGAATAGTATCCAAAGAACTGACCGAACACGCTCCATTGTTGACCACAACATAATATTGTCCACTATCAGCAACGGTACTTGCAACAACTGTATAGAAGTTGTTATTGCTTACCACCGTTCCTTGTGGCCAGCGTTTCCATTGATAAGTATATCCAGCTATTGCAGGAGTAGATAAACTAAAATTATCTCCTATACACAAAACAGCTATTGGTGAAAGGTTGGGACGGGCGGGCCGTGCATTAACAACAATCTGTATACTGTCTGTTTGCGTACAACCATTCTGATCTGTTAAGGTCAAAAAATACCCCCCTGATGTAGTGTTACTTGCAATAAGAGCAGCAGGCTGTTGCAGCGTACTACTATAACCATTAGGTCCTGTCCATTGGTATTGGCTCCCTATTAGAAGGCTTTGCAGCACTAAAGCATCATTAGTACATAAGGTATCTGTTGTTGGTAATAAATTACCTGTCCCCAATGGATGTACAGTAACAAAAGTGGAATCAATGGTACTACATCCTGCACTATTTGTTGCTTTTACATAAACCCATTGACTGGTTGTTGCTGTAAATGGATTGGGCAATGGAATTTGTAGGCGGGCATCGGTGTACCAATTTAAAGTACTGGTTCCTCCTGCTCCTAAAGAAGCCGTCAATTGTACCAATTCTTGGGCACAAACAGGACTATTACTACTGGCCCCTAGTAACAAGGGTATTCCTTGAATAGAAACATTGATGGTATCAGAAGTGACTCGACAACCTGTTATACTATCGATACAGATGCTGTACCAATTGCCTGCTTGATAAGTCGAATCTAATGCACTTAAAATAAGAGTATCACTAGTACTTATCAAGCGATTCCCGAAAGGACTCACCCACTCATAAGTGCTACAATTACCCGTCGAAGCTAACCACAAAGGCCCTCCCGTACAAATCGGCGCATTCGTTGATAATTGTGCCGCAGAATCAGGAGTGTGCACCACAATAAGAATAGAGTCCGTTAAGGAGAAACAGCCGATACTATCTACTGTTGTTAAAGAATATACCCCTGATAAAATAGGCGTCGCAGATGAACTAACCACTGCATTAGCACTAGTCGCTCTAAACCCATTAGGCCCTACCCATTGGTAAGCTGCAGCAGTTGTTCTACTTGACAACACCAATACATCTCCTTCACAATAAGAACCAGTGCCAGCTATAACAGGAGCTGTATTGGGCTGTAATACCCTTACCAAAGTTGAAATAGGAGCCGTTTGACAGCCCGAACCATTATCAATAACCAAATAGAAAGTCGTATCCGTAGTGATGTTATTAATTGTAGGCGTTTGCCCAATTGCAACAAGAGAGTCTTGGTTAGCATCGGCATACCAATAAAAACGAGTAAAGCCTGTTCCTGGTGGAGTACTCAATGTCACCGAACCACCGACACAAACAGGACCACTATTGTTTGCAGTTTGGACTGTTGGTGGTGGTAAAATAACCACCAATTGTCCATTAGAACGGCTGCTACAAGTACTGAATGTATCTAGACAGTTTAGATACCACAACCCTCCTATAAAGTTGCTGCTATCTGTTGGTAAGATTTGTATATTACTCCCTCCAAAAGTTTGCCCATTTGGAGCGGTCCAAAACATAGAATCACAAGCCGCGAGTGTATCAGAACTTAGGAAGAGTGTATCCGTTGTACAAATTCGTTGTAAAGGAAGAATCGAAGGAGCGTTTGGTAAATTCTGTATCACTACATTAACTGTATCCTTAAAGGAACAACCATTCACGTCTGTCACAGCAATCGTATAATTGCCTGCATTCAATGAATCTACATTTGTTCTGATAGAAGTGCGTAGACTACTTCCCAACCAGCTTGGCCCTGTCCAACGATAACTGGCAAAAGTATTCGTAGTCGTTAATAATAAATCATCGCCTTGGCAAAGGATTTGATCTGGACCTGCATCCAAGGGCGTTACTACTGGTAACACGGAAACCGTTACGGGTATCGCCACAGATTGGCAGCCATTGGCAGCAACATGCACCACATAATAGGTACTATCCGCTTGAATGTTACCAACAGGTAATGTTCTTCCGACATTTGCAGTATCTGTCAGTCCAATATCTCTATACCAAATGGTACTAAACATGGTATTAGCTACGCTCAAAACACTATTCCCTCCAAAACAAACAGGGTTATTTACCCCTATTCTAGGAGCTGAAATAATTCCTATATTAATAAGAACAGACGTACTCAGAGAAGCACATCCTGTATTTTTATCAATACAAACTACTTCCCATGTCCCACTTAAATATGCTGGGGTATTGGGCGCAAAGGCCAAGCGGGCACCACTCCATTGACGGCCATTAGGTGCCGTCCATAACATACTATCACAAGCGCCTGGTGCTACTTCTAAAATTAAAGAATCTACCCCACAAATAACATTAGGGCTAATAATAGCAGGAGCCGTTGGCCGTACTTGTACTCTTATAAAAATACTATCTGTAGCTGTGGTACAACGATTAATAGTTGTTCCTGATAATTGATAATAACCAGAATTTGATAAGTTAATAGAAGGCAGAACGAAATTCTGACCACTATAACTCCCTCCATTAGGTCTTGTCCAAGTATAACTCAAGGCAGCAGTAGACGTTGTTAAGGACAAGTCATCTCCTTCACACCAGATACTATCTCCTAGAATAACAGGAGCAGGAGCAGTAGGAAGAACCCTAACTTGGGCAGAATCTATCGTGTAAAAACAACCATTCTGTTCTACTTCTAAATATAAAGTACTATCTCTTGTAACATTAGCTAAACCAATGCTCCGACCACTGCTAGAAAAGAGCCCATCAGCACTATACCAAACATAACTACTGACACCAACAATAGGTCTAACCCGCCAATAAGCACTATCCCCAGAACAAATAAATGGTGTAACAGTGACTGCGCCAACTGGAGGAGTTGGTAAAACAACAGTCAAGGCATTAGAAATACTAGAACAGCCTGTTGTATTTAAACAACGGACTCGCCATACACCATTTTGATAATCCGCGTTAGAGGTATCAATCGCTAAATAATTACCATTTGTCACATAAACGCCCCCAGCAGGGCCTTCCCAAAAACTACTGTCACAACCACCATTATGGCTCAAACGGAGGCTATCTCCACAAGTCGTATTAGGCAATTGTACCAAGGTGAAAGGTCCTGGATTATTATGAACAGTAAGGTAGATCGAATCGCTTGCAGTACATCCATTATTATCTGTCGCAAACAACTGAATCCAGCCTGTATAAGCAGTCTGTATATTGTTTATTTGTATTGTTTGAGTTGGTGTTAACAACCCAATAGGACTTGACCAACGATAGGAAACAGCTGTTGAATCAGCGGTTAAAGTCAAGTTATTGCCCACACAAAGTGTTGTCGCCGTAGCCGTGATGCTTGCTGTTGGAGCAGGATTATAAATCGTTACAGGTACAGCTTGTATCGTTGCACAACCTATTCCTGTAAAAGCATGTAAATAAATCGTTGTATCAGTAGTAAGCGAAGGAGTTGTATAACGAGTTCCCCTTGCTAAAGTATCGGTTAATAAACTATCAGAAGACCAAAAATATTGGTAAATACTAGGTGCTCCCACTGTGAGAACAGTGGATTGATTAGAACAAATAGGACTATTATTACCAATAGTTAAATTCTTAGGCAAACTGTCTATACGTAAATGATAAGGAGAAGAAGGGAGGGACACACAGCCTAAGCTCGAATCTACACACCATGCCACCCAGTTTCCAGCACTATACCCCAATGTTATTGGACTTAAATCTAGCATCCCATTGGAAGTTCCAATAGTATCACCTGAAGGAGAAAGCCAAACCGTCCAAGCACAGGGGTTCCGATTGTCCAAACGCAAATTATCCCCTTCACAAATAGGTAGCCCTGTAATTTGTGGGCGTTGAGGTACAGGATTAACAAAAACCGCCATAAGACTGCTTGATACACATCCATAAGGATCGGTCATTTGTAGGCTATAAAATCCAGAATCGGCTCTAGTAACAGGAAAAATAAACGTATCTCTTTGATATGCCGTAAAATTTGTCACGTTGTTTTGCCAGCGATAGCTGCTACCAAGCAAGGTTGTACTGCGCAACCAAAGTGTATCTCCAGCACATACCACCTGTGAAGGCTTGATAATAGGAGGTGCGGGATTGGCCTGTTGGGTAATCCGTACCATTTCTCTTGTGGTACAACCATTCCAATCTGTCACTGTAACAATATAAGGCGTTACCACGACCGCTAAGTTATTTGCGGTTGCTGTTGTTTGCCCATTGGACCAATTATAAGAATAAGGCATCGTTCCTCCTACTACCGTTACACTAGCCGTTCCTGTAGCACCAACACAAGCTGTAGGGGTTGTTGTTATGGTCGCCACCTGTAATGTATCTGGCGCATCAATAATTAGTGTATCCACTAATGCACATCCACTGCTATCGGTAATGGTCACATAAAAAGTATCGGCACACAGCCCTGTTAAGGTATTAGCATTACCAAAGGCTATGTTATTCCAAGCATAAGTATACGTATTTGGGGGACCTATAACCGCAACCATAGCGGTTCCATCACAAGTCCCAACACAAGAAACAGCTGTTTTATTGATAGTGGTAGAGAAACTCAAATTATAAGTAGAGAGCTGGAAAGAATGCTGCAATGTACAGCCATTATCATCCGTAACGGTTACCGTATATAATCCTGTATCTAAATTATTAATCAAGGCAGTAGTCGCTCCATTAGACCAATTATAACGTAGGCTTCCTGTTCCGCCAGAAGCTTCTATTTCTAAGATACCATCCTGTTGACTAGAGCAGGTTGGTGCTATCAACTGTAGGGTATCCATTACAATAATACTGGGTGAAGCGATGGAAACTACTTCTATTGCTTCACAATAATTTCCTAAGTCGGTTAAGGTCACACTATAAGCCCCTGCGGGAAGACTAGTAATCGTATAAGTTACTACACCACTAGTATTACCGCCTGGTACACTAGGACTCCAAGCAAAACTATACATTCCTGTTCCACCTGCTCCTCCTACACGAATACTACCATCGGTTGCTCCTATGCAACTCACTCCTGTATTGTTCGTAAAGGAAAGCGTAGGGATGGTGCTATCTAGCCTCACATAAATAGATGCACTGTCTTCGCAACCTGTTGTATTATCTAGTACAGTAACAGTATAAGCTCCTTCTGTAAAAATTGTAGTGCTACTTGTAGCTCCTCCATTTTGTGTATGTCCATTTGACCAAACATAATCATAATTGTTTCCTGTCAGGGTTGCTGTAGCTGTTCCATTAACAGTACAACCAATATCTACTGATGATAAATTAATAACAGGGTTATCATTTACATTGACCGTAAAATCTACGGTATAAGGACAGGCATAATTATAGGTTGTTTGTCCATTAACATTAACCGCGGTATAAGCTGTAGCGGTATAAATAATAGTATCCAATGGTTGTACGAATACACTATCACGAGACAACCAAGTAAGTTGTTGTGTTGGTGTCCAGATTAGGGTATCCATAATACCTAAACCAGATACATCTAATATGGTTGCTGATCCGCTACAAATATCCTTTACGCCAATATGGCTAATATTAGGTGTAGGGCTCACTAAGAGAATAATTGTATCAATAATCCCTCCTCCACAACAACTAGTCTCTACATCTAAGGTAACAACATAAACACCTGGTATATTAAAAGCAGTACTAGGAGTCACCTGTACATTCCCTGGGTTCGGTATTGCTCCATCAAAGTCCCAAATATAATTAATCCCACTTGTCACACTTTCAAAAGTTGCATACTGTCCCAAACAAAGGCTAACGGTATCAGCATGCCCATTAAAGGGCAAAGCTGTTGTACGAATCTCTGCGGTATCTGTATTCAAAGCATTGACTTGATAAAAACCTTTGTAGGTTTCACTAGAAGAGAAGAGTGGGTTATTCCGAACGGTATATCGTCCTTTCTTGGTATATATCGTTGCCGCGGTAGGGCCTGCGACATTAAGGCCACCACTTGGCATAGCACCAGAAGGATCATTAACAGCAAATGCCCAATCCGTTACAACAACAAGGCCACCATTATTATACTGGACTCGTTCTCCTACACAATTAGGCCCTACCGTACTCACTGTTAATTCTCGCTGTCCTGCAAGGTTAAAATTAGGTTGATTCGTTACTAGTGGTACTCCTATTGGAGCTCTATATAATATTTGGCTCAAACCATCTCGGCCATCGCCTCCATCGCCACCTTCACCGCCTTCGCCACCTTCACCGCCTTCGCCAGAATCTTGTCCATTGACACTAGCATCTTCACCGCCATCGCCACCTTCACCGCCATCGCCTCCTTCACCGCCTTCGCCACCTATTCCAAACGCCCCTGTCTGCACTTCACAATCTTCTACATGGCCATTTATTCCATTATTATAAATATAAATACCAAACGAACTGCCGCCACCAGAGCCACCTTCACCACCATGTCCACCATTACCACCGCCGCCGCCACTACCGCCACTTGCGCCAGGATTAGCATTTCCATTGTTTCTTGTACCACCACCGCCAGAGCCACCATTGCCGCCACTACCGTTTCTGCCATCTTCTCCCTTAAGGGCTATAAAACGACCATTCATGTGAAATGGGTTCAAGAGTATATTGCCATCGGTGCCATCTGGGCCATTACCGCCATTCGTTCCATCTGAACCATCAGTTGGAGGAGTAATGTTACCAATAGCTCCTTGTCCAACCCCTGTATTGGATAAATTCCATCCCATTGGCCCTATCGGATTGCCTCCTAGGCCACCAAAACCTCCATCACCTCCATTATTTATACTGGAAGAACGCACAGCTCCCCAGCCACCAATACCTCCTGCTCCACCTTCAAAGCTATTAGGCATGGCATTCGTACCATTATTTCCATTCGTTCCTAAACCTGTTGGGTTCACAGGAGTTCCCATCCCTAAAGGTGGTCCTGAAGAAACGCAATAATACCCCATACTACCGACCCAATTAATACCACCGCCACCACCACTATTAGGTACTCCTGTACTATCTCCGTCCCCTCCATCTTCTCCATCTTCTCCATCACATCCATCTTCTCCATCTTCTCCACCAGCAGCATCTCCTGTAAATACGCCCACTCTAGTAATATGATAGTTAGATACATCCTCTAGGTAAATTCCATAGAGAGACAAGCCATAATCATTCACATTGGCATCTTCTACTTCTATGGTTAAGTCTTGCAAACGAAAGCCTTGAGCATGGCGTATTTCTATAGCACTTACCTGCCAATTGATTTGTGGTATTCCTATTGGATTAATAGCCCTTCTTATAATCGTTGTTGCTCCAGCCAAACTTGTTTTTCGCCAGTTTAAAGCAGGATCAAAACCTCCTTCTAAGGTAACAAAGCTGCCAATGCTAAGAGCACTATCTATATAATAAGTTCCTGTACCAAGCTTTATGATAGCCTCATTACAAATAGCACGCTTGACGGCTTCTTCTAGAGTAGTAGGGTCACTGCGAGTTCCCAAACCTGTTGCTACTCCTGTAACCGCAGCATAAATCGTATTACAAGAACTACCATTACCAGGCTGATTAACAGTTAGATTAATTGTTTCTAAGGTACGACAACCTGATAGGGTATCTAGCACCTCTACTGTCCAAACATACGCGCCTGTTGTATTGGGTAAAGTAACTTGTGTTGTTGAATTGGTTCCTACTGTTGTACTAGGAATAATTACATTGCTAGCATTGCGCCAAACAAACTGCCGCCCTAAGAGGTCAGTTGTTGCATTCAATGCAATTGTAGATCCACCACAAACGTTTTTATTATTAGGAAAAACACCAACAACTGGTGTTGATTCTACATTTACAGTCACCGATTTTTGATCCGTGCACCCTGTACTGTAGACGACTTCTACTGTATATGTTGTAGTAGCTGTTGGACTAGCCACTACAGTAGGGCTATTAGTATTGGACAACCCTCTTGTTGGAAACCAACGATAAGAGACCACATTGGTTGAAGAAGTACTGACACTCAAAGGAGTTGTTGTTCCTCCACAAATAGAGTGATTAGGACTAATGGTTAACGGCGGTTCTCCTCCAATTACATTAACTGTGTAAGTATAAGTATTGCTTTCTTGTAATGGACAACCATCATCTTCTACATCTACTGTCAGTACGTGTAAACCGACATCAGAAGATGTTGGAGTCCATACAAAATGTCCTGTATTAGCAGTCTGGTTAAAATTCGCTGTTGTAAAAACACCTGTAGTGTTGGCATTCATAGTGAGGACATCACTGATATTGGGATCATTCGCTAGGACGGAGAAATCTAGTCTTTGCCCTAGACAGGTATTGACAGTAAAGTTCGCACTATTATTAATCCCTGATAAAATAGGGGGGGTATTCGAGCAATTCGTAATTCTAAGTTGTACATCTCGAATAGAGGCTCCTACTAAAGAGCCATTTCTATATTCATTGATTTGAATACAGACAACAGCTACCTGTACATTGGTCGCCATATAACTAATGGCTCCTGTTAATGGATCTACTGTAATAGGAGCACTACTTCCTAAAGGACTGGTGCCACTATAACCGACTCTGTATTGAACATTGGTCATTGGTTCTGATCTACAATCAACCAAAGTATAAGACAAAGAATCGCCATCAGGGTCTGTTGCTCCTAAGTTCTGACTAACAGGTACTCCTGTACAACTCCTAAAATTACTTGTATTTGCAAAAATTGGCGTTGAATTGGGTCTAGGATTTCTAGGGAGGCCTCTCCTATTTGATAAATAAGCTTCTACAAAAATAGCTGTAGATCCAGGGTTGTTAATATTAGTGATACTAGCATTTCTACAGCAAACTTCCCACGACATCCTAACATTCTTGCAGCGATGAGGGATACGCACCGTATCAATATAATGATAGCGTTCTACGCCTTGTAACCCTACTCCACCATTACAAGCAGAGGGCGTAGAAGGACACAAATCACTTACTTCTTGAACATTTTGCAGTGTCAAAGAGCTAGTTCCTGTTCCGCAGCTTCCGCGCCAGTCAACTACTTGCGTATTGCCTAACCCAATACCATTACAATCCCTATAGACATAAAGACTCAACTCATACATTCTATTTCCTAGATATCGATATCCGAGTTCTCCTCCTAGTGCATGGCTAGCGGAAGCCGTTCTCACACCAGAAAAAACACATAAAAAAGCTATTATTAGGAGGGACAATAATCGACAATTCATAGTAAATCAATAAGACTTCTTAAGGAGAATCATTAAGTAGATACAACATCATAATAATTGGGGGTGTGATGCTGTTTTATTTAACCGTTTCAAATTTAGTAACGAGCACTTCTGTTCGTCTATTTTCCTGATGATCCACTTCTGAGCAGATATTACAGGTATTTTTTAAGCGCACTTCACCATAACCAACTGCAATAATACGCTGGCCATTAATGCCTCGATCAATCAAATAATCTCTAGCACTTTTTGCGCGCTTTTCTGATAAAACTTGATTATAAATAGCGGAACCACGTTGATCGGTATGAGAAGATAATTCTATTTCTAAACTGGGATTTTCTTGCATAATCTTAGCCAAGCTTTTTAAATCACTAGCTGCATCAATCCGAATGTTCCATCGATCATAATCATAAAAAATACTCTTCAACTCAATCACATCGCCTTCTTTGATCGACTCCCCATCAAATTCCTCTGTCAAAAACAAAGGGTTTCCTGTGCGATCAATTCGAGGCTTCATAGCCAATTCCAAATTAATGGCCTTTTCACAATCTTCCTCACTTAATAAAGAGATGACCTGATTGTCTTCAAAGAAGCGGTTTTTCTTAGATTTTACAACATACTCACAACCACATTCTAAAGGAAAACCAAATTCTCCATTATCAGCCACTTCCATGACTAGTTGCTCACCAGTACAACGATTGAGCAAGATAATACTGGCTTGTGGAAGTGGGCGATCATAATCTACATTCAACACTTTCCCTTTGACGTGTAATTTAGGTAAGGAAATCTTGGGATCGTACGTATAATTAACTGGTGGAATGTCTGTCGTGCTATAAATCTTTCGTTTGTCCATTTTCTCTGGCTCCACTTCTGCCACAATAAGAGCAGGGTCACGGGTTAAGCCAATGCAATATTCATCTAAAAAAGCAGCATCTTTAGGCATTATAAAATAATCAGACACCCCTATGTATCCTACTCTATTCACTGTTATAAAATAAGGATCACCTGCTCTAAACTGACAAACAGTATATCCATATTCTCCAGTCACACTGACAACAGAATCCGCTGCAAGCGTGGCATCTCGCTGCACCACTACTGTAGCTTTATCCAAACGCAAGCGAGAATCGTCATCGTACACACAAACATCAACAGTAGTACTAGGCAAAGGGGTCACCTGATCCAATGGATGCTCCACCTTAAACTGATAAATATCATCCTGATTTTCTACTCGGCTAGAAGTGTAATAGCCCATTGTTTTTGTCTTATTGGTAATAAAACCAAAATCATCTGAAGAACTGTTGATAGGCGTACCAATATTAAAAGGATACTCCCAAAGTGAATCAGGATGATTATAAACTTGTGTTGCCATAAACACATCCAAACCTCCTAGACTCGACCAACCATTGGAAGAAAAATACAAGGTACCATCTTCATGAATAAAAGGAAAAACCTCATCTCCAGGGGTATTAATACGAGCGCCTAAGTTTACTGGCTTACTCCATGTTCCTTTTTCTAGGCGGGAGACCCATAAATCCATGCCTCCAAAACCACCTTTGGCATTACTAGCAAACACTAAAATACGCTCATTGCTAGACAATGTGGGATGGGCTTGATCGACATCGGGATCATTAAAAGGCAATTCTTCCTCTTTTGTCCATTCTCCTTCTACTAAATTGGCGCGGTATAAATTAAGTTTTGTAGTTCCATCTTTACTTTTCCCTCGTTTGCCTTTGTAAAGATCATTTCGAGTAAAATAGATGGTTTGTTGATCTTTTGTAAAGGTACAAGGCCCTTCATGTAGAGCTGTTTTTAGCTCATCCGCAAACAATTCAGGGGTCTCAAAAGAACCATCTGTTTTTCGCTGGGCATAATAAAGATCCATGTAGTTGTCATTGATCCAACGATCTTTGCGCTCTCCTTTTGTTCGAGTAGACACAAAGAGCAGCCCATCTCTATAAAACATAGGGCTAAACTCTAGTTTAGGAGAATTTAGAGCTGTTTCTGCTTGAATTGCAACAGGGCCAATACTGCGCATTTCTGCCATTTTATTACAGGCTTCCCAGCCTAGACGCGCCCGTTGATCATAAGAACGGCCATTGGCTTTTTCTTGTAATTTTTCATCACAGATGCGAAATTGGTTTCGTGCCTCTAGGTATTGTCCATTGGTTTGCAAAGCCTGAGCATAATACAAATGCCATAAAGGATCTGGGCTTTCTAAACCAACCAAAGCCCCATACAGTCGTTCCGCATTACGGCTATCTCCTACCTTTCTACTACTCCTGCCCATTCGGATCAATGTTTTTCGATCCAACTGTGTCAGGTCTTCCTTTTCAAACATCTCCAAATAGGCCCCATACCCTTGTGCCTCATACACCTTTTCGGCTTTGTTTTTTTGGGCTGTTGCTAGAGTTCCCCCTAGTAGTAGTAATAGTATTGTTAGTCTTATTTTTATCATAAGCAGTTATCATCTAAAAACAATCCATGTTGGTAAACTTCCTCCAAACACAGCACCATATTGGTTAGAATTTTTAATCGCAAACAGCAACTAGAAGAATCTAGGGTTGTTTACTTTTTCATTCTTCTTAATAAAACAATACTCTACCATCGCCTCAATGGTACCTGCATTGTATTGTTGTAAAGGAGTGAAGGTAATGTCATAAGCAAAAGCAATTTGGAATTGCGAGGCGACTTGCCATTTCACAAGGACATCAAAGGAATCGCCTAAGCGAAAAGTAGCTCCAACAAGGAATTTTTCAAAAAAAACAAAACTCAAATTCAAATCCATATCCAAAGGCGTATTCACTACATACTTGAATAAAACATTGGGCTGAATTTGTATGTTTTTGGCAATATCAAAGGATAAACCACCCATCCAATAATAGTGCTGGCGCACTTTAGGAACAACGCTTGCGCCTGTATTAGAGGGAGTAAAGTCAAGCTCTTGCTCAAAGAGTTTGGGAATAGAGAATCCTGCATACCAATGCTTGGTTTGATAATAAACGCCTGCCCCAAAATTGGGTTGTACCTTACTGTTGACTCCACCTGGAATCGCTTGATCAATCACTTGTGTAGGTTCAGCCTCGCCCCAACGGATTTGGGTATATCCAATAGAGGCGCGCAGCCCAAAACTCAAAAAATTCTCCTTCTTAAAGCGGATGATATAAGAGTAGTTCGTCGCAATATTGATTTGATCTGTAAAACCAATTTGATCGTAATTAATGGATAAGCCCAAGCCTAGTCGATTCTTCCAAACGGCCCCGTGTGCATGGAGGGTAGCCGATTCTGGCGCCCGCTCAATACCGATCCATTGTTTTCTATAAATGCCTGACAGGCATAAATTCTTCTTGCTTCCTGCATAAGCAGGGTTGTAGTATAGTTTATTAAACATAAACTGTGTAAACTGCGCTTCTTGTTGAGCATAGGCCCCCAAAGAACAACAGGTAATTACCAACGTGAACAGTAGGCGATTCATTTTTTTATTTTTTACGGGAGTAAAGAATCAAAAAGGCGTTGGAATACCTTAGCCCATCAGGAGTAAGTTTTGCCGTTTTATAGCAAAACTTCATGCAGTAACCTTTCTCCTAGATGTTCTATACGCTTTAAAATTCTTTTCTATACTCCACTTTTTCAACAGTTAACAATTAAGGCACTCTAAGGGGGATTATAACGCTCACTTATTTTATCGACGAATTTCCACGGAACCTTGCGTCTTATTTCCATTGGTTAGTTGCAACACATAAAAGTAAGTACCATCAGGCAATGCTGCTCCAAGATGTGTTCCATCCCATTGATTAACATAGCTATCGCTCTTATACACCTCGTCTCCCCAGCGATTGTAAACCACTAAGTAAGCAGGCTGTTGTTCGGAGACACAAGGTACTTCAAACTGATCGTTAACACCGTCATTATTGGGTGTAAAAATATTAGGAATGGGGCAATCCAGGAGTTGTTCTACTGATAATAGAACGAGGGCCGTGTCACAACTGTTCACACAAACAGCATCACAAAGTTCATAAATAAAGCTTTGTGGGCTTGTCACACTAGACAAAGTTACTGTAAATTCTCCAGTATTCAAATTTGTTAATTGTCCTTGATCTATAGACTGTTGTAGATCAATTGTCCAACTATTCGGTAACAAGTCGTTTGTACTAACATCAATTGTACTATTGGCATTCAATAAAACGAAATAATCAGCCTCTGCAATAGGCTGTGGCCAGATAACCGTTATAGTGACCGTATCACTACTATAATTGGGACAAGTACTCGTAGAAAGGGTCCAAACAAACTGATGTGTTCCTATTGGCAAATTAAGAACCCGACTACTCGCTTGGTTAGGCGACAAGATCGTTCCCCCATTCAACGGTGTCCAATTACCCGTCTGTCCATTGGGTGCTCCCAAGGCCTGCAAAACAAGGCTATCTCCCAAGCAACTATTCTGATCTATTCCTGCAAAAGCAGTTGTAGTGGGCAAGCTATCTATCATTAGCTCCATGGTATCGGTAGAATAGACTCCACAACGGCCATTTTTAAGTTGCCAAATAAATTGATAAACCTGTCCTGTCTGTAATCCTGTTAGACCTGTCGTTGGGTAGAGGCTGTCTATAATAATAACTCCTGTATTGCTCTGTATATTGCTTTGTGTCCAACAACCTATTCCAATTTGAGGCGCTGTTGCCGCTAAATTAAGGAAACTATTCCCACAATGGCGCTGGTCAGGCCCTGCCATAGCTTGTTCAGAAGTAGGAGGCAACACTTCTATCACCACACTGTCTACTGCAAAGTTACTACAAGTTGCATTCGACAACGTCCAATAAAACACATGGCGCCCTAAGGGCAACGGCCCAACAGCCGTATTCACTGCATTGGGTTGCTGGATGGCAACAGCACTGCTACTGGTCCAGATTCCAGCAACACTAGTTGGTATTCCTTGTGCGAATACACTCGTCGTATCCCAACCACATAACAATTGGTTGGGGCCTGCTTCTGCTATTGCTGAGGGTGCATAAACAGGTAATAAAACCGAATCGCTAGAAAGGGTACATCCATTGAGTACGGCCACTGCGTAATAATAAGCGGAGTCACTCGCTTGTACATTGGATAACAGGAGGTTTGTCCCTGTCCCCACGGGTTGATTACTGGGCAATTGATACCAATCATAACTACTACCAATGCTGCCTCCTCCAATTAAAAGCATTGCATCTTGCCCCACACAAACTCCACCTCCAGTATAAGCTACAAAAGAATCAGGCAATGGGTTCACGGTTACAGTGGTACTCCCTATTGGAGAAAAGCAACCATTATTATCAACAACAGATAAGTAGTATGTTCCTGAATCGAGTAGGGTTAACGTTCGTTGCAATTGGGGAGCAGCACTCCCCCAACCATTAGGCCCTGTCCAGTAATATTGACTAGCAGGAGCTGTTGTAAATAATAACAAATCTTCTCCTACACAATAATTAATACGTCCTCCTATAGTTGGTGTAGCAGGGAGTTGGTTTACTGTAATAGGAATCATTGCTGTATTTTCACAACCAGTAATGGTATCGGTGACCACTAAATACAAGGAAAACCCTTGGAGTATATTCACCACAACAAGGCTATCTTGTCCTCCTAAGAAAATCGTTCTAGTAGAGTCCTTATACCAACTGTATTGGAGTGGGTTATTAGAAGAAATGGACGCTTGAGCATTTGCCCATAACGTATCTCCTACACAATTAGGAAAGAGAATAACCAAAGTATCAATAGAAGGGCTTTCATTAATTGTAACTGTAATCGTATTGGAAAGGGCAGAACATCCTGTTGTTGTATCCATACATTCTACCAACCATTGACTATTATCAAAATAATCCGCATCATTGGAAAAGATAATGGAACTACTTACCCCTGAAGGACCATACCATTCCAAACGGCCACAATTAGCAGTGGTGCGTAAGGTTAAAGGGGTTCCATCACAAATAGGACTATTGCTACGAGCAATTGGAGGAATTGGATTGCTATTCACAGTTAAGGTCAACGTAGTTGTTGGCGACCAACAGCCATTACTATCCTTGATTCGCAAACTGTAGGTACCAGTATGACTCGCATTAGCTTGATTGGTGACTAAAGCAATAGAATCTGTACTGCTCCATCCCGTATTACTACTCCAATCATAGGCAAAGCTGCTACTTGTGGTGCTGAGTAGAATAACATCTCCTTCACAATAACTCGTATTCGGCGAAATCATAGGAGGAGGAGTTGTATTGTATACGGTAACGGGCACTGGTACAACCGTAGAAACACAGCCTCCAAAATTAGTTACCCTCAAGTAATAAATTGTATTACTGGTGATCGGGCCAACCTGAATAGTTCTTCCACTATCCACAAAGGACTGCAATGTACTATCCGCATACCAACTAAAAACATCGCCCGTATTACTACCACTACTAACCGATAAGGTAACTGAATCCCCTTGACAAACAGGAAATATAGGAGTGACTCTTGGGGTATCTGGTAAAGGGGCAATAAATAGAAAATTATTAACCGAACGGCTTACACAACCTGTCAGGCTATCTTGACATTCAACACTCCAAAATCCACCGATATAATTGGTGTCACCAGGTGGTATAACAATGGTATTCCCTGTCAACGGAAAAGTAGTGGTATTTGGTCCTATCCAGTTCAATTGATTACAATGACTACTACTGTCGGTATTCAAAATTAGATTTTCATTGGCACATAAATAGATTGGTACAATAGCAATCGGAGCCGCTGGCACTGGATTTACGAGTACATTAACAAGAGCAGGAAAAGAAGGGCAACTTGTTGCAGGGGTAACCACTAAAGAATAGCTCCCTGCTTGGTTGGTCTGAATAGAAGGAATAGTAGGTGTTCTTAGATTACTGCTATAATTATTGGGGCCAGCCCATTGATAAGTTGCTGCAAAAGGACTTGGGCCCAAGGTCAGAACATCGCCTTCACAAACGATTAGAGAATCGGGTAGATTAGGTGGAGGAGGGATTGCTCTTAAGATAACTGTAGTAGATTTGACAGTAGAAATACACCCCACGCTATTAATAGCAATGGCATAAAATGTACTATCTCCTTGGATGTTATTAATGGTAATTGTAGTTCCTATTCCTACAGTATCCGACAAAGCAATATCTCTATACCAGATATAGTTCAAAGCCATACCTGAAGCAGTAGAATCTGCTGCTGTCAACACAGCTGTTTGCCCTAGACAAACAGGGCCAGAATTACCCACGACAATGTTTGGACGATTTTGTATTTGTACCTGTACATCCATAGATCGTTTTCGACAACTGGTTATACTGTCTCGAACAATTAGCAGCCATACACCATCGCTATAGTAACTACTATCAGGCGATATCCATATACTAAAGTCATCTAATGTAGTACCGTTGGGGCTCCGCCAGATAGCAGTTAACCCTGAAACAACAGGCCCTGATAATTGGAACCCTTCTCCTCTACAAATAAGCCCAAAAGAATCTACGGTAGGGATAGCAGGACGCCGATTGACTACAAAATTTACCGTCGCGCTATCTGATATACAACCATTCGCATCGATTACTGACAAGACATAAAGTCCTGCATCGCTCACACGAATGGTATCTATGAGAAAGCTATCTTGGTAAGAAATAGCTTGTCCATTTCTGCGCCAATAGTAACCTGTGGCGGTATCGGTACTAAAAATAGTATTTCGCTCTCCTATACAAGCCATTGTATCCACAAAAATCCTAGGAGCAGCCCCTCTATTATTCACCTGTACTTCTAAACTATCTAAGATATAACGACATCCTGAATGCATTGTAACCTCTAAAACAAGAAGGGTATCTTGATTAAGATTGTAAAGAAATGTATTCTGTCCTTGCGCTACAGTGTTCCCTGTAGTATCCAACCAATTATATAACGTGACATTAGGCACTGTAGGCGCATCCAAGCGCAAATCATCTCCTGCACAAATATTGACTGTCCCCAAAGGATTAGTAAGGATAGGAGCAGGTTCAATAATAACAGGCGTATCCCGACGACTTTCACAGCCTGCGCTATTACGAGACCAGAGCGTCCAAGTACCACTTAGATAAGCACTAGAATCAGGCTGTATCATCAAATTATTCCCTCCTAAACTATCTCCATTAGGTGTCCGCCAATACAAGGAACTTCCTGTACGAGGCATAGCCGAAAGTAGTAAAGGATCACCTTCACATATAGTCGTCAAGCCTAAAATTGGAGGAGGCACCGATGTTTGAAAAACTGCTACGAATACCGAATCAGAAAAAGAAGGACAGTTTAAACTATCTCTAGTTGTTATTGTATAATAACCTGTTTGTAAAACGCTGACTGCTCCTATATCAAAAAGGGCTGAAGAGGCCGTAAAGCCATTGGGTCCACGCCAAATACTTACCAAACTGGTATCTGTCGCTCGCAAAGCAATCGTACTACCCAAACAAACACTATCGTTTAACACATCCGCTATAGGCGGAGTAGGTCGTATACGAACCATTACCTCCATAGAGTCCATTCCAATACAACCATTACCATCGGTCATTTGTACATAAAATCGGACACTATTGGTTATATTATAGGCTACATACCTTCTAGTAGTTGTAAGTATTGTACTAAAATTTCGATCCGTAGACCAAGCATAAGACACAGGATTAACAGGAAAAGGAGGCAAAGGAGGACGTACATCCAACACCACACTATCCCCTGCACAAATCACCCGATTCCCTATTGTTCTTACAAGGGGTGGAGGAAGAACCGTCACAACCGTATTATAAGAACGACGACAGAATCCACTCGCCATTCCATTAGAAACACCCCGTGTATACGCTTTGTATTGATAAATAGTAGTCATTACAGGTTCTACCCAAACAGAATCTTGTCGACCATAAGACAACGTCGGATGAGGGAACCAAACAATGGAATCTGTATTAGAAATATTTTGTGGTTCTAGAGCAATTCCTTGTCCTCTACAAACAGCTGTATCCATAGTAGGTTGTACACTGGGAGGAGCCACGACCAACAACCAAAGGGTATCAGGGTCACTAGGCAAAAAAGTAGTAAACGGTGGTGTATGGCTCCTTGTTATAAAATGAACAATAGGGTATAAACCTGGCGCCATCCAAGTATTCACTGTATGAGCAGAGACATTACCAGGGTTGGTAGTAATAGCGCCATTAAAATCCCAAAAAAAAGAATCAATCACTAAAAGTGATGGAGAAACATTAAGAGCTGAACTTTGAAAGGTAACGCTGTCTCCCATACACACTTGTACGGTATTCCCCCCAATGGGCTGCGCATTGGATAAAATAGGATAAGGTCCTGAAGGAGGAGGAATCTGCGCCTGTAAGGACAGCACCATCCCCAACATTCCTATACACAAGCAGAGGTATTTTATGTCGTTCATAATCAAGGACAATAAAGAACGCCCTTCTATACTCTTTTAACACAGGCTAGTTGACTTAGCTGCTTATAAGAAAAGGGACGCATCTAGTAACAAAATAATAATTGGGCTAAGAAACCGCTTCAACAACGGCTCCTTCTAAGAGCATGTTTAAATTTTTCATCAAAGAAAAACAAGCCTTTATGA
>JBOEFW010000001.1:0-23354 GCA_050633105.1 Aureispira sp. | reverse complement strand
AAATTTTAAACAAACTCTAAGTGGGAAATAAGTGCTAGAAAAAGATCAAATTAAATCTACTCTTCTTTAAAGTAGAACGCTCCTTCAGCAACTTCTATGGTGACACGATTGTTGATCTCATGTGCTCGTTTATTGCAACGTACACCATCCACACAATCATTTAATATTTCATCTTCTGCCTTCAATTCAAAGGTGTATTGTTGGGCATTTACACCGCGCTCTTCTAGCTCTTCCGCCAGAATAGTAGCACGCTTTCGAGACAAAATCAAGTTCAATCGATCACTTTTTCGAGCGTCTGTATGAATGCTTAAGGATAAGACCGTTTTAGGATAATCGCGCAATACTCGCGCCAAAGTATCCATCCAAACTTCACTAGAAGGTCGAGTCGTTCGCTCTATAAAGCGCAAGTTGTATTTTTCTAATGCCCAAGGTTCGCCTTTTCGGAAATTGGCTCTAGGAGCATTGGGCACAAAATCATAGATCACAGGCAAATTACCTGAGGTTTGGTTAAGCATCTCTTTATCCAAAAAAACTAAGGTATCAATTAAGCCTTCTACATAAACGTGTAGATCATAATCGACCTCTTTAACTGCTTTGAGCAAGTAGTTTCCATCCTCATCTAGCCGTTCGCTGCGGCGGTAACCTGTTTCTTTATCAACGAGTGTGACTTGTCCTTTGCCACCTTCCGTCATCGCAATATTACCTTTTATGGTAATAATGTTCCTTGGTCTTAGGGATATGCCTTTCTTATTTTGGCGTGTTCTAGAGAAGTTAGTGGTTTTTACTTTTGATAATTGCGTATAATACCCTGCTTTAGACGTTTGTATGAGATAATTTTTATTAGGAATTAAGGAAACCGTAATAATCCCTGAGGTATCAGAGACATATTCGCCAATAAAGGTACTAACAGGCCGTTTTTGATTACCAAAACTTTCCTGCAAGGTCAATGCTATTTTTGCCCCCTTGATAGGTGCTTCAAAAACAGCATTGCCAATATAAATAGCAGTAGGCACAGAGGAATTTCCAACTTGTGCTTGTCCCAGTTCTACGATAGACAGCATTATCCAACACAACCCTACTGTAATTTTATACCATTGCATCCTCTACTCCTCTTTTTTTAACAACAATAAATCCAATGACCAACAACAAAATACTAGCCCCTAAAATCAAAAGCCAGCGGGTACTTCCCCAATCCGTTGAAAGGGTTTGTATACTATTCATAGGGGCGGGTGTTCCTACCAAAATGAGCCCACTCCAAAAATAAGGCACACAAATCAAGCCTTCTCCAGTATCCAAAAAACTTAGTTTTGCTCGACGCAATGCTTCTGCTTTAGGAATCCCCTGCATCAAGTAGATGTAGAAATTTTCCATCAATACTTGCGTTGCTTGATCCGAGATAGGCCACAATGTCATCGCGATATTAGGGCAACCTGCAAAAGCAAAACCTCTAGCAACAGACATTGCTCCTTCTCCCTTTTTAATCGCTCCTACGCCTGTATTACAAGCACTCAATGCCACCAATTCAGCATTCAGCTCCATGTTATACAGCTCATACGTATGTAATAGGCCATCATTTTTTTCATCACCCAACAAGACTAAACTAGAGTACAAAGGGTACTTGTGGTTGAGAATACCATGGGTCGCAAAATGCAATACACCAAACTGAGCCGCCTGTTCTTTAAACTGAGACTCTGTTGCATTTCCTCCAATGTAAATATCACCTTTTGTCAACTCTCCAATTCGCTCTACCTCTAAAGCAGCATTTTCTAAAGGCGTCAATAACATGTTTTGATAACGCGAAGCCTGTTGACGCCGTTCTAATTCAAAATCCTCAATTTTCGAAAAATCAGGGGCAAAGCCCATAAATCGTTCTGGAACCTTAGAGTAATCATGTTCTTCTGCTTCTAAATAAAGCGTTGCTGAATAATTATAAGCGATGGGCATTTGCCGCAATAAATAAGGCACCTCTTTATATCGGTTGTAATTATCTTGATTCCCTGTTGAAAAATCTTGGGCAATATTGGTTGTAGGAATCAACTCAAAGGGGATGTAATTGAGCTCTGCATCTGGAATAATAACGAGCGCACGTCCATCTAATTGTTCTTCAATGGGCTGAATCAACAACTCATACCATAAATTACTATATCGTACAAAATCCTTAGGCTGTTCTCCCTTAAGAGATGCAATATACCGTGCTACCACACTTCTTAAACGCACTTTGATTGGTCGGTTGGCATAAACAAGTTGATTGTTATCAATATACAACAGGTGTACTAGAGAATCTACCACCGCGTAGTTCACAATAACATCTTCTTGATTCATACGCTTTTGTAGTTCTTGGCAGCGTACAGGTTGTTGAGCATATTTAAGCGCGTAATAATCGGGGTAATTTTCTTCTAAGAAGATCAGGTATTCAGGATAGGCCTTTTGAGCCGCTTTAAGAGATTTTTTGAGCGCCTCTAAACGGATTTTATCCATATTTTGTCCCTTCCGTGCCTCATAATAAATCTCTCCACTTAGATAGGCCATTTCTGTTTTTAGGGTACTTTCTTTTTCGACAACACTAGCAGGGATACTTGTAATCTCCCTAGCTCGTAATTGTTGAACTGCTTCTAATAATAAAGCGCTTTTTGAATTTTCTATGTATTTGAATAGACGATACAAGTGTCGATTATCAGGCATTAAACTATAAAGTACACTAGTGGTTTGTATCGCTTGGTAGCTAATCAATTGAGAAAGTGCTGGCAATTCATATTTTGCCCCTTCTGTTCGGTAGGACGCCCGCAAACGTACCAACATACTAAAGGCTAGATCAGATCCTTGGAGACTGTGTTCTAGTTGGGCTTGGGTTACCTGTCCTTCTTGTTGATAAATCAAGTATAAAACCGATGCTTTGATGGCAGTAGAATACAACAATTCATAAGGATATTCGGCTTGGTTAGCTAAGGGAAATACATCTCCTGTTACAGCACGAGCGATACTAGTCGTCGCAGCATTAATCGAGCGATTAATCCATTTCAAAGCTAATGGAAGGTTATCATTCTGTACTGCAATTTCACATTGATAACGAGCTGCTTCTGCTACAAGAGGATGTTTTTCAGGATAAATGTCCTCCATTAATTGTAAGGCCTTATCATAATACACACTAGCTTCCTTTGTGGCTTTAGCTGAAAAATAAAGCGCCCCTTTAGCCATATAAACTTCTACCAAAGCTGGTTTTTGTGCTCCCTTTTTCAATTGCTTTACTAAACGCTCTGCCCGTTCATAACTCAGCAATGCTAAATTAAAGTTTTCCTCTCTGGCAATATTTTCCTTGTACTCAATCTGTTCTAAATCATATTTGTTTAACTCTTCCGATAACTCCCATTCCGCTTCAAGAGGATTCACAGTTTGTTTATACCAATAGGCAGATTTTCCGTTTGTTTCCAACTCCTTATAAATATTCCCCTGTTTGACAAAGCTGTTGTAAAGGGTTTGAGGCTTACTACCAATTTTTAGATGCAAAGCTAAGGCTGTTCCATTCTGAATTAATGCATCATCATAATCTTTAATACTCATGGCAATGATTGCCAACATCGCTTTTGTTTCTGCTCGTTGTGCATCAGTTAAGTCCTGTGTTAAGGCTTCCGTTAAATGGTCATAAGCCGATTCGTATTCTGTATATTTATAAAGAGAACGCCCTGTTTTAAAATTAAGCTCCCCTTTAATTTCTTCTTCTGCATCTTTCAACAAACTGGCATAACGCTCTGCCGCCTCTTTGGGATTGAGCGCTTGATCGTACAATTGAGACGCCATTTCGCGCTGTTCTCTTAATAACGTTTCGTTTTGTTCTTCTTTGGGAATTTTCTTGGTGGACTCTAACAAGCCATCAAAAAACTCTAGAGCCGTTTCTTTGTCCCCTTTTCTTAAATACAATTCACCTAAAGTTTGTTGGAGTTCAATTTCAAAAATCGGCGAGAAATATTCAGGATTGCTCTTAGCTATGGTATTTGCTTCTTTTAAGAACACAGAAGCTTCATTGTTCTCCTTATAATACAAATGATACTTCCCTAAACACAAGCGCAAATAAGCACGAGTAGCTTGATTGTGGCGTCCCTGTGCATCATAAAGCTCTTCCGCTCGTCTAAAAGCCTTAAAAGCATCTTTTGGCCGATTTTTGTTAAGTAAGATTAGCGCCTCCATCGCCTTGGCAGCAATGTAACCATCAGGATCTTCGTTGTTCTCATAACGTTTAGCTGCTCGTTCAAAGGCAGATTCTCCTCCTTTAAAATTGCCTCGATAAAACTTTTTCTCAGCAGCACGAAACGCATTATAGGCGCTTTTGTTTTTGCCATCAGAGGGGAGTTGCGCTTCTGTAGATAAAGCACTCGCAAACAACAACCAAACAAGGATTAATATAGGTAATTTTCTTCTGTGCATAGGTTACTATAAAATAAAAAAAGTAGCCACGAGGCTACGGTAGAGGAACAAATAGAAGATAGCATTTTTTTTAACAAAAGAAATGTTTTTTTTCTTTTTCTCTGTCTCACAGTACAAAAATAGGTTTAGAAAAATTGTTTTGTTATATAAGGAGATAAAATAACCATCTTCCTCCAAATGAGGGGATTCATCTATTGTTGGGCAACAATCCTAAGATGGTGAACGATTGTTTTTTTAGTGGTCGTTCTGAACTTATAATTCATCCCCAAAAAACTGTATATTTGAAGTCTCAAGGAGCACAACTACTCCTACACCATCAAATTATATTTTCCCTAGATACCCATTATTTAGCCTACTTAGCACATTATTCTATTCTTTCACTGTTTTTTATTTCTTCTTGAGAAGAAAATGAAGTTATTAAACAATGCTTATGCCGATTCCTGCTGCTACTACTGGTAAACTAAATCTGATTATAGGCCCTATGTTTTCGGGCAAGAGTACCATTTTATTAACACGCTATCGTCGTTACCAAATTGCTGGTAAACGCTGTCTCCTTGTCAAGTATGCTAAAGATAGACGATACGATGGTTCTGAAGAAATGTTAATTACGCACGATCAACTCAGTTATAAAGCTACGTCTTGCCATCAATTAGAGGATATCAAAAGTTTAGTCAAGAACTATGATGTAGTTTGTATTGATGAAATTCAATTCTACCCTGATGCCAGTCACTATTGTGATTTATGGGCCAACCAAGGCAAAATTGTTGAAGTTTGTGGTTTGAATGGTGATTATCGCCGCCAACCCTTTGCACAAATTAGTTTATTGATTCCCTTGGCGGAACACATCAGTTTTGTCACAGCAGTATGTAGAGATACTGGAGGTGAGGCTCCCTTTACCATGCGTCTGTCCAATGAATCAGAGCAAGAGGTGATTGGAAGTACAGATAAGTACCAAGCGGTTTCCAGAGAGCGTTATTTTCAAGAAAAACAATTAGTATATTCTTCTAATTCTTCCACAACAACGACCTAAAGACTAGATATTGATGCCGAAGAAACTAAAAACGTCCTGCTTTGATTGATCAAAGCAGGACGTTTTTTATAAAGATTCTTTTTCTAGTTTATTGCTTAAAGAAAGAGTCTACAAAAGCGCGTTTATCAAACTCTTGTAAATGGTGCATCGCCTCTCCTACTCCAATGTATTTGATTGGAATTTTGAATTGGTCGCTAATGCCAATAACTACTCCCCCTTTAGCTGTTCCATCTAATTTAGTAACGGCCAAGGCAGAAATACCATCATTAGTCACTGCTGCAAAGTGTTTCGCTTGTTCATAGGCATTCTGCCCTGTAGAACCATCCAAGACTAACATGACTTCATGTGGCGCTCCTGGAATCTGCTTACCAATCGAATTATTAATTTTTTCCAGCTCTCTCATCAAGCCTTTTTTATTGTGCAAACGACCAGCGGTATCTACAAAAACAACATCGTGTCCATTTTCTTTAGCATGGCGAACGGTTTCGTAGGCAACAGCAGCAGGATCAGCATACATTCCTTTGCTGTAAAAATCACAACCAACACGTTTAGACCAAATTTCTAATTGATCGACGGCAGCTGCTCTAAAAGTATCCGCAGCTCCTAGCAGCACTTTCTTACCAGATTCTTGGTATTTGCTAGCCAACTTACCAATAGTAGTTGTTTTACCTACTCCATTGACACCAATCACTAAGATAATATAAGGTTTGGTATCTGCAGGCAAATCATAATTGGCCACGTCATTAGAGTTATTAAGTGCTAAAAGTTCTACAATTTCATCTCTTAGCAACTCATTAAGTTCTTTTGTTGTCACGTATTTATCCCGAGCAGCACGTGCTTCGATACGTTCTATAATCTTAACGGTTGTTTCTACTCCTACATCGGAAGCAATTAAAATGTCTTCCAAATCATCTAAGACTTCCTCGTCAATAGTAGTACGTCCAGCAAAAGTGGTAGCAATCTTATTAAAAAACCCTTTCCGAGATTTCTCTAGACCTTTGTCTAAATCTTCTTTGATTTGTTCTTTTTCTTCTTCGCTTTTTTTGCCAAAGAATTTATTGAGCAGTCCCATAGTGTTGTTCTAATTGTGGAGTAGATACAAGATAGATTACAATCGGCTTTTAAGTAGTTGGATCACACAAAGCACTTGTGAAGCGATCAAAACCAGCTTCTACAATATAGTTGCTCGTCAACTGCTCGCTTCTGAGCTCTGTGAACGAAACGTTCTCTTTCTTAAAAACCACTTTATTAAGTACAAAAAGCTTCCCGAAGTGAATTCGGGAAGCCTAATGTAATATTGTTAACTTTCAGCAGTCTAATTATTTAGCTGCGAAGAAGTTTTTTACTTCATCTTTGTGGATAATGACTTCTTTGTAAGAAATTTTTCCACTGATAGGGTCCTTAATGGATTTAACACATTTTACATGGTCTTTACCAGAACCAGCGTTTGCCGCACGTTGCGCGACTCTCGCATTTTTCGATACCTTCTTAGCCATAATTATTTGATTTCTTTATGTACAGTGTATTTTTTCAAGATAGGGTTAAATTTCTTTAACTCTATGCGATCAGGTGTGTTTTTGCGGTTTTTCATCGTGATGTAACGAGAAGTACCAGGCATTCCTGTTGCTTTGTGCTCCGTGCATTCCAAGATAACTTGGACGCGATTGCCTCTGCTTTTCTTAGCCATAACGTATTGTTATTTTTAGTCGTATTTCGAGAACTGAAAGTCAACGAAGTTAATTGCTTATTTGATAACGCTAGAAAGTCTAACTTTTGTATTGTTGCTAACAGCTGGTTCATACGTAATAGAGTATGTTTTGTGACCGTTTGCATCTACATGTTCTACACGACGGTAGCCACGTTTAGAGTTTTTGGCTGCTTCCATTTGTTTAGCATCCTCTACCCAAACTTTAGGATCAAAACCAGCGCTTAATTGCTGCTTTAGATACTTATAAGTACCAATTTTTTCCATGTTACGCAAAGCACGAGTACTTACTTTTACCTTAATCCAAGAATCAATTTCTCTAACAAAGATGCGTTTAGTCTGTAGATTTGGATTAAAGCGTCTTCTTGTTCTGCGCTTAGAGTGAGATACATTATTGCCGAATATAGGCTTCACTCCTGTTAATTGGCATATTTTGGACATGACTTTCTTTTAATTTAAAACGTCCCGACCACTAATTAAGTCGGGACTGTTTATTATCGTATATTCTCTGTGATTGGTGACCTCAGAGGGAGTCGAACCCCCAACCTTCTGATCCGTAGTCAGACGCTCTATCCAATTGAGCTATGAAGCCGGTTATTGCTTAGTAGTTAACTTGTTTCACGTTGTTTATTCCGTGTTGTTTGTTATTGTAAGCGGTTGCAAATATACGGCAAGATTTCAAACTTGCAAACTTTTGGAAGAAAAAAATCACCTTTTTTTCATTTTTTTTTTCGCAAGAAGCTTTTAGCGTATTTTAAAGCACTTCTGCCCTGTTTCAAGTTTACAAAATCATCCAAGATTAATGTTTTTGTGTAGTGCCTCTTATTAAATCGAAGAGGCACTACACAACATACTTTAGGTTAAGGAAGAACTATTATTCTTTGAAGAATTTGGGAGTTTCTTGTTTTTTAACTTCTCCTTGGGTTGTTGTTTTTCCTTCTACGGTTTTAGTAGCGTGCGGAACAAGCATCAAACGCTCTTTGCTAATTAATTGACCAGTTGCAGAACAAATACCGTAGGTTTTGTTTTTAATTCGTACAATCGCATATTCTAAATTACGAATAAACTTTTGTTGACGAGCAGCCAATTTGCTTAAGTGTTCTCGTTGCCAATTAGAAGCGCCATCATCAAAAGTACCAGCACGATTTTCGTCGCCACTGTTATTTAATTCTTTGAGTTGGTCTTTTAGGTCTTGTAGTTGCTTTCTTGCTTCTTCTAACTTTTCATTGATCATCACCTCAAATTCCAGCAACTCCGCATCGCGGTATCGATTTGTTTTCTTTTGTTCACTCATAAATGCTTTCCTTTTAGTTGGATAAAGAATATGCCTTTGAAGGGTATTCAAAAGCTATTACTGAGCCCTTGCCATGAGCTTATTAGTTCTACTAATGCACCAAAACGAACATTGTCTAGGAAAGTTTCAAAATTATGTCACTAATTTTTTAATCCATGACAAGCTTTTTTCGGCCTGAACCAGTTTTTACCATATTATAATTGCTCTAAAAAGAGCTTTTTTTCATTGTATAACAATTTTTCTGCTTATGTAAACAACTAAAAATGAAAGACAGCCCCTCTAAATACATTTGTTTCTATCTAAAACAAAAAAGTAGGATCCGTCTCTATAAATAAAAAATATTGCTTTCTTTTTTTTTACAATTCTACAGCATGTTTTTCACAAAAAGTCAAAAATGCCTGTAACCGAGCAATTGTTTTTTCTTGCCCCAATACAGCCATTATATCATAAACCCCAGGCCCGCTCATAGTGCCTGACAAGCCCAATCTAAAGACAGGTAACACTTGTCCTTGTCGCTCGCCTATGATGGGCTGTAAGGTCTCTTCTAGCGTTGATGCTTCAAAGTTGTCCACTTGTTCTAGCGCTTCTATTAAACGTTCTAATAAATCCTTTTGTGCGGCATCCCATTTCTTAACAATCTTATTTTGGAAAGTCTTTTGGTTCTTTTCCGCTACCCTATCTACATCTAAGGATTCAAAGAAATAATTAGATTGCGCATAAAAATCAAACAAGTAATCCAAACGTACTTTGAGTAATTCCGCGATTCGTTCCAATTCCCCTTGAGAAGCTGTTACCTTATGAGCGTCCAAACTAGGGCGCACCAAATCGACCAAAGCTGCATTGTCTAGCTTTGCCAAGTACTGTTTATTGAACCATTTTGCTTTTTGGAAGTTAAAACGAGCTCCAGAAGAAGAAACACGATCCAAGCTAAACTGCTGAACCATCTCTTCTTTAGTATACAATTCTTGATCCGTGCCATCATTCCAACCTAACAAAGCCAAAATATTGAGTACTGCTTCTGATAAGAAGCCCCACTCTCTAAATCCATTGAAACTTTCTTCAGGAGTTGCTCCTTTCCAGTCTAAAGGAAAAACAGGCATTCCCAAGCGGTCACCATCGCGTTTGCTTAGTTTCCCATACATCACATCGCGCAAAAATGTCTTAACAGCTTGTTGTAATTTGCTGTCTTTCTTTTCGTTAATACGCAAACGATCGGATATATTCTTATAATCTTGTAACAAGCTTTGTACCGTATTGGTTACTTGCTTCTCTTTTGGAGCATATTCTTCATACTTCCGCAAAAAATCACCGCTAAACTGTGCTGTAAAGGCAGGAATTGTTTTTTTACTCAAAAAAGCCGTTGGTTCTGGCTTGAGTATCAAAGGCAAATGTGCAAAAGTAGGCATACTATCAGCCCAACCCAAATATTGATACAACAAGACATGCAAAGGAGTAGATGGCAACCATTCTTCACCACGAATAACATGCGTGATCTTCATGTGGTAATCATCAACAATATTTGCTAAGTGGTACGTAGGCATTCCGTCACTCTTCAACATGACTTTATCATCCAAGTCGCTACAGTTAAACGTAACAACACCACGCACTTCGTCTGTAAATGTAACATTTCCATCCTCTGGAATCATTACCCGTACAATTTTTGGAGCACCTGCCGCTTCTAACGCTTCGCATTCTGCTGGACTCAAGTTCAAGGAATTTTTAAGGCGCAAACGTGTTTGAGCATCGTATTTAAACTTATTGCCTGCTGCCTCAGCTTTAGCGCGCTCCTCTGTTAATTCTTCTGCAGTATCATAGGCATAATAGCCATAGCCATTTGCTACTAATTGTTGGGCAAATTTTTCATAAATGCCCATTGCTTTACGCTCTGATTGGCGATAAGGACCGTAAGGGCCTCCTTTAGTAGGACTTTCGTCAAACTCTAAGCCCAACCATTCTAAGGCTTCTATGATGTAATTTTCTGCTCCTTCCACATAGCGCGTTTGGTCGGTATCTTCTATCCGTAAGACAAAAGTTCCACCTTCTTTCTTAGCTAACAAATAATTATATAAAGCAGTGCGTACACCACCAATATGCAACGCACCTGTAGGACTTGGGGCAAAGCGAACACGCATTTTTTTTCTTTTTTAGTTGAGTAAAATTACCTGCTTGAAGCACTCTAAGAATTCAGACTTCTCTTATTATAAAAACAATTCCTTAAAAACTGTTTTTTTGCTTCAAATCTTATCTGTGACAAATATATTCGTGTATCTGTTTGATCAGGCGGTGCAAAACTAACAAATTTTCTCTAAATATTGTAGTGTAATGCGTTTCTTGACCTATTGCTTAACGTCCTTTTAAAGCTATTTTAAACTAGTTTTTGTTCTTTTTTCCTCCTTGCCTTCACCATATACACTGCTACTAATTCAGCTTTATGGAACTATTTTTATAGGCCAAAGGTTGGTCAATCATTAGCTTTTGAGCAGGACTCAAAAAATCCTTGCTACTTACCCTACTAAATGCCATAGAAAAACTATCTTTGGTCTTTTCCAGTACTATGGTAAGGGCATAGTAATTTGATCTTTTTTACTGAACTGACGCATTAATTTATGAGCCACGACAACAATGAGCCTACGGCCTCTGAATCGCTTAACTTTATTGAGCGCATTATAGAAGAACACAATAAAACAGGGAAATTCAACCAGCAGGTACACACCCGCTTTCCTCCTGAACCCAATGGCTTTTTGCACATTGGACATGCCAAAGCAATCTGTATCAATTTTGAAACCGCTAAAAAGTATGGTGGAAAAACCAACTTGCGTTTCGACGATACTAATCCATTGGCTGAAAAAACAGACTTTGTAGAAGCCATTCAAAAAGACATTAAATGGTTGGGCTATGATTGGGGCGAGCAACTCTATTTCACTTCTGACTACTTTCAGACTTTATATAACTATGCCGTCGATCTTATTAAAAAAGAGCTCGCTTATGTAGATTTCTCTACTCCTGAGGAAATGAATTTGCAAAAGCGAGAAGGTAAAGCTAGTCCTTATCGTGATACCGACGCCACCACCAACTTAGAGCGTTTTGAGAAAATGAAAAACGGAGGATACGAAGAAGGAGAATGTGCTTTGCGCCTCAAAATTGACATGCAAGCAGACAATCGCCATTTGCGTGATCCTTTAATTTATAGAATCATCAAGGCTGCCCACCACCGTACAGGAGATACTTGGTGTATTTACCCAATGTATGACTGGGCACATGGCCAATCCGATTCGATAGAAAACATTACCCATTCTCTTTGTTCCTTAGAATTTGAAAACCACCGCCCTTTGTATGACTGGTGTCAAGAAAAGTTAGATATTACACGCACACAGCAAATTGAATTCTCTAGACTTAACCTAGATTACACGGTTACCAGTAAACGTAAACTCAAGGAGTTAATTGAGGCCGACTTGGTTAGTGGTTGGGATGATCCTAGAATGCCTACCCTTTCGGGAATGCGTCGTCGTGGATATACGCCTGCGTCTATTCGTAATTTCATAGACCGTGCAGGGGTATCCAAAAGAGATCAGTTCCTTGCCTTGTCTTCCTTGGAAGCTAGTGTACGAGATGACCTCAACAAAGTTGCTCCTCGTGCGATGGCGGTACTTAACCCGCTTAAGGTAGTCATTACCAACTACCCAGAAGGCAAAACAGAGCAAATGACAGTAGAGAATAATCCAGAAGACGAACAAGCGGGCAGCCGCAAAGTGCCGTTCTCTAGAGAAATCTACATCGAACAAGAAGATTTTGGTACAGAAGGCATCAATAAGAAATGGAAACGGTTGGCACCTGATAGAAACGTACGCTTAAAAGGAGCTTATATTATTAATTGCCATGATCATAAGAGAGATGCTGCTGGTAACATTACAGAAGTGCATTGCACCTACTATAAGGATAGTAAATCGGGCGAAGATACAAGTGGTGTCAAGGCCAAAGGAACGTTACATTGGGTATCAATAGCAGACGCTATCCCTGCTCAAGTTAACTTATACGATCGCTTATTTAGTGACCCAAAACCTACTGGGCACAAACAGACGGTTTTGGACGCAGAAGGCAAGCCTGTAACGGATAAGAAAGGTAAAGAGGTAAAAGAAACCGTTGACTTTAAGGAGTTTTTGAACCCTAACTCTCTACAAACAATTACTGCTTACATAGAACCAAGCTTAAAAACAGCAAAGGTAGGACAAGGGTTCCAGTTTTTGCGTTTAGGGTATTTTGCTGTAGATTCTGATAGCAATGCAGATCAACTCATTTTTAACCGTACTGCCACCTTAAGAGATTCTTGGAGCAATCGTTCTTAGATTACCGCTACAAAACACTTAATAAATAAGAAGCCTGCTCTGAAAAATTAGAGCAGGCTTCTTCTATTCTTTAAAGAGGTATGTTTCACGGAGGAGTAGGAGTTCCATTCCTACCTAGCCAATAAGTGTTTGTTTGTGCTGTTCTATTTCTGCAATCAATTCTTCTGCTGAGCGGCGATAAACAGTATGGGTACTAAGTACTTGCTGTAAGTATTTTTGACTTTGCTCCCAATGTCCTTCTTGTGACTGCAACAACGCCAAGTACCAAGCCGCTTCTATTTGTAACAACGAAGCAGTAGTTGGGGCTTGATGAACAGCTATTAGTTGCTCATAAGCCAAGGCATAATCGTCTTCTTGCAAATAAACAATTCCTAGCCGTAATAGAATTTCCAAATTATCAGGATCCCCTTCTAAAAAGGCTTGCCCTTTTGCCAACACTTCTAAATGCTCTCCTGCTTGTAGATGCTGGTCCAACAACAACAATTTGCTTTCTATTGGAGTCAAATCATTGTTGCCCTGAATAGCCCGTGCCTCATCCAGATAGGTTGTTGATGCAACACTAGCTGTTTGGATGTGTTTGTGAATTAAATTATCTAAAGCATTGGCCTGTTTATATTGTTCGCTGAGCCAATAGCCTCCTGTTAGCAGAAGCAGGAGCAAAACAGCGTTTTTTAGAATATTCATGCTAATATGTATACTTTTTTAAGGGATTAATGTTTAGTCATAGGATATTTACATTATGATAAATTTATTCCTTTAAACGGAGATATTACAATTTTGTTGCCTTTTTTATTCAGTGACCTACTTTGGGGCTATTTTTGTTAACATTGTTTTAAGAAAAATAGCGCAAAAACAAGAATCAAAGGTCTGAACAACGAATAAAAGAGTATCTAGTCCAAATTGTTTCTATTTCTCTGTATGTTTACTAAGGAGCCTGCTCCAATATTATTGAACCCCTATTCCATCCATTTCACAACCGTATTTCATCTTTTACATGAATTATTTACTTCTAACTGTCTGTTTTTTTATCAGCCTAACCATCCATGCACAAACCATAACCATTACTGGTGCCGTCATTGATGACGATACTGAAGAGGCCATGCCTTTTTGTAGTGTGTATGTATTAGGTACGAACAATGGTGTTACCACAGATATTGATGGCAACTACACCATTACCCTTCAACCAGAACAAGGCGATACCCTAGCCACCAATTCTTTAGGCTACGATAATGTCCTCAAAGCTATTGATAAGAGCCAGACAGAACAAGTCATCAATTTTAGAATGCGTTCGAGTACCTTAGATTTAGGTATTAGTGTGGTGGTACAAGCTGGTGAAAATCCTGCTAATGAGATCATTCGTCAGATTATTAAGCATAAATCAGAGAATAACTTAGATCAGATTGCAGAGTCCTACCAAACGGAACTCTATAGTAAAATGGAGTTGGATTTGGTCAACATTACGCAGGATATGAAGGATATGAAAATCTTCAAGAAACTGCAATTCATCTTTGACAACATTGATACCGTTTCTGATGTCAAGCCTTTCTTGCCTGCTTATGTAGCTGAGCGTTTTTTTGATGTGTATTACGTCAAAGGGAATGAAAAGAAGGAAATACTGAAAGCACAGCGGGTGTCTGGTGTAAAAAACCAAACCGTGGTAGACTTTATTGGAAGCATGAACGAGGAGTACAATATTTATGATAATAATATCCGTCTCTTGGGCAAGGAGTTTATCAGTCCTTTCTCTGATGCAGGGCTAGCCTTCTATGAATATTATATCATGGACAGCACACAAATCAAAGGCCGTTGGAGTTATAAACTCAAATTCAAACCCAAAGAAAAAGCAGGTTATACCTTTTATGGAGATTTCTGGGTAGCAATGGACGAACATGCCTTGTTATTGGTCAATATGCGTATGAACCCACAAGCCAATGTCAACTTAGTGAATAGAATCATTATTTTTCAAGAATATGATTCTTATCAAGAGAAATACTGGCTGCCTAGCAAACAAAAAACAGTTATTGATTTTGCCACTACTAAAAAAGATCGCGGGTTAGGGATTATTGGTCGGAAAACCACCTCTTATAAAGATTTTGTCTTGGATCAACCAGATATCAAGGAAACCTATATCAAGAAAGATCCTGAAGATGTTCGTTATGAAGAGTTAGAAAAAGCCGATACCTTTTGGCAAGAACAAAGACATGAAAAACTCTCTAAAAATGAAGAAGGCATTTACCAAATGGTCGATAGTGTTCAAAATATCCCTGTTTTTAAAACAGTAGCAGATATTGCCGAAATTGTAGTGAGCGGTTACAAGGATATTGGCCCTATTAAAATTGGCCCTTACTCCAAAATCATTACATGGAATGATGTAGAGGGCTTTAGATTGAGCTTGGGGATTGGAACCAGCAACAACCTAAGTAAGAAGTTTCAAATCTATGGCTATGCAGGTTATGGTTTTAAAGACAAGCGCTGGAAGTATGGCGGCAACATGCAGTATGTTTTTAACCGTTATCGCCGTTCTGCCATTGGAGTTAGCTTTTTTAATGATGCGACCTTTGAGAATAGAAGCTCTGAAGAGCGCCGCACCCAAAGTCTATTTGCAGGATGGTTACGCCGAGCCATTCCTCAAAAAATGATGTATGTGCAAGAAGGCAAAGTTTGGTTTCTTCACTCTTGGAAACGAGGTTTCTCCAATCGAATTGCCATTCTTCACCAGCGCATGCAACCTGTCGGACATGAAGCGACTAGATTTGGTGGACTTAATTTTAAGTTCTTGCAGCGTAATGGAGCAGGTCCTGATGGCTATGATACGTTGAGTCAAGTGCGTACCACGGAAGCCATGTTAACCACTCGTTTTGCCTACAAAGAACGCAAGATATCAGGCCCTTTCAAAGATGCTAGTTTAGGTTCTCGTTTTCCGATTGTCACCCTAGCTTACACAATGGGCGTTAAAGGTATTCTCAATTCTCAATACAACTATCACCGTGTTCGTTTGCGCATCAAGCACTGGTTTTTCATCAGTCCTATTGGTTGGTTAGAATATGATGTAGAAGGTGGAAAAATATTTAGTAAAACACCGCTCCCCTATTTACTCTTAGAAACCCATCCTGGTAATGAGGCTTATTTTTATAATAAATCCTCGTTCAACAGTATGAACAACCTAGAGTTTGTTAGTGATTTATTTGTGCATGCTCGCTTAGAACACCACTGGGATGGATTCTTATTAGATCGCATTCCATTTGTACGAAAACACTTAAAATGGCGAATGGTTACGGCCATACGAGCAGCTTGGGGTACCCTAGAAAAGCGCCATGCAGAAGCCAATCGTCTCAATGAATACGATCGCTCCATCAAACGTTCCAAAGATCGAGTTGCCCCCTTTACAGAAGGACCATTTTATGGTAGTTTTGACAAAGGACCTTATGCGGAAGCGAGTGTTGGTATTGAGAACATTTTCCAATTCATTCGAGTGGATGCCCTATGGCGTTTAACTTATTTGGATAATCGGGATGCACAACCCTTCTCTGTTCGTATGACCTTGAATTTTACATTTTAAAGAAAATGAAATATACATCCTTTTCAAAGGGAATACCATTCTTATTCTTGTTGTGTCTACCAATAACATTGGTAGCACAACATGGATCAGGAGGAGCAGGTATGGGGGCTGGCATCGCTCTAGCTATCACTGTTTTTGCTATAGGAGGTATCGCCAGTTTATTAATTGTTCTTATTAATATTATAGCCTTCTTCAAACCAAAGAAGCTCTTAAATACAATTGGGATAGGACTCTCTACGGTTCTGCTGTTAGTTGCCCTTTTTGTTGTCTTTACAGCCATTACTTCAGGGGAGATAGACCTTTTTCTCTTTTGTTGCCTGTCATCCTTTGTATTGATACTCTCCATACTACATTTGAGAAAGTCTAATCGTCAATTAGCTCCTGTTCTTAAAAATACAAGTGAGGAACTTCTAGATGATAATTTGACTCTTTAAAGCCACTCTTATATTGTTTATGCAATGTTGATTTTTAACTCTTAAGGCTATCCCTGTAGCTCAGTTTTATACCTAACCATTCCTCAATTAAAAAATAAGCATTATTGCCTTATCGCTCTTTCCTCTGCTCCTAACAGTACAACAAGGAAAATTAAGTTCAAGTATTGGTTCTACAAAAATGTACTATTTCCTTTTTTTAGTCTTCTTATCTATAGGCTCTCTCCTTTATTTATACGCCAAAAATAAGCTTCAAGTATAGAAAAATGACGATATATTGGATGTCCCCAATGGGGTATACCTGAACATAAGTAGTCTGTTTTATTTTAGGAATTTTATAACAAAGCTTAACTTATTGATTATAAAGTTTTTTTATAGTATCTGTGAGATGTGTTATTATCTTCTTTATCTTGAAGGAAAAAAGAAGAAAACAATGCGGGGACTTTTTTTAGGGTTACTTTTATTAAGTGTGTCTTGGCTCTGGGCGCAACCACACAATGTACTGATAACAGGCGCAGTACGCAATGATAGCACAGGAATTATTGTTCTAGAAATCAATAAACGCTACATTAATAATACGGTAGAGGAAATTAGTGCCCAAGTCAATCCACAAGAGCATTTTGGATTGACTTGTCGTATAGAGGTTCCTCAACTTGTGACCTTGCGTTATGGCAAAAAAAGCTGTGAGTTATTCCTGGAACCCAATGACACCTTACACATTGCCCTAGATGGGCAACTCTTTCCTGAGCAAGTACGATTTGGACAGCATGGCCAGCACAATAACTACTTCTGGCAGCGCTATCGTCAAAAATTCCCTGCGGACCCTAATATTTTTAACTATCGCCAATACCGAAAAGGGGTTTATTATTATAGCATACACAATGACTTGGATAAACAAATGCAAGCCAGTAGCCCTATTGAATTTATAGATTGGACGGAAGAACAATGGCGGCAAAAAAAAGCGCTCCTTCAATTGTTTACAGCAGATCCTACTCAACCCTTAAGTTCTGCTTTTCAAACCTTTATTCAAACAGAATTTGATTATCAAAAATGGCGACTACAATTGACCTATGGAGATGTCTATGGTCCTAGACATCGTTTAGAACCTAGTTTCTTAGACTTTACTGACAGTGTTTTGGTTTTAGACGATGGAGCGTTAGGCAACAGCCACTATCGTGCGTTTGTACAAGCGGTGTTGCATTATCGCTGCCGCCAATTGCCTGCTGAGAACCAGAGTGTGTATGAGCAACTCTATCATTACAGCAAAATTTACCTGAGTGGACGTACCAAATATTTTATGATGGCCCACTTTATTGCCACAGCATTGCGTAAAGAAGATCCTAAATTCATCCTTCCATTATACGAAGACTTCATTGAAGAAAACCCTTATTACGAATTGGATCGTTTGGTTTTAGATCCCTTTCAGAAAGCCAGTAAAATGACCGCTGGAATGCCTGCGCCTAACTTTACCTTGTTCGATTTAGAGGGTACTCCAGTTAGCCTATCCCAATTCAAAGGAAAAGTCATTTACTTAGATTTTTGGGCAACTTGGTGTCGTCCTTGTATTGAAAAAATCGAACGTTTGCAGCATTTTGAGCCTAAATTCAAGAATAAAGACGTTGTCTTTATGCATGTCTCCTTGGACCGTACTACTGCTCAATGGCGGGCAACGATCCAAGAAAAACAGTTACAAGGCCGACATTTATTTTTTGATCCTAGGCAGTCTACAATTACCAAAGATTATGACATTGTATCCGTCCCCAAGTTCTTTCTCATCACAAAAGAGGGCAATTTTGCTTATACCCCTAGCTCTTATGATTCCAATGAATTGGAACTCGCTTTGTTAAAGCTCTTGCAAGAGAATTAATCCTTAGAGCAGCGTCAATTCGACAAAAGGACAATATTTCTACAAAAATTCAGTAGATTTTCCGTTATTTTGCAGCACTAAACCCAACCTTGACGCCAGATTATTGTTCTCATATAGTCTAATAAGACGTTGACGTTATTTTATTGAACACTTTTTAACTTTTATATACTACTAATGGCCGATACTAATTTTTATCCGTTGAAAGTAAAAGATGTTAAAGCAGCAACTGAAAATGCCGTTGTTTTAAGTTTTGACATCCCCCAAGACCTTAAAGAGACTTTTGCTTACCAACACGGTCAATATTTGACATTAAAATTCATGTTTCGTGGGGAACAACAACGCCGCGCTTATTCTATTTGCTCTAGTCCTAGCATGGACAAGGATTTAAAAATTGCGGTCAAACGTGTTTACAAAGGATTGGTTTCTAACCACATCAATGATCAAGTAAAGCTAGGAACAGAAATTGAAGTGATGCCTCCACAAGGGCATTTCACCACTGCTTTAGACCCCAATCAATCTAAAGATTATTTCTTATTTTGCTCTGGATCGGGTATTACCCCTATGTTATCCATTCTCAAATCAGTGCTAGAAGAAGAGCCTAAAAGTCAAGTTTGCTTGGTGTATGGGAATAGGCAGGAGGACAGTATGATGTTTAAGGAAGAATTGGATCAATTGCAACAACGTTTTGCAGGGCAATTGAAAGTTTTCCATACCCTTTCTAAGCCTAAAGAGCGCAAAGAAGGGGGAGTATTTGGACTATTTGCCAAACGGGTAACAGATTGGCAAGGCAGAACAGGCCGTATTGATGCCACTCTTGTTAAGGATATATTCACCAACAATCGCCGTGGCAATACACCTGTAGAAGCCTTCATGTGTGGCCCTGAAGGAATGATGCGTACTGCAGAAGCTACTCTAAAAGCATTGGATGTGGACGAAAAAAACATCCATATTGAGTGGTTTGTTGTCGAAGATAAAAAACCAAGTGCCGAAGGCAATGGCAATGGTGCAAAGGCCATTGTTAATATGAATGGCAAAAAAATAGAATTGATGCTTGAACCCAATGAAACCATCTTAGATGGTTTGTTGCGCATCGATGAAGATCCTCCTTACTCTTGTATGAGTGGGGCGTGTTCTACTTGTACTTGTAAAGTAGTTAGTGGTGCGGTAGAAATGGAGCGTTGTTTGGCCTTGAGTGATGAGGAGGTTAAGAACGGCTATATCTTAAGTTGTTCTGCTGTTCCTACTACGGATGAAGTAGAAGTCAATTTTGATGTGTAGCACTTTAATACATTTTCCTTAGCTTTTCCAATATAATAACACCATTCATGAGCTTGTTCTTGTGGATGGTGTTTTTTATACCATTATGAGAATAGATTAGCAATTGTTTTTGCCTTTTTAATGCTAATAATTTTATTTTCTATCTTTACTCCTATAACATAACTAACAATACTGCTTATGCCCGCTAGTAGCAACCTCTTGGAACGACTAAACACCTTGCAACAACTTTTGGTACTTTACCAAACAAAATCTAAAGAGTTAAAACAACCTTCAGCTCCTATACAACAGCAAATTACTCAACTAGAAAGGCTCTATCAGCAAGTGCTCCAAACCTTGGCAGTGGCTACGCTCGCCCAAGCTCCCCAAGAGGAGGATTGGGTAACGTTGTTGAATCAAGCGGACTTGCCCAAAGAAAACAAGGAGCAGTTGGGGCAACTCTTGGCTGTTAATCCTAAGGAGGAGGAGGCTAGAGCCTACATAGAAATGGTGGTTGATTTTTATAGAAAATACTACAGCAATCAGCAAAAATATGCGAAACAACTGGATTTTGGGATCGATATCTCCCCAGAGCAGTATCAAGATTACTTACAACAAGCCATTACTTTTACCATCAAAAAGAAGGGAAAGGCAGCTACTGCTGTAGACTTTTCTACCCACTTTGTTCTTCTACTCAAAGGATTTTTAAAAGAAAATGCTCTAAAAAAGGGAGAAGTACAGTATACCCTACAAGACCATGCTGCCCCTGAGGGAACTACCTTCACCATTACCACTTATCAACTAGAAGAAGAGTGGTCTGATATGACAGCTTGGCTGAATAAAAAACCGCCTTTTGCCAAAAGTCCTTTCAATATAGACACCACTACTATTGCGGTAGAAGTAGCTGGTACGGGCTCATTGGTTCAAGAAAAAACCTTGGAAGCAAAGGAAAACCTTTTAGGAGATTTTTTAACCGTAACAGGGGAAGCCCTTTGTCAAGAGTTGGAAATAGCCATCAAAGATAAAATGGGCAATGCTAGTGTCGCTTTAACAGAGGGTAAACTCACCTTTAATTTACCCTTAGGAATTACCATAGAAGTAGGCGTAAAAATAGCGGATGTTGTGAGTGCCTTGAGCAAGGGGGAAGAGGGCATAAAATGGGAAAGCAGCATTACACCTATAGAGATTGTTGGACAATTGGCACTAGACCTAAAAGCCTTAAAAGCATTGGTAACCGATCATCCTTTTTGGGAGCAACTCCTCGATCTAAAATTAAAAGTCGAGTTCTCTATTGCTACAGAACTGGGCGTGGATCTTCTCTCCATGGATAAGGACAAGCTGATGCAGGAAGCGATAGATGCCTTAGACAAAAAGGAACAGTTGGTCACTAAGAAGCAACTCCAATTGCTGAAACAACAAGAAGCTTATCTAGAGCTAGCAGAGCAAACCGCCCACAGCCAAAAACTCTACCAAGAGCGCCAACAACTCTTAAAACAGGCTACGGTTGAAGTTGACCCCAAAAAGAAAAAAGCACTCCAAAAAAAGGCGTTTGATAAGGCCGTCCACCTACAAAAAGAACGACAACGCATTACCCAAAGACTGCAAGAGCACCAAGCCATTAGTTTAGAAGATTTGGACAAATCCATTCAGGAACAGTCCAACAGTCTAAAAAAAGCCCTACAAAAAAACCAACTACACTTAGAAAAGGTTACTCAAAAAATAGAGGATAAAACACAACAACTCCTCCTCAAAGCCGCCAAAAGGCAAAGCACCAGAAGGCTCTTGAGTCTAGTCGCTAAAACTATCCCTGTAATAAATGTCATTTCTACTTTGGTAGATATTTATGATGCCGTTGTTTTTCTAAATGAAATGAGACAACTCTATCAACAAAAAGACCTCGAACTCCCTCATGATGAGCAACTGGAACAAATAGAAAATGCCGCTATTGATGTCACTACGCTCTCCCCTATGTTGACGGATTTCTTTTATGCAATTGGCGCTGGGGGGAAATTGTTGGAGTTAACGCCGGAAGAGGCTGAGGAATTGACTGCCTTTTTGGAGAAAGAGCTTTCTGAAGGAATGAAGTCGGTGGAGTATGTGCGTTTTTGTATGGCTTATGGCGATCATTATGAGGTGGTAGGGAAAAGGATGGAAGATACTAGAGAATTGATTGATGCTATTAAATTATATAAAGCAACTAATCCAAAAGCAATAGAATCTGTAGAAGCTAAAACTATTCCTCCAATAAATGATCTTGGGCCTAATGGAAAGGCTTCTACCTTCTTTCACAGACTTAACTATGTAGTGATGGAAGGAGACGCTACAACAGTTGGTGGTTTTGTGTTAGTAGATGCTTCTGGGATAGACACCAGCCCTGATGGACAGAAAAAACAAATAAGTTTTTATGATGAAGAACTTTTAAAATTAGAAGTTGTACAAGATATAGGAGATCAGGAAATGTTATTACAGCCAATAGAACATTACTCTTTAGAAATAAAATTTTATAGGAAAGAAAATGTTAAAACTATTGTAACGACAAGAACTTATACATTGAGTAAAACTTCTAAATTTGTTTATCACAAAAAATCAGAACAGATTACTATTAAGCCTTTAAAATAAAACAATGAAATTAGTAGTATTGATTTTCATAACAGTCACTATTATTGCTTGTAATTCATCTCTGAAGATAGGTAAAAAAATAAAAACCTTCATAGACCCAAGAGATGGAGAGAGCTACCAATATGTAGAAATTGAAAACCGTTACTGGATGACATCAAACATCCGCTATAACGTAGAAGGGTCTAAACTTAATCCTGATAATCCTAGTCCTACTTATGGTCGATTATACAATTGGGAACAAGCTATGAAAGCTTGTCCTGAAGGATGGCGATTGAGTAGAGATTTAGATTGGATTTCTCTAGAACGAAAAATAGTTTATAATTCTGATGATAGAATAAAAATAAAACAATATAGAGGTCAAAATGTTAAAATTTTAAAATCTAAAAAATACTGGCCATCACCAGGTACAGATTCTTTAAAAATGAATATCCTTCCTGCTGGAAGCTTTGCGCATGGCAAATTTAATAATCTAGGTAAAGTGACAGGTTTTTGGACTTCGACACCTCATCGTATGGGAGGAGAAGCTGCTAAAATGTTTTCCTATTATAGAATTATTGCAGATAATGAGCAAGGGATTTATTATAATGTGCAAGGACAACATTACTATTACTCCTGTCGCTGTGTCAAAAGCCTAGAAAATAATACTTATAGAGATGCTTAAACAATTCTTACTCTATATAAATTGTCTGGCCTTCTTTTCTTCTTCCAAACTCAACTCCCCCCTGCCACCTCTCCAAAAGCCTTCATTGCCCCTAGAAATGAACAGAGAAACGCCTCTCAAGCTTAGTAGCGAATGCCATCCATAAATGGTATTTCTACTTTGGTAGATATTT